>CAJGEC010000015.1 GCA_904502285.1 uncultured Alistipes sp. | reverse complement strand
GTTAAGGAGGGCCTTGCAGCAGATGCCCAGGCACGTGGCGAGCAGGGTTGGACAGTAACTCTCCAGGCTCCAAGCTATGGCCCAGTCATGACCTACTCATCGCAGCGTGACCTTAAGGAGCAGCTCTACCGTGCTAACAACATCACCCCTAAGCTCACTGAGCTTGGCAACGACATCTCGCTCAACCCTGAGCTCTTCAAGCGAGTAAAGGCTGTATACGACAAGCGTGAGTCTTTGGATCTCGACCAGGAGGACAAGCAGCTTTTGGAGGAGACTTACAACGGCTTCGTACGTTCTGGTGCTTTGCTCGAGGGCGAGCAGCAGGAGCTCTACCGCAAGTACTCTACTGAGCTCTCACAGGCTACATTGAAGTTCGGTCAGAATGCTTTGGCTGCAACCAACGCCTTCTCACTCAACATCACTGACGAGGCAAAGGTTGCTGAGCTTCCTGAGTTCGTTAAGGAGGGCTTGAAGGCCGATGCTGAGGCTCGTGGCCAGGAGGGCTGGACAGTTACTCTCCAGGCTCCAAGCTATGGTCCATTTATGACCTACTCTTCACAGCGTGACCTCAAGGAGCAGCTCTACCGTGCTTACAACACACGTGGTATCGGTGGCGAGAACGACAACCTCGAGGTTATCCGCACTATCACTGAGCTCCGTCTTAAGATTGCTCAGTTGCTTGGCTACAACTGCTACGCTGACTACGTCTTGGAGGAGAAGATGGCTGAGAATACTAAGACTGTTAACGACTTCTTGCAGGAGCTTTGCGACGCTACTCTCGGCTACGCTCACGAGGACGTTAAGGCAGTAACTGAGTTCGCTAAGACTCTCGGCTTCGAGGGCGAGCTTATGCCTTGGGATTGGGGCTACTACAACGAGAAGTACAAGGAGGCTAAGTACTCTATCAACGACGAGCAGATCAAGCCTTACCTCCAGCTCGAGAATGTCAAGGAGGCTGTATTTATGCTTGCTGGCAAGCTCTACGGCTTGACATTTACGCAGGTTGACAACATCGAGACTTACAACCCTGAGGCTACTGTATACGAGGTTAAGGATGCAACCGACAAGGTCTTGGCTATTCTCTACCTCGACTTCTTCCCACGCGAGTCTAAGCGTGCAGGTGCTTGGATGACTGAGTTCCGCGGTGTTAAGGTTGTTGACGGTGTTGAGCAGCGTCCTTTGGTGCAGCTCGTGATGAACTTCACAAAGCCTACTGCAAACACTCCATCATTGCTTACTTTCGACGAGTTCACAACATTCCTCCACGAGTTTGGCCACGGCTTGCACGGCATCTTGGCTAAGGGTAAGTACGAGTCTATCAACGGCACATCTGTTAAGCGTGACTTCGTAGAGCTTCCATCACAGATTATGGAGAACTGGGCTACTGAGAAGGAGTATCTCGACCTCTGGGCTAAGCACTACCAGACAGGTGAGGCTATGCCTGCAGAGCTCATCGAGAAGCTCATCGCTGCTAAGAACTACCTCGCTGCTTACTTCAACGTACGTCAGCTTTCGTTCGGCATGCTCGATATGGCTTGGCACACTATCACTGAGCCTTACACTGGTGATATTCTTGAGTTCGAGAACAAGGCTATCGCTTCTACTCAGGTTCTTCCTATCGCTGAGGGTTGTGCTATGGGTCCTGCGTTCACTCACATCTTCAGCGGTGGCTACGCTACAGGTTACTATGGCTACAAGTGGGCTGAGGTTCTCGCAGCTGATGCTTACTCATACTTCAAGGAGAAGGGCATCTTCTCTGAGGAGGTTGCTAACAAGTTCCGCACTGAGGTTTTGGAGAAGGGCGGTCACGAGCATCCTATGGATCTCTACGTTAACTTCCGTGGTCACAAGCCACAGACTCAGGCTCTCATCGACCAGATGGGTCTCGGTAAGTAATCATCTTACGAATGACAAAAAGTTAGGGGTTGTCCACTACGGACAACCCCTAATTCTTTATATATATTATGCGTGCGTTAGAGTTTTACTCTATCGAACGTAAGGAACGAGAATGGATACTCAAACTCCTCGCCACGCTCGTGACGCTCCTCTGCAACAAGCTGCCAGTAGCGATAGTCGATCTCTGGGAATGAGGTGTCGCCCTCGTAGTCTCGCTCAACGAGCGTGAGATACAACCTATCGGCACACTTCAAAGCCTCGGCATAGATCTGTGCTCCGCCGATTACAAATACCTCCTCATCGCCCTCGGCCATACGGATAGCCTCCTCCAAGGAGTGAGCCGTGAGAGCACCCTCGAACTCAACATCCTGGCGAGTGATGACGATGTTTGTACGCTTAGGGAGTGGCTTCGAGCCCAGCGACTCGAAGGTCTTACGTCCCATAATCACTGCGTGACCCGAGGTCGTTGTGCGGAAGAAGCGCATATCCTCCTTAATGTGCCACAAGAGTGAATTCTTATCTCCAATAGTGCCGTTCTGTGCCACGGCAACGATAATGCTTACCATAGTTATAATTTAGAATGATAGTGGTGCTTTAATTGCTGGGTGAGGATCATAACCCTCGAGCGTGAAGTCCTCATATTTATAGTCGAATATCGACTTTACATTGGGATTAAGCAGCATCTTAGGTAGCTCGCGTGGTTCACGCTGAAGCTGCTCGTCGGCCTGCTCGAGATGGTTGAGGTAGAGGTGAGCATCGCCCAACGTATGCACAAAGTCACCAACCTCCAGGCCACACTCCTTAGCAATCATCATCGTAAGCAGAGCATACGATGCAATGTTAAATGGCACACCAAGGAACGTATCTCCACTACGCTGATACAACTGGCAAGAGAGCTTACCCTCGGCAACAAAGAACTGGAACATAGTGTGGCAAGGGGGCAGAGCCATATCCTCAACATCGGCAACATTCCACGCCGAGACAATCATACGTCGTGACGTAGGGTTTGTCTTGAGCGTATGTATCACATTAGCAATCTGGTCAACCACCTCGCCCGAAGCCTTAGGCCACGAACGCCACTGATAGCCATAGACGTGGTTGAGGTCTCCAAATTTGTAGCCCTCGATAGGCGACTCGACACCTGTAGCCTGAAGGAATGTATCGAGGTCGACAGGCAACACACCGTGCTTCACGCAAAGCTCATTATAGTAGCGGAAGGCATCGCTATCCCAGATATGCACGCCGTTGTCGACGAGATACTTAATATTTGTATCGCCACGCAAGAACCACAACAGCTCGTGGATTACACCCTTCAAAAAGACCTTTTTGGTGGTGAGCAGAGGGAATCCTTCAGCGAGGTTGAATCGCATCTGATGGCCAAAGATACCTTTGGTGCCAGTGCCTGTTCTATCGCCTCGCACAACACCCTCGTCAAGTATCTTACGCAGCAGGTCAAGATACTGTTTCATCTATAGTAAAAGTTTTAAGTTCAAGTCTTTGCTCTCTGTCCATTACGGCATACACAGCCTCCGTTTTCGACCAATCGCTAAGGAACAACACCTTAAAGTCCGACTCCTCTATCTTGTAGGGATAGTGCATATGACCAAAGATATAGGCATCTGTGTCGCCGTTGTGTGCGTGGTGCTCGCGTGCATAGTCGACAAGGAAGCCGAGGTGTCGCGGTGTGACCATCTCGCCACCGTGCGACTTACGCGACTTGCCACTCCACCATCCACCAAACTTGAGTGCAAGGTCGGGATGAATGAGCCAGCTGAATATTTGGCGGGCAACCTTCGAGCGGAAGAAGGCATTCATCAAGCGTAGCATTGGCTGACCCTTGATGTTCATATTATCACCGTGTGCAAGGTGTAGTCGCAGGCCATTTATTGTAACAACTCTCGGCTTACGGACTATCTCGATACCACACTCACGCGTGAGGTAGTCGTAGCACCACATATCGTGGTTGCCTGTAAAAAATACCACCTTCACACCCTTCAACGAGAGATCTGCAAAGCGTCCGAGCACGCGGCTGAAGCCCTGAGGCACCACCCTACGATACTCAAACCAAAAATCGAAGATGTCGCCAAGAAGATAGATAGCTTGGGCATCGTGGGCCACACTATCTAACCAACGACAGAATGCCGCCTCCGTACGACGTGCCTGCTGCCTATCACCCGCTCCCAGATGTATGTCCGAGACAAAGTATATCATCGCTAAAGTCGGTTCTTAATCTCGTTCTCAAGCTCGTCGATGGCAAGTGTGCAGCTGCTCAACGTGCCGTCACGCGAGATGATATACGCCATAGGAACACCTGCTACGCCATAGAGCGAGAAGACGCGTGGGTCACTATTACCGTAGAGCGATGGCCAGGGGAGCTGCTGGGCACGCACAGCCTCGATCCAGAGTGCACGCGACGTATCGGCCGACACCTGATAGATCTCAAAGCCCTTGTCGTGATACCTCTCATAGAGGCTCTTGAGCTCGGCGTTGATATTGTTGCAGATAGCAAGCTCTGCCGACCAGAAGTAGAGCAACACCACATTACCTTCGTAGTCCGACAATGAGTGCATCTTCTTATACATATCATCGAGCGTTACGTCGGGATAGGAGAGCTCTGTGACACTCTCTGCAAGCTCCACATAGGCCTCAGTATCGGCAATTTCGCGTGCGAGTACTTCGATGTATGGTGAGTCGGGATAACGCTCCTCGAGGCCCTCTTTGAGTGCCTGGAGGTGAGATAATGAGAGGCCCTTACCATTGAGCATAGGTACATACTCCTCAACAACACGCTGACGCGAAGCGTAGAATGCAGCCAACGTATTCTGGTTCGAGCCGACAAAACGCACCTGTGCCTGCATAGCCTCCTTGGCTGCTGCATAGGCCTGGGCATTTAGCGAGACGATATCCTTGCCTGCCAGGGCAATCTGCTCACTAAGGCGTGCGAGGCGATCTACGGCCGAGTAGTACTCCTTGTTGAACTGCTCGATGAGCTTCGACTCCTCGGAGTTCTGCACCTCGTAGTTAAGGAATATGTCGCCAGCCGAGTCGATATAGATGTTGTCACCAGACTCTACGGCGAGCATTATCGGACGAATAGCATTGTTGAAGCTGAGGCGATAGAGGCGTGGCGAAGCACCCTCCTCAACATTAAACTCAAACTTAAATCCACTATCTGCGGCCAACTTAACTGCATCGATACGCTCCACAGCGTTGTAGCTGTCGGCCACACGCTCGAGGAATACCGAATCGACACGATCGCCCACAAAGCGACCCTCAATTGTTGTATTGGTGCCATTGTCGGCACACGACGTAAACATTGCAACGATGGCAACTGCTGCCAAAACAAATCTCTTCATCTCTTATTCTATTTGAGTGACCGTTGGTCAACGATAAACTTTTTTTGCTGGGTTAATAACACCTTATGACTTATGAGCAGTGTAGCGAGGGCCACTCTTCACGCCACCCTTCTGCATCTTTCGCTGCTGATGCATATGCTGAGCGTGGGTGTGTCCCGATACGTGTTGCTGTGTGTGCTGGGCGTGTGGATGCTGCTGCGAATGGCCAGAGCTATGCTGCTGGTGTGAATGCTGCGAGCTATGCTGCTGGTGCGAATGCTGCGAAGCGTGCTGCTGGTGCGGCTTCTTGCCCTTGGCGTTGCGTTGCGAGGGTTGATACTGGCGATACTCGCTACGCATATTTGTAACCTCCGAGAGGTCAATATCGACATCGCTGCCAGCCATTATGCGGAAGTCGCGGATGATAGCCTCGTTATTGGGGTGCTCGTGCTTGAACTCATAGCTCTTGTTACGCATAAAGCGAGCTACGTTAAGCACCTCCTCGCCCACGTTTGCACGACCCTGAGCCTCGACAATGTGGCGAACAAAACGCTGGGCGTGCTTACCATAGTGTTTGAACATCACGCGGCTCTGGGGATATGGCAACTTTTGGGGTTTTATCTCCAGGTCATGGCGTGAAGGTTGCATATATGGCGAGTCGACATCGAGTTTGAAATCGGACATTATGAAGAGGTGATCCCACAACTTGTGTTTGAACTCCTCGGTGTCACGCAACATAGGGTTGATGTTACCCATTACGGCAATCACGGCCTTGGCCTGACGCGTACGCTCCTGGCGATCCTCAATAGTGAGTAGCGAGTCGACCATCTGGTGGATATGTCGACCATACTCAGGAAGGTAGAGCTTACGTCGCGTAAAGTTATAATTCTTTCTCATTGCTTTGCTATTAATCTTGAGCGTTGCAGCCCGACAATATGTTCAATTCAGGCCATTAACTAATTCAAAAAGGTTCAATCTGACGAAGACATATTGCACCGACAGAAAATATTAGCACCTTTACCCTCTCGTTGCTGCTTAGTACACTGCTCCGAGAGTCGAACAGGTAAGATATGTAAACTGAAAGTTTACAGCACAAAGTAAATGCAAATTATTTACAAATACAAACTATGACTAAAATTTTACTCCTCTTTCGCACCAAAAGTATGCTAAACTCGCTCAGCGAACGCCTAAAGTTCGAGAATTTCACCACCTACGAACTCTCATCCGAGAGCGACGCTGAGCAGCTATGCCTAAGCGAGAATATCGACGCTGTGATTGTGGGCGACGGCATCAACATCGAGGGTATCGGCCTACCCTGGATATATGTCACCTCTACACCCTCGACGGAATCAGCAGTCGAGGCTCTGCGTCACGGAGCTATCGACTACCTCAGCATTCCGCTCGATATGAACCGCCTACTCGAGACACTTAGAAAGCTCGACAGATGCGACAATACGGAGATAACCATCGTGCCCCGCTCCACAGTTCGCTCACCCTATAAACGCACGAACTGTGCCACACAACAGATCATCGGCGAGTCGCGAGCTATCGAGCACGTAAGACAGATGATCAACCTTGTGGCCCCTTCCGAGGCACGAGTCTTGGTGCTTGGTGAGAATGGCACAGGTAAGGAGCTTGTTGCACGATGGCTTCACCTCAAGAGTCTGCGATGTACAGCACCTTTTGTGGAGGTCAACTGTGCAGCCATTCCCGCAGAGCTTATCGAGAGCGAGCTATTTGGCCACGAGAAGGGGTCGTTCACATCGGCCATCAAGCAGCGTAAAGGTAAATTTGAGCTTGCCAACGGAGGCACGCTCTTTATGGATGAGATTGGCGATATGGCACTCTCGGCACAGGCCAAGGTGCTAAGAGCACTTCAAGAGAATAAGATCACACGCGTGGGTGGCGACAGGGATATACCCGTAGATGTGCGTGTTGTGGCGGCGACCAACAAGGATATACGCCACGAGATAGAGCTCGGCAACTTTCGCGAGGATCTATATCATCGCCTCAGTGTCATTGAGATCGACGTGCCACCCCTACGCGAGCGTATCGAGGACATAAAGGTTCTCGTAAACCACTTTATAGCAGAGATTTGCCAGCGATACAACATCGAGACAAAGAGCATCGACCCTCGTGCTATCGACCTCCTTGAGCATCGTCGCTGGACGGGCAACATTCGCGAGCTACACAACGCAGTAGAACGCCTTATAATCCTTAGCGATAAACGCATTACAGCCGAAGCTGTGGAGCTATACTGCCACGCATAGAGCAGCCTACGAGAGAAGTATGTCGCGAAGCTCCGCAGAGCAAGTCACAACACACTCTGCTCCAGCCTCGTATAGCTCATCGGCAAAGCGGAAGCCCCAGGCAACACCCACAGAGTCGATGCCTGCTGCGGCTGCGGTGCGAATGTCGATACCCGAGTCGCCAACCATAATAGCCCTCGAGGGCTCCACGTTGGCCTTTGCGAGGATGTTTGTCACAATCTGGGGATCGGGCTTTAGGGGTGCACCCTCGCGATTGCCCTCGATAGCGACAAACTCAACATCACCAAAGAACTTTGCCACAAGGCGATCTGTGCCACTCTGAAACTTATTTGATGCGACAGCCACCTTCACACCAGACGATGTGAGCTCCTTAAGGAGTGCGTGCATACCCTCGTAAGGCTCGGTGTAGCGGTCGATGTTGTCGACATAATATCTACGAAACTGCGTGACGCACTCCTCGACATAGGCCTCATCCTTAGCGAGATGCTCGGGCAGAGCACGCTCCACGAGGCGTTTGATGCCGCCACCCACCATCTGGCGATACTCGGCATCGGTATGCTCGGGAAGCGAGCGTGAACGCATAACATAGTCAACAGATGCGGCGAGGTCGCCAATAGTATTTAGCAACGTGCCGTCCAAATCGAATATAACAAGTGAATGTTTCATAGTGCAAATATACTCATTTTGTCGAAAATTACTATCTTTGCCCTATGTTAGATCTATCACTCATCATAGCTACCTACAATCGTGCTGAACAATTGATGGTAACCCTCGAGTCGGTTGCCCAGCAGCGTCACCCCGCCACACGTTGGGAGTGCATCGTTGTGGACAACAACTCCAAAGACGACACTCGCGAGCGTGTTGAGGCATTTGCCGCAGCACACCCTACGCTCCAGCTACGCTACGTATTCGAGGCAAACCAGGGTCTATCTCACGCCCGCAATCGAGGCATAGAGGAGGCTCAAGGCAAGATTATTGCCTTTGTCGACGATGATGAGCGTATTGTCGAGGAGTTTGTCTCAGCTTACGTCGAGCTCTTTGATTCACATAAAGATGCAATGTCGGCCGGAGGCAAAATTATTGCCTACTACCCTGCTGGCCGCCCACGTTGGATGTCGAAGTATGCCGAACAGCCCATAGCCAACCCTATGGACTTTGGCCAGAGCATAAAGCTATTTCCCAAGGGTCGCATCCCCGGCGGCGGTAATATGGCAATGCGACGCACCGTATTTGAGCAGATTGGTATGTTTGACACCTCGCTTGGTCGCACAGGAAAGCAGCTTATAGGTGGCGAGGAGAGCGACCTATTTGAGCGTATGGCAGCAAAGGGTATGGCTTGCTACTATGTGCCTCGTGCGGTGATGTATCACATAATTCCCGAGTCGAAGCTCTCACTCGACTACTTCCGTCGCCTGGCGTACAACACGGGCCTCAGTCAGCGTCGACGTGCCGAGATTCACAACCGTCTTGCCAGGCTCTACCTCGGCGAGATTATGAAGTGGTGTGCCACGCTCGTGCTCTGCCTTGTGCATCGCCCAGCACAATCTCGCTATCTGCTCACTCTGCGATACAACATCACGCGAGGAGTATTCCTTAGCAAATAGGCATAAAAAAAGCAGCAACGGAGATTCCATTGCTGCTTTTTGCATCATTACCTTAATATCTAAGTTGCTCAGATATTAGAAGTTGTATGTGCAGGTGATACCTATGTTAGCAAAACCGATATCGCGGAAGCCTCCCTGTGAATAGCCCTTCCAGTAAGCAAAACCTGGACCGATGACTGGAGTATAGTCAAAAGCAAGGCTGAGAGGAGTATTCTCAAATGTATAGCCCAGACGAGCCATACCAGCAACACCTACATAAGCAAAGTTCTCGCGGCCACCGACATTGACACCAACACCAGCATCGAAGAACCAAGTACCCTCATCAGTCCAATTCATAGTACAGATCTTCCAGTTGTACAACGCTGTGAAGTCGGCAGTTACACAACTGTCGAGCCATCCAGCACCGAAGCGACCCTCGACATAGTTCTTATCATTGAGGTGTAACTGACCAACAGCCTGGAAACCAGAGCCAACACGAGCACCAATATTGAAATTCTGAGCGAAAACTGCTGTTGTAAAAAGTGTTGCAACGAGCAACAGAGCAAATTTCTTCATAACGAATCTTAATTAATTTATAATAAAAAAACGTGGGACTGTGCAATAGGGTTGACACAGTCCCAAAGATAAGTCAAACTATAAGGTTTAGAAGTTGTAAGTACAAGTGAGACCTACACCTGCAAAACCGTGACCCCAAGCATTGTGCAAGAAGTAGATAGTTGGACGATAGTCGAGTGAAAGAGTTACAGGCTTCTTGAAGCGAATACCGAAAGCAACATCACCAGCAACACCTACGTTGAAGTAGCCACCCTGCCAAGCAGACAACGAACCACCGACACCTGCAGAGAGGAACCACTTACCAGCAGAAGGAGTCCAATTCCACTCACAAAGATTCCAGTTGTATGTTGCATTCAAGCTAAACTCATTAAAACCGTATAGACCTAAGTTAGCCTCAAGATAGTTTTTATCAGAGAAGTGACGCTCATACTGAACCTCTGCACCATAGCCCAAACGCAAACCGATTGAGTTCTTATAGTCCTGTGCTGAAGCACCAAAAACAACCAACATTGCTACCAAAGCGAGTAATAGTTTTTTCATAGTACCTAAATTTATTAGTTAATAATTGATATGTTTCGTTACACAAATATACGTAATATTTCTTAACTCTACAACAAAATTCAACAAAAATTTAAAATATACGCATAAATAATTATAGGAATATAACTATTTGCCTATTGGGAATATTTATTGATCTATTTACGATTATTTGGTTGTAAATGGCTCAAGTTCTATATATTTTGTGCCGTTATTCATATCCACTACCTTAATACAAGGCGTATACGATGTGTTGTACTTGAGAGCATCCCACGTATAGTCGTACTGCGACTCGAGGAACTGACGCATAAAGTCGTGGCTAAGACCTGGCACGAGCGAGAGCATACACTCCTCATATGAGCTATAGCCAGCCATAGCATACTTACCATCCTTAATCTCCTGAAGGTTAGCGGTCTCCATCATAGCCACATAACAGCACCACACATCCTCATCAAAGATACAGTCGAAGGTAACCTCGTTGACACCAACCTCCTTGATTGTCATATCTACAGTGCCTGTACCCTCGGCCTCGGCCTTGGTGCGCACCTGCACAACCTCAACACCACCAAGCAGGCTATTCTCCTGGCCATCGCTATAGTCCATCAACGCCGCAAGGATAAGGTAGTCGGTCGATGAGGTAACGCTCATCTGAAGACCTGGCACATACTCGCATATCTTGCCATCCTCCCAGTTGAAGGTCACAGGGCCCTCGAGCATAAAGCCGTAGGTCACAACCCACGCACCAGGGTTAGACTGTGTCTGATCGTAGGTGCGCTTGTCGACTACCGAGCAACGCCAATACTGGCCTGGCTCAGCATTGATTCTAAACTGGAACGATGTGGTACCCACCTCGAGCACCTCGACAAGCTCCTGGGAGCCCTCATCGTCACCCTCAGGCACTGAAGCACCCGACAAGATGCCGTTGTAGTAGCCCTGGATGCTCTTCGATACGCCATCCTCCTCGTAGGTCAACATCATATAGATAGCGTAGTAGCCACCCACAACATCTACCGTCACATAGCCATCAGTGAAGTTGTAGCCCTCGCCTTCACCCTTACCTGCAGGGAAATAGCCCGAAGTCTCAGGGTAGATGGTATAGGGATAGTAGTTTGTCGCAAAGGTGTACGAGCCATAAGGCAGATACTGGCTCATAGTCTCATCAAGGGTGTAGAAGTCCAAGATGATGCGGTCGCCATTATCGCGCACAAATGTAACATAGTAGTTATAAGGCTCATACCAGCGACCATCCTTAGTCTTTGTGATAACAATATTCTCAACACCCTCAATCTCTGGAAGCTCGAACTCATCGTCGTCATCCTCATCATCGTTATTGCCGCCATTGTTGTTTCCAGTACCCGTTGTTGTGATCTTGAGCGTGTTCGACAACGCCTCACCATTTGCATTGCGTGCTGCAGCAACAACATAGTAGAGCGTACCGCTCTTGAGGTTTTCAACCTTAACAACGCCGCTCGAAGCAATAGTTGTACCCTCTCTGAGTACACTCTCTGCCGAGATGATATCGCCATCGTAGAGCATATAGGCACACTCAGTGGCATTCTCAGAGGTCACGGCAAACGAGATTGTGCTATCTGTTGTGTCGACCGCCACAATCTCGATTGAGGGAGCTACATTATCGCCTCCCGACTTATCGCAGCTTGCAAACGACACAACGGCAAGCATAGCTACGAAAAATAGCTTAAAGATGTTTTTCATATAGTAAAGTATTAATTGTAAACACAACGATAGTACAAAGGTAAGAATAATTTTTAAATTATCGCCATGCACAAAAGAAAAAAGGAGAGATGGGAACAAAATGGGGACTTAGGGGACTTAGGGAAGTTAAGGAAGTTAGAGAAGTTAGAGAAATTAGAGAGCCTCATTAAACTCACTTTTTTAGAACTTACCAAACAACATTTAACCTATACACCCTCCCTAAATTCATTAAAATCCCTAAACTCTTTAACACCAAACACCCATCAACACTCGTCAAAAATGCCGTCGATGGGCAAGAAAAAAAATTGTTGTCAGAAGGTGGCTAATTTGGTGCTGATAAAGAGAAAGAGCGGATGGGACATACTCAGCGTATTTCCCATTCGCTCTTTGGATTGAGGTGCCGCAGATTGCGGCTTATCACAACAAATTTATCGTTTGGTCTTGTATGCCGCACGATAAGAACCACGTGCCATCTTCTGCAACTTATTCTTAATAAGGTTGCGACGCAAAGGTGAGAGGTGGTCGGTGAAGACACGACCCTCGATGTGGTCGTACTCGTGCTGGATTACACGTGCTGGCTTGCCTGTGAACTCATCGTCATGCTCCACAAAGTTCTCGTCGAGGTAACGCATACGGATGGTCACCGGACGACGCACATTCTCGTGAAGACCTGGAAGTGAGAGGCATCCCTCCTCGAAGAGCGATGTCTCCTCCGACGACTCGTAGATCTCAGGGTTGATGAACACACGCTTGAAGTCGGCCAATGTAGGATCGTCCTCTCCCCAAGGAGTACAGTCGACAATAAAGAGGCGGATGTTCTTGCCAATCTGTGGAGCTGCAAGACCCACACCCTCAGCCTCACCAAGGGTGATCCACATATCCTCGATAAGCTTCTTGAGCTCGGGATAGTCAGGAGTGATATCTACCGACTCGTTACGCAAAATCTGCGAGCCGTAAATTACGATTGGATATATCATAATAAACTATGTTTCAATATTTTACATCCCCATTGACGCCATATAGTCCTGCAAGATGATGGCTGCCGAGACCTTGTCCACAAGGCTCTTATCGCGGCGTGCCATCTTGCCAATGCCGCTCTCGCGGATGGTGCGTTGTGCCAATACCGAGGTGAATCGCTCGTCGTAGCTCACCACCTTCTTCTCGGGGTAGGCGTGACGCAGACGCCCCATAAGCGGCTGGATAAAACGCATAGTCTCCGAGGGCTCACCATTCATCTGGCGAGGGTGGCCGACAACGATTGTAGAGACCTCCTCTCGCTGAAAGTAGTCGGCAAGATAACGCTCCAGCTGCTTGGTATCAACAGTCTCGAGTGGCGAGGCGATGATACCCAGCGGGTCGGTAACGGCCAAACCAGTACGCTTTGTGCCGTAGTCTATGGCTATTAGGCGGGGCATAGGCTTAGGCCTCCTTAATCTGCTTGAAGAGCTTGCGGAATGATACCTCCTCGTCGACCATCGAACGCAACGCCTCAATCTTGATACGCTCCTGAAGCATAGAGTCGCGGTGACGAACGGTAACAGTGCCATCCTCCAATGTCTGGTGGTCCACAGTCACGCAGAAAGGTGTACCGATAGCATCCTGACGACGGTAGCGCTTACCGATAGAGTCCTTCTCGTCGTAAGCCACGTTATAGTCATACTTGAGCTCATCGATAATCTGGCGAGCAACCTCTGGGAGGCCATCCTTCTTAACAAGTGGCATAACAGCAACCTTTGTAGGAGCCAAAGCAGCTGGGATACGCAATACTACACGCTCCTCGCCATTCTCGAGCTTCTCCTCAGTATATGCTGCCGACATAATCTGCAAGAACATACGGTCAACGCCGATAGATGTCTCAACGACATAAGGCACATAGCTCTCGCCACGCTCAGGGTCGAAGTACTGAATCTTCTTGCCTGAGAACTCCTGGTGACGGCCGAGGTCGAAGTCGGTACGTGAGTGGATACCCTCAACCTCCTTGAAGCCGAATGGGAAGTTGTACTCCACGTCGGTAGCTGCGTTAGCATAGTGAGCCAATTTGTCGTGGTCGTGGAAGCGGTAATTCTGATCACCAAAGCCGAGGGCACGGTGCCAAGCCATACGTGTCTCTTTCCACTTGTTCCACCACTCCATCTCGGTACCTGGCTGCAAGAAGAACTGCATCTCCATCTGCTCGAACTCACGCATACGGAAGATAAACTGACGAGCCACAATCTCGTTACGGAAGGCCTTACCAATCTGTGCGATACCGAATGGGAGCTTCATACGACCCGTCTTCTGCACATTGAGGTAGTTCACGAAGATACCCTGTGCGGTCTCAGGACGGAGATAAATGGTGTTAGCACCATCGGCAGTAGAACCCATCTGGGTAGAGAACATAAGGTTGAACTGACGGACATCGGTCCAGTTGCGAGTACCCGAAATAGGGCAAACGATCTCGCAGTCGAGGATGATCTGCTTCAACTCATCGAGGTTGTTCTCGTTGAGAGCCTTAGCGAAACGCTCGTGGATAGCATCCATCTTTGCCTTGATCTCCAAGACACGTGGTGATGTTGCGAGGTACTGAGCCTCGTCGAAGGCCTCGCCGAAACGCTTCTTTGCCTTGTCTACCTCCTTCTGAATCTTCTCCTCCTGCTTAGCCATCCAATCCTCAACAAGAACATCGGCACGATAGCGCTTCTTAGAGTCCTTATTGTCGATGAGTGGGTCGTTGAATGCGCCTACGTGGCCTGAAGCCTCCCAAGTCTTTGGGTGCATAAAGATTGCAGCGTCGATACCCACGATATTCTCGTTGAGCTTAACCATAGAGTCCCACCAATAACGCTTGATGTTATTCTTGAGCTCCACGCCATTCTGGCCATAATCGTAGACAGCACCAAGGCCATCATAAATCTCGCTTGAAGGGAAAATAAAGCCGTACTCTTTGCAGTGTGCAATAAGCTTCTTGAACAATTCTTCCTGTGTCATAATATCTGTTTTTTATTATCCTAATCTTCGTTGTTTACCCTTTGGGTATTTCAAACTGCAAAGATAGCATTTTTTTTGTAAATTATATCTCAATCTATGAGATTATAATAATTTAGACTGCATATTGGAGAAGAGTTGTAATCCTAAGCGCAAATAGTGTGTATGATGGGTATATTTTGTCGTTAGAATAGTGCAGATACAATACGATGGATAGGACACAACCTGAAGAAGTTGTATAACAAGAGCTAATTTTAGGCGCACGAAGTTCGAAAAAGCGGAGTTTACTGAGCGTAAATGAGCATTTTGAGAACGAGTGCAACGCCAAAGTAGCCTTGTTAGACGACTTCGCCTGCGGCAGTAGATGCGCCGCTACCTCTCTCAGCGTTTTGTCGTTAGAGTGGTGCAGATACAACGCTCGGCTAAATTCGAGCCGATGGGCTGTACTTATGTGTACTGCCCATTGGCGAGATATTTAGTTAGCGGCAGTAGATGCGCCGCTATAACGGCAAAACAAGGTTGTGCCCACGAAATGAGTAGTGCGCATCTCGCGCTATGATTACGTGGTCGAGCAGGGAGATGTCTAATAGTTTTGCGGCTTGGGCGACTCGCTCGGTGAGGTCGATATCCTGACGGCTGGGCTCGATAGTTCCTGAGGGGTGGTTATGAACAAGGACTATCTGCACGGCAAGCAATTCGAGAGCGCGTCGAAGGATAAGGCGACAATCGACTACGGTGGCCTGCACTCCACCCTGGCTTATGCGCTGACGCTCAAGGATTTTACCAGAGTTGTTGAGATAGAGTACCCAGCACTCCTCGTGGGGCAAAGCACCGATAATTGGTCGCATAACACGCGCCACGTCGTGGTCGGAAGAGATGGTGTCGCGGTGAGCCCCCTCAGCCTGTGCTACCCTACGGCCAAACTCTGTTGCTGCCAACAGACGTGCCGCACGTAGCTTGCCCAGACCCGCCATCATACGCAAACGGGAGAAGCCACACTCCGCAATATTGGTGAGGCGGGAGTTGCACTCTGCCATAATAGTCTGAGCCACGGAGAGTGCCTCCTCGTCGTTGAGCCCCTCGGCCACCAACACAGCGAGTAGCTCCTCGTCGGATAGGGCTGAAGCCCCTCTCGCATCCAACCTATCTATTGCGTTTTTCATACTTTGCTTGGGAGTTTAGGGAATTTAATGAGGTTAGGGAGGTTAGCCTCAATCAATCAAAAGATTAAAAAGTAAAATCTTAAAGCCTAAATCTAAAAAGCGGACACGGCGCGCACATATCGGCTGGTGCGCTTACGGTAGCTGAAGGTGTAACCGTCATCCATATAGACATACCACGCAAAATTACTATCTTTTTCCGTTGAAGACCAATACCAAAAAACATCCAACTCTTCCATCGATTTATCTATTAAAGTTTTATTGACCTTATCCTTAACTTTGTATAATAACTCTAGTTCCTCCAATGATGGCAGATACCACTCATCTCCCTTTGCCCTGCACCACTGAAAAGCAGGATATTCCTCGCTATCCGCACGAGCCATTACCTTATCGGTATTTGACTTGCCATCACTGTCACTCGACGCTCCGACAACGATGCGCATTATATATTGCTTATCAGAACACCATGGTCCTTTAGTCTGGTCAAGACTTACGATCTTGCCGTGCCTACCATCGTCCCACACATCGAAGACAACACCTTGTCTCTTACCATCATCGTAGTAGTCGCCTACCTGATAGGTGACAGGTGATAATTCAACACTTCGCTTGGGAACAGATGGTGTGGATTGTGATGATGGCACAGATAATTTAATACCAAGCAGTGTCGCAACATTCTCTGCCACACTTCCAAACACCTGCTCTGGATTAGGAAAGGCATCTATCCAATTAATATTCTTGAGATAATATTTCTTTGCCCCCTTGAAGACATCATTAGAGATTCGAAAAGTAAGAATAGGTTTCTTATCCTCACTCGCAAGTTCTATCTCACGTTCTACCTGATCGGAATTATTGAAATGCTCCGAGAATACTACAACCATCATACGACTCTCATCGAGAGCATCAACAATAGCTCGCGCCCATACAACACCTCGTGGAATATCGCGATAGGCGACAAAACATCGTATCTTATATTGCTCAAGATAAGCACATAGACCCTCTACAACCTTTTGATCGTGAGAAGAATAGCTTATAAAAACATCGTATTTCATAGTTAGTAGCGGTATAGATAAACAAAAATAGCAAATATTATCGGTTAAGACAAATATTTGCTATCTTTTTTAACAGTTATTACCCAAGCGCTTAGTTGGCCATCTTGTCGATCATATCCAAGATGCGGGCACTACCCTCGTCGGTCAAGGCGGTGGCTGAGTCCTGCGACACCGAGAAGGCGGCATTCTGCTCGGCCTGCTTCTTTGAGTCTCCCGTGCCGTGGCCAACGGCGATACCACCAATAAGTACCGTCGAGTGGAACGTAGGGCGTGACGACGACGTGCTACTATCGTGGGTAGTCTGGAACTCTATGCTATAGTGATTCTTCTGGCACCACTCGATAAGGCGACTCTTGAAGTCGGTCTCAGAGTGGAGAATATCCTTGATAGATAGGTGGTTGGCATATATATTATTAATCAAGAGGCGGTTAGCAAAATCGTAGCCCTGATCCAAATATATAGCACCAACTATCGCCTCAAAAGCATCACCATAGATATGCTTCTGTGTAGAGTTGCCAGCAGCATTAGAGATAACGTGCTTGTCGAGACCAATCTCCGAAGCGATGCGGTTGAGCGACTGACGAGAGACGATCTTCGAGCGCAACTGGGTCATAAAGCCCTCATCGCTATCGGGGAACTCGATGAAAAGGTAGTCCGAAGTGATGCTCTCGATGACGGCATCGCCCAAGAACTCGAGGCGTTCGTTGTTGATATGGCTACCATCCTCCAACTCCACAGATGCAGACTTATGAATCAATGCGAGTTTATACAACTCGATATTGTGAGGTATAAAGCCGAACATATCGTCGATGGCGACATAGAAACGCTTGTCGTCACCAAAATTTCGGCGTAGGGGGCGTAATATAAAGTCGAACATAGTGATAAACCTCTAAACAGAGAATTACTCCGTAACTCCGCATAAAAACCATTCGCAGAGTTATGCTCTTAAAACCAAAGAATGGACCTAACCGAGGGAGTTACCTCCCTTGGCATAGTCCATACTCTTCGTAGGTCGTGAGTACATCCATACCGTCGAAGTACCTCGACCATCAATAAATTTTGACTTCGCCTGCAAGCGGATTAAGTTATAGGCTACAGATTGAGGATAAACGATTCAGAAGCAACAACTTCAAATCCCCCCCCCCATTACGTCTCTGGTCCTCAACTATTTGACCCCTTGCTACGAATAGAATCTTCTATTACTTGTGAGACTCGATGTAATCGATAGCATCGCCTACAGTCTGAATCTTCTCAGCGTCGCCATCAGGAATCTGGAGATCGAAAGCCTTCTCGAACTCCATAATGAGCTCTACCTGATCCAATGAATCAGCACCAAGGTGAGCAGTGAAGCTTGCCTCGCGAACTACCTCTGACTCCTTAACACCCAACTTGTCAACGATGATCTCGACAACTTTTGACTGAATTTCTGACATAATAAATAAGTTTTAGTTAAACATTATAGTAGTAAAAATAATCTACTGTAATCATATCTGGCATCATTTTTTTCAACCAGACGATGCAAAAGTAACATTTTTTTTATTATCTTTGACATTATTACCAATAAATTTTACCACACTTTTTCGACAATATGTGTTAAACACTTAAAATACAACGAATTATGAATTTACTACTTATTTCTAATTCTACCAATGCAGGCGAGCCTTATTTGAAATATCCTATCGCCGAAATAGCAAAAACACTTCAGGGCGTAACCGAGGTTGTCTTCGTTCCATACGCTGCAGTGACCTACTCTTACGACGAGTATGAGGCAAAAGTTCAGGAGCGTTTCAACGAAATCGGCATCAAGGTTCACTCTATCCACCGCGCACTCAACAAGCGTAACTTCATCCGTCACGCTCAGGCTATCGTAATCGGTGGCGGTAACACCTTCGCTCTCTTGAAGAAGATGCAGGAGGAGGATCTCCTCGACGCCATCTTCCGCCGTGTAAAGGCTGGTGTGCCATACATCGGTTGGTCGGCAGGTAGCAACGTAACTTGCCCTACGATCTGCACAACAAACGATATGCCGATTGTTCAGCCAGAGTCATTCCGTGCTATCGGCTTGGTATCGTTCCAGATCAACCCACACTACCTCGATGCTAACCCTGAGGGTCACGCAGGCGAGACTCGCGAGCAGCGCATCCTCGAGTATCTTGAGGCTAACCGCAGCCGCTATGTTGTGGGTCTTAGAGAGGGTTGTATGATCCGTATCGACGACAACGGCATCCAGCTTATCGGCTCACGCACTATGCGCGTATTTAAGAAGGGTATGGAGACATTCGAGGTTGCTCCTGGCGACAACATCGACTTCCTCATCCACCGCAACAAGTAGCACACAATGGATATCCGCGCTATCGATATAGGTGCCAAGGGCGAGGACGTAGCGATGGAGTGGTTGCGCGAACGAGGATACTACATCGTCGAGCGCAACTGGCGCATAGGCCACTATGAAATAGATATCATAGCTCAGCACTTCGACACGATACACTTCGTGGAGGTCAAGACACGCTCCTTGGGTTCGTGGCAATCGGCCTTCGACAGCATCGACGAGCAGAAGAGGCGCACACTGCGTAGGGGTGCAATGGCCTATAGTGCCATACATCGCCATCCGCACAACATACAATTCGACCTCATCGCCGTAACCATCGACTCGCACGACAACTATACGATAGAGCTAACCGAGAATATCCTATAAATAGGTACCCCCGACACCACGCAAAGGCCATTCGGGGGTACTATCTTTTGGTATGAACAACCTCTACAACTTCTGCATCAGGGCATACGGCTTAGGCATAGCCATCGCAGGTCTTGTAAACCCCAAGGCCCGCCTTTGGCATAAGGGTCGTGTTGCTCTCTTCGAGAGGTTAGCAACAAAAATCGACACCCGTGGAGAGCGTGTTTGGGTGCACGTTGCCTCGCTGGGGGAATTCGAGCAGTCGCGACCCATAATCGAGGAACTCAAGAGGGTGCGCCCAGAGGTAAAGGTGGTAGTCACCTTCTTCTCACCCTCAGGCTACGAGATACGCAAGAACTACCCCAAGGCCGACTGCGTGGAGTATCTACCAGAGGACACGCCAGAGAGTGTATCGCGATTCTTAGACATCGTAAAACCTTCGGTGGCCCTATTCATAAAGTATGAGTTTTGGCTCAACTACCTCGAAGAGTTACGAAGAAGAGGGATACCTACCCTACTCGCCTCGGCAATCTTTCGCCGAGACTCGGTCTTCTTTCGCCCCTATGGCAAGGCGTGGCAAAAAGCCCTCGGCACCTACGAAACGATGTTTGTGCAGAACGACAAATCAAAGGAACTACTCAACGAGCTTGGGTATCAACGTGTTGTAGTGGCAGGCGATAGTCGCTTCGACCGTGTCAGAGAGATCGCTCAGCAAGCCAAGGAGATAGAGGCCATCGAGCGGTTCAAGGGCCGTAGTAGGCTCTTTGTGGCGGGATCAACGTGGGAGCGCGACGAGGAGTTAATCATCGATGCCATGGCGAAAAACCGCGATATAAAGTTCCTTATTGCACCACACGAGATTGGTGACAACAGGGTACAGCGACTTATGGATAGGTGCAACGCCAAGGCCATTCGCTACACCTGCATAACTGCCAATGACGACCTTGCCGACTACCAACTACTTATCCTCGACACTATGGGGATGCTCTCCTCGGTCTACCGCTATGCCGATTGGGCATACGTGGGAGGAGGTTTCGGAGCAGGAATCCACAACATCTTAGAGCCTGCGGTGTATGGCATCGCCTTAACCTTTGGTCCGCGCTACCATAAATTTCAGGAGGCACACGACCTAATCGGTTTGGGTGTAGCCCAGAGCATTAGGAGCAAAGCGGAGTTACGAGAGCGCATTGCCCACCTCAAGGGAGACTCCTTCAACGAGTCGGACATACGAGCAAAAGGGCTGAAGTATATCGACGACAATTGCGGAGCTACAGCGCTCATAGTCGAGCATATTCTAACACTACTGTAGCATAACAGCCTAAAAAAGAGGGCAATGATGCAAAAAGAGGAGTATCGTAGGTCAAAGACCCACGATACTCCTCTTCTATTATCTACGGCGTGACTCCTTACAAGAGTGGAGCGACGTCTGTAGCACGTGTTGCATCTGCCTCGTCGATAACCTCCTGAGGAATGGTGCAAGTCTCGTAAATGCTAGTGATGCTAACATCCTCCTGGCTATAGAACTTAAGGAGGCCATCCACAATCTCAAAACGATAGCCACAAGCCCAACTATCACCATTAGCATAGGTACCCGAAACTATATCATCATTGATAGTATAAGTACCGTTAAAGTGGTCGTAAGTGAGGTTCCACACCTGCTGGTAGATATCAAACGAACCATCGGCCTTGAACTGCAAATAGACATTAAACTCAGGAGCTTGCTCATCCCAAGAGACAAGGCACCACTGATTTACCAACGACGAGGTATTGGTGTTGGTATTGTTTCCACTACCCTGGCCATCCTTATTCTTATTGCAACCAACCAATGCCAAAAGCATAAGAGCAACAAGAGAGCATATCTTCAAACTTTTCATATTGAAATCCTTTTTAGAATATTATACACTACTACAACCAGCCACCAGGGATGATAGGCTCGTTTGTACTCTCATCTACCTGAACACCATAGCGAACAATAAGGGCAACCTCTTTCTCTGCCTCAAGACCACCAGTAATCTGACCACCACCAACAGTGGAACCACCAGCTACATACTTCAAGGTCACGAGAGCTGAACCTGGCTTAGTGCAAGTGATTATAAGCTTACCTCCCATAAGCTTTACGTCGGTAATACCAAGCTTATCCATAGTCTCCTGGCTAATAACAGGATTAAGCATCTTGATATTATTCAACTGACCATCGCCAATATACTTACCCAAATTGATTGCTACAGACTCACCAACAGGGAGTGCGATACAGGTAGTGCCACGAACAGACATAAGTGTACGATAAGCATCGATAAGACCTGTACCCATCTTATTGTTATAACTTGCGAGGTTAAGTGTACCACCCTCAGCATACTTCTCCTTGAAGCGTTGGTCGCCAACGAAGGTGCTAAGGCTATTAACAGAAGAGAGGATGATATCCTTCAACTCTGGCAAGGTCATGGTAATACCATTGTCCAATGCGTATGAGATCGCCAAGGCCGCAATACCAGAGACGTGAGGACAAGCCATTGAAGTACCCTGGTAGAGACCATAACGGTCGCCTGGGAGAGTAGAGAGAACACAACCCTGCTCAGCATAACCAGTAGAGTACTCACCACCTGGTGCAGCTACGTTACAACCTCTATCGTAGCAAGTGTAGTATGTAGGCAAACCATCAGGACCAATAGCAGTTACTGCGATAAGTTTATTGTATGCAGCAGGATAACCAGCAACGCTCTTACCGTCGTTACCCGCAGCAAAGATGATGATACCACCATCCAAAGCCTCACAGTTCTTCTTCGTCATAAAGTAGTTGAACGCAGTGAGCTCAACCTTTGTAGTTCCATTCTCGAAGGCAGAGTCATTTGCAATCTGACCAGCACCAAAGCCCCAAGAGTTCTGCAAAACAGAGGCACCACGGTCAGCAGCATACTCCACAGCAGCAGCAGTAGCATTTGGGCCTGCTGCCTCACCATTGGAGATAATCTGGCAAGAGATGAGACGTACACCATCACCCTTACCCGAACCACCAGCAACACCACAGCAACCAACACCATTGTTGTTCACGGCAGCAACTGTACCTGCTACGTGAGTACCGTGGCCAGAATCCTTAGCCTTAGACCAACTAACGCGACCATTATCAACGAAGTTATAACCATAGATATCATCAACATAGCCATTAGCATCGTCATCAACACCCTCAGTACCATTCAACTCAGCCTCGTTGGCACACATATTATCCTTCAAATCAGCGTGAGTGTAGCATACACCCTCATCAACCACAGCAACAATAACGTCTGGACGACCAGCCGTATGCTCCCAAGCATTGAAGAGGTTGATATCTGCACCAGCCTTAGCATTAGGGAAGTTTACTGTACCATCGTTGTTGTAGTGCCACTGCTGACCAAGCATAGGGTCATTGAAAGGCAACTCCTCAGAACGAGTAGTCTGGAAGGCATCCAACGACATCTCTGGAATACGCTCTGCAGGTACTTTAATGCGTGTAGCAAACTGAACTGCCTCCACCTCGCTCAACTTAGAGAGCGACTGAGCAACAGCCTCAATATTTGCATTCTCAGAGAAGCTAATGGTGTACCAGCGGTGCATATCAAGCTCACGCTTCTGCTCAGCATTAACAAGCATATTAAATACTGGCTTGATAGAGGTAGCGCCACACTCTGAAGCCAATGCATCCAAAGCCGTAACACCTGAACGGGTAGCATCAACAGAACTCTCAAGCTGCGCTGCTGTAGCCTCATCAACGAAGATAATCAACTCACCCTGCTTAGCATCCTCAGGAGTGTTCACAATCTTCTTTAGAGCAACAGCCTCAGCAGAACTCTGAGATTGGTCGATAGTATCGCTAACACACGATGCTACGAACAATCCAGCCAAAGCAAAAAGAAAAACTTTTGTCTTATTCATATTAGTTAATAGTTAAATGTTTCCTAATCATCTGTGTATGGTCACACAAAGCCAATATGCAAAGATACACTTTTTTTCTGGATTATGTGATTTCTGTTATGTTTTTCACAAAAAAAAGAGTACCCCTCAAAGGTATAAATGCACTCTTCGAAGGGTAACTCTCTACATATCGGTTTAAAGACCTATCACAAAGCCTCCTACAAGAATGGAACAACCTCCATTGAACGAGTAGAGAGGGCCTCGTTGATTACATCCGTAGGGATCTCACAAGCCTCATAAACGCAAGTGATTGGATTATCCTCCTTGCTTACAAGGGTGAGGGTGAGGCCATCTGCTGAAACGCTACCCTGGTAGTCGCACTTCCACTCAGTACCGTCGATATATACACCAGAAAGCGTATTGCCCGAAATGGTGTAGTCGCCCTCAAAATAGAGGTAATCCAAGGTATAAATCTGCTGGTACATATTGAAAATTCCAGACTCCAAGTAGAGGTAGACGGTAAACTCTGGCTCTACATCATTGACCGAAACCAGCTTCCACTCTTTCTCTACAATTGTAAGTTTTGGCTCATTGCCACCACCATTATTATTGCCATTGTTTGGTTTCTCACAAGCAACCATCGCCATAAGCAGAACGACTGCTATAGACCATAACTTAAACATTTTCATACTCTACAATCTATTTCTGTGTTCTACATATAATTACAACCAAGCACCATTATCGTTCTTCTGGCGAGAGATGAGCACAATCTCCTTCTCGATAAGCTTACCGCCAGGAGTGTTTGAAGAGCCAAGCTTGTCGCCACCAGCGATAAACTTAACAGTTACAACGCCAATACCTGGCTTTGTACAAGTGAGGATAAACAAGTTGCTAAAGACGGTATCACCCTCGATACCAAGACGCTCGCGTACCTCATCGCTGATGTCATAACCCTGATTATCCTTATCCTTTAAAAGTGTAATATTGAGGTTCTTCTCACCAAAGAGAGTGTTAATATCAATCTCGACCTCCTCGCCCACAACCACAGGAACACAAGTAGCACCACGAAGGTTCATAATTGCAAGTGTAGCATCGAGCTTACCAGTACCCATAGCATTGTCATAGGCATTGAGATTAAAGGTAAAGCTCTGACCACGATTGTTGAACGCAGTCTTTGAGCGATCTTTCAAGCTACCAAAGCCTCGAACAGAGGTTGTGAGAATCTCGTTGAGCTTAGCTGTAGTGAGGTGAATACCATTCTCAACAGCATAAGACAACAACAACGCTGCAACACCAGAGACGTGAGGGCAAGCCATAGAAGTACCCTGCATATAACCATAGTCCGAACCATAGATCTGCTCACCATAGGTGTATGGGTCGCGAGTCTCGGCAGGGATGGTTGAAAGTACGGTGCTGGCATCTACATATTCGCGCATCTGGTACTCATACTCTCCACCAGGGCCAGCAACATTACAACCCTTACCATAGTTGGTATATGTTGTAGGAAGACCATCTGGAGCGTATGATGTTACAGAGATAAACTCTGTATAACCACCAGGATAGTTCGATGCTGGGTAAGCCTCGTTACCAGCAGCAAAGATTACGATATTGCCATCCATAGCAGAGCAGTTGCTTTGGCTGATGAAGTAGTCGAGAGCCTCGAACAACAAAGGCTGATCGCGCTTAAACGAGCTATCGGTGATAGTGGTTACGGTGTAACCCCAAGAGTTCTGCAATATCGAAGCACCCATATCTGCGGCATACTCAACACCGCGTGCAGTCTTTCGGTCGCCTGAGTAGTCTGGACCATCGAAAATCTGGATGCTCATAATGCGGACACCATCACCCTTACCAGAACCACCAGCAACACCCGATACTCCCAATTCATTGTTATTCACAGCAGCAATAGTACCTGCTACGTGAGTACCGTGACCAGTATCGCCAGCATAGTAGCCCTCACGCCAAGCAACAACATCCCACGAGATATTACCATTCTCGTCCCAGGTATTTACACCATAGATATCATCGACCCAGCCATTATTGTCGTCATCTTCACCTGGCTGGCCACTCTTCTCGGCCTCGTTCACCCACATATTTGCCTCCAAATCTGGGTGATTATACTTGACACCCTCATCTACTACCGCTACAATAATCTCGCGGTTACCTGCTGTGTACTGCCAAGCACCGAATGCACCGATATCCTCACCCTCCTTAGCAGTCTGCGAGATTTTCTTGCTACCACGGTTATCATAGTGCCACTGAAGGCTAAGCATAGGGTCGTTGTATGGCATCTCGTCGGCACGTGTGATAGGCATAACCTCCTTAACAGGACGTGCAGCAGCCTGAGGGCGCTGAGGGATGGTGCTAAACTGAATCTTGCTTACTGAAGGGAGCTGAGCAAACTTCTGCGCAACAACATCGAGATTGGCCTCCTGGTCGAACTTAACAACAAACCAGCGGTGCATACCACGAGCGCGCTTAACCTCGGCATTCATTGCCATATTGAAGATCTGCTCGACAGACTCCGCACCTACCTCCTGAGCAATAGAGGCCAAAGCGCTATCCGAAGAACGAGTGATGGCCTTCTCTGCGCTCCACAGCTCGGCAGTAGCGTCATCTACATAGAGAATCAGCTCACCCTTAGAGGCATTCTCCGAAGTATTAACAATCTTTGTGACAACAGCATTCTCACCCTGAGCAGAGCCATCCATCTTAGGATCCTCGACACAAGCAGCTGCCAATGTTGCCACAACTGCAAACATTAAAAATTTAACCTTGTTCATATTTTTTTGTTATTTAGTAGTTTTCGCCTATAACAACATTACTTCAAGGTGCGAAGATAGTAAAAAAATCTATATCAACAATACTATTTTATCTATTCTCTGCACAGATAACCATACAAATAGATAACGAAAAAACCGCCCGACTATTGTTAGTCGGACGGTCTTTAGATTAGGGTCTAAACCCTACTTGCGCTTTTGACTACAAGAAGTAACCTGTTGCGCGTACGCTTGCTGGCTCTACAGCGTTAGCCTTCACGCTCTCAGGAATAGCCTCCTGCTTATATACGCTCATAGTACCATCAGTGGTGTGGAGGCGGAGAACCTTACCATCAGCTGAAACCTCTGCACGGTAGGTATTGTTCCACTCTGTGCCATCTGCGTAAGTACCTGTAAGATCATTACCAGTGAGTACGTAGTCACCATTGCTGTAAACATACTCATAGGTGAAGTTACGCTCATACATCTCGAAAGTAGCGTCCTCGTTGAAATCAACGTAAACGTCGAACTCCGCAGGCTGACCAGCAAACTCCACGAGGTGCCACTCATTGACAATCTTATTGACATCACCTGGCACGAAAGTTACAGGCGCTGGCTCAGGCTTACAGCCTACCATAGCAACGAGCAACATAACTGCAAGTGAAAATATCTTTAGATTCTTCATAATTCGTTTACTTTTTAGTAATTATTACTCTTCGATGAAACTATTACAACCAGCCGTTTGTGCCGTCGATAGAACCATCCTCATTCAATGTGTAGCCCTCACGAACGATGATAGCAATCTCCTTCTCCAAGCGCATACCGCCCATAGAGTTACCACCACCAATCTGATCACCACCACCAACAAGAACAACCTTGATAACACCAGTACCAGTTTTTGTACAAGTGAAGATAAGATCGCTACCGAAGATAGTCTCGTTCTTCATACCAAGACGCTCGCGAACATCCTGTGGAACGATAATCTCATCCATAATCTTGAGTGATGTCTGACCATCAGCGATAAGTGACTTGATATCTACAACAGTCTCCTCACCAGCAACTGCAGGTACGCAAGAGGTACCACGCATTGCCATAAGAACACGGTATGTATCGATAACACCTGTACCCATCTTGCCTCTATACTGAGCCAAATCCATCTTACCAGCTGTTGAATTCTTAACAGCACCGTCGTAGAGATACTTGTCGATATCAGTTACAGAGGTCAAAAGCATCTCCTTGAACTGGTTTACAGAGTAGCTCTTGCCCATATCCTGTGCATAAGAGAGAGCCAACGCTGCAATACCAGATACGTGTGGAGTAGCCATTGATGTACCCTGCATATAGCCATACTTGTTGTCAGGAAGAGTAGAAAGAACACAACCTGTACGCATAGCGTGACCAAACTGATTAACGAAGTACTCACCACCAGGAGCAGCGATGTTACAACCAGGACCAAAGTTAGTATAGTATGCTGGAAGACCATCTGGAGCAACTGAAGTTACAGAGATGTACTCGTTGTAAGCACCTGGGTAACCTGCCATAGGAGCTGACTCGTTACCTGCAGCGAAGACGATGATACCACCATCCACAGCTGGGTGGTTCTTCTTCTTCATAAAGTATTTGAACGCATCGTAACGGACTGACTGTGCAGACTTGAAGGTATTATCGTTGGTAATAAGACCTGGATCCTGACCCCAAGAGTTCTGAGCGATAACTGCACCACGGTCAGCAGCGTACTCCATAGCACGTGCAGCAGCAGTGTTATCAGAAGATACGTTGTCACCACCCAAAATCTGGCAAGAGATCATACGAACACCATCACCATTACCTGAACCACCAGCAACACCTGCGATACCGATACCATTGTTGCTTGTTGCAGCAACAGTACCTGCTACGTGTGTACCGTGACCAATACCGAAAGAGATAGGCTTAACATCCTCAGCCTTTACGTTCTTTGGGTTATCAGCGAAGTTGTAACCATAAACGTCATCTACATAACCGTTCTTGTCGTCATCAACACCTGGCTGACCATTCAACTCAGCCTCGTTAGCGAGCATATTATCCTTCAAATCCTCGTGGTTGAAATCAACACCCTGGTCGATAATAGCTACGATAACCTCAGCATTACCCTTGGTGAACTCCCAAGCTGGAGCTACGTTGATATCTGCACCAGCCTTGATGGTTGGGAAGATGAAACCTGGGTCGGTGTACTCAGAGTAGTTATAACCAGTCTCCTCATTAGCAGGAGCCTTTGCATTACCCTTGTTGAGCAATGCCCACTGCATATTGAACTGAGGATCGTTTGGATAACCCTCGGCACGTGTAGAACCCATATTTGCGATCTCTACGATCTCTGGCTCATCAACAACAGGATTAGCAAGAAGTGTAGGGAACTCGATGCGCTGAACAGATGCAGCAGCAGCCAAAGCCTTAGCAGCCTCATCAACATCTACATCCTCAGGGAACTCAATAGCAAACCAACGGTCCATACCGAGCTCACGCTTAAGCTCAGCATTAACGTTCATATTAAATACCTGGTGGAAGCCAGTTGCACCAATCTGCTTTGCTACAGCGTCGATAGCCTCGATACCTGTAGCAGTTACAGATGTTGCTGACTCAAGCTGTGCTACGTTAGCCTCGTCTACATAGAAGAGGAGCTTACCTGAAACAGCTTCTGAAGAGGTATTCACGAATTTCTTGGCTACAGCAACCTCTGGAGCTACTGCGGGCTGATCAACAGAGTCGTTTACACACGACACTGCAAGCAATCCTGCCAAGCTAATCAATAAAATCTTACCCTTATTCATAAGTTTAATTTTGTATTAATTTTAATTTTACATTCTCATAAGCCTTTGGGGGTGACTTTCGTCAGTGGCGAGAGCCACCCTTTTGGCAAATTGCTTATGATTACTGAATGTTAAGACTTGCAGGAATCAACTCGATGTTTGAGTTCATCTTAAGAGTCTTGTTTGTACGAGTACCGACACAAACAGCCTTTGATGGAGTTACCTCCTCCTCAGTCTCCTCCTCAGTGTTCTCACCACCCTCTGGAGTCTCCTCCACTACTGGCATCTTTGACTCGGTAAGAGTGATAACCGTAGTCTCAGGCTTGAACTCCTTGAGAGTTGTCTCAGTTACAACATCCTTAGTTGTACCATCACCATTATCAACCTTGTCGTAGATCCTCTTATACTTCTTGAAGTAAGTGATAAGCTCGTTGATCTGGCCATCCTCACCATAGTAAACTACGAATGACTCGTTCTCGTACTCATAGTCAGAAGTTGATGAGCTCTTATAACCCCAGTAAGTGTTGCTCTCGTTGTTGTACTTGTCGAGGTCTACACCGAACAATACACCGTAATTAGAGAAGCCATCAGCCTCACCATAGCAGCAGATTGCATTCCACTCAGGCATATGGTAGCCGTAGAATGTGAAGTACTGTGGCTCAGCATCCTCCTCATCTGAAGAGATAGCGTCATCAAGCATAGTAAGAAGGTAAACAAAACCTGAACCGTAGGTTTCAATCATATTTGCAGAGAAGATAGAATCAACACCAATGTTCATAGTGCTGTCGCCATCTGTGAACTTATAATTACCGATAACTACCTGGCCTGGGTAAGCAGTAGTAGACTTCTCAAACTCGTAGTACTTAGTCTTACCATAGATGCTGGTCATAGAGAAGAGCATAGTGTAAGATGTTGAAGGAGTAAGGCTCTGCAACAACATTGTAGCCTCGCCAGCAGGGATATCTGCAAGCCAGCTATTACCATTCTCACCATTCTCAGCAAGGATAGACTCTACGGTTGCACCCTTAGCCTTAGCTGCCTCGATCTCAGAAGTAGGAGCGAAGTAGTAAGCGATGTTAGATACATAATCCAAGAGGTCTGATCTCTCTGGAATAGACATATCGAAACCAAGGTAGTATGCGCTTGGATACTTGGTAATATCAGCACCAAACTTATCAAGAGAGTCGAAAGTCAAGATCATATCATCAATCTCAGGCACTTCATCGTTCATATTTGCAGAACGGAAGTAGAAATATGTACGTGAGATGCTCTCCATCACTGGCTGACGGTTGTTGTCGTAAGGAACAGCGAACACAGTGTAGACACCAGCCTTAGGAAGAGTAATCCACCAGTTAGTCTGAGTAGGAGTAGCAGTTGCCATATTATCCTCAGCAGTTGGCTCATACTCGTCGTTGATAAGGTTCTGGATAGACTGGTGGTAAACAGTCTGTGCCATAGCGCCAATACCCTGCTTTGTAGTAATAGGCTCGTTACCCTCAACAACTACGAAACGGAACTCAGAAACATCCTTACCTACAACGAAGCTAAGGTTAGCTGTGGTCTCAGAGTTATCTGGAGATACCTGTATACCATCATAAGATACAGCCAAAGAGTGGTCTACAAGGCTAACACCTGGAAGAGTTATGCGCATCAAACCATTCTGGTTAGTAAGGTAACCAGAACCAGAAGCATCAAGGATACCTACAGTCTGTGGAGCGAAAGAGATGATACCATCCTCCAATACTGCATTATCCTTGCCGATGCTCTTACCAGAAGCGATGCATACAGGCTCCATAAAACCAATGATGCTGAAACCAGCCTCCTGGTATGGGAAGTAAACAGCCTTAGAATCACGTGCATCAAGCTCAACATAAGATGGAGCTGGAGCAAATGAGATATCAGAAGGAACACCACCAAGCATCTCAACAATATTCTCCTTTGAGAAGAGGTTTACCAAACGGTAGTAGCCCTTACGTGACTCAGACTCATCAACCTGTACAGATACGGTTGCACCACCGCTAGCACTATACAAGAAGGTGAAGAAGTCCTCAGTGAAAGTACCCATCTTGAGGTTGTTGTCCTTAATATCGTCGCCAAGGTTCTTCCAAGTCTCAGGAATACCAATACCGATAGTCTTGCGGTAGAGACCGTAGTTACCGTGGTGCTTAGTCTCCTTAACCATAATCTCAGCGTTGAACAAGTTACCTGGCTTCAACGACAAGTTCTCATGGAGAAGGATCTCAAGGTAAGCAACAGTCTCACCCTCAGCGAAGGTTACACTCTCAGCAATAGTGAATACAGACTCATCTGGACCGATAAGGTCGCCAGCGTCGATATTGTCAATCATACGTGAACGGATAGCAACAGTCATCTCTGCGCCACCATTCTGACGATAGACAGGGTAGTAAGCTACGTGAGCCTCGTCAATCTCTGTCTCATCATTATCTACTGCAGCAAATGATGCATACTCAACTTCAACTGGGAAGTATACGCTCAAGTCCGTATCTGGCTGACCTGGCTCCCACTCCTGCTGACAAGCAGTGAAGGTGCCGGCAACGAGAGTTGCTACAAGCAGAAATAAAAACTTTATATTTTTCATATCTTTATCCTATTTTATATTATCAAATAGCAAACTCATTAGATTGCATCCTCAGAGATAAGACCACGTGATGGGTCTGGACCTGCAGTCTCCTTACAAGCAGTGTTTACTGCAGTCTCACCTGAAGGAATAGGAAGGTTCCACCATGGAAGACGACCCTCAGACTTGAACAACATACCTGAAGGATAGTTCTGACCAGTGGTATCAACACCCATATTCAAACGCTTCATATCGAAGAGAACCTTACCCTCGCCCCAGAACTCTACAGACTTCTGGAAGATAATCTCGTCTACTACGTCCTCAGTAGGAAGGATAACGTAGTTAGAAGCACGGTTTGCCATAAAGGTATTGAGAAGTGTACGTGCTGTACCCTCATCGTAGTGTGCGATAGCCTCCATCTCGATGAAGTACATCTCCTCAATTCGCATAATTGGCAATGAGATAGCATTTGCAACCATATAGTCTACACGCTCACCCTGTGCTGGACGGAACTTGAAGTTAGTGTAAGGAGCACGGTATGCCAACTCCTCCCACTCATCCTGTGGCATAGTAGTATAGTTCTTGAAGTCAGCATATGTGGTGTTAGGGCCAATGATAAGCTTCTTACGGAAGTCGCTATTGCTCAAACGATCGTATGTCTTAGAAGCAACACCTACGCAAGCCAATGGACCGTAACCGTATGATGCCTCAGGACAAACGTGTGCTGGGAAAGCTAACAAGTTGTTGATAACGGTATCGGTAGACATCTGAGTAGCCCAAATCCAAGCAGGAACAACAGAGTTGAAACCTGTAGTGGTGTTAGTCCACTCGTTCTCAGACATAATAGGCACATTAGCAGCGTCGATAGCCTTACGAGCGTACTCTGCAGCAAGACGGTAAGCCTCCTCACCAGTCGCTACGTTCTCGTAGTTGAGGTTGTTGAAACCACCAAGCCACAAGTAAGCACGTGCGTACAAACCATAAACAGCAGCCAACTCAGGATAAGTAACTGAGCTACCATAAACTGTAGGCTTAACCTCTACATTCTCGCCCTCATAAGACTTGAAGATCTCCTCAGCGTCCTTCAAATCAGCGAAGATGAACTCGAACATCTCCTCACGCTTTGCACGCTGGTTCTGCTTTGCAGCCTTCTCATCTGTAAGCTCAGTAACGATAGGCACGATGTAGTCCTTAACCTTAAGCAAGTCAGCCTCGTAAGTAGGCAACATAGGAGCCTTAGCCTCAAGGCTATCGTAGTAACCTACCAAGTCGATGTAGAACAACGCACGGAAAGCCTTAGCAATACCACGGTACTCCTTCAAAGCCTCCATCTCAGCCTCGCTCTTATCGATGGTTACAGCACCGATGATGTCGTTAGCCTTCTTGATGTATGGATAGTAGTTATACCAAATATAGTGTGTATAACCACCGTTTGTACCCATATCGAAACCATAGTTAGGAGCCTGGATACGTGAGTAGTAGACGTTACCACCACGATCTACACGTGTACAAGGGAACATTGTCAAAGCGTGATGATCCTTGTAAAGACCAATTGAATGGTAACCAAAATCAGAGTGGTCGTAACTTGCAGCTACGGTAGCAGCCATAGCTGAAGGAATAGACTTCAATAGAGACTCCAAACCAGCATCACTCTGTGAGAGCTGTGACTGGGTGATAGCACTCTCCTTAGGGAAGACCTCCTTGATACAACCAGTGAACGATACAGCAGCGATAAGAACAACAGCTGTAGTCTTGAGTATCTTATTTAGTTTCATAGTCATTATACAATTTTAAATTAGAAGGTCAAAGTTACACCACCCGAAATTGTACGGATTGGCGAATAGTTTACATTGGTTGTAGCACCGTTGAAGCTCTGACGAGGATCCAAACCACGACGCTTAGACCAGTAGAATACGTTATCGCAAGCTACGTAAACACGCAAGCTGTTGATCTTACCGTTCCACCACTTAGCAGGGAAGGTATAACCCATATTGATATTAGAGATGTTGAGGTATGACGCATCAGTCAAGAAACGATCAGATGTCGCTGATGAGTACTGGTCGTCGTACTGGAAACGTGGAATCTGTGAATCCTCGTTTGTACCCTTAGTCCAAGCCTTCAACAAGTCAATGTGATAGTTCTCGCCTACAGAAGTACCGCTTGGTGATGCCATATAGCCTGCATAACCTGAGTCGTATGCCAAACCACCAATCTGGTAGTCGAATGCGATAGAGAGGTCGAAACCTGCAACGCTCAATGATGTGTTGAAACCACCATAGAGGTCTGGAGTTGCGCAACCCATAAGCTTACGAGAGGTAGTCTGAGAAGCGTAGCTATAAGTTGTGCTTACACCCTCCTCATATACTGGGTTACCAGCGTCATCTACCATAGGATTACCCTCAGCATCAGCCTTCTGAACCTTGTAGTACCACTGTGACTCACCATTCTCGTTTACACCACGGTACTCAGGAAGCAACCAAGTAAACATTGGAAGACCCTCAGCAATGAACTGTGAACCATTGATAAAACCACGATAGCCATCAACCTCGAAGTCCTTACGAATCTCTGGCAACTTGAGAACCTTGTTGCGTACGTGTGTCATATTAAGACCAAGTGACCAAACAACATTGCGTGTGCGGATAATATCACCGCTCAACTCGATCTCGATACCACGGTTAACCATATCACCGATGTTGTCATAGTATGAAGAGTAACCCAATGATGGAGGAACTGGTACTGAGAACAACATATCAGATGTCAAACGGTTGAAGAAATCAATGCTACCGCTCAAGCGATCCTGCCACAAGCCAAACTCAACACCGACGTTAAGGTTAGTGTTGGTCTCCCAAGTGATGTTAGGATTACCCTTCTGAGCAAAAGCAACTGCGATACCACCAGCACCATCGTTGCTTACAGAATAAATATCGGTATAACGGTAAGCACCGATACCATCGTTACCCTGTGAACCGATAGATGCCTTAAGCTTCAACATGCTGAATACTGGAGCGTTGAACCACTGCTCACGGTTGATAATCCAAGCAGCACCAACTGACCAGAAGTTACCCCAACGGTGATCAGGGTGGAAGTTAGTAGAAGCATCGCGACGGAATGAAGCAGATGCGAAGATACGCTCGTCGTAGTTGTACTGAGCACGGAAGAAGTAACCCTCGTTGATGTACTCTGAACGAGCAGAAGATACAGCACTCATATCTACTACAGCACCAGCAAGCTCGTTGTTGTCTGTAGAGAAGATGTTAGACTTAGCACCACTCAAAGAGTAGCTACGAGTTGTATAGGTCTCGTGACCGAGCAACAAGTCGAGGCTATGCTCGTCGTCGTTACCGAATGCAGCGTTGTAGTTCAACAACTGCTGCAAGTTGTGAGAGTAAACACGGCTGTGGCCCTTAGATACGATACCACCGTTAGTTACGAACTGACCGTAGTATGGGTTAGATACTGATGTAGAACGAGTCTCATCAATATTTACTGCACCGTTGATAGTGAGCTTCAAACCTGGCATAAAGATAAAGTCAGCGAAACCGTTTACACCGAATGCATTACCCTCTGAGTTAGCCTCATCCAACCAGATGAGCTGCAATGGGTTAGCCTGTGTACCGCTAGCACGCATCATACCGTTGTCACGACCGTCACCGGTATCGTACAAAGGCCAGCCATACTTGTCGGTCATCACGTTACCATTGCCATCGCGCACGTATACAGGATAGATAGGTGCCATATCTGCTACTGCAGAGAATACGTCGGCAGTAGAACCATCACCCTCGTTTGAAGAAGATGCACCATTCCAGTAGAAATGAGTGTAGTTCATGTTAGCACCAACCTTCAACCACTTCTTTGCCTGGTAGTCACCACGAAGACGTGCTGTCCAACGCTCCATATCTGAACCATCGGTAATACCGTTGTTGTTCAAATAACCGAGTGATGCAAAGAATGTAGACTTCTCAGAAGCACCAGAGATGTTTACGTTGTACTCCTGACGGAATGATGGGTCATACAACTCGTCCATCCAGTCGTCTGGAGTGAGGTAGTACTCCTTACCCTCATACTCATACTTGCGACCGAGAGTTGCATTAGGGTTCAACTTACCGTTGGTACCGATAAGCTGCTGACCTGCAGGAACATTGAATACATTGTAACCCAAACCACCGATGTTGTTTGATGTCAAAGTAGAGACAGCCTTGCTATAAGATGTAGCAGCGTCGTTACCCTGATCACGGAAGTAGTTGTACAATGAAGCGTAGTGCATCTCATAGTACTGACCTGGATCCTTCACATACTCATAAGTCTGACGAGCGCGGGTATTAACACCCCACTTAGCGTCGAACGAAATGTGAGCATCACCAGCCTTAGCACGCTTGGTAGTCACCATGATGACACCGTTTGCACCACGTGCACCATAAAGTGCGTTAGATGCAGCATCCTTCAAGACGGTCATTGACTCGATATCCGCCATGTTGATATTGTTCATATCACCCTCGTAAGGTACGCCATCGATGACCCAAAGTGGAGCCTGATTAGCGTTGATAGAACCAAAACCACGGATACGGATCGATGGCTCAGAGCCAAGCGAACCTGAACTTGAAGATGTCTGAAGACCTGCTACCTTACCAACAAGAGCGCTGGCAGCTGATGAAGACTGAGTCTTCACGAGGTCGTCTGACTTAATAACCTTCGCTGAACCAGTGAAGGCCTCCTTCTTAGCAGTACCGAAAGCCTGTACGATGACCTCCTCAATCTGCTCTGAATCGGCAGCGAGAACTACATCGACCTGCGAACGGCCTGCAACAGCAACGGTCTGAGCCTGCAAACCAAGGTAAGAGAATACCAAGTTAGCATCAGACGAAGCTGCAATCTCATAAAAACCGGCTACATCGGTAGTAGTACCGCGAGATGTTCCCTCGACTACAACCGCCGCTCCGATAACTGGCATACCAGTCTCATCGGTCACTGTACCGGTAATACGCTGACCTTGTGCAAATGCGCCGAAGCAGCCCAAGACCAGAGTTGCAACCATTGATAGTACAACTTTTCTAACCATAAGCATTAGTTTTAAGTAAATAAAGTTTTATAAAGTTATTAAAGTTTCTTCTTCACTTAACATCCAAATTCACAATCAAATATCACCATATCGGCGCATACGGCAATCGTTATGACTACAATATTGACGTAAAGTTAATGCACAAAGATAACCCAATTAATTGAAATAGCAAAAAAACCTATAACTTTTTTAGCATATTTATACAAATATATTACGCGCAAGCATACACTACCCTATTCCAAATGCCGAAAAATAGACCAATTTTTCGACCATTATATCATAAATTTTAACCACGATTTTAAAGATTATTATATCTTTTTATCATACGTTTTTATTCTTATTTTCAACATTCAGTTAGCAATTTCAATTTTTAGTGTGAAAATATTAACAAAACGCTTGGATTTAAATATTTTTTACTATATTTGCAATCGATTTTGCACCGCGTGAGTGCAATACTATTATCAACCTGGCACATAAATAGTGTCCCTAAATCTCAATCTATGAAGCGACTGCTTTTAACCGTCGCACTGCTTTTTGTCGTGGCAGTGGCGATGGCTCAGGTTACCACATCATCAGTACGTGGCGTGGTTACCGCTAACGACAAACCTCTTGTTGGCGCTACAATCGTAGCTACTCACACCCCATCGGGCACTATCTACGGTGCCATAACCAATGCCGAAGGTCACTACTATATAAATGGTATGCGCGTGGGAGGACCATACGAGATTAAGGTCTCTTTCATTGGCTATAACAGCGTAGTTTACACAGACTTAACACTAAAACTCGGCGACACATCAATCTACGATGCGCAACTCTTTGAGTCATCAATGGCGGTTGATGACGTAGTAGTTGTGGCATACTCCGACAACAACGGTGGCAACACCTTTGGTCGTCAGGAGATGGAATCAATACCTTCAATCGACCGCTCAATTTACGACCTCACAAACATACTCTCCTCTGCCGTATCGCCAGCATCGGGAGGTATCATCCTTTCAGGACAGAGCACTCGATACAACGCCTTCACAATCGACGGCACTCCATCGGCAGATATCTACGGCCTTGGCACAACGGGTATGACGGGCTCTTTGACGCAAGCAAACCCACTCCCTCTGGATGCTTTAGGCGCTGTAACTATATCTACCTCAACAGTAGATCTCCGAGAGAGTGGTTTTACGGGAGGTGCCATCAAGGCCATCACACGCTCTGGCGACAACGAGTTCAAGGGCTCGGCATATACATACTATAATAACGAGCATTTCTGGGGCACAACACCTGGCCAAATGGAGGGCGAGCGCAAACCTCTTGCTGAGCAGACGACAAACATCGTGGGTGTAACGCTCGGCGGCCCTATTGTCAAGGATAAGTTATTCTTCTTCTTAGCGGGCGAGTTCAACCGCAACATAACCCCCTCGACAAACCATCCTGCCGAGGGCAAGAGTGCATTAACCCTCGACGAGGCTAAGGAGATATCATCTATATATGAGCAACTTACGGGATATGATGGCGGAGGTTACGACATCCACAACGTAAGTGCCATAACTGGTTCTGCCGTAGCACGTCTCGACTGGAACATCAATCGCAACAACCACCTCTCGTTGCGATACAATATGCTCCACGCCGACGCTCACGACTCGGCAAACTCATTGCAGTCGTTCTACTTCACGGGCGCAGAGTACACCAACATCAACCGCACACACTCGGTGGTGGGTGAATTGAACTCGTCGTGGGAGGGTGGCTCGAATGCACTCCGCGTGGGCTACACACGACTCAAAGATGGCCGCACAACCGAGGAGAGCCTACCAGCAGTAATCATCAATGGCTTAGGCAATTACGGCAATGGCTCAGCAACAATAGGCACTAACCCATATTCGGGTTGTAATATGCTTAACCAAGATGTATTCATCATTGGCGATGACCTCAACATTGTGCGAGGTGAGCATAACATAACCATAGGAACGGCCAACGAGATCTATCGTGCCGACAACCTCTACTTGGCTAATGCGCGAGGTACATACACATACTCCTCATTGGAGGATTTCAGATTGGATAACGCCTCGAAATATCAGTACAACTACTTCGCTGACGGCAAGCGCAACCCTCCAGTGACAACTGGCCAGTTCGCCATTTACGCCCAAGACGAGGTGGCTCTAAGTGGCATTGGCAAACTCACCTATGGCGTTCGTGCCGACATCCCCGTAATGTTCGACACACCCGTAGTAAACGAGGCATTCAACCGTAGTGATTTCGCAACGAAATATGGCACTAAGACGGGCGACATACCTCGTGTTCAGATACTTATATCTCCTCGTATAGGCTTTGAGTCGCGCATAACCGACCAGCTTAAACTGCGTGCAAGCACAGGATTCTACACTGGTCGCATCCCCTTTGTTTGGCTATCGAACTGCTACCAGAATACTGGCACTCGCTCGATGGGTGTAACGGTGAACAACCCTGCCGAGACACCAGCATTCAGCCTCAATCCCGAAAGTGTGGGCGTTATGAGCAACCCATCGATAGACCTCGTATCTACGGACTTCAACTACCCCCAGGTATTCCGCACCGCCATAGGTCTCGACTACCGCTACAAGGGCCTTAAGCTATATCTTGATGCCGACTACTCGAAGGGACTAAACAATATATTCGTCGAAAACCTCGTGGCCGAGGATAAGGGAGACCGCCTCTTCGTGGGTGGCGAAGGCTCGCCAGCCTCAGCGACATACTACACATCTTCGACAAAGGAGTATTCCGCGGTCTACCGCCTAAGAAATACGCAGAAGGGCTACTCGTGGTCTACAACTGCGCGTGTGGAGTATGACTTCGCTGGCGCAGCCGAGGGTCTACGACTAACGGCTGCATACACCTACTCACAGTCGAAGAGTGTGAATGATGGCGTCTCGGCACAATCGTCATCGAACTGGGGACGCACTTATGCAGTGGATAGCAACAACCCCGAACTAAGCAACTCGATATACGAGTTCCCACACAAAGTTGTGGCATCACTCTCCTACTCTCGTCGCTACGGACTCTTCGGTACGAACGTGATGCTCCTCTACAACGGGCACTCTGGCGACCACTACTCGTTAGTCTATGCCAAGGGTAAGGTAGATGTCAATGGCGACTCGTACAAGGGTAATTCGCTTATCTACATCCCTACCGAAGCCGAGATGGCAACAATGCTTTGGGATGATGATACATCAATGGAGGCCTTCAACAGCTACATTAAAGAGGATCGTTACCTAAGTCGTAATCGTGGAAAGTTCGCCGAGCGTAACTCTCACTCGCTCCCATTTGTTCACCGACTCGACCTCCACGTAGCGCAGTCGTTCTACTTCGAGCGAGAGAACACAGCTATAAATGCTTCACACCGCAATAGCCGACGCGTGGAGTTATCCCTCGACATCCTCAACCTCTCGAACCTCATCTGTCGCGAGTGGGGAATGGTCTACCGCACATCGAATTGGGCGCTCTCGCCTGTGACCGTCACCGACCTCAAAGCCGTGGAGGGTGGATACCGCCCCGTCTACAAATTCAACGGTGCAGACTACACCGAGGACAATATCACCTCGCGCTGGCATATGCAGATTGGCCTTCGCATAGTATTCTAACATCCTAATAACAAACCATTTAAGGAGAACACCCGACCTAAAGCGAGTGTTCTCCTTTTCATTTTTCAAACTCCCCTACTACATTATTAAAAAAATTTATGATTTCTCGTTGTTTTATCCGTTTAGTTTTTGTACCTTTGCGCTGATTTTTGCTAAAGGGTGAAATATAGAACAATATAACACAATAACTAAAAACTAATAAGACTATGATTTACTCACACGAAGTGCAGCAGATGTGCTGCGTGAAGAAGGGTGCTAACCACGAGTCTGCACCTATTCCTGAGGAGGGAAAATGGGTTCGCGCAAAGGAGATTAAGGATATCTCTGGTTTGACCCACGGTATCGGTTGGTGCGCACCACAGCAGGGTGCTTGCAAGCTCACCCTCAATGTTAAGGATGGTATCATCGAGGAGGCTTTGGTAGAGACTATCGGTTGCTCTGGTATGACCCACTCAGCAGCTATGGCATCAGAGATTTTGCCAGGCAAGACTATCCTTGAGGCTTTGAACACCGACCTCGTTTGCGACGCTATCAATACCGCTATGCGCGAGTTGTTCAAGCAGATCGTCTACGGTCGTACACAGTCAGCATTCTCTGAGGGTGGCCTCGTTATCGGTGCCTCTTTGGAGGACTTGGGTAAGGGTCTCCGCTCACAGGTAGGTACTATGTTCGGTACTAACGCTAAGGGTACTCGCTACCTTGAGATGGCTGAGGGTTACTGTACTCGTATGGCTCTCGAC
>CAJGEC010000014.1 GCA_904502285.1 uncultured Alistipes sp. | reverse complement strand
TTGGTCAAAGATGTATCTCTATGGTTGGGATGTTAAGGGCGTATCGTTCGAGTGGCCCGGTGAGGAGATTACTATGACCGAGTTTGTTGACGACTTGGAGTGGTTCGTTTATGAGTTGCCTATGGAGGCATTCGAGACTACTGGTAACATCATCTTCAACAATGGCGATGGTCAGCAGACCGTAGATATCACGGGCGTAACGTTCTCAAAGAACCGTTTCTATGAGATATCTGCTGCTCCTAATGCTGATGGCAAGTTCACCTATACCGAGATTGGTGGTGGTAATGAGCCAGAGCCAGAGCCCGGTCCTACTCCTGATACTCCAGCAGAGAAGGAGCCTAACCGTTGGGGTATTGTAGGTACTCCTAACGAGTGGAGCAAGGATGGTACATTGCCAGACCTCTATATGGATGAGGTGGGTGATAATCTCTTTGTTCGTCGCTCATTGGCATTGACTACTACTGATGAGTTTAAGATTCGTTTCAACGACGAGTGGAACGATGCTAAGAACTACGGTTTGGAGACTGCAGGTGTTGTAGAGCTCAACGTAGGTTTCGCAGTAATCACCAGCGGTGGTTCAGGTAATATGAAGGTTCCTGCTGATGGCACTTACGACATTTACTTCAATGTTGCTGAGGAGATGGTATGGGTTATGACCGAGGGTCAGGTTCCAAGCGATATTACCTTGAAGAGCTATAAGTTGTATGTCGATGTAACAGCTCGTGGTTGGGAGATCTGTAATATCTACGTTTGGGATGATAACAATGTTGAGTATGCAGGTAATTGGCCAGGTACAGCTCTTACATTGGAGGATGGCAAGTATGTGTGGACTGCACCAGCAGAGATTGTTGGCAAGACTATCAATGTAATCTTCAACAACAAAAATGGTAATGATGGTGAACAGACTGCCGACATCAAGGGTGTTGTCTTGGATAAGGATCACCACTTCGTAGTGAACGCCGACTTGTCATACACTATGGATGGCGAGAGCAAGGAGGAAGAGGAGAAACCTATCGTTCTTGGTGAGCACACTTGGGGCGTTGCTGGCGACCACAATGGCTGGGGTGATAGTGCAATGACAGCTGAGGATGGCTGGGTTGTAGCTAAGGACTTGGCTTTGGAGGCTGGCAAGAAGTTTAAGATTCGTGCTGATGGTGCTTGGACTATCAACTATGGTCACGCAGAGGAGAACCAGAACGCTAAGGTAGGCCAGGAGTATGAGCTTGCCTTCAACGCTAAGGATATGTTCATTGAGACTACAGGAACTTACGATGTCTACTTCACCATCGTTGATAATGTAGCTAAGATGAAGCTTATCGCTAAGTAGTTAAATCTACGTTTGCTACCGCGCGTATGCGTGCGCGCGGTAGTATTAATATGTTAGCCTTGTAGCTAACGACCTTGGTCGGGTGGCTTTGATCGGCCTCCCGACCCCCAAAAACAACTAATACACAAACATTATGAGACTTAAGTCAATCTTTACACTTGCGTGCATCGCTTTGGCAGCTATGATGACTGCCTGTTGTACGTGTGGTGCCCCAAAGGAGGGTACCTTCGCCTTGGGTAACAACTCGGCAGTTGTGCCTATGACAGTTACTGCGGGCACTACCTCGCACTACACCACAGACTACTATCCTCAGTGGGTGGGTGCCGACAACGTAACTACCTCTGACGAGCGTATCACGCTTACCAACACTTCGGAGGATTGGTCTACGTTCGACCTCACCACCGAGGCCGAGGTGCTCGTATCTACCATCGACGTATGGCACGATGAGGAGGCTCTCTCAGTGGTAGTTTTGGGCGGTAAGCGCGATACCGAGGGTAGCTATATGTCTTCGGTTGTTGGCGACGACGACCGCATTACCGTTGTGGCTACTAAGCCTGTGGTTGAGGCTGTCGCTTTGTGGCAGAACAATGTTATCGACGAGGTTGAGGTCGATGGCAACACCATCCGTGTAGCTATCCCTAAGTGCGCTGATGAGTTCTCACGCTCTGTAGTTCGCATCTTTGCAGCCTCTGAGAGTGGTCGTTTCAACGACGTGTTGCTCCCATTGGAGCGTGGCGAGATTGTCACCTCTTCTGAGGATATCCGCCGTCAGGATAGCCAGTCACAGATTTTGTACTCGTTGATGATTGACCGTTTCAACAATGGTAATAGCGCCAACGACTGGAAGATTAACTCTCCAGAGGTATTGGATAAGGTAGACTATCAGGGTGGTGACCTTGCGGGTATCACCGCAAAAATCGAGGATGGCTTCTTCTCGGATTTGGGTATTACCGCCATCTGGATTTCGCCTATCACGCAGAACCCTTACGATGCGTGGGGTCAGAACGTGAATCCCGACACTAAGTTTTCGGGCTACCACGGCTACTGGCCTATCTATAGCACAGTGGTTGATAAGCGTTTCGGTACTGAGGAGGAGTTGCGCGAGATGCTCGACAAGGCTCACGGCAACCAGATGAATGTGATCCTCGACTACGTGGCTAACCACTTGCATATCAACTCTCCAGTATTGCAGGAGCATCCCGATTGGACCACCGATCTTATCTTGCCCGATGGTCGCGAGAATATCGCTTTGTGGGACGAGCAGCGTCTTACCACATGGTTCGACAAGCATATCCCTACCTTGGATTTGGAGCGTGAGGAGGTATGTGAGCCTATGACCGACTCAGCTTTGCACTGGGTGCGTAACTTCGACTTCGATGGCTACCGCCACGATGCGTGCAAGCATATTCCGTTGAACTACTGGCGTATGCTCACCCATAAGATGAAGTCGTCGATGCCAGATCGCCAGATGTGGCAGATTGGTGAGACCTATGGCTCGGTAGAACTTATTGGCTCATACGTTAAGACTGGTATGATCGACTCGCAGTTCGACTTCAACCTCTACCACAACTCTCGTGATGTCATCGTCGATGAGAACCGCTCAATGCGCACCATCGCTGCTACCGTAGAGGAGTCTGAGGCCGCTTATGGCTCACACCACACTATGGGTAACATCACAGGTAACCACGACAAGCCACGCTTCATCTCGTTGGCTGGTGGCGATATGCCTTTGTGGGGTATCGACGATAAGGCTGAGGGCTGGAATCGCGAGGTTGTTGTTGGCGATATGGATAAGGGTCACGCAGGCTTGCAGTTGTTGAAGGCTGTTATCACCACCGTACCAGGTGTTCCTTGTATCTATCAAGGCGATGAGTATGGTGTTCCTGGTGCTAACGACCCAGACAACCGCGATATGATGACCTTCGAGGGTTATAACGACTACCAGATGAAGGAGTATGCCTCTACTCAGGCGTTGTTGAAGTATCGTCGTGGCTCTATGCCTTTGATGTATGGCGATTTGCGTACCCTTTATGTCGATGATGAGGCTTGGGTATTCTTGCGCCACTATATGGGCGACTGGGCAGTTGTTGCTCTTAACGTGCGTGGCCAGAACAAGGCTGTTCAGGTTACTTTGCCTGAGTTCGTTGAGTGCCAGGAGGTAGAGGTTGCTATCGCTACTGAGGGTGGTAATGCTTCGGTTGTTGAGGGTCGCACCTTGGAGGTTGCAGTACCAGCTTATGGCTATGTAATTTTGAATAATTAATCTTAAATTTAAAATAGTATGAAGAAGTTTTTATTGTTCGTCGCTGCCATTGCGACATTCGTGGGCTGCTGCAACTGTAAGACGCAGGAGACAGCACGTGAGTTCGACAAGTTTAACTCAGTAGTTTATGAGCTCAATATCCGTCAGGCAACTGAGGAGGGTACCTTCGCCGCTGCGGAGAAGTACTTGCCAGAGTTGAAGGAGATGGGTGTAGATATCGTATGGCTTATGCCAATCAGCCCTATCGGTATCGATAGCCGTAAGGGTGCCCTCGGCTCATACTACTCAATCATCGACTATAAGGCTGTGAACCCTGAGTTCGGTACTATGGAGGACTTCAAGAGTTTCCTCGCTACGGCTCACGACCTCGGCCTTAAGGTTATCCTCGACTGGGTTGCTAACCACACTTCACGCGATGCTAACTGGTGGAAAGAGGGTAAGACCGACTGGTATGTTATGGATGAGTCTACAGGCTTGCCTATCGTAGAGTACGACTGGACAGATATCGCTAAGCTCAACTACAAGAACGAGGATATGCGCAACGCTATGATCGACGCTCTTAAGTTCTGGGTAGAGTTGGGTCTCGATGGCTACCGTTGCGACGTTGCTATGAATGTTCCTGGTGACTTCTGGAAGAGAGCTTGGGAGGAGGTTCGCGCAATCAATCCTGATGTCTACCTCTTGGCTGAGGGTGAGGAGCAGTGGTTGCACGAGAGTGGCTTCGAGGCTACATACGCTTGGGAGTTGCACCACATCTTCAACGCTATGGCTAAGGGTGGTAGCGAGACTAAGAATGTTGCTGGTGATGGCACTATCAAGACCGATGCTAAGAGTGTTGCCGACTTGAAGGAGTACCTTGAGCGTGACGACGTTAAGTACCCAGCACCTGCTATGCGTCTTATGTTTACCTCTAACCACGACGAGAACTCTTGGGCAGGTACAGAGTTCGAGCGTATGGGCGATGCGCACAAGACCTTTGCAGCACTTACTTTCGTGTTGCCTAAGAGCCAGCCACTCCTCTACACTGGTCAGGAGATTGGTCTGAACCGCCGTTTGGAGTTCTTCGAGAAGGATTCTGTTGTAGAGTTGGTTGATTTGGAGTATGGTAAGGAGTATCGCGACTTCTATAAGGGTCTCATCGCCTTCCGTCACAACAACTCGGCTTTGGCTACTGGTGCAAACGTAGCACCTATGGTATATGTTGAGGGCGCACCTGAGTCAGTTTTGGCTTTCGCTCGTGAGAACGAGGAGAATAAGGTGCTTTGCTTCTTCAACTTCTCGGCTGAGCCACAGAGCCTCACTTTGACCGAGGCTGAGGCTGGTGAGTACAACTGCCTCTGTGGTAAGGTGATGACTTATAAGGCTGGTGACGTCGTAGAGCTTGAGCCTTGGGCATATATGCTTATGGCTCGATAGTTCGGGCGTCTAAATAATCGACGTGTATAAGGGTGTAGAGGGACTTCGTATAAAAGGAGGGATGCTCTTCCTCTTATACACGTCTTAGTTAATTGCCAACGCCTTGTGCGTTGTAAAGAGATAGAATTTCACCACGTATGATGTATAAAAATCCTGAGTGGAGTTACTCTGCTATACTCTACGAGATGAACATACGACAGTTCACCACGGAGGGTACTTTTCGTGCTGCGAGTGAGCGCCTCCCCTTCTTGCGCTCCATAGGTGTCGATGCCATTTGGCTGATGCCCATCTATCCTATTGGCGAGGAGGATCGCAAGGGTAGTCTCGGCTCCTACTACTCCATTCGCGACTATAAGGGGGTAAATCCTGAGTTTGGTTCTGAGGCTGACCTTCGTGACTTCATCACTAAGGCTCACGCCCTCGGCATAAAGATTCTGTTCGACTGGGTGGCTAACCATACAGCCCGCGATGCCCGCTGGATTAGCGAACGCCCCGTGGATTGGTATGAGCGTGACTCGGAGGGTAGGGCTAAGGTGCCTTGGGACTGGTCCGACACGGCAAAGTTGAACTATGCTAACAGGGAGGTTTGGCGTGGCCAAATCGATGCTATGCGCTATTGGGTCGAACAGTTCGGTATCGACGGTTTCCGTTGCGATATGGCTATGCTCGTGCCAATAGAGTTCTGGCAGGAGGCTTCGGCCGAGCTCCATAGCATCAAGTCCGATATCTTTATGTTGGCCGAGGCCGAAGAGGATAATCTCTTCGAGGGGGCTTTCAATATGAGTTATCAGTGGAATATCCACCATATTATGTGCGACATCGCTAAGGGCGCACGTAGGGTGTGGGATCTGCGCAATGCCATGCACGCTGAGCGCCAGCGCTATCCCCGTGAGGCTATGCGCCTAAGTTTCACCTCTAACCACGACGAGAATTCGTGGAGCGGGTCGGAGCAGTCGCGCTTTGGTCGTGCCCTTGAGGTGATGACGGCGATGACCTTCTTGATGCCTTCGACGATGCCACTCATCTACACAGGTCAGGAGGTTGGCTACGACCACTCCTTTGCCTTCTTCGACCGCGACCCTATCCCCGAAGAGCTCTATAAGGAGGGCTACGCTACGGAGTTGTATCGCCGACTTGCCGACCTCAAGCATAGCCAGCGAGCCTTGGATAGTGGCCAGCGCGGTGGCGATGTTATAGAGATTGAGAATAACGCCAAGGATTGTATGATGACCTTTGTGCGCGAGGTGGATGGTAGCCGTGTTGTGGCTATTGTGAACCTCTCGCCTTATACCATCCACGCCGATTTCCGCACGGGTATCTATGCTGGAAAGTATCGTGATGCTATATCGGGCGAAAGGGTAATCCTCGACGAGCACGTCGAGCGAGACATAGCCCCTTGGCACTATCAGATATTGGTGAAATAAAAGAGAGAGAGTATGAAGAGGTTTTTTTCATTTATAATGTTCCTTGCCGTTGCGACAGCTGCCGTTGCGGCACAGCCAAAACTCGTCGTTCGCCACGTCGAGCCGTTGTCTTGGTGGGTGGGTATGACGACCCCTCTACAACTTATGATCAATGGTGAGGGTGTCTCTAACTACGACGTAGAGATTCTGCCTGCGGGCCAGGGTGTCGAGGTTAAGCAGATACATAAGGCCGATAGCCCTAACTACCTCTTCGTGGATGTCGCTGTGGCTCAGGATGCTACCCCTATGGAGTACACCTTGCGCTTTAAGGAGGGCAAGCGTTCGTATGATGTCCCTTACGTGATTGCTTCACGCGAGGAGGGCTCACGCGAGCGTGCGAGCTTCACAAATGCCGATTTTGTCTACCTCATTATGCCCGACCGCTTTGCCAATGGCAACCCATCGAATGACTCTACGGCCGATACCCAGGAGAGGGTCTTGCGTTCAAATCCTGGCCGTCGTCACGGTGGCGACCTTGAGGGTATGATTGCCCATTTGGACTATATCGCTGACTTGGGAGCTACGGCTGTGTGGTCTACACCACTGCTACTGGATGATGAGAATGGTGCGTCGTACCACGGCTACTCGTGCAGCGACTACTACCGTATCGACCCACGCTTCGGTAGTAACGACCTCTTCAAGAGATATGTCGAGGAGTGCCATAAGCACAACCTTAAGGTGATTATGGATGTTGTGCCAAACCATAGCTCTACCTCTCATTGGTGGTATGGTGATTTGCCATTCAAGGATTGGACTCACCAGTGGGATGAGTACACTCAGTCGAATTGGACCTTCTCAACAAATATGGATTTCAACGCCTCTAAGGCCGACCTCTACCAGATGGAGAGTGGTTGGTTCGACCGCAGTATGGCAGATATGAATCTCGATAATCCCTACCTGCTCAACTACTTCAAGCAGTGGGCTGTGTGGTGGATTGAGTTTTCGGGCTTGGACGGCTTCCGCGTAGATACATATCCCTACAACGAGAAGAATCCTATGAGCCAGTGGTGTAAGAGTGTTATGGCGGAGTATCCCAACTTCAATATTGTTGGCGAGGTGTGGACTTCGTCTATTCCACAGTTGGCCTACTGGCAGGGTGGAAATGCCAATAAGGATGGCTTCGACTCGCACCTTAAGTCTATTATGGACTTCCCACTCCACGACGCTATCCGTAGCGCTATGACCGAGTCGGGTGAGTGTGGCTGGGGACAGGGTATGACACGTGTCTACGACGTATTGTCGCACGACTTCGTCTACCACGACCTCCAGAATATGATGATTATGGCTGCCAACCACGATACCGACCGTATTGGTGATGTTTGTGAGGGTGATGTGCGCCGTATGAAGATTGTGCATACGCTCTTGGCTACGTTGCGTGGTATGCCACAGATGCTCTATGGCGACGAGTTGTTGTTCCGTTCGTCGGATCGCTCTAAGGGTCACCCAACCTTGCGTATCGACTTCCCTGGAGGCTGGGAGGGTGATGCTGTAAACCTCTTCGACAGGGCGCAACATGAGGGCGATGCTAAGGAGCTCTTCGACTACACACGTACACTTATGAACTGGCGTAAGTCGAAGGAGGCGATTCACTCAGGAAAGACCTTGCACTTCATCAACCGAGATAATACCTATGGCTACTTCCGCTATAACGACAAGGAGGTGGTCTTTGTCTATATCAACAATAGCAACCTCTCGCACGAAATTCCTTGGACTCGCTATGCCGAGATTACCAGTGGCTTAACTGAGGGACGCAATGTCGTTACGGGCGAGACTCTCTCTATGGAGCGTGTTACGGTGGAGCCTATGTCGGCATTGGTTGTTGAGTTCAAAAGATAGGCTTGCGATATAGTTTTACCTATTGTGGCGACTCTCATTGGTGGAGAGTCGTCATTTTTTTTGCAAAATTTAGAAAAAAGTCCTATATTTGTATAGACTCTTTGGGTGGCGGAGCCACAGAGGAGATGAATTTTATGGTCTACTAATTTAAATATGAATAGGTTATGAAGAGATTTGTATTGATTCTTGTGGCGATGATGTCAATGTCCACACTCTCGGCACAGATGTACGAGAAGAGTTTAGCCGAGGCGCAGATAGCCTACGACAATGCTGTGGCGTTGTCAAAGACCGCAATAAATGAGGCTCGTAGCAGCGAGCGTCGCATCACCTCTGCTGCCAACGACCGCCTTGTTCAGGCCAGAGAGGAGTTCGAGATGAAGAAGGAGTATTATAGTCTGGCTGTCGAGGAGTTGAAGCGTCGCTTGGCGGAGGAGAAGCAGAGGTATAATGATGCCGCTGATAAGTATAAGCAAGAGGTCACTCGCACAAAGCAGGAGATTGCGGCTGCTAAGGCAAATACCAAGGCTGTGGAGGCTCAGCAGAAGAGTGCCATAGCGCAGGCCAAGGCAGAGATTGCGCGCATTAAGTCGCTCGAACAGAATAAGCGCAATAAGTAGTGGCCTTGCCACAGCAAATATAATAAACGGGGGTAACGGTGGCGTTATGCCCCTGTTTAGTATAATCGGGAACAGAGAGAAGATAACTTCAAAATCGTATAGTTATGGCAAGGAGTCTGATGTTAAAATTTGTTGATGGTTCATCTAAGGAGTGTGAGGTCACAGGAAGGAATATGGGAGGTACGACTACCTACTACAAGCCTTTATGGGCACTTAAAAAAGGAGAGGTGGATTGGGCCTCGAAGAGTAGCCCCGACCACACAGTCATTGTCAAGGAGTTGGAGAATGATAAGGTTGTGGTGGATGTCAAGAACAATCGTGGCAACCTCTGCGGTGGCCCATATGAGTTGTATGTGGGTAACGAGTCGAGGTATAGTTATATGTTTGGCGAGTGGTCCTACTTCTTTAGGCTTACGCTCGAATGGGGTGACGACAAGGAGTTTAGATAGGCATAATAGATACTGTTGGTAATGATGCAAAAAGCGTCGCTTTTTGCATCATTACTATACTATTTGCGACGCTGTTTCTTGTCGTAACTATATATTTGATAACTATTTACGAAGTTTTGCCATACGATATATGCCGTAGGGGCAATCGACACTATTGGGTCGAGGAAGTTTAGCGACATCCACACCGCCAGTATGGTATTTTTCTGTCCTACGGACTGACCTCCAGCGACCTCATCACCAGCCATACGGCCCAACCAGCGACCTATGGCGAACTGAATAAAGCACAAAAGTAGGGCCACGAGGGCGAGTTCTATCTCGATGAGGAGGCTGGCCTCGGTGTCGAGGATAAATGCTGTGGTGCGTCCCAATACCAATACCAACGATATAAGCCAAAGATAGAACGATAGGTAGGAGTGGGCAGTAACCCATTCCGCCCCTTTGCGCCATAGCCAGCGCAGAAGTTGTGCCACGACGAATGGGGCTACCAACGTAGGCACAACGCGCGAGAAGATATCCATAAAGGTACACTCGCCATTTCCGAAATGGTGAAGTATGAAGGGTGCGATAAGCGCAGTTACTATATTGCATAACAGGCTGTACGTCACCATTGTAGCGACATTAGCACCGAGCATTCCACCAATCACTACCGCCGCCATAGCAATCGGTGCAAGCACACATATCATTGCGCCCTGACCCACCACATTGCCCAGGAGTGGGGTAGTGATGTAGTAGACAAGGATAGAGCCGAGGAACTGCACCAGGAGCATCCATAGGTGAATCTTCGATAGGTGCATCGAGCGCAACTCCACACGACAGAAGGTGATGAAGAGCATCGCTGCGATGAGCAGCGGTGTGAGTGTGTTATGTGTCAAGGTCTCCAACACCCCTAAAGGTCGGCAGAGGAGGGCTCCTACGACCATTGCTAAGGGCATAACGATACTTTTAGTTGTCTGTTTGGATAGTCCCATCGGTCTCTATTTATTTGAAAGATACTTTATTATATGCTTCATCAGCTCCTCGCGCGTTTTACCGTCGGTGATGGTCTCGAAGGGGAAGCCAAGGGTGATGCTACGGTATGTACCATCGTAGGCTACACCAGCCGATTGTTGCGTTTGCGTATAGCGCAGTATGGTATAGGCACTCTTGCCTACGGGGAGTACCACTTCGGGTGACTCCACGGGGTATACCTCCGACGAAGGTGTGGTGTTGAAGGTTATCTCTAACTTCTTGCGCGAAAACTTTGTTGATGGCATAGTTACCTCGCCTGTACGTGAGGCCATATTTCCACCAAACGACGCGTGTAGAGTCTCTTGAGCAAAGGCTCTGTCGCCATCTGTTGCTGTGGGCGAGTGCCAGAGGTCGCTAAAGATGTAACTTCCTGAGAGTAGGAGCGCACCTCCCTGTTTGGTGTACTCTTTTATAGGCTGTTGCAACTCTTCGGGGAGTACCTCGAAGTGGTAACCCGACGTGCCACGACCTATGGCTGTGGAGCGTTGCTTGCCAAGGATAAGGTCCACAATGTCGTACTTGGTGAGGGATATATACTCCTCTGTTACAGCCTTGTGCGAGGCCGAGGTGAAAGAGTATCCAGCCTCCTTTATCGCCTTGCCGTGTAGCTTGGGGTAGTCGAAGGTGTTGCCTGCGATAACCTCTGTTTCGTAGTCGTTGTAGGATGTGCCGAGGGCGTAGTTGTCATTCTCGGACTTCGACAACTTGCGGTCAAAAATAGTCTGCTCGCCGATGAACGATATATCCTCGATGTAGGCCACGCCACTGTCGTAGCGGTTGAAGAATCCCGCTATGGAGTCGCCCTGCATACTCATAGGTGCTGCGACGCGGTCAAAGCCATTTACTATCATTACCGTACCCTTGCTACGCTTTAAATAACAAGCACTTAGGGTTTCGGAATCGAAACTTTCGCCTCCGCTATTTACTGCCGTAACACGGAAACTATACTCCTTGCCCTCGTGTAGTTCTACGGTGGTGGATGTGCCCTCGATACGCTTTCCGCAGTCGAATCCCGAATCTCCCACGCGCGTATATAGTATGTAGTAGTCGGCCGTCGCAGTAGGCTCTAAAGGGTCGGCGGTAGGTTGCCAACTAAGCCTTGCTGTAGAGCCGTTGAGGTCGATGGCAAAACTATTGATTGGGAGTGGTGCTACGACGTATGCGACATCATACTGGCTCGATAGGTAGCGCAACATTCCCTTATATACCGCACGGCTGATGTCGAACCTAAATTGAGGGTCGAGGCCGTAGCGCATATCTGCAAAATTCTGGTGTGACAATAACTCCAAAAGCATCGTTGGACAGGCGGGTATTCGCGCCTCGTAGTAGGCTCTATTCCACATACCGCGACGTACCCACTGAGGCTCATATTTAGCCCTTACATCATCAACTATCTGCGTCATTATCAAGTCGGTAAGGTCGCGTGAGCGGAGGCGTGATATGTCGTTGTCGAACTCTCCGTGATTCTCCTTTGTGGAGTAGATGCCGAGAGTTCCGATAACGTCGTCGTTGAGGCGAACACCAGCGTCCGAGTGGAAGGCAAAAGCGAGGTCTATGGGGATGTTTTTACCCTCCTCGTCGCTGAGGTGTTTGCTACCACCCATAAGGGCATTTACCCAGTGGGCACGTGACATATAATCCTCCTTGTAGTCGTCGAGATTATCCTTTGCCGAATAGATATCTGTGTCGAATCCCGACCATTGTAGCCAGTAGCGTGCGCCCTCGGTGAAGCGGGGGTAGCCACTCGTTGTCTCCTCATACTCCTCGCCCTCGACCCTGAGCGAAGGGTCTACGCTGCGACGAATATTACCCATACCGCCACCAATCTTTACAGCATCCGCAGTAACGACACCCTCTTGGCTCGATATGTTGCTCATACTTACCAGTTTAGAGTGGTTTCCCGCCTCAAAAAAGAAATCTCCTAAGCAGACCCACATTGCACCTCCCATCCTCTGGTTTACCCTAAAGGTGCGGTCACCTCCTGAGGCGTGAACGACGTAGTGAGCATCGCTAATACTCTCGTCGGTGGTAGCATACGACACATAGACGCTGTAGATGCCACTCTTCTCGATTTTGCCACCCCAGTATATCCAACTTGGAGCATCACCCTCGGTTGCACTATTGGCCTGACGCACCGTGCCATCCAAGAAGGGGTTGTGGCCCGTGGGGTAGGTGTGGTTGAGGTGTGCAAAGCCCTTTGTGCCACGCTCCCAGCGGTGCTTCCCGTTATGCTCGCTGTAGGAGTGCTCCTCGATGCCCTTGTCGTTGTCGATGATTAACTCCTGGAGTTGCACACTGCGCTCACGGGGCAGAAGTACCGAAGCACCCGCACGCTCCAGCATAGGTACGAGGTAGGGTAGCACATAGCCCTGAGTGTATAGATCCTCGACCGTCTCCCAGAGGCGTGAACGTTGCCAACTCCACATATTCGCTGTCTGCTTGAAGTATCTACCGTGGCTCTGCCATAGGGCTATATGTCTGTTTGTTAGGCCCTTGGTGGGTTGCGACAGGGCGCTCTCACGGCTGATGAGTGGGGTGGTTACCTCGTTTGTGAAACTGCGGTCGCCTTCGCTCTTGCGGTAGTATTGCGGAGTGAGGTTGTCGATTAGTTGTCCGTCGGAGTAGATAAGTATCGTGTGGTTGCGGTACTTCGCTGGAAGCATCTTGCGCACGGCATCGTAGAGTTTGTCGATGTTGTTGGGGCGCATAGGGTAGTAGGCCAACTCCGCTGAGGTGCGCACCTCCACCACGTCGCTCTTGCCACGCTGGCGCAGACGAACACTCTCGACCTTGACATAACTACCTGCTACCTCCTCCAGGGTGATGCGGCGTAGGGCAACGCATATTGAGTCGCTCACCGACTTAGGCAACTTGCTCTGGGCGGTGAGGGGAGACGAAAAAACTACTAAAGTGGCTAAAGCCAATATGTTGTAAAGTATATATCTTCTCATAGTAAAAAACGAATGTCCAAAGATATGCAAAATATGGGAGAGTGGCTATATCCTTTCCAAAATTTTTACTATCTTTACCGCGTTATTTATCTAAATGAAATAGGAGTATGAAATGTGCTATTATAGGACACGGCAAAATGGGTCGCGAGATTGAGCGAATCCTTGTGGAGCGTGGTCATAGTGTAGAGTTGGTTGTTGATGAGTCGAATGTTGAGGATTTGACCCCAGAGAATATATCTAAGGTGGATGTAGCATTTGAGTTTACTACCCCCGATACGGCAGCTGATAATGTGGCAAAGGTGTTGCAGGCAGGTGGTCGTGTAGTGTGTGGCACTACGGGCTGGTTGTCTCGCCTCAAGGAGATGGAGGAGTTGGCTCAGAGCAAGGGTGGTGCGCTCTTCTATGCTTCGAACTTCTCGATTGGCGTAAACATTATGTTTCGCATAAATCGTCGTTTGGCCGAGTTGATGAATCCATATTCGGAGTATGAGGTGCGTGTCGAGGAGACCCACCATATGTGGAAGAAGGATGCTCCAAGTGGTACGGCTATCACCTTGGCTGAGGGTATAATCGAGAATCTCGACCGCAAGAGTAGTTGGGTGAACGACAAGGCTACGGATGCCTCGATGTTGGAGATTGAGTCCTTCAGAGAGGGTATGGTTCCAGGCATCCACACCGTCACCTACACCTCGGCAGACGATGTTTTGCAGTTGAAGCACTCGATTACGAACCGTCGTGCCTTGGCTCTCGGAGCCGTTATTGCGGGAGAGTATCTCTCGGATAAGCAGGGTGTGCATACTATGGATAACCTGTTGTAGTCTAAAATTTAGTGAAACACTATGAAAGAGTTTTTTAATAAGATAGGGGCCTTCTTTAGCAGCGACTGGTTTAAGGCGGTGGCAGTAGCCATTGTCGTTGGCCTCTTTGCTGTGTGGTATGGAGCGTGGTGGTCTTTAATTGTGGCGTTGCCACTCATCTACGACATATACGTAGGACATAATATTCGTCGCTTCCACGAGCGTATGTCGGAGCGCTATGGCTGGTGGCGTGTGGCGTGGGCTGTATGGTGTTCGTTGGTCTTTGCCGTTGTGGTGGGCTGTATCGCCAATATGTTGCTCTTCAGATGGGAGTTCCCCTTCATCATCACCTTGGTTGTCTGCTTGGCCTTTGCCTTGTGGAGCGAGTTGAAGAGTATGACCAAGGCCTATGAGTGGGTCTATGGTTGGGTCAATGCCATTATCTTTGCTACGGTGGTGGCTACGCTGATACAGACCTATTGGTTTCAGATGTATGTCATCCCCACAGGCTCTATGGAGAGTACGCTCTTGGCTGGCGATTATATCCTTGTGAACAAGGTTAAGTATGGTCCTCGTGTGCCGATGACCCCACTGTCGTTCCCCTTTGTGCATAACACTATGCCGATGAACGATACTAAGCCTTCGTTTAGCACGGTGTGGGAGCGATCATACCGTCGTTTGGCTGGTACGGGACAGGTTGAGCGTGGCGATGTTGTGGTATTCAACTTCCCTGAGGGAGATACCGTGGTTATGGAGATGCCCGCAACAAGTTACTATGAGTTGTTGCGTGAGAAACAACTGGGTGCTACGGTTGCCGAGCGTCGCAAGCGACTCGCTGAGGACTACACTATCGCTGTGCGCCCGATGGATAAGAAGGAGAACTATATTAAGCGTTGTGTTGCTATGCCTGGCGATACGCTCCAGATCATCAATGGCACAGTCTTTACCAATGGTGTAGAGGAGGCCTATGTGCCTAAGCGTCAGTATATCTACTATAACGACTACACCTCTCGACCACTTAAAATGGGTATCGACAACCTCACGGGCGAGTACCTTGAGATGCCTGTTACGGATGACGAGTTGGGTGCCTATGCCGATACCACACGCTACCGTCTGCATAAGATTGGTGGTGCGGTCTATGGCAGTGCGCTCATTCCACATAAGGAGGGTATCAAGCCCTTCTGGACACTCGACGATATGGGCCCTATCTGGGTGCCAAAGGCGGGTGGCGTAATAGAACTTACCGAGGATAATATGGCTATGTATGGTCGCTGTATCGAGGTCTATGAGCAGCGTCTGGTGGAGCGCAAGGATGATGGCATCTATATCGATGGCCAACTCGCTACGACATATACCTTCTTAATGGACTACTACTTTATGATGGGCGACAACCGCCACGGCTCGTTGGATTCTCGCTTCTGGGGCTTTGTCCCAGAGGACCACATCGTGGGTAAGGCCTCGTATATATGGTTCTCGGTAGATCCTGCAGGCACAGGAGTCCGTTGGGATAGAATATTTACCTCAATCGAGTAATTTTTAAGCAGTTGTCGTTGTGTCGAAGGATAGTTATAAGACCATAGCGCGGGCTGCGGAGACCACCTACCGCCAACTAAGTAGCAAGTTCCTTGTCTATGCCTACCCCGTCGAGAGCGAGGAGGAGATTAAGGAGTATCTCGATGCGTTGCGCAAGAGGTGGTTCGATGCTACACACCACTGCTACGCTTGGCGTTTGGGTCCTCAGGGCGAGCATTTTAGGGCTAACGACGATGGTGAGCCCTCCTCTACAGCGGGTAAGCCAATCCTTGGACAGTTGCTCTCGCAGGAGGTCACCAACTGCTTAGTTGTAGTGGTGCGCTACTTTGGTGGTACTAAGTTGGGCGTGCCAGGCCTTATCGCTGCCTATAAGGAGTCTACGGCCCTGGTGTTGTCGGAGTGCGAGATTGTTGAGCGCACGGTAGATGTGCGTATTAATGTGTCGTTCTCGTATATGGCGATGAACGACGTTATGCGCATCGTCAAGGATATGCAACCACGTGTGGTGGATCAGCAGTTCGATAACCTCTGCACTATGACCCTTACCATCCGTGAGGGTGATTCCGAGCAACTTATAGGTCGCTTGGAGAAGGTTGAGGGTGCTACGGTGGAGGTCGTCGAGGAGTAGTGTTTAGAGTAAAGAGTAAAAGGGTTGGATAACAAGATAAAGATAAAGGGTGCGAGGGTGCATAACCTCAAGGGTGTGGATGTCGAGATTCCGCACTCTAAGTTTGTTGTTGTCACTGGTCTTTCTGGTTCGGGAAAGTCCACTCTTGCCTTCGATACCATCTTTGCTGAGGGCCAGCGACGCTATGTCGAGAGCCTCTCGGCCTATGCACGACAGTTCTTGGGTCGTGTGGAGAAACCCGATGTCGATATGATTGAGGGTGTTGCCCCCGCTATCGCTATCGAGCAGAAGGTTATTTCGCGTAACCCACGCTCTACGGTGGGCACTACAACAGAGATTTACGACTACCTCAAACTCCTCTTTGCGCGTGTGGGAAAGACCTACTCGCCAGTTACGGGACTTGAGATACGTTGCTACGAGGTAGATGATGTCGTAGACCATATAATGCTAAAGGCCGACGATACACGCCTCGTTATCGCAGCACCCCTCCTGCTCAAGCAATCTGAGGGTATCATCGAGCGTATGCTTACGCTTATGGGCGATGGTGTGAATAGGGTGCGCTACAAGGGCGAAGTTATGCTCTTGGAGCAGTTTATGCCATTAGTCAGCGATGATATGTCGCTTGAGGATGTTATGATTGTGGTGGACCGTGTCGTTGTGCGCCACGAGGCCGACACCATTTCGCGCCTAAGTGACTCTGTGGCACGTGCTATGGGCTATGGCTCAGGCGTTGTTCACGTCATCAGCGACAAGGTGGAGAGTTTTTCGTCGCACTACGACGAGGATGGCATCAACTATGAGCGCCCCACCGAGCACCTCTTCTCGTTCAATAATCCGCTTGGAGCCTGCCCCGTCTGTGAGGGTTATGGCAAGGTTACGGGTATCGACGAGGATTTGGTGATTCCCGACAAGTCGAAGAGTGTCTATAATGGTGCTGTGGCGTGCTGGAATGGCGCTACGATGAGCCGCTGGAAGAATGAACTTATTCTGAACTCCTCGAAATGTGGTTTCCCAATACATACGCCCTACTACGCTTTAAGTGATGCGGATAGGGAGTTGCTGTGGCGCGGAAATGAGTACTTCGAGGGTATTGACGATTTCTTTGCGTATGTTGATACTCAGCGACATAAGGTTCAATATAGAGTCCTCAAGTCGAGATATATGGGCAAGACCCTTTGTCCAGAGTGTCGCGGTGCCCGCCTACGCAAGGAGGTGCTTTATGTCAAGGTCGGAGGTAAGAATATTGCCGAGTTGGTCTCTATGACTATTGGCGAACTGGTCACCTTCTTCGACAACCTTACCCTCGACGAGTACGATACAAAGACTGCGGAGCGTGTGCTTACCGAGATTCGCAATCGCCTCGGCTACTTGATGGATGTGGGCTTGCACTACCTCACCCTAGACCGACTCTCGGCAACCCTTTCGGGAGGTGAGTCGCAGCGCATCAATCTCTCTACGTCGTTGGGTAGCAACCTCGTAGGCTCGATGTATATCCTCGATGAGCCGAGCATCGGACTCCACCCACGCGACACTAACCGCCTTATCGGAGTGCTCAAGCAGTTGCGAGACTTGGATAATACGGTCATTGTCGTAGAACACGAGGAGGAGGTTATGCGTGCCGCCGACTGGATTGTAGATATGGGTCCTGAGGCGGGTGTTAATGGTGGCGAGGTGGTCTTTAGTGGCCCTGCCTCGGAGATTGAGTCGGCAGAGAATTCGCTGACGGCCGACTACCTCACGGGCCGACGTAGTATCCCTGTGCCTGAGCGCCGTAGGGCCTCGGCAGGAGTGGTACGTTTGCGAGGCGTTAGACACCATAATTTGAAGAATATAGATGTCGAGATTCCGATGGGTGTGCTAACCTGCATCACGGGAGTCTCAGGCTCAGGTAAGTCGTCGTTGGCCGACGATGTGTTGTACCCAGCCCTTAGACGTTGCCTCTCGGAGACTACGCTTATTCCTGGTGACCACGATGGCTTGGATGTCGATAAGCGTCTATTGCACGGTGTGGAGATGGTCTCTCAGTCGCCTATCGGCAAATCGACACGCTCAAACCCCGTGACCTATATCAAGGCCTACGACGAGATACGTAAACTCTTTGCCGACCAGCCCTATGCCAAGCATACGGGTATCCAGCCTACGGCATTCTCGTTCAATATGCCTGGTGGCCGTTGCGAGGAGTGTGAGGGCGAGGGTGTTATCAAGGTGAGTATGCAGTTTATGGCCGACGTGGAGTTGCAGTGCGAGGTGTGTAAGGGTATGCGCTTCAAGTCCGAGATTCTGGAGGTCAAGTATCGCGGAAAGAGTATCTACGACATCCTTAATATGTCTGTGGATGAGGCTGTTGCTTTCTTCGAGGAGGATAGGGACAGTGCCACCTGTCGACGTATTGTAGAGCGAATCCGCCCCTTGCAGTTGGTGGGTCTGGGCTACGTGAAACTCGGCCAATCATCCTCTACGCTCTCGGGAGGTGAGTCACAGCGTGTGAAACTCGCCTCGTTCCTAACGAAGGAGCGAAGTAGCGATAGGATAATGTTTATCTTCGACGAGCCCACTACGGGACTACACTTCCACGACATAGGTCGCTTGTTGCGTGCCTTTGAGTTGCTTATCGAAAGAGGACATACGGTAGTTGTCGTGGAGCATAATATGGATGTCATCAAGTGTGCCGACTGGGTTATCGACTTAGGCCCTGAGGCGGGAAGTGGTGGCGGTAGTGTCGTGGTTGCTGGCACACCGGAGGAGGTTATGGCCTGTAAGGAGAGTTATACGGGCCAATATCTAAAGCAGTTTATTGAGCAACTCAGGAGTAAAAAGTAGTTTCTAAGGTGAAGGAGTTCGAGACATATATATTGCCGAATGGCATTAGGGGAATACACCGTCAGGTGCGTAGTGGGGTAGTCCATTGCGCCCTTGTTGTTAATGCGGGCTGTCGTGATGAGTTAAAGGGTGAGTATGGTATTGCCCACTTTACCGAGCACGCCCTCTTCAAGGGTACTAAGCGCCGTAAGGCCTATCAGGTGAATTGCCGTTTGGAGAACCTCGGTGGCGAGCTGAATGCCTACACCACCAAGGAGGATACCACGCTCCACGCTACGGTGTTACGTCGTGATTTTCAGCGTGCTGTGGAACTTATGGCCGACGTTATGTTTTGCTCTACCTTCCCCGATAGGGAGTTGGTTAAGGAGCGAGAGGTGATTGCCGACGAGATAAACTCATATAAGGATTCCCCCTCGGAGCGTATATATGACGACTTCGAGGATTTGATGTTCAAGGGGTCGGAATTGGGACATAATATCCTTGGCTCTAAGGCTACCATAGCGCGATTTACGAGTGACTCGCTGAAGAGTTTTGTGCATCGCACCTATACCACCGACCAGATGGTTTTCTCTTCTATCGGCAACTTCTCCGTGGAGAGGGCCAAGGCTGTCGTCGAGCGCTACTTCGGGGACTTCGAACCTATGACACGTGGTTTTGAGCGTGTTGCACCACTGGAGTATCAACCCTTTAACGAGATGCTGTCGCGCCATACCCACCAGGCTCACGGCATCATAGGAGCGCGTGGTTATGGCATCTCCGACGAGCGTCGTCTACCCCTTGCGTTGTTGGTCAATATATTGGGTGGCCCTTCGGCTAACTCGTTGCTTAACATTGAGTTGAGGGAGAAACGAGGCCTGTCGTATAATGTCGAGGCAACCTATACCCCCTACTCCGATTGCGGAATTGTGGGTGTCTACTTCTCTTCGGACCACGACAATATGGAGGAGTGTGTAGGTCTCATAGAGGAGAATATTGCCAACCTTTTGCGCAAACCTATATCGCAGCGTCGTCTCTCTATTGCCAAGCGTCAGTTCGTAGCACAGATGGCTATCTCGATGGAGTCCAACGAGGGCTATATGCTTGGCGCAGGAAAGAGCTACCTGCTCTATAAGGATATCGATACACTTGAGGAGGCCTACAAGAAGGTTATGTCCATCACTGCCGAGGATATATGCAGGGTGGCTAACGAGAGCCTAACCTCGCTCTCACGGTTGATATATAAAAGATAAGTGATATGGATAAGTTGGAACAGTATATCTTGGATAATACCTCCGAGGAGGAGGCGTTGATGCACCAGTTGGAGCGAGAGACCTACCTCCGTGTTATCAACCCACGTATGATATCGGGACATCTTCAAGGCAAGCTCCTTGAGATGTTAGTGCGTATGATGCGCCCTAAGCGAGTCCTTGAGATTGGTACTTTTACTGGTTATTCGGCCCTCAGCATCGCCAGAGGCTTGGAGGAGGGTGCTATCCTCGACACTATCGAGGTGGATGACGAGTTGGAGGATATCGCAGCCTCCTACTTCGACAAGTCTGGCTACGGCTCACGTATCCGCCAACATATAGGCTCGGCCCTCGATGTCGTGCCACGCCTTGGCGAGGTCTACGATATGGTCTTTATCGATGGCGACAAACGAGAGTACCCCGCCTACTACGATATGCTTATGGATGGTGGCTACGTGCGTAGTGGCTCTATCCTCTTGGCAGACAACATATTATGGTACGGCAAGGTGGCAGAGCCTATCGCCCATAACGACCGACATACCGAGGCCATCGTTGAGTTTAATCGCAAAGTCAAAGAGGACGATAGGGTAGACAATGTGATTGTTCCTATTAGAGATGGTATAAATATGATCTACATCAAAATTGTCTAACAAGGCTATTTGGCGTTGCACTCGTTCTCAAAATGCTCATTTACGCTCATTTGCCGTTATAATAGCGCATCTACTTCCGCTAACGAATTATCTCAGCAATGGGCAGTACGCCCAAGTACAGCCCATCGCCTCGAAATTCGCCGAGCGAAAGTATCTGCACTATTCTAACAACAAAGTGGGAGAAATCAATGGGCGTTGCACTCGTTCTCAAAATGCTCATTTACAGTAAGTAAACACCGCTTTTACGAACGTCGCCACTAAAACACTAAGAGGGTGTCCACATAATTTGTGTGGACACCCTCTCTTTACTGCTGAAGAGCTCTATTTCTTTGGCAATAGTTCGGTGAGCGAACCAAGTGCGCCCACGAGGTTGCTGGCCTCGAATGGGAGGAAGACGGTCTTAGCCTGGTCGCCAGCGCCGATCTCCTTCAACGTCTCGACATACTTCATAAGAAGCATATAGGTTGCTGGGTCGGTCTTCGACTCGGCAATAGCCTCGGCAACCTTGCGGATAGCCTCAGCCTCGGCTGTAGCCTGCAAGACCTTGGCGTCGGCCTCACCCTGGGCCTTGAGAATCTGTGTCTGACGCTCTGCCTCTGCCTGGTTGATCTGCGACTCCTTCTCACCCTCCGACTGCAAAATCATAGCCTCCTTATGACCACGGGCCTCAAGGACCTTGGCACGGCGCTCACGCTCGGCCTGCATCTGCTGCTCCATAGCACGACGTACCGACTCAGGAGGTGTAATATCCTGCAACTCAACGCGGTTTACCTTTACGCCCCACTTGTTGGTAGCCTCGTCAAGCACAAGGCGCAACTTCGAGTTGATGGTATCGCGTGAGGTGAGGGTCTCGTCCAACTCCAACTCGCCGATGACATTACGGAGGGTTGTCTGTGTGAGTTTCTCGATAGCGTTAGGGAGGTTGTCAATCTCGTAGACCGACTTAACGGGGTCCACAATCTGGAAGTAGAGCAAGGCATTGATGGTGGTGGTCACGTTATCCTTGGTAATCACACTCTGCTTGTCGAAGTCGTAGACCTGCTCACGGAGGTCGATGCGAGAGGTGGTGCGCATAATCACGCTCTTTGAGCCATCGCCATACTTAATCTCGTCGCGCTGAACGACCTCGCGCGCTCGGTCGATAACTGGGAAGAGGAAGTTGATACCCGACTGAAGAGTTCTGTCGTAGCGACCCAAGCGCTCAACAACGCGCGTCTCGGACTGTGGCACAATCTTGAAACCCTTGAGTACGTATATCACTGCGATAAGGGCAATGATAAGGAAAATAAGCAATGTAGAATCCATAGATTATAGTTTTTTAACGGTTAATACTACGCTGTCGATGGCCGTAACTACGACCTTTGTGCCCTTCGGAAGGGTCTCACCATCGAGGCTCTTGGCGCGCCAATCGATGCCATCAATGATGACACGGCCAGAGTCGTCGTCGCCCTCGACATCGTTGCACACAACACCGTGCTTACCCACTATGGCTGAGGCATTTGTGGCAACCTTCTCGCCACTCTTGAAGATGGTGCGTTTGAGTATGGGACGCACACAAGCGATGGCTACCACCGAGACGATGGCAAAGATGAGCAACTGGGTGTTTAGCGTGGCGTCGCACGCTGCAGCGATGGCGGCAGCACCTGCACCAAAGGCTAAGCAGATGACGGCGAAGCCTGCGGTCATAAGTTCTACGATGAAGAGCAGGAGTGCTGCGATGGTCCAATAAATCCAAATTTCCATATTTGCGAACTATGTTTTGAGTTAAAGAGGGGGTTGATTTTTAAATTCTATCAAAGGTAGTGAAAAATATTTGGATAGACAACGACTATGCTAAAAAAATTAAAAGCGTATGTAAATAGATGAAAAAAAATGGGAGAATTTATAAAATAAATTGTATATTTGTTCGATTGAAGAATAAGTAACCTTTAAACTTAGAGATAGAGTATGATACGTCACATCGTAATGTGGAAATTCCGTCGCGATTTGGAGGAGACTCCACAGCAGATTGCCGAGCAGATGAAGGGCCGTCTTGAGGCTTTGAATGGCAAAATCGAGGGCTTGTTGAGAGCCGAAGTAGGTATTAACCTTAAGGAGACAGCCTCGTCGTATGATGCTGTTCTTACGGCCGACTTCCCAACCTGGGAGGCTATGGAGGCCTACAAGGTAAACCCTCTCCACGTCGTTATCAGCGACTACTGCAAGAGTCGTCGCGAGTCGCGCATCGACGTAGATTACGAACTATAGGACAAGAGATAATCAAAATTTAACTTAATACTACAAAACTATGCAAAAGAGAATCGTTGAGTGCGTACCTAACTTTTCTGAGGGTCGCAATGCTGAGACTATCAAGCAGATTACCGATGTAATCGAGGCTTCGAAGGGTGTTAAACTTTTGGACGTTGATCCAGGTGAGGCTACCAACCGTACCGTTGTTACCTTCGTAGGTGAGCCTGAGGCGGTGTGCGATGCTGCCGTTGCAGCTATCAAGCGCGCAACCGAACTTATCGATATGCGCCAGCACAAGGGCGCTCACCCACGTATGGGTGCCTGCGACGTATGTCCGTTGATTCCTGTTTCGGGCATCACTTTGGAGGAGTGTGCTGAGTTGGCACGTGCTCTTGCTAAGCGTATTGCTGAGGAGCTTAACGTGCCTACCTATTGCTACGAGGCTGCAGCCTTCACCCCTGAGCGTCGCAACTTGGCAGTTTGCCGTGCGGGTGAGTACGAGGCATTGCCAGAGAAGATGATGGATGAGAAGCGTAAGCCAGACTTCGGTGCTCGCCCATTCGATGAGGGTGTAGCTAAGAGTGGTGCTACAGCCGTTGGTGCGCGCGATTTCCTCGTTGCTGTAAACTACAACCTCAATACCACCTCTACACGTCGTGCTAATGCCATTGCATTCGACGTTCGCGAGAAGGGTCGTCCTATGCGTGAGGGCAACCCTATTGTGGGTAAGATTATGAAGGACGAGAATGGCAATACCATTATGAAGCCAGGTACGTTGAAGGCTTGTAAGGCTATTGGCTGGTTCATCGAGGAGTATGGTATTGCTCAGGTATCTATGAATATGACCAACCTCTCGATCACTCCTTTGCACGTAGCCTTCGACGAGGTATGCCGTGCTGCTGAGGCTCGTGGTGTACGTGTTACTGGTGCCGAGATCGTGGGTCTTGTGCCAAAGAGTGCGTTGGTGGATGCTGGTCGTCACTTCTTGCGTAAGCAGAATCGTTCGACAGGTCTTCCTGAGCGAGAGTTGGTGCGCATCGCTATCGAGTCTATGGGTCTTTCAAACCTCAAGCCTTTCAACCCTGATGAGAAGGTCGTAGAGTATATCTTGGAGGCTGACCAGCAGAAGGGCGTTAAGAAACTCGTGGATATGACCTGCAAGGGCTTTGCTGAGGAGACTGCGAGCGAGTCTCCAGCCCCTGGTGGTGGCTCTATCTCGGCTTATATGGGTGCTTTGGCCGCTGCGTTGGGTACTATGGTTGCTAACCTCTCGTCACACAAGGCTGGTTGGGATGACCGCTGGGAGTTCTTCTCAGATTGGGCAGACAACGGTATGGCTGTTATGAACGAGTTGTTGTACCTTGTGGATGAGGATACCGCAGCATTCAATAAGATTATGGATGTGTTCGGTATGCCTAAGGGTACCGACGAGGAGAAGGCTGCACGTGCCGAGGCTATGGAGGTCGCTACCTTGTACGCTACTCAGGTGCCTTTGCGCACTATGAAGGCGGCATATAAGGCGTTCGATGTTGTTCGTGCTATGGCCGAGGAGGGTAACCCTAACTCCGTCTCAGATGCTGGTGTAGGTGCTTTGGCTGCTCGCTCAGCCGTTATGGGCGCTTGCCTCAATGTTAAGATTAACGCTGCAGGCCTTAAGGATCGTGCTATGGCCGAGGCTTTGGTTAAGGAGGCTGAGGAGATTCAGGCTTTGGCTCAGAAGGCTGAGGCTGAGGTTTTGGCCGTCGTAGAGAGCAAAATTAAGTAATTGTGGCAATCCCTAAAAATGACGATTATGACAGATTTCCAGAAAGATATATTGGCAGGTATTCCTGATCCATTGCCAGCAAAGAGAGCATATGACCCTGCGGCTAACCACGCCCCAAAGCGTAAGGATATCCTTACTGACGAAGAGAAGAAGTTGGCCTTGGCTAATGCGTTGCGCTACTTCCCCGAAAAGCACCACGCGGAGTTGATTCCTGAGTTCTTGGAGGAGTTGAAGACCTATGGCCGTATCTATATGTATCGATTGCGCCCAGAGTATGAGATGTATGCTCGTCCTATCGAGGAGTATCCAGCGCGCTCTCGCCAGGCTGCAGCGATTATGCTTATGATTCAGAATAACCTCGACAAGGCTGTTGCTCAGCACCCTCACGAACTTATCACCTATGGTGGTAACGGTGCGGTGTTCCAGAACTGGGCTCAGTATCGCTTGGCGATGAAGTATTTGGCTGAGATGACCGACGAGCAGACCTTGGTTATGTACTCTGGTCACCCATTTGGCCTCTTCCCATCACATAAGGATGCTCCACGTGTGGTTGTTACCAACGGTATGGTTATCCCTAACCACTCGTCACAGGACGACTGGGAGCGTATGAATGCTATGGGTGTGTCGCAGTATGGTCAGATGACTGCGGGCTCATATATGTATATTGGCCCTCAGGGTATTGTTCACGGTACTACCATTACCGTTATGAATGCCGCAAGAAAGCGTATGAAGCCAGGTCAGAAGGATTTGCGTGGTATGTTGTTCGTGACAGCGGGTCTTGGTGGTATGTCGGGCGCACAGCCTAAGGCAGGTAATATCTCAGGTGTAGTGAGTATCACTGCTGAGGTTAATATCGCGGCTGCCGAGAAGCGTCACAAGCAGGGTTGGGTCGATGAGTTGTACACCTCGCTCGACGAGCTTATCCCACGTGTTCGCAAGGCTGTGGAGAATAAGGAGGTTATCTCGTTCGCCTACGTAGGTAATGTCGTAGACCTCTGGGAGCGTTTGGCCGAGGAGGATATCAACGTAGATCTTGGCTCTGACCAGACATCGTTGCACAACCCTTGGGCTGGTGGCTACTACCCAGTGGGCTACTCTTACGAGGAGTCTAACCGTATGATGGCTGAGGAGCCTGAGCGTTTCCACGAGTGTGTTCGTGAGTCGTTGCGCCGCCAGGTAGCTGCTATCAATAAGCTTACAGCTCGTGGTATGTACTTCTTCGACTATGGCAATGCCTTCCTCTTGGAGGCTTCACGCGCTGGAGCAGATATTATGGCTGAGGGAGGTAAGTTCCGCTATCCATCATACGTTCAGGATATTATGGGTCCTATGTTCTTCGACTACGGCTTCGGCCCATTCCGTTGGGTTTGTACCTCTGGCTTGGAGGAGGATCTTGAGACCACCGACCGCATTGCTGCAGAGGTGTTGGAGGAGATGCTCAAGGAGTCGCCAAAGGAGATTCAGGGCCAGATGGAGGATAACCTCCACTGGATTCGTGAGGCTAAGCAGAACAAACTCGTCGTTGGCTCACAGGCTCGTATTCTCTATGCCGACTCTGAGGGTCGTACACGTATCGCTTTGGCCTTTAACGAGGCGATTAAGCGTGGCGAGTTGAAGGCTCCAGTAGTTTTGGGTCGTGACCACCACGACGTATCTGGTACCGACTCTCCATACCGTGAGACCTCAAATATTTACGACGGCTCGCACTTCTGCGCAGATATGGCCGTACACAACGTCATCGGCGACTCATTCCGTGGCGCTACCTGGGTGTCTATCCACAATGGTGGTGGCGTAGGCTGGGGCGAGGTTATGAACGGAGGCTTCGGTATGGTTATCGATGGCTCTGACGACTCTCGTCGCCACATCGAGGAGATGTTGTTGTGGGATGTGAACAACGGTATCGCTCGTCGTAGCTGGGCTCGTAACGAGGGTGCTATGTTCGCTATCAAGCGCCAGATGGAGCGCACGCCACTTCTTAAGGTCACTATGCCTAACTTGGCGGATATGGATCTTATCGAGAAGATTTTTAACGAGAATAAATAATTGATTTAACGAAGAATAAGTTATGATTCACTATATTAGTTCAGAACGCCTCACAATCGCACGTGTTGAGGAGATTCTTACCAAAGGTTATAAACTCGCCTTGAGTGACGATGCTAAGGCTCGTATCATCAAGTGTCGTGAGTATCTCGATAAAAAGATGGAGGATGCTGGTCGTCCTATCTATGGCGTGACCACTGGCTTTGGCTCGTTGTGCAATATCTCGGTAGAGAAGGAGGGCTTGTCGCAGTTGCAGAAGAACCTTATGATGTCACACGCTTGCGGTACTGGCGACCGTGTGCCACGCGAGATAGCACGTCTTATGATTTTGCTTAAGGTGCAGTCGTTGTCTTATGGCCATTCGGGCGTACAGCTCATCACCGTAGAGCGTCTTATCGAGATGTTCAACAACGATATCATCCCTGTAGTTTATGAGCAGGGTTCGTTGGGTGCTTCGGGCGACCTTTCACCTTTGGCGCATATGTGTTTGCCACTTCTTGGCTTGGGCCACGTGGAGATCGACGGCGAGGTTGTTGAGGGTAGCGTGATGATGGAGAAGATGGGCTGGGAGCCTATCACCCTCTGCTCGAAGGAGGGTCTTGCACTCTTGAATGGTACGCAGTTTATGTCGGCTTACGGTGTCTATTCGCTTATCAACGCACAGCGTCTCAGCCTCTTGGCTGACTATATCGGCGCTATGTCGTTGGATGCTTTCGATGGTCGTATGGAGCCATTCGAGCATAACGTACACGCCATCCGTCCTCATAACGGCCAGATTGAGACAGCTAAGAACTTCCGCGAGATCTTGGCTGGTAGTCAGATTGGTGCGCGCGCTAAGAGCCACGTTCAGGATCCTTACTCATTCCGTTGTATCCCACAGGTACACGGCGCTTCGAAGGATACTATCGCATACGTTGCTACAGTCTTGGAGACAGAGATTAACTCTGCTACCGACAACCCAACCGTATTCCCTGATAGCGACGAGGTAATCTCGGCAGGTAACTTCCACGGTCAGCCTATCGCCGTAGCTATGGACTTCTTGGCTATCGCCGTAGCGGAGCTTGGTAATATCTCTGAGCGTCGTACCTACAAGCTTATCTCTGGTGCGCGTCAGTTGCCTAACTTCTTGGTAGCTAACCCAGGTCTCAACAGTGGCTTTATGATTCCTCAGTACACCGCTGCCTCTATCGTGAGCCAGTCTAAGGGCTTGTGCTGGCCAGCATCGTGCGACTCTATCCCATCGTCACAGGGTCAGGAGGATCACGTAAGTATGGGCTCTAACGCCGCTACTAAGTTGTGGAAGGTGGTTAATAACACCGAGCGTGTGTTGGCTATCGAGTTGATGAATTCGGCTCAGGCCTTGGAGTTCCGCCACAAGGAGAATGTTCGCTCTTCAGTAACTGTGGAGGCTATGTTCGAGGCATACCGCAAGGTCGTTCCATTCGTGGACAACGATACGGTGATGTATCCACATATCGCTACATCGGTTAAGTTCCTCAACGACTATGAAATTGCTCGTTAAAAATATAGGCACTCTCGTCGGCATCGACGAGAGTGGCCGATTGAGGGTGTGTGGCTCTGATATGGCCAATATCGCTACGCTTGAGGGGGCGTGGCTCTTGGCCGAGGAGGGTCGCATCTGTGACTATGGCACTATGGGTAATCTCCCTTCGGAGGAGGGCTGTGAGGTCCTCGATGCTGAGGGTGGTTGGCTCTTCCCATCCTTCTGCGACTCGCACACACATATCGTCTATGCTGGTAGTCGCGAGCAGGAGTTCTTGGATAAGATTAATGGCTTGTCGTACGAGGAGATTGCTAAGCGTGGCGGAGGTATCTTGAACTCTGCGGACCGCTTGCACGATACTTCGGAGGAGGAGCTCTATCGTCAGGCTATGGAGCGTATCGACGAGATTATCGCTATGGGTACTGGCCTTGTGGAGATTAAGTCGGGCTATGGCCTCACGTTGGAGGATGAGCTCAAAATATTACGTGTCATTAAGCGCATTCGCGAAAACTCACCTATCGCTGTACGTGCTACATTCCTTGGCGCACACGCCGTAGGTCGTGCCTACAAGGGTCGTCAGAGCGACTACGTGGACCACGTATGCCGTGATATGATTCCTGCGGTGGCTAAGGAGGGTCTTGCCGACTTCGTTGATGTCTTCTGCGACAAGGGCTTCTTCACCGTGGAGGAGACGGCAAAGATTATGAAGGTGGGAGCAGAGTATGGCCTACGTGCAAAGATTCACGCCAACGAATTGGCTGTGTCGGGAGGCGTAGAGGTCGGTGTTGAGCATAACGCCTTGTCGGTGGACCACTTGGAGTCGATGGGCGACGAGCAGATTGAGGCATTGCGTGGCACGAATACTATGCCTACGATGTTGCCTGGTTGCGCCTTCTTCCTCGGTATCACCTACCCTCCAGCGCGCAAGATGATTAATGCGGGCTTGGCTGTGGCGTTGGCTTCGGACTTCAACCCTGGAACAGCCCCATCGGGTAATATGCGCTTCGTGGTGTCGTTGGCATCTATCAAGATGAAGATGACCCCTGCGGAGGCTCTCAATGCTGCTACGCTCAATAGTGCTGCAGCTATGGGTGAGAGCAAGGACTATGGCTCTATAACACGTGGCAAGGTGGCTAACTTCTACATTACCAAGCCTTTGCCATCGTTGGCTTATTTGCCTTACGCACACCAGACACCTGTTATTAAGAACATCGTATTAAAGGGTAAATTGTATGAATAAGATTTGGATATCAGTTATTGGCTTTATCGTTGCAGTTGCTGCGATTGCTTTTCTTAGTTCTAACGAGGGAGAGTGCCAAAAAGATGATGCAGTTATGAAGACTATAATGACACGTCGCTCAATCCGTGACTATAAGGAGGAGCCCGTATGCCGTGAGGCTATGGCCGAGATTTTGCAGTGTGGTATCTATGCCCCAAGTGCAATGAATATGCAGACCTGGGCTGTGAGAGTCGTTGATAATAAGGAGTTTATCGATGGCGTTACGGCTATTGCGGTGAAACAGAATCCTGAGATTGCTGAGCAACCAGGCTTCCGCAACTTCTTCCGCAATGCCCCTACGGTGGCCTTTGTTGCTTGCCCTGAGGAGAGTTATAGCGGAGAGTACGACTGCGGTCTGTTGTCGCAGAATATGATGCTTGCAGCGTGGAGCAAGGGTATTGGCTCTTGCTGCTTGGGTAGCGTAGTTGGGGTGATGAATTCCGAGGAGGCTAAGCCCTATTTGGAGCGTTTGCAGTTGCCTGAGGGTTATAAGTTGCTCGTGGGTATCGCCTTTGGTTATCCCGCTTCGGAGATTCCTGTTGCCCCTGAGCGTGATGCTACTAAGGCATTCTACGTAGAGTAGGCGGTAAACAATCATTTGTTTAGTTGGATTATTGGGTCTTGTTTTTTTCGAGACTCAGTAATCCAACTTACTTTTTTAGGGCTGTGTCGTAGGGTAACACTCAGATATTTTTGAGGTTATTGTTTATTCACTTTTTTTTAGTATCTTTGCACGATTATATCTCTAAATAGAGATAAAAATGGAGGAATGTACCAGTATAGTGGTAATTTAGTCGAAAATTGAATAAACTATTAGCGCAATGTTCTCGGAATTGATATCGTTGGAGAGTTACAATCTCTTCCTTATAGGAATGGCCGTTGTGGCACTCTTTGTCTTTATCGCCCTCTTCTTTGTTGAGGCGGGCTATGGCTATCTCTTTAACCCTAAGTTTGGCTTCCCCGTGCCAAATAAGGTGGGTTGGGTGTTGATGGAGTGCCCCGTATTCTTTGCTATGGCGGCTTTGTGGTACGCCTCGGATTATGGTATGGAGACAGCCCCTCTGTTGCTCTTCCTTATCTTTGAGATGCACTATTTCCAGCGCTCGTTCATCTTCCCTGCCTTGATGCGTGGTAACTCGAAGATGCCTATCGGTATTGTACTTATGGGTGCCATCTTCAATACGCTCAATGCCATTATGCAGGGCGGTTGGATCTTCTACTATGCTCCCCAGATGGGCTACTATGATGGTTGGATGTCGAAGCCATATATCTACATCGGAATCGCTGTATTCCTCTTCGGCTTCATTACCAACCTCCACTCAGACTATATAATTCGCAACCTGCGCAAGCCAGGTGATACGAAACACTATATCCCTAAGGGCGGTATGTTCCGCTATGTCTCTTCGGCAAACTACTTCGGTGAGTTTATGGAGTGGGTTGGCTTTGCTATCGCTTCGTGGTCGTGGGCAGGAGTGGTCTTTGCGTGGTGGACATTTGCAAACCTTGCTCCTCGTTCAGCATCGTTGTACAAGCGCTATGAGCGCGAGTTTGGTGAGGAGTTCACCTCGTTAGGCCGTAAGCGAATTATTCCGTTTATCTACTAAAACAATTATGGAGAATCAGAAGAAATTGGAGGAGTCGAAACTCTTTACTCCTTACAAATTAGGTAGTGTGACGCTCCGCAACCGTGTGATACGTTCTGCGGCATTTGAGTCTATGGGTAAGGATTTTAGCCCTACCCAGGCGTTGAAGGATTACCACGTTAGCGTGGCTCGTGGTGGTGTGGGTATGACTACTGTAGCCTACGCCTCAATCAATCGTAGCGGTATCTCGTTCAATAAGCAGTTGTGGCTTCGCGACGAGATCGTGCCAGAGTTGCGCGACCTTACAGATGCAGTACATAAGGAGGGCGCTGCCGTGGGTATTCAGTTGGGCCACTGCGGTAATATGACCCACTGGTCTACGGCGGGTAGTTTCCCTGTGTCGGCCTCTAATGGTTTTAACCTCTACTCGCCAACCTTCCATCGCCGTATGTCGAAGAGCGAGATTGCTGAGTTCGCCAAAGACTTCGGCAAGGCCGTAGATACAGCCTACAACGCAGGTTTCGACTCTGTGGAGATTCACGCAGGTCACGGCTACCTTATCTCGCAGTTCCTCTCGCCATATACCAACCACCGTCGCGATGAGTTCGGTGGCTCGCTCCAGAACCGTATGCGCTTTATGAATATGGTCTTGGAGGAGGTTATGGAGATGGCTCGTAAGCGTGGTATGGGTGTCCTCGTAAAGCACAATATGGAGGATGGTTTCAAGAGTGGTATCCAGGTGCCAGAGTCTATCGAGATTGCTAAGCAGATTGAGACCTTCGGCGTCGATGGTATCGTACTCTCTTCGGGCTTCGTCTCTAAAGCCCCTATGGCAGTTATGCGTGGCCGTATCCCTACAAAGACCATGGGCTACTATATGGGTTGGAACGAGTGGTTGCAGAAGATTGTCGTGTCGCTCTTTGGCCAGTGGCTCATTAAGCAGTACGACTTCGAGGAGTGCTACTTCTTGGAGAATGCAAAGAAGTTCCGTGAGGCTTTGAAGGGCCCATTGGTATATGTCGGTGGCTTGGTGTCACGCGAGGGTATCGAGCGAGTCTTGGATGAGGGCTTCGAACTTGTGCAGATGGCGCGTGCCTTGGTCAATGACCCAGCCTTCGTGAACAAACTCAAGGCGGGTGATATGTCTACACGCAGTGGTTGCGACCACCGCGACTACTGTATGGCACGTATGTATTCGGTAGATATGCAGTGCTGTCACAACTGCAAGGAGCATATTCCTGAGCGTCTTTGGCGAGAGATCAACAAAATTAAGTAGTCCGAAGAAACTATGTGCTTTAAGAGAAAGAATAGGGGCGAAGTTGTTCGTGGCTCGGCTTGGGCTTTGGTCACTGGCTCGACCTTGGGAATCGGCCGTCAGTATGCTGAGCGCTTGGCAGAACTCGGCTACAACTTGGTGATGGTGGATATCCTTGAGGCAGTTGCCACCGAGGCACAAATCATTGCCGAGAAGCACAAGGTGGAGTGTCGCTACGTGGTCAAGGATTTGGCTACGGCAACTGCTGCGAGGGAGTTGTACGACTGGAGCATTTCGGAGGGATATACCTTCGATGTGGTGATTAATAACGCTGGAATGTTCTCGTTCTGCGACATATTGAACACCTCTGTAGAGCGCCTTGAGCGCATCATCCTTTTGCACGACTTGACCGTCACCACCCTCTGTCGTCTCTATGGTCAGGATATGGTTAAGCGTGGCAAGGGCCATTTGTTGAATATGTCGTCATACTCTATCTGGATGCCATTCCCAGGCCTTGCATCATATAGCGCAAGTAAGGCCTACGTCAAGAGTTTTACTCAGGCCTTTGCTAAGGAGTTGCGTAAGACGGGTGTTACGGTTACGGCGCTATGTCCTGCGGGCATTGCGACTGACCTCTATGGTTTGTCGAAGGATTTGCAGAAGTTTGGTGTTAAGTGGGGTATCCTTATGTCGCCCAAGAGCTGCGCACGTCGAGGTATCAACGCTATGTTCAAGGGAAAGAGTATCGTCGTTCCCGACTGGTGGTTCCGCCTCTTCATTCCTATCTGTCGCTATTTGCCAGGCTTCTTGGTGCGCCCATTGCGTAACTTCACGATGAAGTGGCAGAAATAATTCAAGTTAGATAATAAGAGAGATAAAAACCTATACATCAGGTCGATATGAAAGCAGAGTTGAACGAAGTTGCCACAAATGAGGAGCCTAAGACAAGGCGTAAGTGGGGACTATGGCGTATAGTGCTTGCTACGCTTGGCGCTCTTGTTGCGCTTTTGTTGGTGGTTTTGGCTGTTGTCGTTATATGGCTTGGCCCTATCGCAGAGAAGTATGTCGAGAACCACGATACGGAACTTGTTGGCCGTAGCCTTACGATGGATAACCTCTCGATTAAGTTGTTCTCGGGCGATGTTGCGGCGGATAACCTCGTTCTCTACGAGGAGGACTCCGTGGCAGAGTTTGTGCGTATCAATCGTTTGGAGACAAAACTCTCGGTTTGGGACTTGTTGAGTAGCCTTGTGCAGGTCGATTTTGTTAGGGTGCAGTCGCCAAAGGTGCAGGTGTTGCAGGGTGAGGAGAGTTTCAATTTCGACTCTTTGATCGACTATATCCTTGCTACCTATACCTCTGAGGAGAATGAGGAGGAGAGTGAGCCTTCGGCGTGGACTATATCTATAAATAATGTATCGCTGGATGACTCAGATGTGCTATATCGCGATGAGACCATCGATCAGGATTGGAGACTTTCGGCCCTCAACCTTTCGACTCCGAGTGTGGAGTTGGGCGAAGAGCCTATGGTTGTGACACTCTCTACGGTCATTAACGAGGGTGGTGCTTTGGAGGGCGAGTTGAGCTTCAATATGAGCACGTTCGACTTCCTGTTCGATGGAAATCTTACCAACTTCAATATCGCGGATATCTACAACTATCTCACTTCGACAATCAATATATCGGCCTTGGAGGGTACGTTGTCGGTGGATTGTAGCCTTGAGGGAAATGTCGATGATGTTATGTCGATGAATATCGAGGGTAATGTGTCGGCTAAGTCACTACATATTAATGCTAAGGATGGTAGCAACCTCTTTAGTGCGGAGAGTATCGATTTGTCGGCAGAGCGAATAAATCTTAATGAGCAATACTTTGCTTTTAGTGCGATAAATGTCGATAACTACGCCACACGTTTTGCACTCTTCGAGGATGGCACAACCAACTTCGACGAACTCTTCTTTAGCGACCCTGAGATTAGTGTGGAGAGTACTGCCGAGGCTGTTGGCGACCAGATGTACGATGTCAAGGAGCGTGTTACGGTGACTACTTCCGAGGAGGAGACTCCTTTCGAGGATGTTAAGTTTAGCGTCGGCACACTACGCTTCCGCGGTGGTGAGGTTAGTTATGAGGACTATACTATGCACGAGCCTTTCAACTATGCGCTCACCAACCTCTCGGTGGATAGCAAGGATTTCGAGTTGATGTCAAAGAATAGGATTGTTGTCCGCTCGCGCCTTCCTAAGCAGGGCGATGCTATGATTCAGTGGGAGGGTTCGCTCACCGACTTCTACAACCAGAGCCTCTTGGCGATGCTCTCGAATGTCGATATGCAGGCCTTTTCTACATATATCGAGCACTTCACCGCCTTCCCCGTAGAGTCGGGAAATATGACTATCCGTTCGCAGAACGTCGTGACAAATGGTGCGCTTAGCGGTGTAAACCAGTTTGGAACATACAACTTCCAGGTGGGCGACAAGGATAAGAGTCTTGATGTGGAGTATAAGTTGCCTATGAAACTCGGTATCTACGTACTTACCGACCATAACAAACATATCGACCTCGATATACCTATCTCTGGAGATATCAACTCTCCTGAGTTCTCGTTGCGCAAGGTTATTTGGCGCGCTGTGGGTAATGTGTTGTTGAAGGTCGCTGCGTCGCCTTTCCAGTGGATGAACCCACTTAAGCAGGAGACGTTCCAGAGTGTGCCTATAGATATCTTGGCTCCAGGTCTCGACTCCGAGGACTATGCTCGTATCGACGCTATGGCCGAGGCTATCAAGGCAGATAGTACGCTCAAGGTGCGCCTTGCACCTCGTGTAAACTATAAGCGCGCCGTGCAGAAGATTAACGATCTCAACCTCAAGATTGCCTACTACAATGCTACCGAGGGTAGCCAAAGTGGTTTCCTCGATATGTTGGATTTTGCACGTATCAACGAGATGAAGATTTCGGGTAGCGCTGTGCGCGACTTTGCCGACTCTATGCTTGTGGCACGAGGTATCGACCCACACGGTATGACCTCGCACGATAAGGCCAAGAGGCTCTATGGCGATATGGCCGACGAGCAGTTGCTAAGACTTATCAACCTCCGCAATAATATCATATCGCGCTACGTTGCTTTCCAGCATAAGGAGCTTCCTGCCGAGGCGTTTACCCTTAAGGAGGTAACGATAGAGGATCTTAAGGATTATGTAGGTAAGGATAAGTATGGTGTGACGTTGATTATTGGCGATGATGAGGTCGATGTAGATGCCCCAGAGAGCGATGAGGCTGAAGAATCTGAGGAGGTGGAGCAACCGACTGAGGCAGTGACGCCAGCGGAGGCTACCGAGGAACAGAAAATAACAGAATAGATTAGCACATAACAATATTTTTAAATTAATTAAACGATGAAAAAAGTAATTCTTTTTGTGGTAGCTGTTGCTACCTTGTTGAGTGTCACAGGCTGTGGCAGCAACCGATCTAAGCAGATCGATTCATTGTCTTACGCTATCGGTGTTGATTTGGGTATGAACCTCCGCTTCGGTATGGAGGATTTGGACTTGGATCGCGACGTCATCATTGCAAACCTCAAGGATTTCTACAAGAATGGTGACTTGGAGGGCGAGGAGGTACAGCAGCTTCGCAACGATATGATGCAGTACCAGTTCACTGTGTTGATGCCATTTATGAACACTAAGCGTATGCGCGAGATGTCTGGTAGCGACCAGCCTGATACACTTCCAGCATTGCCTCCAGTATTCAACGAGGAGTTCACACGCGAGCGCGTATCTACTATGATTGGTAAGAACTTCGGTGCTGCTGTTAAGTCTGTAGATGCAGATATCGTGTTGAAGGATATCCTTGGTGCTATGGACGATGCTTTTGCGTTGGAGAGTGTTGAGTTGGCTGACTCATTGCTTCGTATGAACACTCAGCAGATCAACCAGGCTTTCGCTAACCACTCTAAGCGTATGCAGGAGAAGGCTGCTGCAGAGTTCGCAAAGGCTAAGGAGGAGAATGCAGCTGCTTCAGCTAAGTGGTTGGAGGAGGTTGAGGCTCAGGAGGGCGTTGTTAAGACCGCTTCTGGCTTGCTCTATCGTATCGACCGCGAGGGTAACGACGTCTTCGCTACTGAGGATACCGATGTAGTAAAGGTAGACTACGAGGGTAAGACTCGCACTGGTGAGGTCTTCGACTCAAGCTACGAGCGTGGTGAGCCTATCTCATTCGCTTTGAACCGTGTTATCAGCGGTTGGACTGAGGGTATGAAACTCGTTGGCGAGGGTGGTCAGATCACTTTGTGGATCCCATCTGAGTTGGCTTATAAGGAGCGTGGTTCAGCTCCAAAGATTGGTCCTAACGAGGCTTTGGAGTTCAAGGTTGAGCTTCACAAAGTAAACCCAGAGGAGTAATCTTTGTAGAAGAGATTCGATAAATGATGAGGGTGTCCCGAAACGGACACCCTCACTCTTTTTTATGTCGGCTATGATAGCGCTACATCCAAGATCATCATTATAACGAAGCCTATGGCGAAGGCTATGGTTCCGATGTCGGAGTGTTGGCCCTGCTGTGTTTCGGGGATTAACTCCTCGACTACGACGTAGAGCATCGCTCCTGCCGAGAAGGAGAGCAAGTAGGGTAGTAGAGGGGCTATATGGTCGAACAGAAGTACCATCACTAATGCCGAGATGGGCTCGACGATGCCAGAGAGCGCTCCGAGTGAGAAGGCGCGACGACGACTCGCTCCATCGGCACGTAGCGGTAGGGAGATTATAGCCCCCTCAGGTACATTCTGTATTGCCATACCTATCGCCAGTGCCGTGGCTGAGGCTATGGTGATGCCTGTGTTTCCCGTAAGCGCACCCGCAATAACTGCTCCCACGGCCATACCTTCGGGGATGTTATGGAGTGTCACGGCAAGCATAAGCATCTGTCGCTTACCCAAGGAGGACTTCAGTCCTTCGCGTGTGTCGGTGCCTGGGTGGGTGTGGGGCACGAGGCTATCCAACAGCAGCAGGAAGAGCATACCGAGGATGATGCCTACGGCAGCAGGTATCCAACTTAAGCGCCCCATCCACTCGGCGAGATCTATCGAGGGGATGATGAGTGACCAAACAGAGGCTGCCACCATCACTCCTGCCGCAAAGCCGAGCAGGGCATTGTTGAGCCGTGCCGAGACGCTTCGACGCGCGAAAAGTACGGTCGAAGCACCAAGGATTGTTCCTAAAAACGGAATGGCTATGATTGATAGAGTATTCATAGATTATCCTTATGCAAAAAATAGCCCAACCCGAACTGGGCAGGGCTATTTCTATTGGTTTTGTAGACTATTAATAGTTCTCAGCCTTAATCTGGAAGTAAGCCTGTGGGTGAACACATACTGGACATACCTCAGGAGCCTTCTGACCTACGTGGATGTGGCCGCAGTTTGAGCACTGCCAGATCATATCGCCGTCGCGAGAGAATACCAAGCCACCCTCTACGTTAGCCAAGAGCTTGCGGTAGCGCTCCTCGTGCTCACGCTCAATCTTACCAACCTGCTCGAAGAGGAATGCGATGTGGTCGAAGCCCTCCTCACGAGCATCTACTGCCATCTGAGCGTACATATCTGTCCACTCGTAGTTCTCACCCTCAGCAGCAGACTTGAGGTTCTCGGCAGTTGAGCCGATGCCCTGAAGCAACTTGAACCAAATCTCAGCGTGCTCCTTCTCGTTAGCAGCAGTCTCCTCGAAAATCTTAGCAATCTGAACGTAGCCGTCCTTCTTAGCCTTTGATGCAAAATATGTATACTTGTTACGTGCCTGTGACTCACCAGCAAAAGCCTCCCACAAGTTCTTCTCAGTCTTAGTTCCTTTCAAATCTTTCATACTCTTTTAAGTTTTATAGGTTTATTGTTTTTTGTTCTTATTTCCTTTTCCTGTTGCAAAGATAATATATATTTCGTCAATTACAATAGTTTTTCTATTCTTTATATCTATTGGTCTATAAGTGTAATTTATAATGTATTAAATTAGTAAAAGTAAAGACTATTGCATACGGGCTGATTTGCTCTGATTATCAATATAATATGCTGTGGGTTCTAAGTCATAATGGTCTATAGGTAGTATATATGCGCTATTGTTTGATTAGATTAGTCCACTTTATGCTATACCTATATTTATATACGCGCGCACGAGGGAGTAGTTTAAAAAAACTCGGTTTTATTTGATTTGCACTATAATTGCGTAATGATCGAAGGTATAATTAAAACTTCAATGTTATGCAGAGTAATAGTAAGTCTACGGCCTTTCGTCTTAGTGTGATGACGTTGGCCATAATGAATGTTACGGCTGTGGTAAGTCTTCGAGGTCTGGCCACCGAGGCCATCTATGGTTTGCAATCGGCATTCTACTACCTCTTCGCAGCCATTGTCTTCCTTATCCCTACGGCGATGGTTGCAGCGGAGCTTGCCGCTATGTTTGCCGAGAAACAGGGCGGTGTCTTCCGCTGGGTTGGTGAGGCCTTTGGTGCGCGAGCAGGTTTTCTTGCCATCTGGTTGCAGTGGATTCAATCGACGATTTGGTATCCCACGGTGCTTACCTTTGGTGCTGTGAGCATCGCCTTTATCGGTATGGACACCACTACCGATGCTGCACTGGCCTCGAATAGGCTCTTTACGCTTGTTGTCGTTCTGGCCATCTATTGGATTGCGACGTTCATCTCGCTCAAGGGTCTCGGCTGGGTAGGTAAGGTGAGTAAGTGGGGTGGTATTATCGGTACGATCATCCCTGCGGGTCTGCTCATCCTGTTGGCCATAATCTACCTCGCCACGGGAGGACACAACAACTTGCCGATGAAGAATGGTTTCTTCCCCGACCTCTCAAATTTCGATAACCTTGTCTTGGCAAGTAGTATCTTCCTCTTCTATGCTGGTATGGAGATGATGGGTATCCACGTTATGGAGGTCGATAACCCCAAACGCAACTACCCACGTGCCATCATCATCGGCTCACTCATCACCGTTCTGATATTTATCTTAGGCACGTTCGCCCTCGGTATCATAGTTCCTGCTAAGGATATTAGCCTTACGCAGACCCTGCTCATCGGCTTCGACAACTATTTCAGTTACTTGCGTATGTCGTGGATGGGCTCAGTGATAGCCGTTATGTTGGTCTTTGGAGTCTTGGCAGGTGTGCTTACGTGGGTTGCAGGTCCTTCGAAGGGTATCTTCACCGTGGGTCGCGCAGGATACTTGCCCCCATTCTTCCAGAAGACAAACAGCCAGGGTGTTCAGCGCAATATCTTGCTTGTTCAGGGTGTCATTGTCACTATCCTTGGTCTGTTGTTCGTGGTGATGCCCTCGGTGCAGAGCTTCTACCAGATCCTCTCGCAGATGACCGTGCTGCTCTACTTGATTATGTATATGTTGATGTTTGCCGCAGCCATCACCCTCCGTTATAAACTCCCTAAGAGGGAGCGTCCATTCCGCCTTGGTGCTAAGGGTAACGGCCTGATGTGGATCTTGGCGGGCTTGGGCTTCTGTGGCTCACTCTTGGCCTTCGTTCTTAGCTTCATTCCACCGTCACAGATTGCCGTAGGTAGCAAGACGGTGTGGTTTGTGGTGCTTATCGTTGGTGCTATTATCTTCGTGGGAATTCCATTTATCATCTACGCTATGCGTCGTCCTACGTGGCGTAGTGCCGATTCCGATTTCGAGAAGTTCGAGTGGGAGAAGTAGGAGGTCTAAAGTATCACATAGTATTCCTTGAGGGGTTGAGTTTTAAGTAACTTAACCCCTTGTTGCGTAAAAGGGTGGTGGGGTTTGGGTTAGAAACTAAAATAATTTTTGTATATTTGCCCTCGTGCTAAAAAAATAGATGTATGAAACTAAAGTATTATATCGACGATAGACTGCCCATCGGTCAGATGGTGCTATATGCTATGCAGTGGTTCATATTGGCTGTTGCTGTAGTTGCTACGAGTGTCTTCGTGGCACAAGGTACGCCTGGCGAGAAACTATTTTATGCCCAGAAACTCTTTGCCGTGATGGGCATCACGGGACTCGTTCAGGTGCTTTGGGGTCACCGTATGCCCTTGGTCGTAGGCCCTGCTGCCGTACTCCTTGTCGGGGTGCTGTCGTCGTTGGGTGCTGGGGCGAGTGTCTCGGCCATCTATACCTCAATAGCCCTTGGAGGAGCGTTGGTGGCCCTGCTCACCTTTGGCAATATGTTGCGCTTCGTACAACGCCTCTTCACCCCACGTATTGTCATCGTTATCCTTATGCTCATCGCCTTCACCCTCTCCACAGTCATCAAGGGACTTGTATTTCCTGCAGGAGCCTCTGAGGGTGTTCACCTCTTTGGCCTTGTATTTGCCGTTGTGGGGTGTGTCGCTATGGTTGTTATGAATCGCACGTTGAAGGATGTGGCCAAGAGTTTGGTTATCCCCATTGCTCTGGTCGTGGGTAGCGTGGCCTACTATCTCATCTTTCCTATGCCTGAGTCGGCCGATAGTGCTGTGTCGCTTCGAGGTCTCCTCCTTAACGATGTCGAGGTTAGTGCGAGCCTTGTCGTGGCCTTTGTTATTTGCTATATCGCGCTGTTGATTAACGATATTGGCTCTATCGAGTCACTTGGCCGTATGCTCAATGTCGATGGTATGGACTCGCGCCTTAAGCGTGGAGTCCGCATTACGGGTGTGATGAATGTGGTGTCGGGAGCTATGGGAGTCCTTGGTCCTGTAAACTACTCGATGAGTCCAGGCGTTATCGCCTCTACGGGTTGTGCCTCACGTTGGGCATTAGTCCCTGCCACCATCCTATTGGCCCTGTGTGCCTTGTACCCCGACCTTATATGGGTGTTGCTCAATATACCTAACCCCGTCATCGGAGTTATACTCCTCTTCTTGATGGGTACGCAGTTGGCTGCGGGCTTCGAGATGACCCACAACACAAAATCTGTCCAGAGTTTCGCCGATGGTCTCACCATTGGTCTCCCTATTATGGTTGCCCTCCTCTTCCAGATGATGCCTCGCGGAGTTGTCCCTTCGGTTATCGAGCCACTCTTTGGAAATGGTTTTGCTATGGGAGTTATTGTGGTTATAGTTATGGAACACCTCATAAATCGCCCTGCGAAGTAGTGGGGTGGGGATAATTTTATAACCTGTTGATAACTTTCCTTTGGCTAAATGTTTGAAGTAATATAAAATTTACTAATTTTGTAGGCGTAAAATTATGTCGCTATTTCGCGCGACTTTAAATATTGTAACTATGAATAACACATTGGTTGTTGTTGGTGCCCAGTGGGGTGACGAAGGTAAGGGAAAAATTACGGACTTCTATGCTGGCGGTGCCGACGTCGTTGTGCGCCATCAGGGAGGTAATAACGCTGGTCACACTATCGTCTTCGACGGTAAGAAGTTTGCGTTGCAGTCAATACCATCTGGCATCTTTAATCCACATATCATTAATGTAATGGCCAATGGTATGGTCATCAACCCTAAGTCGTTGCTTGAGGAGTTGGAGCGCTTGCATAGCGCAGGTATCACCGACTACCAGCTCTTCATCTCCGACCGTGCTGCTTGTGTGATGCCATATCACTCTATGCTCGATGGTGCCTATGAGGCACTTAAGGGTGGCCGTCAGATTGGTACAACAAAGAAGGGTATCGGTCCTGCATATACCGATAAGTATAGTCGTGTAGGTATCCGTATGGGTGACCTCTTGGATAAGGAGTACTTTGCTGAGCGTCTTCGCGATGCTTTGGTTCAGAAGAATTTGGAGCTTCAGGCTCTCGGTATGGAGCCTTGTGACTTCGATACCATCTATAACGAGTACCTCGCTCTTGGTGAGAAGTTCCGCCCAATGATTTGCGATACATCAGTTTTGTTGAATCGCCTCGTTGAGGAGGGTAAGAAGGTATTGTTCGAGGGTGCTCAGGGTGTTATGCTCTGCATCGACCACGGTACCTATCCATTTGTAACCTCGTCAAGCCCTACTGCTGCAAGTGTTCCAGTTAATACTGGTCTTGCTCCACGCTACGTAGATAATGTTATGGGTGTTGCAAAGGCATACACCACACGTGTTGGTGAGGGCCCATTCCCCACTGAGTTGTTCGATGAGCGTGCAGAATATATCCGTGAGCGTGGCCACGAGTACGGTACTGTAACGGGTCGTCCACGTCGTGTGGGTTGGCTTGATGCTGTGGTGCTCAACCACGTGCGCCGTATTAGCGGTATCAACTACCTCTCGTTGATGTTGTTCGACGTTCTTTCGGGTCTTGAGAAGATTCGCATCTGCACAGGCTATAAGCTCGATGGTAAGCATATCGACTATGTTCCATCAACTATTGCGCAGCTTGAGCGTGTCGAGGCAGAGTATATCGAACTCGATGGTTGGAGCGAGGATATTACAGGCGTTAAGCACTACGAGGATCTACCAGCCAATGCTAAGGCCTATATCGCAAAGGTCGAGGAACTCACTCGCACCGAGGTTGCAGTAGTCTCTGTAGGTCCAGATCGTGAGCAGACTATCATCCGTAAGGAGATTTTCTAAGAAGTTTCTATGAATGTAGTGGGGTAGTTGCCCCCTCTCTATAGTGAGCCATCCGATATTTTCGGGTGGCTCCTCTTTTTTTGCGCCCTTTTTTACGATATTCTCCCTCGCTTATATCCACTATTCTGTACCTCTATAGAAGAAAATGGAGTTAAATCTCATCATTGTCTCAGATAGATTGATCTACTTTTTAGGGGTTGAGCGAAATAAAATCGAGAAAAAATCCCACTCTGAAAGGTATAAACTGATGCTTTTTGCGAAAAAGTAACACACCCTCTCGATTGTGTCAAAGTTACGGAAAAGGACTATACCTATATATATTATATAAAGGGAAAAATGGTCTAAAAAAATCTTTTAGGCGTAAAGTGTTGATATACAGCAATGTGTCAAATAAGAGTAAAAATAATAGTAAAAAAAGTTTCAAAAATGTTTGGAGATTAAAAAATATGTACTACCTTTGCACCCGCAATCAAGAAATACAGCGTATGACTTGAAAGCACAAAGGTTCTTTAAAAAGGCGATGAAAAAAAAGTTCATCAAAAATTTGGTAGTTTAAAAATTTTGTCTTACCTTTGCAACCGCTTTCGCCTCTAAAACAGGCGAGACAACGCAAATGGTTCTTAGAAAAATTTTTTAAAAAAAATCTTCCAAAAATTTGGTGGTTTGAAAAATTTGCCTTACCTTTGCACCACTTTCCCGCCTCAAAAAGTTGAGGTTTGAAAGTGAATTAAAAATGGTTCTTTGATTTACTGGTTTTATATATTGAGAGAAAAGTGTAGTATTTATCTGTCAATTTCCTTTTAGGAAAAATTGAAACAGTCAGGACTCTAACAATACATTATAATTTTTTACAATGGAGAGTTTGATCCTGGCTCAGGATGAACGCTAGCGGCAGGCTTAACACATGCAAGTCGAGGGGCAGCATAATGAAGTAGCAATACGG
>CAJGEC010000013.1 GCA_904502285.1 uncultured Alistipes sp. | reverse complement strand
GGCACTGCAACATCCACAACTTACCGTCCTGGATAGTGAACTCGATATCCTGCATATCTGTAAAGTACTGCTCCAAGTGGTGCTGGATGCCGTTCAACTCAGCATATACATCAGGCATAACCTCCTCCAAAGATGGGTACTTGCTCTTACGCTCCTCCTCAGAGATATTCTGAGCAGCAGCCCAACGCTTAGAACCCTCGATAGTAATCTGCTGTGGAGTACGGATACCTGCTACTACGTCCTCACCCTGAGCATTGATAAGATACTCACCATTGAAGATGTTCTCACCAGTTGCAGCATCACGAGAGAATGCTACACCAGTTGCAGAGTTATCACCCATATTACCGAATACCATCGCCTGAACAGATACTGCAGTACCCCAAGCCTCAGGGATGTTGTTGAGCTTACGGTAGAGGATAGCACGCTCGTTCATCCAAGAACCGAACACTGCGCAGATAGCACCCCAAAGCTGATCCCAAGCGCTTGTTGGGAACTCCTTGCCTGTCTGAGCCTTGATAGCCTTCTTGAACTCTACTACCAACTCCTTCAAATCCTCAGTTGTGAGGTCTGTATCGTTCTTAACACCGCGCTTCTCCTTCTGAGCGTCGATGATTACCTCAAATGGGTCGTGATCCTCCTTTGAAACTGGCTTCATATCGAGAACGACGTCACCATACATCTGTACGAAACGACGGTATGAGTCCCAAGCGAAACGTGGGTTGCCTGAGAGCTTAGCCATAGCCTCTACAGCCTCGTCGTTCATACCGAGGTTAAGGATAGTATCCATCATACCTGGCATTGATGCACGTGCACCAGAGCGTACAGAAACCAAAAGTGGGAGGGTGGTGTCGTTGAACTTACGACCTGTGAGGTTCTCGATGTTCTTAATAGCAGCCTCAACCTCTGGGCGCAACATCTCGATAACCTTCTCTTTTCCCTGAGCATAGTACTCAGAACATACATCAGTTGTGATGGTGAATCCTGGAGGTACAGGAATACCGATCAAGTTCATCTCTGCAAGGTTAGCACCCTTACCACCAAGCAACTCGCGCATCTTGCCATTACCCTCAGCCTCTTTGTTACCGAAGGTGTAGACACGTTTTACATCAGCCATAATCGTTTAGTTTATAATTAGTTAAAAGTTAAAAATTCACATTAGACCAATTCGCAATAAAGGGCTTCACTGCGAATAGCTTACAAAAGTAAGTAAATTTTTTTGAAAATGCAATACAAATGCCTGAAATAAATAACAGAAAAGACTGTATTGTACGGCCTTTTCTGTTAAATGGTAATATCGTTTTTCGGAATATGTTATCGCTCAATCACGCCACTGCCAAGGAGTCGCTCTCCATCATACCACGCTGCGAACTGGCCTGCGGTGATACCACGCTGGGCTTCGTCGAAGAGTATATATAGACCATCCTCTTCCATTATGAGTTCTGCTCGTTGCAGTGGTTGGCGGTAGCGGATGCGCACGTCGTAGACTCTGCGCTGGCCAACCTCCATAGCATCCACACCATCAACCCAATGGATCTCTGAAGGGATGATGCGTAGGGCTTTGCGGTAGAGTCCTGGGTGGTTGTCGCCCTCGCCCACGAAGACGGCATTATGCTCAATATCAGTGCCAATCACAAAGAGCGACTCCTTGCGTCCACCGATGCCTAAACCCTTGCGCTGGCCTATGGTGTAGAAGTGTGCGCCCTGGTGAGTGCCAATCTTCTTGCCATCACGTATCGTTAGGCGGTATGGTCCCGAAAGTGTCTTGTGGTCGTTTGCCTCGGCCGTGCGCTGGAAGCGTGGTGAGTGGGGTAGAATCTCGTGAACATTACCCTCCTTGGCCGAGAGTTTTTGCTGTAGGAAGAGGGGTAGATCGACCTTGCCCACGAAGCAGATACCTTGCGAATCTTTGCGTTTTGCGGTAGCCAATTTATTCTCTTCGGCTATGCGTCTCACCTCGGGCTTTAGAAGGTCGCCGATGGGGAACATAGCATAGGAGAGTTGCTCTTGAGTGAGTTGGCAGAGGAAGTAGCTCTGGTCCTTGTTTGGATCGCTTCCCGCCAATAGACGATAATGTGTTTGGCCCTGACTATCAATCCATTCCTCGCGTCTGCAGTAGTGGCCCGTAGCGACACGCTCGGCTCCGAGTTTTAGAGCCTCTTTGAGGAAAACGTCGAATTTTATCTCTCTGTTGCAGAGTACGTCGGGGTTTGGTGTGCGACCCTTTTCGTACTCCGAAAACATATAGTCCACCACTCGTGTACGATACTGCTCCGAGAGGTCTACGTAGTGGAACTCTATGTCGAGACGTTTGGCCACGAGCTCCGCAAATAGTTGGTCGTCATACCAGGGGCAGTCGCCTTCGAGAGTTCCCGTGGTGTCGTGCCAATTGCGCATAAAGAGTCCTATCACCTCGTGGCCCTGCTCCTTGAGCAAGAGCGCAGCCACGGATGAGTCCACTCCTCCAGATAGACCAACTACTACTCGCATTTTCGCTCCTCCTTATCGAATCAACTGCATAAACTCGTCACGAGTACGAGGGTCCGAGAGGAAGATGCCCGTGAAGGCCGAGGTAGTAGTTATAGAGCGCTGTTTCTCCACACCACGCATCTGCATACAGGTATGGCTTGCTTCGATAACTACGGCAACACCTATGGGGTTGAGGGCCTGCTGGATGCAGTCGCGAATCTGCACTGTAAGGCGCTCCTGAACCTGGAGACGGCGAGCAAAGCACTCCACGACACGTGCAATCTTCGATAGGCCTGTGATGTGACCATTAGGGATGTATGCCACGTGGGCCTTGCCGATGAATGGCAACATATGGTGCTCGCATACCGAGAAGAGCTCGATATCCTTGACGAGTACCATCTGCTGGTACTCCTCCTTGAACATTGCCGAGCGAAGGATGGCGATAGGGTCCTGAGCATATCCCTTGGTGATGAACGACATAGCCTTAGCCACACGCTCTGGGGTCTTGAGCAATCCCTCACGGTCGGGGTCTTCGCCCAAAAGACGAAGAATCTCGCGGTAGTGGACCATCAACTCGTCAATCTTCTCCTGGTTGTATATATCCTCTCTTTTGTAGTTTGAAATAAGTTCGCTCATACTATATATAATATTATGTAGCAAAAGTATGTAAATAAATACAAATGTGCAAATTTGTGAATCGATAGCCTTGCTAAAACGTCACTACCGACCACTTGCGCAGTAGTTATAAAATAAAAAAAAAGGAGGCGCGCCTCCTCTATAACAAATATCTATAGGTCGAGTAGACCATCTGGCAGAACGAACTTTATCTTTCGGCCATCGAAGTCGATACTTGCTATAAACTCCTCTTGTGCAGGGATTAGATGCTCCTTCTCCTCAAGGGTGATGCCGAAGAGAGGGTTGGCCTCGCTGTCGTAGTAGTCGCTCACCGTGCCACGACGCTTGCCGATGATGGCGGTAAAGCCAATCAAATCCTCCATATAGAACTCATCATCAGCCTCCTCCTCGCTCTCGATAAATATCTCGCGACCCACTAAGAACTCCTCGGCACGACGAGGGGTGTCGATGTCGTCGAAGAGGATGATTGCGCCCGACTGGCCACGACGCTCGAAGGATGATGAAAAAATAGGAACCGCGAGTTTGTCGATGATGACAAACAGCGGTTCCTTGTTTTGGAAATCGTCAGGGAAATTGGTATAAAGAGTTACCATTACACCACCGTCATTGCCGAAGATTCGGCCTATGCGTCCCACGGCGATCATAGCACCTTGATTAAGCCTCAGTAGCCTCCTCGGTAGCCTCCTCGGTAGCCTCCTCAGCGGTTGCCTCAGCAGCAGCAGCAGCCTCAGCAACCTTCTTCTCAGCGATGGCAGCAGCGCGCTCCTCCTTAATCTTAGTCTCAGCAGCGAGCTGAGCCTTCTTAGCAGCGTTAGCGTCAGAAGAGAGCTTGTTAGCCTTAGCGTCAATCTTAGACTGCTTCTCCTCCATCCACTTGTTGAAGCGAGCCTCAGCCTCAGCCTCAGTGAATGCGCCCTTAGCAACGCCACCCAAAAGGTGCTTCATATACATTACACCCTTGTACGAGAGAATTGCTCGACAAGTGTCAGTAGGTTGTGCGCCCTTAAGTAACCAATTCAAAGCTCGGTCGAACTTCAAATCGATTGTAGCAGGATTCGTGTTAGGGTTGTAAGTACCCAACTTCTCGATGAACTTACCATCACGTGGCGCTCTGCTATCTGCGGCAACGATGTGGTAGAAAGCGTAACCCTTCTTACCGTGACGTGCCAAACGAATTTTAACAGCCATTTGCTATAAAATTTTATTGGTTAATAAATAAATACGCATAACCCATTGGGGTTTTCAGCGCGCAAATATATATCGTTTTTTCCTTCCCACCAAATTTTTTTTGAAAAAGAGCAACTTAAACCCTCGATTTAACTAATTGTTGGCTCACATTTTGCAAAAGAGAGAGGTGTTTAACCATAAAAATTAACTATTCTATGATGCCTGTAAAGAAATTAAATCGTCTTCCTGGGATGTTTGGTGACCTCTTCTATGAGCAGTGGCCCGACTATCTTCCTAAGCGAAACTCTTCGCCTCAAATCAACGTGATTGAGACAGATAAAAAGTTCAAAATCGAGATAGCGGCTCCGGGTATGACCAAGGATGATATGAAGATTGAGCTTAATGGGGACAATCAACTAATCGTCTGCTTGGAGAAGGAGTCGGAGAGGGGCGATGGTGGTAAGGATTGTTGTGGCGAAAAGGGATGCGACTGCGACAATGATGAGAAGCACCACTATCTGCGCAGAGAGTTCTCCTACACCTCATTCCGCCAAATCTTCAATCTTCCCGAAAATATCGATAGAGACAAGATTACGGCTAAGATGAAGCACGGCGTTTTGCGCATCAAACTTCCAAAGCGCGATAGCGACGTGAAACAGCCTGAGATGAAGATGATTGCCATTGAGTAGAGGCTCTTAAGCGAGATTATACTCGATGCCTCTCTTTCGGGATGGGTGGGTGTGTCCATAACAATTGGGCGCACCCTTAATATTAATTATATGATACACAGGTGGGGTAGTATCGTTTTTTAGGAATAAGTGCTATCTTTGTGGGAGATATAACCTTAGAACAATGGATATAGCAACATTTCGTGAATACTGCCTATCGTTGCCTGAAGTGCAGGAGACTCTACCCTTTGATGATGATACGCTTGTGTATAAGGTGTCGGGGCGTATGTTTGCGATGATAACTATGAGTCATCCCGACCACTTTGCGGTTAAGTGCCACCCCGATAGGGCTCTGCTCTTGCGTGATAGATACCAAGAGATTACCTCGGCCTACCATCTCAATAAGCGTCATTGGAACGATGTGAGCATCGTGGGAGAGTTGCCTGATAGTTTTCTTAAGGCGGAGATTCGCCACTCCTATTTTGCTGTGGTCCGACAAAATGTAACTCCGCGCCAGAGTCGTGAAGCGATACTCGCTATGGCCTTAGACGCAGGCCTCGTTGATGATGCTGAGTGGCTCGAATAGTGGCAAAACCCTCCAGCAGATTGCCGACGAGTTAGGCTATAAGAGCAGGTCGGCATAGTTGATTAGGAAGACAGAGCAGTAGAGCGTTCGTTCGTTCGTTTTCCTACTGTTCCGAACGAACGAACACTATAATATATCTCAGTATGAATAGTGAATATAGATATCAGTTGGAGAGATACCGTGGTCGTGGTACTCGATACAACTGTCCTCAGTGTGGTAGTAAGTATATGTCAATGAGAGAGTAGATACTATCTGTTACCATACTCTCTCTACATATATCCTACTGATATAGATATCAATAGTGTGATAGAGTGTGGGTATCACTATACCCCTTGTCAATACATTGAGGATAATCCGTGGTTGAGAGATAGCAACCGTTCGTTCGTTCGGAACAGTAGGAAAACGAACGAACGAACGTTCGAACGCCCTGTCCCGAAGCCGTACGATAATGACTGCCGAGGTGGGTGGTGGAGCAGACGCTGTGGAGGGATTGCGACTACAAGTCGTTCCTCGCTCTTAGCATACGCGATATCTCAGCAAGGGTGCGAAGCAGTGCCCACGAGAGTAGCGATGTGGCAAAGATTATTACAGCCGCCACGATTGCCCACATCATAGGGGCGGTGAGGTTTAACTCGACGATGTAGGGGGCAACGAGTGAGCCAAATGTGCAGAAAATACCGATGATAAGGGTGATATCTGCGATGTTCACCAATACCGCCTCTCTAAAGATATACTTCGACTTTTGAGGCTTGGGGTTGCCATACTCTTTGCGCTCCACAACCTCGCTTATCTCATCGGGGATAGGCTCGTTGTGAATCTCCTCGTCGCCACGCTCTGTAGCACACTTAGGGCATAGGGTTATATCGTTGCTTATGAGGGTGTTGCAGTTACGGCAGAGCCATACACCCGTCTGATTTGTCTCCATAGATTTACCTCCTATTTTTGTGCCTCTGAGTGGTCGATATCGCAACCTGCGCAGTTGCCCGAACAGAGGCTGTCTGTGTCGCAGTCGTTGAGACCCATATCCTCGCGAGTCTCCTGAACGGCACACTTGATACCCATCTTCTGCATCGTAGGGTTGGTCGATATTTCAGACTGGATATGGTGGCCCTTGAAGATATATGTCAGCGACATTGCGAGAGCGAAAAATCCCACAACGCCGATGGCGGCAACGATTGTAACGAGAAGTGTAGACATAAGTTTTTTGTTTAGTTAATGCTAAAAAACCTGTTTTTATTGCTTAAATCGGTGCAAATTTATATATTTGCAGAGTAATTTGCAAATGTTATAGTTCGTCATTAGATGAATGACCCTATATAATTGTTTTATATTCACTTATTTAGTTTATGAAGATAGTCATTGCTGGTGCAGGAGATATGGGTACACACCTTGCCAAGATGCTCAGTGGTAATGGTCACGACCTTACCGTTGTGGATGTCGATTCTAAAGCATTGGTTGAGGTAGGAAACCTTGTTGATGTGGTAACGGTTGAGGGTGATACCACCCAATTCTCGGTATTGCGCAAGGCTGGAGTCCGTAAGTGTGACCTCTTTATCGCAGTACGCTCGGTGGAGAACGACAATATCCTCTCGGCGGTGATGGCTAAGAATCTTGGTGCCAAGAAGGCGATTGCTCGTGTCGATAGCAACGAGTACCTTGAGCCAAATAGTAAGGAGATATTTATCGATATGGGTATCGACTATATCTTCTATCCTGAGCAGATTGCAGCGCGTGAGGTTATCAACCTCTTGGGCCACACCTCTTCGACGGAGTATGTCGATTTCGCTGCGGGAAAACTCTCTATGGTCGCCTTTCGCTTGGAACTTACCTCGCCACTTCTTGGTCGCAATGTCCAGCACGTGGAGTATAGCGACGACGATTTGGAGTATCGCGTAGTGGCTATCGTGCGTGGCTCAAAGACTATCATTCCGAGCAGTGACGAGCGTTTCGAGGAGGAGGATATGGTCTACGCCATTACCCGCCACAATGCTACGCATAAGGTTGTGGAACTCTCTGGCCGTAAGGAGGTTGAGATTCGCAATATGATGATTCTGGGTGGCTCGCGTATCGGTGTGCGTATCGCCAACGAGTTGCAGAGCGAGGTGAATGTGAAACTTGTGGATTACGATGCCGACAAGGCCTATCGTTTGGCGGAGATGCTCGACAAGACGCTTATCATCAACGAGGATGGCCGCGATACGGAGGCTATGATGGAGGAGGACCTCTCGAATATGGATGCCTTTGTAGCCGTTACGGGTCGTAGCGAGACCAATATCCTTGCCGCTATGTTGGCCAAGCGTATGGGTGTGAAGAAGGTTATAGCGGAGGTCGAGAACATCAACTATATCTCGTTGGCAGAGAGCATCGGAGTCGATACGATTATCAACAAGAAACTCGTCACCGCCTCAAACATCTTCCGCTTTACGATGACAACCGAGGTGCAGACAATTAAGTGTCTAACAGGTAGCCAAGCCGAGGTTATGGAGTTTATCGTTAAGCCAAACTCCCCAGCGACCAAGGAGCCTATCCGTGACCTCGGTCTGCCCGATGATTCGATTATCGGTGGCGTAGTTCGTGGCGATAGGGTCTTTATCGCTGTGGACGACACACAGATTAACGCCTACGACCGCGTTGTGGTATTCGCAATGCCAGATGTGGTGATGCGAGTGGCGGAGTTCTTCAACTAAACTCGAAATTGAAATAAACGATATAAAACACTAACTCTAAACTCTATGTACATAGCAATTGCAGGAAATATTGGTAGCGGAAAGACTACGCTTACCGAGATTCTAACCAAGCGTTATGGCGCAAAAGCCTATTATGAGGATGTCTCCAACCCCTATATCAACGACTTCTACGAAGATATGGGTCGCTGGTCGTTCCATCTTCAGTTGTGGTTTCTTGGTAGTCGCATCCAGCAGACATTGACGATGCTTGCCGATGGTTCGGACAATGTCATTCAGGATAGAACGATTTATGAGGATGCCCACATCTTTGCCGACAACCTCCACACTATGGGGCTTATGACGAGTCGCGACTACGAGACCTATATGAAGATGTTTAACATCGAGAAGTCGTTGTTGCCTCGCCCCGATGTGTTGATCTATCTCAAGGCGAGTGTCCCTACTCTTATTTCGCAGATTAAGATGCGAGGCAGAGAGTACGAGCAGAATATCGACGAGGAGTATCTCAGCCGTCTAAACCAAAAGTACAACCACTGGATTGATAATATATATGAGGGTCGTGTTTTGGTCGTAGACAAGGATGTTGATGATTTCGTTGCCGATGCCTCGATTATCGACCGCATCTGTGCCTCGGTCGAGGAGATGTGCAACGGAAAGCGCCAACTTACTGAGGTAGAGAAATAGTTAGGCTTAACCTATTAATTATATATAGTGTAATGGCAACACCACTTCCAGAGGCATTTGTACGTATTATGCGCGAGGCTATGGGCCAAGAGGCTGAGGCGCTCTTTGCGGGTCTGGACACCGAGCCATCTACCACCATAAGGCTCAATCCCGCTAAGGAGGGGGCGAACTTCTGTGGTGATGGCGTGGGGTGGTCTCCGAATGGAGTCTACCTCGATGTGCGCCCACAATTTACACTCGACCCACTTCTTCACGGTGGCGCATACTATGTTCAGGAGGCCTCTTCGCAATTCGTCGGCTACCTACTCAAGGATGACGAGTTGGAGGGTGGCAGAGTGTTGGATATGTGTGCTGCACCGGGTGGCAAGACCACTATCTACTCCTCGTTGGTGGGTCGTAGCGGTCTTGTCGTGGCGAACGATATCAACCGTAGCCGTACACTCGCCTTGGCGGATAATGTGCAGCGTTGGGGTATGGGAAATGTGGTGGTTACGTGTAATGAGCCATCCCATATCTCGGCCTTCGAAGAGTGGTTTGATGTCGTTGCTGTGGATGCCCCTTGTTCGGGCGAGGGTATGTTCCGCAAGATGGATGAGGCGCGTAGCGAGTGGTCGTTGCAGGCTGTGGAGCAGTGTGTTGTGCGCCAGAAGGAGATTCTTCAAAATGCGTGGAGGGTGTTGCGCCCAGGGGGTAAGTTGCTCTATAGCACCTGCACCTTCAACCCCTCGGAGGATGAGGGCGTTGTGCGCTGGCTAATGGAGGAGTATGGCGATGATATAGTTGCTGTGGATAGGGTCGTCATAGGTGAAGAGTGGGGTGTCGTGCGTAGCGATATAGGTGCGTTCCAGTGCTTCCACTTCTACCCTCACAGGGTCAAGGGCGAGGGCTTCTTTGTGGCTGTGGCTCGCAAGCGCGAAGGCGTTATTAAGCGTAGTATGCCAAAGCCTCGTCGCAAGGTCTTTGCTCCGTTGCAGAGGGCTGACCTCGGTGAGGTCTCTCGCTGGGTGGATGACCCCAAGCGTATGGCGTTTAGAGTCGTGGGCGATACTATTTATGGCTACGATAGTGCTGTAGTTGAGGATGTTGTGCGCCTTGGAGAATCACTCTCGGTGGTCTATTCTGGGGTTGCTATGGGCCAAATCTTCAAGGGACGTTTGAAACCCGAACACCCCTTAGCGCTCTACGTCGGCAGAGACTCTGATGTTGTGCCAGCGGTGGAGCTTACGTTGGAGGATGCTCAGAACTACTTGCGTAGGGTAGATATCAGTGTCTCGCAATTCGACGAGGGTATAAACGTGGTTACGTATAGGGGTGTGGCAATAGGTTTTGTGAAACGCATAGGCGCTCGTTGCAACAATATGTACCCCAAGGATTTAAGAATTCAGAAATTATAAAAAATAAGATATATGGCAAAGTTGCTTTATTCTATGGGTGAGGTTACCGATATGTTCGATGTAAACGCATCGCTCATTCGCTATTGGGAGTCGAAGTTCGACTGCATACGACCTCATAAGAACAAGAAGGGTAATAGAATGTTTACCCCTTCGGATGTCGAGAATTTGAAACTCATCTACCACCTCGTCAAGGAGAAGGGTATGACGCTTGAGGGCGCAAATATGGCTATGAAGCGTCGAGGTAAGAGTATCAAGCACGACGTTTCGGTTTTGGAGCGTCTGCAACATATTCGCGCTATGCTTGTCGAGGTACGCGAGTCGTTGGGTGATAATAGCCCCGTGGAGTACGAAGCACCTATCGAGGCTGTTTCGGAGCTTATTGTCGATGTCGAGAGCGAGACTAAGAGCCAGGTGGTGTCGGCTGTCACCGACCCAGAGTCTGTGGTTGAAGAGAGTGTGGAGGAGACTCCTGCGGAGGAGGCTAAGCCTCGTCGTCGTGGTCGTCCACGTAAGGATGAGGGTGCTCAGGAGGATGCGCAGAGCGTCACCCGTCGTCGAGCAAAGAGCAAGAAAGGTGAGGAGAGCAAGGAGTTGTTCCCATTCTACGAGCAGTCTCTATTTTAATATCTTAAACGTATGACAATTAGGGAAATAGCAAATGCTATAGAGGAGTTTGCGCCACTCTCGTTGCAGGAGGATTACGACAATTCGGGCCTTGTTGTCGGTCGTTTGGACGATGAGGTACACTCGGCTCTGTTGGCTGTGGATGTTACCGAGGAGGTTATCGATGAGGCTATCCGCGAGGGTTGCGATATAATCATCACCCACCATCCAATCATCTTTGCCCCGATCAAGCGCCTAAACTCTGCGACATACGTCGAGCGTTGTGTCGAGCGTGCTATTCGCCACGGCATTGCCTTGTATGCTTGCCATACTAATCTCGATAGCGCACCCAACGGAATGAGTTGGCAGGTGGGCTCGATGATTGGCCTTGACGATATGTCGGTGCTTGAACCTCGCAAGGGTGATAGTAGTGTCGGCTTTGGCGTTGTCGGTGTGTTGCCACGCGCGGAGAATGCGAAGGCTCTGTTGAGTAGGGTTAAGAGCATCTTCGAGGTTGGTGCTATTCGCCATAGCGAAATACCTTCGGAGGATATGATGGTACGCCGAGTTGCTATATGTACGGGCGCTGGACGTTCGCTAATTGGGGAGGCGCTCTCGGCTGGGGCAGACCTCTATATCACGGCCGATCTACGTTATAACGACTTTATGATGGGCGAAAAACGTATGATTTTAGCAGATATTGGACATTTTGAGAGTGAATTTTGTGCAATTCGCATTTTATTTGATGTTTTATCAAAAAAAATGTGTAACTTTGCAGTTCGCAAGAGTCAATGCTCTTGCAACCCAGTACACTATTTATTCTAACAAGGATTATAACTAATAGAAAAAATATATGGCACAGAAGAAGACAAACGATGTTGATTACTCGATGCAGGAGAAGATTATGGCCCTCTACGAGTTGCAGAAGGTTGATTCGGCTATCGATGAGATTAACAAGGTAAAGGGTGAGTTGCCTCTTGAGGTTCAGGATCTTGAGGATGAACTTGCAGGTCTCACTACTCGTATTGAGAATATCAATGCCGAGATTGAGGAGCTTAACTCTCTCACACGCCAGCGTAAGCGTGAGGTTGATCAGGCTCGTATTATGATTGGCAACTACAAGGAGCAGCAGAACAATGTGCGTAACAACCGTGAGTTTGATGCCATCACCAAGGAGATAGAGTACCAGGAGTTGGAGATTGAGTTGGCTGAGAAGCGCCTCAAGGAGTACTCTGCACAGATCAAGAACAAGAAGGCTATCATCGACGAGACTAACGCGCTTATCGAGGAGCGTAATATCGACTACAAGGCTAAGCGTGAGGAGTTGGACTCTATCGAGGCAGAGACAGCACAGCAGGTTGCCGACCTTATGGCTAAGGCAGAGGTTGCTAAGCAGCCTATCGACGAGCGTCTTCTTGCTGCATACAACCGTATCCGTAGCAACGTGCGCAACGGTCTTGCAGTAGTTACTGTTACTCGTGATGCTTGTGGTGGTTGCTTCAACCGCATCCCTCCTCAGCGTCAGGTGGATATCCGCCAGGGTAAGAAGCTTATCGTTTGTGAGTATTGTGGTCGTATACTCGTTGCAGAGTAGTCTGTAGGTAGGGTAGCGATACGCTCGAATGTTAATACTCCAGCCAGCAATGGTTGGGGTATTAACTTTTTTGTTATATAAGCCAAAAATCCTTGCACCATACTTTTGCACCTATAGAAAATAATTTATACCTTTGTATGAATTATGTGCGTACGTGTACACACGCGCGTAATGCGAGACTGATATAACTATAAAAAACTATATATACTATGAAACGAATTATTGCTCCTTCGGTGCTTTCTGCCGATTTCGGAAACCTTAACCGCGATATGGAGATGCTCAATCGCTCTCAGGCAGAGTGGGTACACGTTGATGTTATGGATGGTGTATTTGTGCCAAACATTTCGTTTGGTTTTCCGTTGATGAAGCCTATGCGTAAGGCTACAGAGAAGGTTCTTGACGTGCATCTTATGATTACAGCGCCTGAGAAGTATGTGGCACGTTTCGTTGAGGCAGGAGCAGACTATGTTACCTTCCACTATGAGGCAACCGAGAATATCCAGGAGTGTATCGACCTTATCCGCAAGGCGGGTGCAAAGGTGGGTATCTCTATCAAGCCAGGAACAGAGCCAGAGGTTTTGGATAAGTGGCTCGACCAGCTCGACCTTATTTTGGTGATGAGTGTTGAGCCAGGCTTCGGTGGCCAGAAGTTTATGCCATCGTCAATCGTTAAGTGCGAGTACTTGTCGAAGAAGAGGGCTGAGTTGGGCCTTTCGGAACTCATCATCGAGGTAGATGGCGGTATCTCGGCTTCGAACTCTCGTTTGCTCTTCGATGCAGGTGCTGAGGCCTTGGTAGCAGGAAGTTCGGTATTCGGAGCTACAGATCCTGAGCAGGCGATTATAGATATGCTCAACTCATAGTATGATATCGTTAGATAATCTATCCATTAGTTACGGAGGCTGGACCCTCTTCGATGGTATCTCGTTTATGATTAACCCCAAGGACCGTATCGGTCTTGTGGGTAAGAATGGAGCGGGAAAGACCACGTTGCTTCGTGTTATCACGGGAGAGCAACAACCCACCGAGGGTGCTGTTACCATTAATGGTGAGTGCTCCATAGGCTATTTGCCCCAGCAGATGCGTGTGGCAGACACCACGACCCTTATCGCCGAGACGGCTAAGGCCTTCGACGAGGTGCTCAAGATTGAGGCCGATATCGAGCGCCTAACTACGGAGATAGGCTCTCGTACCGACTATGAGAGTGCGGAGTATGAGGAGTTGATACACCAACTCAACTTGGCTAACGACCGCTACCATATCCTTGGTGGCGATACTCGTGATGCCGATATTGAGCGCACGTTGCTTGGCTTGGGATTCAAGCGCACAGATTTCGAGCGTCCCACACGAGAGTTTTCGGGTGGCTGGCGTATGCGTATTGAGTTGGCTAAGCTGTTGCTCAAGCGCCCCTCGATATTTTTGCTCGATGAGCCTACCAACCATCTCGATATTGAGAGTATTCAGTGGCTGGAGGAGTATTTGAAGAACTATAACGGTGCGGTTTTGCTCATCTCGCACGACCGTGCCTTCTTGGATAATGTCACTACGCGCACCATCGAGATATCGTTGGGTAAGGCCTATGACTATAAGGTGCCCTATTCGAAGTATGTGGTGTTGCGTGCCGAGCGTCGCGAACAGCAGATGGCGGCCTATGAGAATCAGCAACGCCTCATCGAGAAGACGGAGGAGTTTATCGAGAAGTTTAGGTATAAGCCCACTAAGAGCAACCAGGTGCAGTCGCGCGTTAAGCAACTTGAGAAGTTGGAACGTATAGAGGTAGATGAGGAGGACTTGTCGCGCCTAAATATTAAATTCCCACCAGCCCCTCGCTCAGGACAGATTGTCGCCGATGTTAAGAAGGTGGGTAAGGCCTTTGGTGATAAGCGCATATTTGCGGGTGCTGAGTTCACCATCGAACGCGGACAGAAGATTGCTCTGGTTGGTCGCAATGGTGAGGGTAAGACGACGTTTGCGCGTATGCTCATTGGTGAGTTGGAGGCTACGGAGGGTAGCATCAAGCTCGGAGCAAATGTAAATATAGGCTACTATGCGCAGAATCAAGACGACCTTATGGATGGTGAATTCACCGTCTTCGACACACTCGATAGGGTCGCTGTGGGAGATGTGCGTACTCGCCTAAGAGATATCCTTGGTGCCTTCTTGTTCAGGGGTGAGGATATCGAAAAGAGGGTCAAGGTGTTGTCGGGTGGTGAGCGCTCTCGCTTGGCTATGGCCCGCTTGATGCTTGAACCATATAATTTGCTCGTCTTGGATGAGCCTACCAACCATATGGATATGCGTTCGAAGGATATTTTGAAGGATGCACTCCAGAAGTACGATGGCACGGTGGTCGTTGTGTCGCACGATAGAGAGTTCCTCGATGGCCTTGTGGATCGCATATACGAGTTCCGCGACGGTGGTGTCAGAGAGTATTTGGGAGACATTTGGTACTTCCTTGAGAAGCGTAAGGTCGAGTCACTGCAAGATATCGAGCGTCACGACAAGTGTAGTGCGACAGCAGTTAAGGGCGTTGAAGCCCCTTCGGCTGGCAAGATGACCTATGAGCAGAAGAAGGAGCAGGAGAAGTTGTTACGCAAGTTGCGCAAGGCTGTGGAGAGTGTCGAGGAGGAGTTGGCCTCGGTGGAGAGGGAGATTGCCGACTACGATGCCCGTTTTGCGGTGGCTACGGAGTATAATGCCGAGGATTACGCTAAGTATAATGCGCTGAAGGAGCGTTACGATTATCTTATGCACGAGTGGGAGAAGGCTTCCTACGAACTTGAAATTACGGAACAGAGTTAGAATAAAGAGAGTATGGAGAACATTATTTTTGGTATTCGCCCTGTTGCTGAGGCTATCGAGGCCCGCAAGCAGATTGAGCGAATATATGTGAAGAAGGGTGCTGATGGCCAGTTGATGAACGACTTGAAGGACCTTATGGCACGCCACCATTTGCATTGGCAGGAGGTGCCTATCGAGAAACTTAACCGCCTTACTCGTGGTAATCATCAAGGCGTTGTGGCTCAGATTGCTGCTATCGAGTATGTCGAGTTGAACGACATCTTGGAGCGTGTGCCTGAGGATGAGACTCCACTTATCGTGGTCTTCGACGGTGTTACAGATGTGCGTAACTTCGGAGGTATCGCACGTTCTGCTGAGTGTGCAGGTGCTCACGGCCTTATCACTCCGTTGAAGAACTCTGCTCCAGTGAATGGCGATGCTATCCGCTCGTCGGCTGGTGCGTTGCAGAATATCCCTGTGTGTCGTGTAGGATCTATTCGCAATACGTTGAAGGCTCTTCAGGCCGAGGGATTTCAGGTTGTTGCTGCTACGGAGAAGAGTACGAAGTTGCTCTACGATGCCGACCTTCGTAAACCTACGGTTATCGTTATGGGTGCAGAGGACAAGGGTATCTCCAAGGAGGTCTTGAAGATGTGTGACGAGCAGTTGGCTATTCCGTTGATTGGCCATACCGAGTCGTTGAACGTATCTGCAGCTGCCGCTATTATGCTCTTCGAGGTGGTACGCCAGCGTATTGGTGATGCCGAGTAGTGGGGTACTTCAGTAAATTTAATGCCGATGACGAATAAGCGTTGTCGGCTTTTTTTTATGAATAAGTAGGTGTAGATGAGATTTTTTACTATATTTGCACCATTAAGGGGTGCTGATGAGGCGGGTTGCGATATGCCTGTATGTTGTAGAGCGACGACCAAAGTTGGCTGAGATTACACCCATTGTACCGGATACGGGTAATGCTGAGACCGGGATTGGACATATCTTATAAGCCCCTTTTCAACTTAATATAAATAGAGTATGAAAAGGTTTTTTATTTTTACCCTATTGCTCTGTGCGGCAATGACTACGGTCGAAGCACAAGACTACTATCCAAAAGTAGATACTACGAAGGTCTATGAGGTTGAGACCGTGGAGGTTGTCACCACATACGCCAAACGTACTACGCCAGTGGCTCAGGATAACCTCTCGCGCGAAGAACTTGTGCGCTCAAGTTATGGTAATGACCTACCCTCGGCACTCGCTTTAACTCCTTCGCTCATAGCGACTAACGAGACGGGTATAGGCATCGGTGCTACATCCATACGTCTTCGTGGTACGGATGCTACTCGAATAAATGTCACCATCAATGGTGTGGCGATGAATAATCCCGATTCGCACTCTATGTATTGGTACGATACGCCAGATTTGATCTCTTCGGTGGGTAGTGTGCAGGTGCAACGTGGTGCAGGTGTTTCGACCAATGGTTCGGGCGCTTTTGGCGGTGCGGTGTCGATGACTACCGATGCTCTCTCGCCAGAGTTCAAGGGCTCAGCTGTGCTATCCTACGGCTCGTACAACACCAATAAGCAGGCCCTCCATCTCTCGTCAGGCCTTATGCGCGACCACTGGGTGGTCGATGCCCGCATAACACATATCGGCTCCGACGGATATATCGAGCGTGGTGCTACCGACCTAAAGAGTTATATGGCTCAGGTGGGTTACTATGGCTCGAATACCAAGGTTAAGTTGCTCTCGTTTGGTGGCTCGGCAAAGACCTATCTCACCTATAACGGAGTGTCGAAGGAGGATATGGCACTCTATGGCAGACGCTATCACGACTCAGGCCAGTACTTCACTTCGGATGGCCCATTTACATTGGCTGATGGTACTCACGTAGATTATTACGACGACCAGACCGATAACTACCTCCAGATTAATAATCAACTTGTTATCGACCATCAGTTCAACTCTAAGTGGAGGTTGAATTCAACGCTCTTCTACACCTATGGCTATGGCTATTACAACCAGTATAAGGATGATGCGTGGTTGGCTGGTTATACTAATCTTACTACGGATAAGGAGCAGGCGGATTTGATTCGCCATAAGATTATGCGCACCCATATTGGCGGAGCGAACCTATCGGCTAACTATCGTACTCGCTCCCTCGACCTTACGTTTGGTGGCTCGTGGAGCTACTACACCTCGCCACACTGGGGTACGTTGTCGTGGGTGGATGGTCTTGCCACGAACGACGTTGCTGGTAAGTGGTATGAGAATGATGTTGTGAAGCACGATGCCAATATCTTTGCACGTGCCGACTGGACTCTGTTCAAGGGTTTTGTGGATAACGAACTACACCTATTTAGCGACTTGCAGTTCCGCTACGTGGGCTACAAGGCTTGGGGAACTAACGATAATTCGATTTGGGGCGATGAGGGGGTATATATGCAGCCTATCGATGTGAATGTGAAGTATCCGTTCTTTAATCCCCGTCTGGGTATCAGTTATATACACCATCGCCATAATGTTTTTGCATCGGTTGCTATGGCTCACCGCGAGCCTACACGCTCCGACTTTACCGACCGCTATATGTTCTCCGATGATGATGGCTATCCAAGTCCTGAGCGACTCATCGATTTCGAGTTGGGTTACAACTATATTGCGCCACGTCTGACCCTCGGTGTTAATCTCTACTATATGTACTACCATAACCAACTTGTTGCTACGGGTATGGTAAACGATGGTGACGACGCACTTAATGTAAATGTCGATAGAAGTTATCGTCGTGGAGTGGAGTTGATGGCCTCGTGGAAGAGTACGAAGTGGCTCACTCTGTCGGCCAATGCCACCCTGTCGCAGAATAAGATTTTGGACTATGTGGACCAGTTGAAGGATAGTCCAACCTATGGTCAAAATCTCGGCACAAAGACAATCTCTTATTCGCCCTCTGTCGTAGGGTCGCTGATTGCCGATTTCCACTTTAAGGGATTCTCTCTGTTGTGGCATACGCAATATGTTGGTAAACAATATTTTACCAATAACGAAGTGGAGGCTTTATCGCTCGATGCCTACTGTGTGACAAACCTTGATGTGGCCTATACGCTAATGCTGAAGGATAACCGCTCAGTGCGCTTTGGTGTGGCGGTGAATAACCTTTTCTCAACATTGTATGAGTCAAATGGTTATGGCTACTCGTATATGTGGGATGGTGAGCGCTACGACGAGGCCTTCTACTTCCCTCAAGCCCCAATCAATGTATTGGCAAATGTAACTGTGAATTTTTAGATTGATAGTAAAAATATATGGAACTTAAATTGTTGCTCCAAATCGTAGGTACGGCCCTTGGATTTCTCTATCTGTGGCTTGAGTATAAAGCCAATATTTGGGTGTGGGTTGTGGGTGCTATTATGCCTATGGTTCACGGCTTGCTATACCTCAATTCGGGAATATATGCCGATGCTGCGATGCAACTATACTACGTGCTGGCTGGTCTCTATGGCCTGATGGTTTGGAAACGCAAAAAGGGCGATAGGGTAGAGATCGAGATACAGCATACCCCAACTAAGTGGGTATTGCCTCTTGTTGCTACCTATGTCGTGCTACACGTAGCCATATATTTTGTTCTTGCAGAGCTTACTGATAGCCGAGTCCCATTTTTTGACTCTATGTCCACTGCGTTGAGTATCGTTGCTATGTGGATGCTTTCGCGTAAGTTAGTCGAGCAGTGGCTTGTCTGGCTCGTAGTAGATCTCATCAGTGTTGGTCTATATCTCTATAAAGAGATACCTCTTACTGCCTTGCTCTATGCAGTTTACTGCATCTTGGCAGTAGTGGGTTATATGAGGTGGCGTCGATGCGTCAAAAAATAATGTTGAAAAAAAGTTGAAAAAAGTGGAATAGGCTATTTTTTAATCGGGAAATAAATACTATCTTTGTCGTATGAATAGTAGTATTGTAATTCCCAACCCAAAGGCGTTATATGTTACGCAACATAAGAGAGTGACCAAAACGGTTGCGATGTTTGATACCGACCACGGACAAACAATTCAGATGTTGGGTGCTTATGGTGTGGGTAGACAGTGCTGTGAAAAATAGGATATATAGAGGTTAGACCGCTGATACTTAGAGTGTTAGCGGTCATTCCTTTTGAAAAAGGGTAGCTTTGGAATACAAAATTAAATTCGAAAATATATAATATTTTAAGTTATGAAAGTAGCAGTTATTATGGGTTCTACCAGCGACTGGGATGTGATGAAGGCCGCAGTCGAGACATTGGAGGAGTTGGGTATCGAGTATGAGAAGCGAGTGATTAGCGCACACCGTACCCCACATCTTATGGTTGAGTATGCTGAGTCAGCACGTGAGCGCGGTATTGGTGCTATCATTGCTGGTGCAGGTGGTGCAGCACACGTTGCAGGTGTTACAGCAGCATTGACTACAGTGCCTGTTATCGGTGTACCTATCAAGACCTCGGCATTGGGTGGTATGGACTCTTTGCTCTCAATTGTTCAGATGCCTGGTGGTATTCCAGTATCAACTACAGCCATCAATGGTGCTAAGAATGCTGCACTTATCGCAGCCTCTATCTTCGCTCTCACCGACAAGGCTTTGGAGGAGCGTTTGATTGCCTTCCGCAAGGCTCAGACCGAGAAGGTGTTGCAGGCAGAGTTGTAGAAAGTTATAATCTCGAAAAAAATAAACAAAACGATTATGAAGAATCGTCGCATATATGTCGAGAAATACTCTCGATTCCAGGTGGAGGCCGATACTCTACGCCACGAGTTGAATACCAATTTGGGCTTGAATATCGAGCATCTTCGCTTTGTAAATGTTTATGACCTCTTCGGCTTCTCGGATGAGTTGTTGGAGAAGAGTCGCTACTCGGTATTTGGTGAGGTTGTTACCGACTCTGTTACCGATGAGTGCGATATGTGTGGTATGCCATACTTGGCCGTAGAGTTCTTGCCTGGTCAGTTCGACCAGCGTGCTGCATCGGCTGTCGATTGCGTACACCTTATCGAGCCTAATGCCGAGGTTAAGATTAAGTCGTCTCGCCTCTACATTTTCGACCAGAGCGTCGATGCTGAGGCTATGGCACGCATCGAGAAGTATTTGATTAACGCCGTGGAGTCTCGCAAGAAGAATCTTGAGGTGTTGAGCGATAACGAGAGCGCAGAGGTGAAGCCTGTTGCCGTGTTGGAGGGCTTCCGCAATATGAAGGAGGAGGATTTGGCGCCTTACTGCAAGGAGAATGGCTTGGCTATGAATGCCGACGACTTGCGCGAGGTGGTTAATTACTTCCAGAAGGAGGGTCGCGACCCCGTAGAGACTGAGTTGCGTATCTTGGATACCTATTGGAGCGACCACTGCCGCCACACTACCTTTACTACCGAGATTGAGGAGATCACCCTCGACGATTCGTTTATGAAGGCAGAGTTCGAGGAGTCGCTCGACCTTATGCGCAAGATTCGCTCAGAGCTTGGTCGCGAGAATAAGAGCCTCTGCTTGATGGAGCTTGCAACTATTGGTGCGCGCTACCTCAAGAAGCACGGCAAGCTCGATGATATGGAGCAGAGCGAGGAGAACAACGCTTGCTCTATCTTCGTGAATGTCGATGTTGATGGCGTTATGGAGCGTTGGTTGTTGCAGTTCAAGAACGAGACACATAACCACCCAACAGAGATTGAGCCATTCGGTGGTGCATCAACCTGTCTTGGTGGCGCTATCCGTGACCCATTGTCAGGCCGTAGCTACGTATATCAGGCTATGCGTGTGACTGGTGCTGGTGATATCTATAAGCCTGTAGATGAGACTATGGCTGGTAAGTTGCCACAGCGCATCATCTCTACTAAGGCTGCTGCAGGTTACTCAAGCTATGGTAACCAGATTGGTTTGGCTACTACCCACGTTCGCGAGGTTTACCACCCAGACTATGTTGCTAAGCGTTTGGAGGTAGGTGCCGTTGTTGGTGCTGTTAAGGCAGAGAATGTACGTCGTGAGAGTCCAGCTCCTGGCGACGTAGTGTTGTTGCTTGGTGGTCGCACAGGCCGTGATGGTGTTGGTGGTGCTACTGGTTCGTCTAAGGAGCATACACTCAGTTCTTTGGAGGAGTGTAGCTCAGAGGTACAGAAGGGTAATGCTCCTGAGGAGCGTAAGTTGGCTCGTCTGTTCCGTCGTGGCGATGTAACACGCCTCATTAAGAAGTCGAACGACTTTGGTGCTGGTGGTGTCAGCGTTGCTATCGGTGAGCTTACCGACGGCTTGGATATCTACCTCGACCGTGTGCCTACAAAGTACAAGGGTCTCAACTATTCGGAGCTTGCTATTAGCGAGTCTCAGGAGCGTATGTCAGTGGTTATCGAGCGCAAGGATATGGAGCTCTTTATGTCGCTCTGCCATCAGGAGAATGTCGAGGTAACCTATGTTGCTGATGTTACCGACACTCGCCGTATGCGTATGTTCTGGGGCAAGGATGTTGTAGTAGACCTTTCACGCGACTTCATCGACTCGGCAGGTGCTAAGCACTATACAAAGATTCGTATCGGTGGTGTGGAGAACGTAAATCCTTTCGAGCGCAAGATCGAGGGTGCTACAACCACTAAGCGTATGAAGAATAACCTTTCGGATGACAATGTAGTCTCTCAGAAGGGCCTTATTGAGATGTTCGACTCTACTATCGGTGCCTCTACCGTGTTGATGCCTTATGGTGGTAAGACACAGTGTACCGAGACTCAGGTCTCTGTTCAGAAACTCCCTGTAGGTCGTGGCTTTACCAATACTGCCAGCATTATGGCTTATGGCTATAACCCATATATCGCTAAGTGGAGCCCATACCACGGTGCAGCGTACGCCGTAGTCGATGCTTGTGCTAAGGTTGTTGCTGCGGGTGCTCGATACGAGAATATGCGATTCTCTTACCAGGAGTACTTCGAGCGTATGACCGATGCTACCTCTTGGGGTAAGCCACTTTCGGCATTGCTTGGTGCTTTGAAGATGCAGGTTGAGTTGGGTCTTCCATCTATCGGAGGTAAGGACTCTATGAGTGGAACTTTCCGTGATATCAACGTGCCTCCTATGCTTATGGCCTTCGGTATTACCACTGTAGATGCTCGTACGGTTATTAGCCCAGAGTTCAAGAGTGGTGGCAATAAGATCTATATCATCCGCCACACACCTCTTGCCAACTATATGCCTAATACCGATGAGTTGAAGTCTAACTTCGACTATGTAAGCGATAAGATTGCTCAGGGCGATATCGTCTCTGGTTGGGCAGTAGGCTTTGGTGGTGTTGCTGAGGCGGTGGCTAAGATGTCGTTCGGTAACAACGTAGGTGCATCGTTGGAGTGCGACGAGGAGATGTTGTACAACTACTCATACGGTTCTATTGTTGTTGAGAGCCGCAGAACGTTGAACCACCCTAACGCAGAACTCATTGGTCAGACTCTCAACGAGGAGGCTATCTTCGTAAATGGCACACGCTTGCCATTGGAGGAGTTGTTGGAGGCCAACACAGAGAAATATACTAAGGTCTATGCCGACCGTGGCAAGAGCGGAGAGCCTACACGTGTCAGCGATGGCCGTATCAATATTAAGGAGTACCAGGGCGAGGCTGTGGAGAAGGTAAGAGTCTACTTGCCAGTATTCCCAGGTACTAACTGCGACTACGACACTGCACGTGCCTTCGAGCGCGCTGGAGCGGAGGTTGTGATGTCGGTATTTAAGAACCTCACGGGTGAGGATGTTATCGCCTCTATTAAGGAGATGTCCGAGAATATTGCTAACTGCCACATTATGGCTCTTAGTGGTGGTTTCTCTGCTGGTGATGAGCCAGATGGTAGCGGTAAGTTCATCGCCAACGTATTGAATAATAAGGATGTTGCAGATGCTATCCACGCCTTGTTGGATAGGGGCGGCTTGATGCTCGGTATCTGTAATGGTTTCCAGGCTTTGGTTAAGTCGGGCTTGTTGCCATACGGTCGCTTGGGTAAGGTGACTAAGGCCTCTCCAACCCTCTTCCGCAACGATATCAATCGCCATATCTCGCAGATTGTCTCTACACGTGTAGGTACCGTTGCATCACCTTGGTTGAGTTCGTTCGCTATTGGTGATATCCACTCAATCGCAGTGAGCCACGGTGAGGGTAAGTTCGTTGTATCGGATGAGTTGGCAGAGCAGTTGTTCCGCAATGGTCAGGTAGCCTTCCAGTATGTAGATGCTGAGAATCGTCCTACTACCGACGCTCCTTACAACCCTAACGGCTCAAGCTTTGCTATCGAGGGTATCATTGACCCAAGCGGTCAGATCCTCGGTAAGATGGGCCACACCGAGCGTTACGAGCGTGACCTTATGAAGAATATCCACGGTCAGAAGATTCAGGATATCTTCGCTAATGCAGTAAATTACTTCCTCAAAAAGTAACCACTATGAAGCAAATGGAACTACTCTACGAGGGTAAGAGTAAGCAGATTTTTAAGACCGACAACCCCGACAATGTTGTTGTGCGCTTCAAGGACGACATTACGGCGTTCTATGACATCAAGCGAGCAAACATCTTGAATAAGGGTCGTCTCACTTGTGACATATCATCTATGGTACTCGGCTATCTCAACGACAACGGCATCAACACGCACTTCATTGAGCGTGTTGATGACGATGGCCAGTTGTGCCGTGTTGTTGAGCACGTGCCTGTCGAGGTCATCGTGCGCAATGTTGTGGCTGGCTCTATGGCTAAGCGTCTCGATATGGAGGAGGGTATTGTTCCTGAGAACACCATTTTTGACCTATGCTTGCGTCGTAGCGACCTTGGTGATCCACTCATCAACGACCACCACGCCGTTGCCTTGGGTCTGTTGAGTTATGAGGAGCTTTCGGAGTTGTATGAGATGTCGGCAAAGATCAATAGCCTCGTTACGGAGCTCTATAATAAGGCGGGTATCACCGTTGTAGACTTCAAGATTGAGTTTGGTCGTGCTACTGATGGCTCCTTGGTTCTTGCTGACGAACTCTCGCCCGACACTTGCCGTTTGTGGGATAAGGCTACTGGCGAGCGTATGGATAAGGATCGCTTCCGTCGTGACCTCGGCTCAGTAGGCGAGACCTATGAGGAGGTTGCTAAACGACTACACAACGCACTAAAATAATAATAGGTATGCTAAAAGATTCATTAGATATATATGGCGACGACCTGCACGAGGAGTGCGGTGTGTTTGGTGTCTTTGGTGTGGACGATGCCCCAAATCTTGCCTACTATGGTCTGCACGCTTTGCAGCACCGTGGTCAGGAGGCTTGTGGTATCTCTGCCTTCGACAACGACAAACTAAATACTGTCAAGGGTGAAGGTCTTGTTACCGAGGTCTTTAACCAGCAGAAACTCTCTAAGTTGAAGGGCCGTATCGCTATTGGCCACGTTCGCTATTCTACAACGGGTGGCGGTGGTGCAAACAACGTGCAGCCATTCTCGTTCAACCACCATACGGGAGATTTTGCCCTTGCACACAATGGTAACTTGGTCAATTCAAAGGAGTTGGCTCAATACCTTGAGGTGCGTGGTAGCCTCTTCCACTCCTCTTCTGATAGTGAGCTCCTTGCTCATTTGGTGAAGAAGGATAACTGCGAGAATAAGCGTATCGACAATATCATCGAGGCTCTCAATATGTTGGAGGGTGCTTTCGCCTTCCTCATTATGACCAAGAATCGCATCTATGCTTGTCGCGATAAGCACGGCTTGCGCCCATTGGCCATTGGTAAACTCGGTGATGGCTATGTCATCAGTTCTGAGACTTGTGCCTTGGATATCGTAGGTGCGGAGTATATCCGTGATATCGAGCCAGGAGAGGTTGTCACTATCGACCACCACGGTATCCGTTCAAGCTACTACTCTCGCTACCAGCGTCACTTGATGTGTGCTATGGAGTATATCTACTTTGCTCGTCCCGATAGCGATATCGAGGGTTGCAACGTACACACCTTCCGTAAGCTCTCTGGTCGCTACCTCTATGAGCAGTGTCCAACCAAGGCAGACGTGGTTATCGGTGTGCCCGATTCAAGTATCAGTGCTGCAATCGGCTACTCTGAGGCGAGTGGTATCCCATACGAGATGGGCTTGATTAAGAATAAGTACATCGCACGTACCTTCATCCAGCCATCGCAGGAGATGCGCGAGAAGGGTGTTCGTATGAAGCTCTCGGCTGTGCGCTCATTGGTTAAGGGTAAGTCGGTAGTCTTGATTGACGACTCTATCGTTCGTGGTACAACATCGTTGCGCATCGTTCGCCTACTTAAGGAGGCTGGTGCTAAGGAGGTACACGTTCGTATTGCGAGTCCTGCAATCACCAACCCTTGCTTCTATGGTATTGATATGTCTACCCGCGAGGAGTTGTTGTGCGCACGTATGTCAAAGGAGGAGGCTTGCAAGGCTATCGAGGCCGATTCATTGGAGTTCCTCTCTGAGGAGTCGCTTTTGAAGGCTGGTAATCGTTCGGAGTTGTGTATGGCGTGCTTCAATGGTTGCTACCCAACATCGTTATATCAGAATAAGTTGAATAAATAAATAATAATATATATAGGTATGGCAAAAAGTTATGAAGAGGCTGGCGTAAACCTTGAGGCTGGCTACGAAGTAGTACGACGAATTAAGTCACACGTTTCATCAACCAAGCGTCGTGGTTCAATGGGTAATATTGGCGCATTTGGTGGTATGTTCAACCTCGCAGAGCTCAATATCAAGGAGCCTGTCTTGGTTAGCGGTACTGACGGTGTTGGTACAAAACTAAAGCTCGCGTTCGAGATGGATAAGCACGATACTATCGGTATCGATGCTGTGGCTATGTGCGTAAACGATGTGTTGGCACAGGGTGCTGAGCCATTGGTATTCCTCGACTATGTCGCTGTGGGTCACAACGAGCCAGCAAAGGTTGAGGCTATCGTTGCAGGTGTTGCTGAGGGTTGCCGTCAGGCTGGTTGTGCTTTGGTAGGTGGCGAGACTGCCGAGATGCCAGGTATGTATCAGGATGGCGAGTACGATATCGCTGGTTTCACCGTGGGTGTTGTTGAGCGTTCAAAGCTTATCGACGCTGGCGAGCGTGTTAAGAGTGGTGATGTCTTGGTGGGTATCGCTTCAAGCGGTGTTCACTCTAACGGTTTCAGCCTTGTTCGTAAGGTTGTCTCTGATAATGGCTTGGATCTCAATGCCACTTACCCTGAGATTGAGGGTCGCAAACTTGGTGAGGTACTTCTTACTCCTACACGCATCTACGTTAAGCAGGTGTTGAAGGTTATCGCTGAGTGCGATGTTCACGGTATCAGCCATATCACTGGTGGTGGTTTCGACGAGAATATTCCACGTATCTTGAAGGATGGCCAGGGTGTAGAGGTTAAGGAGGGTAGCTGGGAGATTCTTCCAGTATTCCGCCTCTTGGAGAAGTACGGTAAGATTGGCCACAGAGAGATGTTCAACATCTTCAATATGGGTATCGGTATGGTCATCGCTTTGGATGAGAAGGATGCTCAGCGCGCTATCGAGATTCTTGAGGCTGAGGGTGAGCGTGCTTCAATTATCGGTCGTGTAGTAGATGGCGAGGGTGTAACAATCCTATAATTGACTTTGTTATGAGAAAAACCAGATTAGCAGTATTTGCAAGTGGTAGCGGTAGCAACTATGAGGCTATCGTTTCGGCGTGCTGCGATGGTAGGATAGATGCAGAGGTTGTGTTGCTCGTCTGCGATAAGCCTGGAGCAAAGGTGCTTGAACGTGCAAAGCGCTATGGCACTGAGAGTTTTGCGTTCAATCCTAAGGATTATGCCTCTCGTGAGGCATACGAGACGATGTTGGCTACGATGCTCGATGAGAGACGCGTAGACTACATCTGTCTTGCTGGTTATATGCGCATCGTGGGCAAAGTCCTACTCTCTCGTTACGAGCAGCGCATAGTAAATATTCACCCTTCGTTGTTGCCTGCGTTCAAGGGGGCACACGCCATTCAGGATGCTGTGGATTATGGTGTTAAGATCTTTGGTGTTACCACCCATTTCGTTGATGAGACATTGGATGGTGGTCGCATTATCGACCAGGGCGCTATTGTCTACGAGGGCAACGACATTGAGGAGCTAACGAACCTTATTCACAACATAGAGCATAACCTCTATGTGAAGACTATTAACAAACTGATAAATAAGAAGTATTAGATATGCGAGCATTAGTAAGTGTAAGCGACAAGTGTGGTGTAGTCGATTTTTGTAAGGATCTACGCCGTTTGGGTTGGGAGATTATCGCTACAGGTGGTACTCAGAAGCTATTGGAGGATAGTGGTGTTGAGACTATCGGTATTAGCGAGGTTACAGGCTTCCCAGAGATTTGTGATGGCCGAGTTAAGACTCTCCACCCTAAGGTTCACGGTGGCCTTTTGGCGCGTCGTGATGATGAGAGCCACCTCAAGGCGTTGAAGGATAACCAGATTGAGTTTATCGATATGGTTTGTGTAAACCTCTATCCTTTCCGCCAGACCATTGCTAAGCCAGATGTAAAGATGGAGGACGCTATCGAGAATATCGATATCGGTGGTCCATCTATGTTGCGTTCAGCCGCGAAGAACTACCGCGATGTTACCGTGGTGTGTGACCCTTCTGATTATGCTCGTATCATCGCTGAGATTGAGCAGGGTGGTAACACTACCGTTGCAACACGTCTTGAGCTCTCGGCTAAGGCATATACCCACACAGCAGAGTATGATATGTGTATCGCAACCTATATGCGTCAGCAGGCTCAGTTGAACGAGAAGTTGTTCGCATCGTTCGACTTGGTGCAGACCTTGCGCTATGGTGAGAACCCACACCAGTCGGCGAAGTTCTATGCTGCACAGGAGCGTGTGCCATTCTCTTTGGCTAATGCTAAGCAGCTCAACGGCAAGGAGATGTCGTATAACAATATCCAGGATGCTAATGCTGCACTTAACATTGTGCGTGAGTTCAGCGAGCCTTTCGCAGTGGGTCTCAAGCATATGAATCCTTGTGGTGCGGCTATTGGTAAGGATATCCGCGAGGCGTGGGAGAAGGCTTACGAGGCAGATAAGGTGAGCATCTTTGGTGGTATCGTAGCGGTAAACCGCGAACTTACTAAGGAGGTTGCCGAGTTGATGAAGCCTATCTTCTTGGAGATTATTATGGCTCCATCGTTCAGCCCTGAGGCTCTTGAGATTCTTTGCACAAAGAAGAACTTGCGCCTTTTGGAGGTTGATATGACCCCAACTGAGGCCGTACAGACTCAGTATGTCTCTGTTAATGGTGGTTTGCTCGTTCAGCAACTCGATACCCAGACCAAGGAGGTTGTAGCGGATATGTGTGTTACCGAGCGTAAGCCATCGGCTACCGAGTTGGAGGATATGAACTTTGGCTGGCGCATCGTTAAGCACGTCAAGTCTAACGCTATCGTGGCAGTTAAGGATGGCCATACCGTAGGTGTTGGTGCGGGCCAGATGAACCGTGTTGGCTCTGCGGAGATTGCTCTTAAGCAGGCTCAGGCAGCAGGCTTCACTGAGGGTCTTGTATTGGCTTCGGATGGTTTCTTCCCATTCGACGATACCATAACCCTCGCAGAGCAGTATGGTGTCACAGCTCTCGTTCAGCCAGGTGGCTCAGTGCGTGACGAGGACTCTGTGAAGAAGGCTAACGAGTTTGGTATGACAATGCTTGTTACTGGTATGCGCCACTTCAAACATTAGGATTAACAAGGTATAAAACACTTTTATATGAATGTATTAGTTATTGGTTCGGGTGGTCGTGAACACGCCATTGTCGAGGCTCTGTCACGCTCACCTAAGTCACCAAAGATATATGCTGCACCAGGTAATGCAGGTATCGCTGCCCTTGCCGAGTGTGTGGCAATCAAGGATACCGAGGTCGAGAAACTCGTTGAATTCGCTAAGGCGAATGACGTGGAACTCACCGTCGTAGGCCCTGAGGCAGCTCTTGCTGTGGGTGTTGTAGATCGCTTCCGTGAGGAGGGACTCAAAATTTTCGGCCCTACAAAGGCTGCCGCAGAGATTGAGGCCAGCAAGGACTTCGCTAAGCGCTTGATGAAGAAGTACGATGTTCCTACTGCCGACTACGCAACATTCTCATCATTCGACGAGGCTATGGAGTATGTGCGCAAGGGCTCGTTGCCAACCGTGTTAAAGTACGATGGCTTGGCTGCGGGTAAGGGTGTTGTTATCGCTACCACTATGGAGGAGGCTGAGGCAACGTTGCGTGATATGCTCCTTGACACTAAGTTCGGTGAGGGCCGTGTAGTTATCGAGGAGTTCCTCACAGGCGAGGAGTTCTCGTTGATGTGCTTCGTGGCTGGCAATAAGGTTGTCCCAATGCCTGTGGCACAGGACCATAAGCGCGCCTACGATAACGACGAGGGCCCTAATACTGGTGGTATGGGTGCTTACACCGAGTTGCCATTCATCACCGAGGAGGACCACGCCTACGCTATGACCAACATTATGCAGCGTGTTGCCGATGCACTTGTCGAGGAGGGTGTGCCTTTCACTGGTGTTTTGTATGGTGGCTTGATGAAGACCCCTCAGGGCATCAAGGTTATCGAGTTCAACGCTCGCTTTGGCGACCCTGAGACCGAGGTGGTTTTGCCACGTTTGACAAGCGATGCTGTCGATGTCTTTATGGCTGTAGCCGAGAATGAGACTCCCGTAGTGGAGTGGAGCAAGGGGGCTACTTTGGGTATTGTGATGGCATCGAAGGGTTATCCTGGCGACTACCAGAAGGGTTTTGCTATTCGTGGCACGGAGAGTGTAGATGCTAAGATCTACCATATGGGTACTGCGATGAAGGATGGCGAGTTGGTTACTGCTGGTGGCCGAGTTATGATTGTTGTGGCTTCGGCTCCAACCCTTGAGGCAGCACAGCAGAAGGCTCGCCAGGAGATTGCAAAGATAGAGTGCGACAACCTCTTCTATCGTAACGATATTGGAAATAAGGCGTTTAAATAATTTGTTGTATATTCGGACAAGCTATGATAATAAGTGGTAAAGATTTATCTATGTCGCTCAAGGAGGGCCTAAAGGTGCGTGTTGCTGAGCTTGAGGCTAAGTATGGCACAACCCCAAACCTTGTGGTGATATTGGTGGGTGACGACCCAGGTAGCGTGTCGTATGTTACGGGTAAGGCTAAGGCTGCAACCGAGGTTGGTATTCGCAACTCTACGTTGCGCTATCCTGCCACGATCTCTGAGGCTGAGTTATTAGCGATTGTCGATAAGCTCAATGCTGATGACGACGTTGATGGCATCCTTATTCAGTTGCCTTTGCCTAAGCATATCGACGAGCAGAAGATGATTTCGGCCATTAAGCCCGAAAAGGATGTCGATTCGTTCCATCCCCAAAATGTTGCTAATCTGTGGCTTAAGCTCCCAGGTCTCAAGCCTTGCACACCTAAGGGTATCATCAAACTTTTGGACTCAGCAGGTGTTACTATCGAGGGTAAGGAGGCTGTAGTTGTTGGTCGTAGCAACATTGTGGGTTTGCCTGTTGCGAAGTTGCTGTTGGATAGAAATGCTACTGTCACTATTGCTCACTCGCGCACAAAGAATCTCGCTGAGGTCACTCGTCGTGCCGACATCTTGGTTGTTGCCATTGGCCGTGAGCGCTTTGTTACTGCCGATATGATTAAGCCAGGTGCTGTGGTTATCGACGTGGGTGTTAATCGCGATAGCCGCAACGGTAAGTTATGCGGTGATGTCGATTTCGAGAGCGCAGAGCAGGTGGCATCGGCTATTACCCCTGTGCCAGGTGGTGTAGGCCCTATGACCATCACCTGTCTTATGGAGAATACCGTAGAGAGCTTTGAAAAGAAGAAAACTAAATAAATCCAAACGATTATGATTGAAAGATATTCACGTGAGATTATGCGTAAGGTGTGGACCGAGCAGAATAAGTTCGACGCCTACCTTCGTGTTGAGATTTTGGCATCTGAGGCTTGGAGCCAGCTTGGTGTAGTGCCTAAGGAGGATGTTGAGAAGTTGTGGAAGGATGCGTCATTCGACATCAACCGTATCTACGAGATTGAGCAGCAGACTCGCCACGATATCGTAGCCTTCACTCGTGCCGTGAGCGAGACTCTCGGTGAGGAGCGTAAGTGGGTACACTATGGTCTTACAAGTACCGACGTTGTTGATACTGCTAATGGCTACTTGCTCAAACAGGCTAATGCTATCTTGCTCGACGATATCGAGAAGATGTTGGAGGTGTTGCGTACTCGCGCTATCGAGTTTAAGGCGACCCCTTGCATCGGTCGTACTCACGGTATCCACGCCGACATCACTTGCTTCGGTCTTAAGTGGGCTTTGTGGTACGAGGAGATGAAGCGCAACCTCACCCGTTTTGTTACTGCTGCACGTGGTGTGGAGGTTGGTAAGATCTCTGGTGCTGTGGGTAACTTCGCTAATATCCCTCCATTCATCCAGGATTACGTATGTGAGAAACTTGGTATCGAGAGCGCAAATATCTCTACTCAGGTTATCCAGCGTGACCGTCACGCATACTATATGGCTACTCTTGCAGTTATCGCATCGAGCATCGAGCAGATGGCTATGGAGATTCGTAACCTCCAGCGTACTGAGGTACACGAGGTGGAGGAGTCATTCGGCAAGGGTCAGAAGGGCTCATCTGCTATGCCTCACAAACGTAACCCAATTTCGAGCGAGAATATGTGTGGTTGCGCACGTGTTATGCGTGGCTATATGGCTACCTTCTACGAGAACGTCGCTTTGTGGCACGAGCGCGATATCTCGCACTCTGCAACCGAGCGTATCATCCTCCCAGACGCAACAATGTTGTTGGACTATATGCTCAACCGCTTCCGTGGCATCTTGGAGAACCTCGTAGTATTCAAGGATGTGATGATGGAGAATATCTACCGCACTCGCAAGGTTATCTTTGCTCAGCGTGTGATGAATGCTCTTATTGAGAAGGGCTTCTCTCGTGAGCAGGCTTACGACACCGTTCAGCCTGTTGCTATGCGTGCTATGAGTGAGCGTGCCGACTATCAGGAGCTCTTGGCTGAGACCCCTGAGGTTATGGCAGTCCTTAGCCGTGAGGAGTTGGATAGCTGCTTCACTTTGGAGTACTATCTCAAGAACGTAGACTTCATCTTCGACCGTGTAGGTATTGAGTAGTCCCTGAGGCTATTAAGAAATATGGGTGTTCAACTGCTGAACACCCATATTTTGTTATCGTATCATCGTGTATAACTCTTCGATTTTGTCGCACATAGCTCTCCACGTGAATCGCTTGCGCTCCTCTTGCATAGCCTCGGCAAAACGTGCGATGTTATCGCCACTGTACATCTTTTCCAAGGCCTCGTGAACACCCTCGGCTGAGGGGGCGCATACATAGCCGACCCGACCATCGGGGACTATCTCCTTCAATCCTCCCACGTCGGTAACAATTACGGGGGTGCAGAAGTTGTAGCAAATCTGCGTCACTCCGCTCTGTGTGGCACTCTTGTAGGGCAACACTACGCAATCGGCCACCGAGAAGTAGTTGCGCACATCCTCGTCTGGAATGAAGAAGTCGTGAAGGACTATATCCTCCTTGATGCCGAGACTCTCTATCAGCCTGTGGTATTTGTCTGCCGAGGTGTAGAACTCTCCAGCAATCAGTAACTTATGGCCCTCGCGACGGAATTTGCTCCACGCCTCAAGCAACGTATCCAAACCCTTGTAGTCGCGGATGAGACCGAAGAATAGGGTATAGCGTTCGTTGGGCGAGAGCCCCAACTTTCTACACGCCTCCTGGCGATTCACACGCTCTCCGAAGTTATCGAAGATGGGGTGGGGCGAGAATAGGGCAGGGCGCGAGGTGTAGTTCTTGAGTTCGCTATGCACCTGCTCGGACATATAGATAAAACCATCTACCGAACTTAGGTAGTAGTGGTTGAAAAGTGTGTCGGTGATGTGGTGTTCGTGTGGCTCGACGTTGTCTATCTGGCAAATCACGCGAGTATCTCCGTTGCTACGTGCTATGCGCGCTATGGTGCCAAAGCAAGGGGCCATAAAGGGGGTCCAATACTTCATTAGCACGATGTCGGGCTTTGCCTGCTTCAGTTCGCGACCTACGCTAATCCACGAGATGGGGTTTACGGTCGATACCCTTCGGCGTATATTTAAGTCTGTTGGCGGAGGGGTGTCTACCGTCTGACTCTTGCCCGGAAAGAGTAGCTTGGGGTACTGGAGGGTGAAGGTGAGAATCTCTACCTCGCTACCGCGAGATTGAAACTCACGAGCCATACTCTCCATTATCGAGGCGAGTCCACCTCGATAGGGATGTGCTGGGCCTACGATGGCTATTTTAATCCTCCTTTCCATAGTTCGCCTACTTAAACTCCAATCTTGCGCTACACAATCTCTTGCCCTCGGCCGATATGTCGAACTTCCACACGTTCTGCTCGGCAAGGCTTCCGATGGTTAGGGTGTCGCCATAACGAGCCTCTGCTATGAAGTTGATATCTAAGCGCATACCATTGTTCTTCTCAATTAGTTCAAGAGGTACGTTGTCGAAGATGATATCGATATATCTGAGAGTATTCACGTGGCGATTAAAGTCTATATCGCTGTAGCGTACAGGGCGAGAGTAGGTGGTTGTTGGCTCTATTTCGCGCAGACGTGCGGGTGCAGAGATTGGCGATGGCTCATCCACCATAGCGCGCTCGTAAACATCCTTTAGAAGGTTCATATCCACCACCTGGCGAGTCTCCATATTGAGCATACACCACTGCGAGAAACCTATGGCTGCGACACCATCTACACTGCGCATACGGAAGTTACGGGTAGAACTAAGGCGGTTGAAGTCGTTTACCCACGTGTCGATATCGATATCCTCGTACTGCTTAGGCTGGTGGTAGATCTCCACTGCCAAACGCGATAAGACCCAAGTGAACGATTGACCCTGCAAGGCATCCACACCAAAGCCCTTGAGGTGTGCATCTGTTCCTGCCACGTTGAGCATATAGCTGATAAGAGAGGATGCCGATGCACGCAATGAGAAGTCTACATCTTGTGGCTGAATGGTATAGTTATATGTAGATATTGTTGCCATATTCGTCGTTTTTGTATATGCAAAGATACATAATTAATATAATAAATCAACCCCAGTACTCGTTATTTTATTGTGTAAAACTATAGTGCTATATAAAAAATATATAGATATAATAGTGTGAATAAAGCAAAAAATATTATATTTGCTTGATTAAATTTGCGTAGATAGGCGAATTAAAACTTGAAACAAACTATAACTTATTAATTAACAGCATTATGAGAAAACTATTTTTTTCTTTCGTAGCGCTTTTCGTAGGCGTTGCGGCTCTATGCGCTCAGGATCAGTTGCCACTCGATCCTAATGTGCGTGTGGGCGTGTTGGACAACGGTATGACGTATTTTATTCGTCATAATGAGTTGCCAAAGGGACAGGCAAGTTTCTACATCTACCACGATGTAGGTGCAGTTCAGGAGGAGGACGACCAGCAGGGTTTGGCTCACTTCCTTGAGCATATGGCTTTCAACGGCTCGAAGAACCTTCCAGGTAAGCAGATGATCGAGAAGTTGGAGTCTATCGGTGTGCAGTTTGGTTACAACCTCAACGCTTTCACCTCTTGGGATTGCACAGAGTATATGATTAAGGATTGCCCTATTACTGAGGAGAATCTTGATCTTGCATTGCTCATCCTTCACGACTGGTCACAGTTCATCGAGCTTAACCCAGCAGAGATCGACTCAGAGCGTGGTGTAATTATGGAGGAGTTGCGTACTCGTGATGGTGCAGGTCTTCGCGCACAGAACGATATGCTCCGCAACTTGTTCAAGGGCACTATCTATGAGCAGCGTAACCTTATCGGCTACCTCGATGGCCTTAAGTCGTTCGACCACACCGCTTTGGAGAACTTCTACCACAAGTGGTATCGTCCTGAGTACCAGGCATTGGTAATCGTTGGTGACGTAGACGTTGATCAGGTAGAGGCTAAGATTAAGGCCCTTATGGCTGACATCCCAGCATCATCGGCTGATGCTGCACAGAAGGCTGTTGTTCACGTTCCAGCAACTGAGACCCCTATCGTTTCAGTATTCTCTGACCCTGAGCTTACTCAGTCAAGCGTTATGATGTTTGCTCGTCGTGAGGCTCTTCCTAAGGAGTATAACAACACTATCGTTGGCTACAGCTTCAATACGATTCTTTCGTTCGTTACCAATATGATGAACGCTCGTTTCGAGGAGATCGCACAGGCGGCTGATGCACCATTCCTTGGCGGTGGTATGGACGAGGGTAACTTCGGTATTTGCCCTACTATGGATGCTACAATGTTCTCTGCTACTGCTCACGAGGGTCGTATTAATGATGCTTTCCGTGCCGTTTATACCGAGATGGAGCGTATGCGTCGCTTCGGCTTCACCGTTGGTGAGTTCGAGCGCGCTAAGCAGGAGATTTTGCGTTGGGCAGAGCGTCAGTACACCAACCGCAACGATGTTCGCAACGACGAGTATGCACAGCGTTACCTCGACTTCTATGCTAAGGGAACTCCTATGATGGATGCTGAGACTGAGTGGCAGTTGGATCAGATGCTTATCAACAGCTTGACCGTAGACCAGATCAACGCTGCCTATGCCGACATCGCTGCTCCAGACCAGAACCTTGTTATCTTGGCTCGTTCTCCAAAGAAGGAGGGTGTAACCATCCCAACTGAGGCAGAGCTCTTGGCTATCATCGACGAGGTTAAGGCTATGGAGCTTGAGCCTTATGCCGACAACACCGTTATCGAGCCATTGATTGACCCAGCAACTAAGTTGAAGGGTTCTAAGGTTGCTAACACCGTTGTAAACGAGTCATTGGGCTTCACCGAGTGGACTTTGAAGAATGGTATTAAGGTAGTTGTTCGTCCTTCAACTTTGAAGGCTGATGAGGTTAGCATCAACGCTACTTCTAAGGGTGGTCTCTCTATGGTAACCGACGAGGAGTACTACCAGGGCGCATTCTTGGGTACTGTAATGTCTCAGTCAGGTATCAGCAAGTTCTCTTCTACTGAGCTCAACAAGCAGCTTGCAGGTAAGAGCGCTTGGGCTAATGCAGGCGTAAATGCTTACGAGCACAGCGTAGTTGCTGGTGGTTCACCAAAGGATATCGAGACTATCCTTCAGTTGATCTACTTGAACTTTACCGCTCCACGCTTCGACCAGACCGACCTCGACAACTTGAAGAAGATGTACATCCCATACTTTACAAATATGGAGTCTGACCCATCTTATATCTTCGGTCGCGAGTTCCAGAAGACTCTCTATGGCAATAACCCACGCCGTCAGATGACCTCTAAGGAGCATATCGCTGCTCTCAACATCCCAGCGTTGAAGGAGATCCACTCTAAGCTCTTCTCTTATGCTGACGACTTCCGCTTCGTTATCGTAGGTAACGTTGATTTGAACACCTTGAAGCCACTCGTTGAGAAGTACATCGGTTCACTCCCAACCTCTAAGAAGGTGGCCTATGCGGTTGTTGATGATAAGGTACGCCTCGCTGAGGGTGTCACTACTAACGACTTCCGTGCTGTTATGCAGCAGCCTAAGGTATCTGTAGGTATGATCTACTCTGGTGCTATGGAGGATAACGCTAAGAACCGTCTTATCGTAGATTTGTTGAGCCGTGCCCTCGACTCACGCTATATGATCTCTATCCGCGAGGAGAAGGGTGGTACATACGGCGTAAGCGTAGGTGGTAGCATCGAGAAGTACCCAGTTCAGAACTACGAGATCGCAATCCAGTTCGATACCAACGAGCAGTTGGCTGACGAGTTGATCGCAATCTGCGACGCTGAGATTCGCAAGATCGCTGAGGAGGGTCCTTTGGCTGACGATGTTGCTAAGGCTAAGGAGTTCTTGCACAAGAACTATAGCAACGTGCTTGAGCACAACGGCGGTTGGACCTCTGCTATCTACCGTTGGTACGAGGAGGGTTACAACTACAAGGAGGAGTATCTTGGTATTCTTGAGAGCGTAACTCTTGAGGATGTTAAGAACTTCGCTGCTCAGCTCCTTAAGGACAACAACCGCACTTTGGTTGTTATGCGTCCAGAGGCTGTGAAGTAATCCGCAACAGCGACTATTAGTGTTTTGGGGTTGTCCACCGAGTGTGGATGACCCCAAACCTCTTTTATGTGGCTCGGTTTATGTAGGGGTAATGCTCAAACCAAAAATCTGTTACTATGAGAAATTTTGCTAAAGGAGTATTGCTCGGTGCTGCTGCAATTGTCGGTGGCACATACCACTCGGTTGCCTGCACAGGCATATCACTTACGGCTGCTGATGGCAGTTACATCCAGTCCCGCACCATCGAGTGGGCCAAGGGGTGGCTTAAGAGCGAGTATGTGGTGATACCGCGTGGCGAGAAGTTGCAGTCGTTCACCCCTACGGGAGCTAATGGCTTGCGTTTCGAGGCTCGGTATGGTGTGGTGGGGTTGTCCGTCGTAGAGAGGGAGTTTATTGCTGAGGGCATCAACGAGAAGGGACTCTCGGCAGGTCTCTTCTTCTTTCCCCGCTACGGTAGTTATAAGCCCTACGACATTGCCCACAACGATAAGACACTTGCCGATTTGCAGGTTGTGCAGTGGATGCTCTCGCAGTTTGCTACCATCGATGAGGTCAAGGCTGCGGTGGATAGTGTCGATATCGTCGGCCTCGACTACTCGTCGGTAGTGCATTGGCGTATCGGAGAGCCTTCGGGCAAGGAGGTCGTTATGGAGATTGTGGAGGGCAGGGTCAATTTCTATGATAACACCATCGGTGTATTGACCAATGCTCCTGGCTTCGAGTGGCATTTAGCCAATATGTGCAACTATGTGAACCTCCACGCTGGTAGCGCCAACGACAATAGCCTTGGCAATGTCATACTAAAGCCCCTTGGTGGTAGTTCTGCTATGCTGGGTCTCCCTGGCGACTTCACACCCCCGTCACGCTTTGTGCGCGCAGCCTTCTTTCGCAATACAGCACCCATAAGGGCTACGGGCTTTGAGGCTGTGCTTGAGAGTTTCCACCTGCTCAACAATTTCGATGTCCCTATCGCGATGGAGAATCCTACCGAACGCGACCTGCCCAGTGCCACGCAGTGGACCTCGTCGATAGACCTCTCTAACCTCAAGGTTTATTACAAGACGGCCTATAACAACTCGATAAGATGTATAGATTTGAAGGATATAGATTTTGCAAAGGTGCTCTACCAGTCTCACCCATTGGACACTCAACAACAGCAACCCGTCGAACATATCGAGGTTAATTAGTCGATAATCATTTAGAGTAACTCAGGCGGAGGTGGCTCTTTTTCTTTTCTCTCTCTCTTTTTTTCCTATAAGAAAGAGAGAGAGAAATCTTTATCTCTCAACCAGGGATTATCCTCAAAGTATTGATGAGGGGGTATAGTGATACCCACACTCTATCACACTATTGATATCTATATCAGTAAGATATATGTATAGGGAGTATGGCTATACTCACCCTCTACTCTCTTATTGACATATACTTCCTACCACACTGAGGGCAGTTGTATCGAGTACCACGACCACGATACTTCTCCAACTGATATCTATATTCACTATTCATATTGATATTCTCTTTCTCTCTCTCTCTCTTTCTCATAGGAAAAAAGAGAGAGAGAGAAAGTTAGTTTTTACTGAGTATGGTGTTCTTCTCCTCCTGCTCGTCGTCTATTTATAGGCCTTTATGGACTAATTATGCTAACATATTCCGATGCGATGCTGTCGGTTAGCCAGATGCCCTGTTGGGCGTGGTAGAATTTGTGGCCGTGGGTTAGCATCGCTGGGGTTGCTATCTTTAGCACTATAGGCTGGCCGTGGCGAGAGCCTACCTCAAGAGCGCCCTCGATGCTCTCGGAAAGGTGGACAAAGCGTCGTGAGCGTGGCCTTATCCCCTCGCGCATAATAGATGCCAGCGACTTAGTGGCTGTGCCGTGGTAGAGTGTTGTGGGTGGGGTAGATGGCTCTAACTCTAAATCCACCTCTATAGAGTGGCCGTAGAGCGCCCTCACCGAAAAATTATCTTCGGAGAGTTCGAAACGCCCCTTTGTGTCGTTGGCAATGACTTGCACCAACTCCTCCAACGTCAGATACAGTTCCGAGATTAGGCGCTCCACCTCTACCCAGCCGTGGTGGTCGGGGAGTTGCGAGTGCCGAAGTAGGTAGGCAACCATTTTCGAAGATTTTTGTATATTACGTTTCATATTCCTTCTCCCTCAATTTTAGGTTCTATAAGGTTAGACCCTCCAACCCCCGAAAATATATCACCTACCACCTCTGATAAAGGGTGGGACGAGGAGGTGAAGTTGAATAATTTTTACTAACTTTGTAAGGCTAAGTTGTGGTTTAAAATATATCTTTTAGGGGCCGTGAGCAGAATTGATTACTTCGAAAAGGGTAGAGAGCATTATAATAGAAAGGAGTATGCCGAGGCGGTGAGTTGTTTCCTTCGTAGCATTACGGAGGATTACTATAATACGCCTCGTGCCTGGCTTGGACTCTGTTATGAATGTGGTTTGGGCGTGGCCAAAGATAGGGTTTTGGCTAAGGACTTGTACTCAAGGTGCTATGATAGACTTAGCTTTAGCAAAAGGGACGAAAAATTCGGGTTGTGGGTAGCGCAACATCTCGAAAACCTCAAGGATGTCGCCGAGTGCGATAGTCGAAGAGTATTTATCGAGGGGCTCGGAAATGTCAAGGTCATTAGAAATATCAATGCACCCTATAGGCCTCAGTTTCGATACAATGTCGATGAGGTTGTCGTCCAAACCGATAAAAGAACTACGTTAGTCGAGGGGCTATGTTATGCGCAAAAACATCTGCCCGACATCAATAGGGGGTGGACCTGCGATGGCCAGAGGCGCTACTATGACGGCTATACGCTCAAAACGGACTATTTTAATCTCAGGGTGCTACGTGGCGCAACGGACAAATATATATCGAAGGTCGAGGGTAGGGAGTGCCTCCTACACTTTCCAAAGGGCGCAAATCTCGACTATGTATATGTCCAAGAGACCATCCATAAGAGGGTGAGGCAGATGCTCTTCAAACGAACTCAGGAGGTGGTGCCACCAATCCTCAAAGAGGTGTCGGAGCGAATCAATGTGCCATACGGCAAATGCGAGGTGGTGATGACCCATAGGTCGTTCGTAGCATATAACATAGGCCCGAATCACGATATCTACTTCTCAGCTTCGAGCATCCAACTGCCCAAGGAGTCGTTGGAGACACTGTGCATCCATGAGCTGACGCATAACTTTGTCAGTGAACACGGCAAGGACTTCTACGACAAGATGGCAGAACTCGGTGGCGAAGAGGCTGTCAAGCGCGATAAGAGTATGTGGAAGGAGGGTAGATGGCCCTATCTGCGTATGTAAAATATTAGTTAGGATGGGATAAGCAATGGCGACCACTCTCGTTTGAGCAGTCGCCATCGTTTAACCAAAACATTATTTATATCTACTTGTATAGAGTAAATTCAAACCTGAGACCTCCATTCGGGCGGTTAGTTGCGGTGATGGTGCCACCGTGGAATTGTACGGCGTGTTTAACAATCGCCAATCCGAGCCCTGTTCCCCCTTTTTGGCGAGAGCGTCCTTTATCCACACGATAGAATCGTTCGAAGAGGTGTGATATATGTCTTGGCTCAACGCCCTTGCCATCATCCTCAAAGCGAATCTTACACATTTTATCATCGTTCCCAAGCAACGATATGTAGATGTTGCGACCACCAGAGTAGGCAATGGCATTCTCCGTCAGATTGCGAAAGATTGAGCCTATCAATGAGGAGTTGCCATCAATGATGACCTCGTCATTAAAATCGCTATGGAGCGTCAGGCGTTCATCTTCGGGCAACATCTCCAACTCCTTAGCCACCTCCGCTATTATATCGTTTATTACCACTCTCTCCTTGCCAATCAAGGCACTGCCATCCTCCATTCGGGTAATGAGGGATACATCATTAAGCAGTCTTCTTAGGCGGTCGTTATGGGCATAGCATCTCTCTATGAGTTCCTGGCGCTTCTCTTCGCTGAGATTGATGCCCGAAAGCAGGGTCTCAAGGCATACCTGGATGGATGCTACGGGGGTCTTCAGTTCGTGGTTGATGTTGTTTGTCAGCTGTCGTTTAAGGCGGTTACGCTCTTGCTCTGCTTCGTAGCGATTGACTCGCTCGATATCCTTGCCAAGTTTGCGAGTGGTAAAGTATGCCACAATGCTCATCACAACCGTAATCGATATCATCACCACCAGGAACGACCAGTCCGCTTTGAGTAGGTCTTGCAAGGTGCTGGAATAGGGAATCGCCGTGCGTACGATTGCTCGTTCACCTCGTGTTGCAGAGTAGAAATATTCGCGTCCATCACTTGTCGATTGTCTGCTGATATTATAGCCAGTGCCTTTGGTCAAGGCATCGGCTATCTCTGGTCTACCTCGGTGATTATCAAGCGAGTCGAGCGATATGGTATTGTCGTAAACGACAGCGCCCGAAAGCGCGATTATTGATATTCGTAACTCATCGAAAGGCTTGTCGTGTGTCGCAATATACTCTTCAAAAGGCTTACCATCTTCAACCGTTGTGAGCAGATGACGATTATATTGTTGCAACTGAGCATTCAGGAACTCCGACTTGTACTCCTTTTCTCGGATATACTGGAATCCGACAAAGCAGAGGACCATTGTCCACGAGAAGACAATGAGTTGCAAAAAGAGGCGCTTATGATATGATGTTTTAGTCTCGGAAGCCATAGCCAAAGCCTGAACGGGTTACAATATACGAGCCGTATGCGCCAATCTTCGAGCGTAGGCGTGTGATGTTCACATCGATAGTGCGGTCAAGAACGACCACCTCGTCACTCCATATATGGCTCAGTATCTGCTCACGCGAGAGTATCTTGCCACGGTGTGATATGAGATATGTCAGCAATTCAAACTCTTTGCGAGCAAGTTTTACCTCCTCGCCATCGACCGTGCAACGCTTAAACTCTAAGTCGAGGCAAAGACCCTCAACCACTAAACGGTTTGGCTTCTCAGCTGACACATTTCCAACTTTATGGGATGCCGTTCTTCGCAAAACACTCTTAACACGTGCTACGACATTACGCACGGTGTAGGGCTTCATAATATAGTCGTCGGCACCAAGGTTGAGCCCCATAACCATATCATCCTCACTATCGCGGGCGGTACAGAATATAATGGGAATATCGGCAGTGGCGATATCCGACTTGAGCATCTTTGCCATTTTGATACCGCTTATATCTCCCATCATTATATCCAACAATATCAATGAATAGGTTTGCAGGTTGTAGGTCAATGCCTCCTCTGCACTAAGAGCTATATCAACATCATAGCCCTCATTCTCAAGATTGAGTTTTAGGACCTCACATAGAGTCTCCTCGTCATCTACAATCAAAATTCTATCTACGGCCATATACCAAAAATATATTTGTGATACAAAATTACACATAATATTTTACACTGATATCAGCGTGGTTGATATTTAATAAAAATGTAATATTTTCTTGTAGATGAGCATTTAACCAAAGCCTAACTTTTTTGAAATATTTATGAAATGTAATCCCAATACATTTGCAAAGTCAAATTTAAGAAGATAAAAGAGATTGAAAACAAGAGTATTCATAGCGGGTCTTTTAGCCTGCATCGGTATCAATGCACAGGCGCAGGATACCACAATCGTAGAGCCTAAGGGTAAGGCTATTGTTCAGGTATTTGGTAACTTCCACGCAGGATTCGGCAAGCATAACGACGATCTGGGCTTTGAACTCGACCGCAGTTATTTGGGTTACGAGTACAAACTCGACGATGGTTTGACTGTGAAGGGTGTACTGGATATAGGTAAGTCGAAGAGCGTGGATGACTACCACCGCATCGCCTACATTAAGAATGCTATGGTGTCGTGGAAAAAGGGCAACCTTACGCTCAATGGTGGCCTTATCTCAACCACACAGTTCAACTTCCAGGAGAAGTTCTGGGGCTACCGTTACATTATGAAGTCGTTCCAGGACCAATACAAATTTGGTAATAGCGCCGACTTGGGTATCTCTGTGGCCTATAAGTTTGCTGATTGGGTATCGGCCGATGCAATCATCGTAAATGGCGAGGGCTACAAAAAGGTTCAGGTAGACGAGGGTCTTAACTATGGTTTGGGCGTAACGCTTACCCCTGTTAATGGTCTCCATATTCGCCTCTATGGTGGCCTAAACGAGAGTGGCGTTGAGGGTAAGGCAAATACCGTGAATATGGCGGCTTTTGCAGGTTACAAACACGACAAATTTACAATCGGCGCAGAGTATAACCATATGCTAAACGCTTCATACACTGAGGGTAATGACCAATTCGGCTACTCCGTATTCGGTTCGGTTAGGGTGGCAAAGAGTGCAGAGCTCTACGCTCGCTTCGACGACCTCTACTCTAACAATGGTTGGAACATCGCCAAGGATGAGCGCGTTGCAATACTCGGTGTCCAGTTCAAGTTGGGCAAATATGTGAAGATTGCCCCCAACTTCCGAATGAGTATGCCAAAGGGTGAAGGAGTTGATAATGGGTATTTGGCATATATAAATTGTTATTTTGGTTTTTAATAGAACAATCATTTAATAGTTAAATGTTATGAAAAAGATTTTTAAGTCAATTGTGACATTGGCAGTTGCCCTCGCTCTTGTGGCTTGTGGCGGTAATTCAAACGATGGTAGCCGTGAGGCTCAGGAACTTTCGGGTGCTGGTGCAACATTCCCACTCCCTTTCTACAATGTGGTCTTTGAGAAATTTGCCGAGGTAAATGGAGATGTCGTTGCATACGGTGGTATTGGCTCTGGTGGCGGTGTTCGCAACTTGCGTGATAAGATTGTGGATTTCGCTGGTAGCGATGCCTTCCTCTCGGATAATGAGATGGCAGAGATGGATCCCGTGGTACACATACCGACTTGTATGGGTGCAGTAGTTGTTGCCTACAACCTCGAAGGTGTGGAGGAACTCAAACTTTCAGGTGAAGTGATTGCCGACATCTTTGCAGGTGAAATCAAGATGTGGAACGACGAGCGTCTTGCGGCTCTCAATCCCGATGTAACGCTCCCAGCCGAGGCTATTATCCCTGTGTTCCGTTCAGATGGTTCTGGTACGACCTTTGTGTTTACTGATTATTTGACAAAGGTGAGCCCAATGTGGCGTGAGAAGTATGGAGCTGGTAAATCCGTGAACTTCCCTTCGGGTCAGGCCGCTAAGGGTAATCCTGGCGTGGCTGGCGTAATCAAGCAGACCAAGAACTCCATAGGCTATGTAGGCTCGGAGTATGCCTTTGCACAAAATATTCCATACGCTCGCATCCAGAACGCACGAGGTGAGTTTGTATCGCCCTCATCGGCCACAATCTCGGCAGCTGCTTCGGGGGTAATTCCAGCCGATACTCGTTGCTCAATCACCAATGCCGATGCCGTAGGAGCATATCCCATCTCAACCTTTACTTGGATGATTATCTACAAGGAGCAGAACTACTCTGACCGCTCGAAGGAGCAGGCCGTAGCAACCCTCGACTTGTTGAAGTATATTCTCTCTGACGAGGCACAGAATATCACTTCAGAGGTACATTATGCCCCACTTCCAGCCAAGGCAAAGGAGTTGAGTATGACAAACCTGAAGAGCGTCACTTATGACGGCGTGGCAATATTGCAATAACAGATAGCTATGAACGACAAACTATATAAAATCCTATTGTTCGTAGCTGCATTGATAATGCCCGTAGTGTGCGGGGGCGTGGTCTACGCCCTCGTCACTGACGCATACGAGGCATTCGAGCACTTCGGATTCTTTAAGTTCCTCACCTCGTCGGAGTGGAGCTATACCGAGGGAGCAGAGCAGTATGGAGCGTTGCCCTTTATTACGGGTACGCTGATGACAACCCTTTTGGCTCTTATCTTTTGTATCCCCTTTTCTCTGCCCGTTGCGCTCTTCGTGGGCGAGTATTTCAAGGGAACAAAGGTGGCAGCCGTGTTGAGTACCGTAACTGATTTGTTGGCGGGTATCCCCTCAATCATTTATGGCTTGTGGGGCTTCTACACCTTGCGCCCAATTATTATGGCTCTCAATATCTCTCCGCAAGGCTCTGGTGTACTCACCGCCTCGCTTGTCTTGGCAATTATGATTATCCCTTACGCAGCATCACTCAGTGCCGAGTTTATCAAGATGGTGCCCAACGACCTAAAAGAGGGTGCTTATAGCCTTGGAGCAACACGAGCCGAAGTTATCCGCAAGGTTGTCTTCCCCGTTGCGGGCTCAGGTATCTTCTCATCCTACGTCTTGGCTATTGGTCGTGCCTTGGGCGAGACAATGACCGTGACGATGCTTATTGGCAATACGAACAACATTCCAGACTCGATTACCTCAACGGGAAACTCTATGGCCTCCATCATCGCCAACCAATTCGGCGAGGCTGACGGCCTACGACTCTCATCACTTATTGCTATCGGCTTGATTCTCTTTTTGATAACCGCAGCAATCAATATGGTGGGTAAGATAATGATTAAACGAGCAAGAATAGTGTAGTATGAATAGATTAAGACTAAAAAATCGCTTGGCTAAGGACAAGCTTATGCTATGGGGCGTATGCCTGTTGGCCGCCCTTACGGCCGTGCCACTGCTTGCCATCTTGGGCGAGGTACTGCTTAGAGGTTATGATCAGCTCTCGTGGTCGTTCTTTACCGAGCCTACACCTACGGCATATAAGGCGATGAAGGCTATCGAGGCGGGTGAGCCTATCCCTGGCGGTATTGCAAATGGTATTGTCGGCACAATGATAATGCTCGGTATGGCGGTCGTTGTTGCTGTGCCTGTGGGTATCTTGTGCGGTGCATTCTTGGCAGAGAATAGCAAAAGTCGTTTTGCTCAGGTGGTAAGCTATTTGACTGACCTTTTGCAGGGTACGCCATCGGTGATTATCGGTATCATCACCTACATCTGGGTAGTCGTACCTATGAAGGGTTATTCTGCAATCGCTGGTAGTGTGGCACTCTGTATTATGATGCTTCCGCTTATTATTCGCTCCACAGAGGAAACGCTGAAAATTCTCCCTGCATCGCTCAAAGAGGCTGGTTTGGCGTTGGGTGGCAACAAGGCTCGTGTGATGCTCAAAGTGCAGTTGCCCGCAGCCTTCGGAGGTATCTTCACGGGAGTATTGCTCGCTATCTCACGAGTGATTGGCGAGACTGCACCGCTGATGTTCACAGCGCTTGGTTGCTCGCTTATACGCTTCTCTATCGACAAGCCTATCTCGGCTGTACCCCTGCTTATATGGGAGTTCTTCAACGACCCCAACCTACAAGAGCTTATTTGGGGAGCATCGCTCTTCCTCCTGTTATTCGTTCTCACATTGAATCTTACAGCTAAATATCTTGCAAAAAAATGGAATCAGTAATACCTATATTGGAGTTTAAGAAGACTTGCGTATCATATACCAAGCAAACAATGGCCGTAAAATATGTATCGGCAGCCATTGAGCGAAATACAATCACAGCTATTATGGGACCTTCGGGCTGTGGTAAATCGACACTTCTGCGTGCCGTAAATCTTATGCACAACCTCTATCCGAATATCCGTGTCGATGGCGAAATCCTGCTCAATGGCGAGAATATCCTTGCGATGGAGCCTATCGATGTGCGTCGTCGTGTGGGTATGGTCTTCCAGCGCCCTGCACCATTCCCAACGATGAGCATCTACGACAATGTTCTGTCTGGCTTTGCGTTGAACGGAATCAAGCTCTCTAAGGCAGAGAAGGATGCAACCGTGGAGCGTTGCTTGCGCAGTGTTGCCCTTTGGGATGAGGTCAAGGATGTACTTAACAAGAAGGGAACATTCCTTTCGGGTGGTCAGCAACAGCGTCTATGTATCGCCCGTGCCTTGGCTATGAAGCCCGATGTGTTGTTGATGGATGAGCCAACATCTGCACTCGACCCCATTGCGACAAAGCATATCGAGGAGCTGCTATTGGAGTTGCAGAAGGAGGTTACAATCCTTATCGTGACGCACAATATGGGTCAGGCAAAACGTATATCTTCGAAGTCGATGTTTATGTACTTAGGCGAACTTGTCGAGTATGGCGACACCGAGACGATGTTCACCAATCCAACGGACGAACGCACCAAAGCCTACCTTACGGGCAAGATGGGATAGTGTGTATTATGTCCCGATAAGTTATTCGGATAGGCATTTTATTCCTATCCGTAAATCCGTGACGATGTTTGAGAACCAACTGTTGCGCCCTTGCGGAGCTCCTTGATTGCCGATATTAAATCTTTCTCTGTTGCTCCGCTACGCTTTAATATGCCTGCCTATTAAATGGTTGCAATGCTGAATATTTGTCACAAATTGGTAGTTTGTCTATATCACATTAGGACATTGTAGCGCATATAAAGATAAAAGAACGCCAAATAACATATATTCTATTTAAGAAATAGGAACGAATATTTCTTAATGTGCAAAATAAAGTGTATATTTGCGAAACAATGTACCGAATGGCTACATTCGAGAAGGTCTTGGAGAGGCTTTATGTACTAAAGAGATAGATATTTACGCTGTTCTTTGTCTGATTTATCAGGGTCTCAGATATAACAGAACAAATATGTAGATGGCTAAGTGGGCAGGCAAGGGCAATAGTACAGATTCCCTATCTCTCTCTTTACAGTACATCGCATATAAGATTGATTAACCGTCTGGTTTGGGGAATCTACAGAGATTTGTCTATTCAAGATGGGAAGAATTTGTCTGTGTCTTGTCGTAATTTCTCTATTATGCGGTGGTTCTAAAGTTGAAGCACAAGTACAAAATATCCGCGAGAAACAAGACACTATTTCGGTGGCTAAATCTTCAGACCACATCCGACCTGAGAATATCAAGAAGGGATCACTAAATAACGCTTTAGATGTATTGAGCGGTCAGGCTGCTGGTGTGAATGTGACCACCAACGGCGCAGATAGGCTTGCTATGCTGAATAGTATCCGTGTGCGTGGTACCACATCTATTATGGGCGGTAACGACCCGTTGGTAATCATTGACGGTGTAACATCCGACATCGCAACACTATCTACAATCTATCCCGCAGATATTGAGAGTTTCACCATTTTGAAGAATGCCACAGAGACGGCAATGTATGGTTCTCGTGGTGCATCGGGTGTAATTGAGATTAAGACCAAGAAGGGTACGGGGCGAAGTTTTCAGATCTCTTATGATGGCAATTATGGCGTTGAGTCGATGTTTAAGCATCTTCAAATGCTCAACGGTCCAGAGTATATCGCAACAGCAAAGGCGCTTGGATTGGAATACAATAACGGTGGTTATAACACCAACTTCCACGATGTAATCACTCGAACAGGTTATATTCATCAACACCACCTCGCATTTAGTGGTGGCTCAGAAAACTCTAATTATAGAGCCTCGTTTGGATTTATGGATAACAAAACCATAGTCAAAGTGAACGACTATCGCAACTTGGTTGTTAAGCTCGATGCAACGCAGAAGGCATTTGACGGTCGTTTGGTTGGCGACTTTGGCGCTTATGGATACTCGTCAAAGGTCCACGATATCTTTGATACGCGAATGTTGTTCTACTCGGCAGCAGCGCAGAACCCCACCTATCCCGCAGGAACTGATGCTAATGGCAATTGGGTGAAGAACTCGGCTGCATCACACATAAACCACCCCGGAGCACTCCTCTACGAGAAGAATGACTCGGAAGAGTTGAATTTTAATACTCACCTTGGGTTGAAATTCAGCATCCTTGATAATCTGATATTGTCGGCTTTCGGCTCCTATTCATATTCAACTATCGGAAATGCACAATTTTGTCCTACATGGGTGTGGGCGCAAGGTAATGTTTATCGTGGCGAGTTCAAGGGCGAAGACTACTTTACCAACATTGCACTCTCATACAACAATACTTGGGGCGATTCTCAACTGAAAGCAGTTGTAGGTGCGGAGTATCTCAAACAGGAAAGAACAGGCCTATGGGTGCAGGCAAAGGGCATTACGACAAACGACTTCTCGTACAACAATATCGGAGCAACATCATCGCGTCCTTTTGGCTCCACAGGTAGTAGTTACGAAGACCCCTCTCTTGCATCCATAATGGGTAGCGTAACTTATAGCTACAAAAACAGATATTTCATTTCGGCAACAATTCGTGGCGATGGCTCTTCGATGGTAAGCGACAAGCATACCTTCGGTTTCTTCCCCTCGGTATCATTAAGTTGGGATATGAAGAGGGAGGATTTCCTCACGGATGTCGATTTTGTAACGATGCTGAAACTCCGCACTGGATATGGTCAGTCGGGAAATCTTGGAGGTATTACATCCTACACAACTCTGAATACCGTCAAGGAAAATGGCATAGTTTCGGTCAATGGAGCACCTACCGTAACAATGGGTAGTATTCGCAATACCAACCCTGACCTTAAATGGGAGACTCGCTCAACATTCAATATCGGCTTTGACTTGGGATTGTGGAATAACCGATTGATGCTTACCTCGGAGTTCTACTACTCGAAGACAATAGATATGCTCTATGAGTACGATGTTCCGGTGCCAACCTTTGCCTTTGATAAGCTGATGGCAAACATTGGCTCTATGTCTAACCAGGGTGTCGAGTTGGGCATCTCGGTAGTACCTATTCAACGAAAGGATATGGAGATGAACATCAACTTCAATATGTCCTATCAGAAGAATAAGCTGCTCTCGCTAAGTG
>CAJGEC010000012.1 GCA_904502285.1 uncultured Alistipes sp. | reverse complement strand
GTTGTGCGAAATATCTTATTTATGGAGTGGTGGTAATATTGTTGAGATGGAGTATATGTCTGAAGAAGAGGGTGATAGCTTTTCGTATACTGCTACCTTTGACTACAATAACAAGCCAATGAGTATGGTTAATTTGGACCTAAATCTTGTTCTATCAGATTGGTCAGGGGTTTTATATGTCCCCTATTCTTGGGGTGATGGACTTACTGGACGAAAGAGTAAGAACTTTATGACAGGTTGGACTTATGAGTCGTCTGATGATTATGAAGAGGAGGCTACCATAAGCTGGAGCTACGATGAGGATGGCTATCCTAAGGAGGCGTTAGTTGAGTATGATGATGGTTACGAATTTTGTATGACTATCAAGTATAAAAACTAATAGGGCTTGCTTGACGGCATAAACAAAGTGAAGGGGCTATCCACCAGGATAGCCCCTTCTGTTGTTATTGAGGTTGATTAGTGTCTGAACAACTCTACGTCAGAAGTCTCTGAGTCGTTGATATAAGATGATGCCTCGTTGATCTTCTTTGTAGCATACTTGATAAAGATCTTGGTTGGGTTGAGGTAATCCTCCTCCAACTCACCAGCCTGACGAAGCATAATGTGCGACATAATGATATAGCCAGCGATCTCTACCAAGCGGCGTGCGTGGAAATCCTTGTAGCCCTGAGTCTCCTTATCGAGAGCCTCAACGCGCTCTACTGCAGCCTCATACATCTTGCGCAACTCCACCAAACGCTCTGCCAAAGGCTGTGTGGCCTCGGTGCGTGGGTTCTCCTCGTAGCGCAAGATCTGCTCAAGGTATGTACCCTTAGTGACGTGGTTGATAGCGGCAACAACCTGCAACTGCGATGTACCCTCATAGATGTTGAGGATGCGTGCATCACGATAGAGACGCTCACAAGCGTAATCCTTCATATAGCCTGAGCCACCGTGAATCTGGATTGAGTCGTAAGCCACCTCGTTAGCATACTCCGAAGAGAACAATTTAGCCAAAGGTGTGAAACCATCTGCAAGGCGGTTGTAGAACTTCATCTCCTGGCGCTCCTCAGCCTCCAACGAACGCTCGTGAGAGATATGTGTAAGTTGCTTGTAGATATCCACGAAACGCGCTGTCTCATAGAGCATAGCACGTGACGCGAGGGTCTTAGCCTCCATATTCTTGAGCATCTCGGCTACGGCAGCGAACTTAGCGATAGGCTTGCCAAACTGCTCGCGCTCGTTGGCATACTTCAAAGCCTCGCGGTAGGCAGCCTCCGAAAGACCTGTAGACTGTGCAGCGATACCAAGACGTGCAGCGTTCATCAACGACATAACGTACTTGATAAGACCCATCTTGCGGTCGCCAACCAACACTGCTGGAGCGTTGTTGAATACCAACTCACAGGTAGGTGAACCCTTGATACCGAGTTTGTTCTCGATACGGCGTACCTTTACACCACCGTCGCGCTTGTCGTAGATGAGCATCGACAAACCACGAGCATCCTTAGTGCCCTCCTCGGTACGAGCCAACACCAACGAGATATCACCATCACCATTGGTGATGAAGCGCTTACAGCCGTTGAGGCGCCATACACCAGCAGCCTCATCCCAAGTAGCCTTGAGCATTACAGCGCCAAGGTCAGAACCAGCATCTGGCTCAGTGAGGTCCATAGCGCAGGTCTCGCCAGCAGAGACACGTGGGAGGAAGCGGGCCTTAATCTCCTCGGTAGCGAACTCGTTGATGGTCTCAGCGCAGTCCTGCAAACCCCAGATATTCTCGAAACCGGTATCGGCACGCGCAACCATCTCGTTCGCCATAGCGAAGCAGGTAACAGGCATATTCAAGCCATCGAAACGACGTGGGAGGGTCATACCGCCCAAACCAGCCTCGTTCAAAGCCTCCATATTGCGTACTGTGCCTGAGGCATACTCTACGTGGTCGTTCACCACACGTGGGCCCTCGTGGTCTACACCCTCAGCATTTGGGGCGATGACCTCGGCGCAGATGTCGCCAACGATCTCCAATACTCGCTTGTATGAGTCGAGAGCGTCCTCGGCATCCTGTGGCGCATAGTCGAACTCTGTGGCATCAGCGAAATTGCGCTCCTTGAGTTCGATAATTCTCTTCATCAAGGGGTGACCAAGATGATACTGTAAATCCTTATTATCTAAATAAAAGTTTGCCATCGTTCCTACTTTGAATTCTGTTTGTAATACTTAATCATCTTAGGGATGACCTCCTCCACGCTTCCGATAATTGCGTAGTCGGCGATATTGTTGATTGGAGCCTCAGGATCGGTGTTGATTGATACGATCATTGCTGAGCCATCCATACCTGCGGTGTGCTGAATCTGTCCTGAGATACCGCAAGCGATATACAACTTAGGACGTACGGTGACACCTGTCTGACCAATCTGGCGCTCGTGCTCAGTGAAGCCAGCATCTACGGCAGCACGTGAAGCACCTACCTCGCCACCAAGAACCTCGGCCAACTCGTGAACGAGTTTGAAGCCCTCCTTAGAGCCCACGCCATAGCCACCAGCCACGATAACCGATGCACCCTTGATGTTGATCTTGCGCTCCTCAATGTGGCGGTCGATAATGCGTACTGCGAGGTCCGCATCGCTAACCATAGCCTTCCAGTCTATCTCGCGGATCTCACCCTTCGCAGGTGTTGCCAAGGCCTCCTTGCGCATAACGCCCTCACGTACGGTGGCCATCTGTGGACGGCACTCAGGGTTTACGATGGTAGCGATGATGTTACCACCAAAGGCTGGACGGATCTGATAGAGAAGGTTGCTGTACTCGGTGCCTGTCTTTGCATCCTTGTGGTCGCCGATAACCAACTCTGTACAGTCGGCAGTAAGACCGCTGTGGAGAGCCGATGACACACGTGGAGCGAAGTCACGACCAACTGGGGTTGCACCGAAGAGTGCGATCTGTGGCTTCTCTTGCTTGATAAGGCCCACCATAACTGCTGTATGTGGGAGTGTGCGGAATGGGGCAAATATCTCGTTGTCGGCAACCCATACGGTGTCGGCACCATACTTAGCCAACTCAGGAGCTGTGCCCTTGATATCCTTGCCAATGACTACTGCCTCGAGCTTTACGCCAAGCGTATTAGCCAACTCGCGACCCTTTGTAAGAAGTTCCAACGATACGTCGGCAATCTCCTTATCCTCAATCTCGATATATACAAATACGTTATTCATACTTCTACTCTTTGATTAACCGAGCGTGTGGCTCGCAATAAGTTCCTGCATCAATGCCTCGATATCCTTGTCCTCAGCCGTGAGGGTCTTCGACTCCTTAGCCTGCAACACTACGTTCTCGATCTTCTTAACCTTGGTAGGTGAGCCCGAAAGTCCGAGTTGTGAAGCATCTGGGTTTACGTCTGCTGCGGCGAACTCTACGATGTGGAGGTATGGACGCTCCTCGATGAAGTTCTTAGCCTTGTCGCTTGCTGTAGCCAACTCAGAGGTCGCCAACGCATACTTATATTTCATCACGCGCTTAGCGTTGCGAGGACGGCACTCCTTTGCTGAAGAGTTCACGGTGATGACTGCTGGGAGTGGGGTAACTACGGTCTCCGAGCCGCGCTCCAAGCGGCGCTTGATGGTAGCCTCGCCCTCCTTGATCTCCACGAGTTCCTCGGCGTATGTCACCTGAGGGAGGTTGAGTTTCTCAGCCACCTGTGGGCCTACCTGAGCAGTATCGCCATCGATAGCCTGACGGCCTGCAACGATGATGTCGGGGTTGATTTTGCGAAGTGCGCACGAGAGTGCGTACGATGTAGCCAATGTATCAGAGCCAGCAAACTCCTTGCCTGAGAGCAGGTAACCACCGTCAGCACCACGGAACATAGCCTCGCGGATGATGTCGGCAGCACGCTGTGGACCCATAGTGAGGACATGAACGGTTGCTGAGCCGATGCGGTCCTTCATCTGGAGTGCTAACTCCAAGGCGTTAAGGTCCTCAGGGTTGAAGATTGCAGCCAGAGCAGCACGATTCACCGTACCCTCTGGAGTCATAGCATCCTTGCCCACATTGCGAGTGTCGGGCACCTGTTTTGCCATAACTACGATTTTTGTAACTTTTTCCATAACAATATAAATTATGTGTATCTAATTCTAAATTACGTGGTTCATTCGCCTTTTCGGGGTGTTCGTTTTAACTTTAACCACTCTGGCCTGTAAAACCTGCCAAAGATAGTGATTTTTGCCTAAATGGGTATAATTTTCTGCCAATAATTTGTATTAAAAAATATAAATATCTGAAAATCAGTATAAATACTAATAATTTAATTTTTCTGTTTTACATATTCCATATAGTCAATAAATGGTCTATTCAGCGATATCGACACCTATGCGTCTATAACAATTCTGGAGGTTGTAGGCGATGAGTTCTCGACGGAATCGTGACGAGAACTTCTTGCCCTCCTCTATCATCCTTTGGCGCAGGGCCTCGTCGTTGGCTAAGCGGGTGATAGCCTCTGCCCACTCCTCTCGATCTTTGGGGTTTAGGTATATGGTCTCTGGGCCTCCCGACTCCTCAAGGCTCGACCCCTTGGATGCTATGACGGGCACACCTACGGTGATGGCCTCGACAATCGTCGAAGAGAAGCCCTCGTATAGTGATGGCATAAGATAGGCGATGGCACTCTTGTATATCGCGGGCATATCCTCGTCGGCAACGCCGTGGAGCATCTTCACACGGTCGTTAAGACCTAATGACTTGATGCGGTGTGAGATATGGTGGGTGTTGGAGGTGGCGCGACCTACGACGACTAACGAGATTTCGGGGTCTATCTTTGGGAGGGTCTCTATGAGGTGACCGAGATTTTTGCGAGGTACGTCGGTTCCTACGCAGAGCAGGTATCGCTCAGGGAGTTTATATCGCTCCTTCACCTCCTTGATGCGTTCGTCGCTGAGCGGAAGTGAGAAGTATTGTGGGCAACCACGGTAGATGACATCGATCTTGTCGCTATCAATGTGTAGGTATCGCACGAGGTCGTGTTTTACCATATCGCTGATAGCTACGATGCGGTCGGCACGGCGCAGTGATGAGAGTAGTATTGCCCTGCGGTAGAGGTTGTGTATGGGAGAGAAGAAACCTCTTAGACGTAGGAATTCGAGGCTGTGAACGGTGACAACACTTCGTATGTTGCGTCGCTCCAACCCAAAGGGAATGAAGCCATTGAGTCCGTGGAATAGCTCCACATCTCCTCGTTCGAGGTCTCGTCCGATGCCCCATATCTTCCATAGGCCTGATAGCATACGCCAGAAGCTGCCGTCTGGCTCCATCGACTCTACATTGTGCTTCGAGGCAATACGTTCATAGTCGGCGTGTTGCTCGTCTGAGGGGATGTACATCCTGAAGTAGCTGTGTCGGGGTGAGGCATCTGCTAATGCGTCGATGATGAATCGAGCATAGCTGCTTAGGGTGGAGTTACCCGTATTGGCGTTGCTGGCATCGAAACCTATGGTGTTGTTACGTCTCATAGTTGCTCTGTTGTTATTGCACGTAGTGTGTGCGCACACGCGCATTATCTCACAAAGATAATGTTTTTTGGTCGGACGACAAAATATTGTTGCCATAACTTTGAATGTTTGATATGTTTGTAGTGTTGTTTTGGCACTAAATCGGAGGATTGAAACTCCAAAAGCTCCAACCTGAATTTGTGCTATTTTTCGCTTTGGGGCATCGAGATTATCCTTGGTGATGCAAAATAGACTATAATTTGGTGTAAAATTTATAAAAGCGATAATATGTTAATATACAATATGATAACATAGGTTGTAGATTGATAAATTAAAATTCTTTCAAGAATTAATGAAAATTTTTAATAAAATATTTGGCGAATTCAAACATTCTCCATACCTTTGCAGCGAAGTTTTAAGGTTCATTTAGGTTAGTAGTTTTAGGTTGGAGAGGCCAATCGAAAGGGTTTGACAAAAGCAGCATGCTTAGAACAAGGTGCTGGTTTTGTCAAAAATACAACAAAAGTTGTATAGTTTTACCTTTCGGTTGCCTCGATTTTTTTGTTCTACGCCCAACTCTTTATCTATTTCGGGCTATTCTTTGTTCAAGTTTGTTGGCCTCAATAGTATATATTCTTGCTAAAATCGTGTAAAATAGGGCCCATATTGTATTATTTCCGAAGAAAATTACTATCTTTGCGACATTATGTACATATATAATAGGTAAACGATATCTAAAAATATAAAATTATAACACTATGGGAAGAGCATTTGAGTATCGCAAGGCGAGAAAAATGAAGCGCTGGGGACATATGGCGCGAGTATTTACGAAGATTGGTAAGGAGATTGAGATGGCGGTAAAGGCTTCAGGTCCAGATCCATCATCAAACCTTCGTCTTCGTCTTCTTATCCAGAATGCTAAGGCAGAGAATATGCCTAAGGAGAATGTTGAGCGTGCTATCAAGCGTGCAACAGATAAGGATGCTGCCGACTACAAGGAGATGATTTATGAGGGATATGGTCCTCACGGTATCGCTGTTTTGGTAGAGACTGCTACCGACAACACAAACCGTACCGTAGCCTCTGTACGTATGTACTTCAACAAGTATGGTGGTGCTTTGGGTACCTCAGGCTCTGTAGGCTTTATGTTCGAGCACAAGTGCGTGTTTAAGTTCAAGCCAACAGAGGGCGCTGATTTCGAGGAGATGGAGTTGGAGATGATCGACTTTGGTGTTGATGAGTTCTACGCTGAGGATGGTGAGGTAACAGTTTACGCTGCATACGAGTCATTCGGTCAGATTCAGACTTGGATCGAGGGCAAGGGCTACGAGTTGGTATCGGGAGAGTCTGTACGTATCCCTACCGACACTAAGGAGCTTACTCCAGAGCAGCGCGAGGCTGTTAATAAGCTTATCGAGCACCTTGAGGAGGATGACGACGTGACTAACGTATATACTACTATGGCTGAGTCTGATGAGGACGAGGACGAGGAGTAGTCGAAACAGGTGTAATTCTACAGATTAACCACTATGAAGAAATTTACTGAGTATAAGGGTCTTGACTTGGCAGGCATCGCCGACGAGGTGTTGGCGCGCTGGACCAAGGATGATACCTTTCACAAGAGCATAACAACGCGCGAGGGTCATCCTACCTTCGTGTTCTATGAGGGACCACCTTCAGCAAATGGTACTCCAGGTATCCACCACGTTATGGCACGTACCATCAAGGATGTATTCTGCCGCTATAAGACCCAGCAGGGCTATCTCGTTCACCGTAAGGCGGGTTGGGATACCCACGGCCTTCCTGTGGAGTTGGGCGTAGAGAAGAAGCTCGGCATCACCAAGGAGGATATCGGCAAGAAGATTACCATCGAGGAGTATAACAAGGCTTGCCGTGAGGCAGTTATGGAGTTCACCGACATTTGGGAGGACTTGACTCACCGTATGGGCTACTGGGTAAATATGGACGATCCATATATCACCTACGACAATAAGTTTATCGAGACCTTGTGGTGGTTGTTGAAGCAACTCTACCAGAAGGGCCTCCTCTATAAGGGTTACACTATCCAGCCATACTCGCCAGCCGCAGGTACTGGTCTTTCGACTCACGAGTTGAACCAGCCTGGTTGCTACCGCGACGTTAAGGATACGACTTGTACGGCACAGTTCCGCATCGTGGATCCTAAGGCTGAGATGGAGGGTTGGGGTACTCCAGTCTTCTTGGCTTGGACAACAACCCCTTGGACATTGCCTTCAAATACTGCGCTCTGCGTTGGTCCTAAGATCGACTACGTGGCAGTTCGCACCTACAACCCATACGATGGCCAGAAGATTACCGCCGTAGTAGCTGAGCCATTGCTCTACTCTATCTTCAACAAGAAGGGCGAGGAGTTGGCTCTTGATGGCTATAAGGCTGGCGATAAGGTTATCCCATTCGAGGTAGTAGGCAAGTGGCGTGGTACAGAGCTTGAGGGTATGCACTACGAGCAGCTTATCCCTTGGGTAAAGCCTGTTGAGTGCGACGAGGCTGGCAACTGGGTTGAGGCCTCTGCAAAGGGCTTCCGCGTAATCCTTGGCGACTACGTAACCATCGAGGATGGTACTGGTATCGTACATATCGCTCCTACCTTCGGTGCTGATGATGCCTTTGTGGCACGTCAGGCTGGCATCCCTTCGCTCTTTATGATTAACAAGCGTGGCGAGACTCGTCCTATGGTGGACTTCACTGGTAAGTTCTACCTCACCGAGGAACTCGACGAGCGCTTTGTTAAGGAGTGTGTTGAGGAGTCGTATAAGGAGTATGAGGGTCGCTTTGTGAAGAATGCCTACGACCCACAGTTTACCGTGGATGGTCGTTATGACGACAAGGCTGCTGCAGCGGCTGAGACTCTCGACGTATATATCTCTATCCGCCTCAAGGAGACTGGCAAGGTATTCAAGATCGAGAAGCATACCCACAACTATCCACACTGCTGGCGTACAGATAAGCCAGTGTTGTACTACCCATTGGACTCTTGGTTTATCCGCACCACGGCGCTTCGTGAGCGTATGATGGAGCTCAACAAGACCATCTACTGGAAGCCAGAGTCTACAGGTACTGGCCGTTTCGGTAAGTGGCTTGAGAATATCAACGACTGGAACCTCTCACGTTCGCGCTTCTGGGGCACTCCACTCCCAATCTGGGCTACTGAGGATCGTTCAGAACTCAAGTGTATCGGCTCTATCGAGGAGCTTATCGCCGAGATTGAGAAGGCTGTGGCTGCAGGTGTGATGACCGAGAACCCATATAAGAACTTCAAGGTTGGCGATATGTCGAAGGAGAACTACTCGACAGAGAATATCGACCTTCACCGCCCATACGTAGATAACATCGTCTTGGTATCATCTAAGGGTGAGCCTATGCGTCGTGAGCCAGACTTGATCGACGTATGGTTCGACTCAGGTGCTATGCCTTACGCTCAGGTACACTACCCATTCGAGGCTAAGGAGGGATTCGACCAGATTTACCCTGCAGACTTCATCGCTGAGGGTGTCGATCAGACCCGTGGTTGGTTCTACACACTCCACGCTATCGCAACAATGTTGTTCGACTCTGTAGCATTCAAGAATATCATCTCTAACGGTTTGGTATTGGATAAGAATGGTAACAAGATGTCGAAGCGTTTGGGTAATGCCGTAGATCCATTCGAGGTGTTGAAGAAGTATGGTGCCGACGCTACACGTTGGTATATGATCTCTAACTCACAGCCTTGGGATAACCTTAAGTTCGATGTTGATGGCGTGGATGAGTGTCGTCGTAAGTTCTTCGGTACACTTTACAATACCTACTCATTCTTTGCGCTCTACGCAAATATCGATGGCTTCACAGGTCAGGAGGCTGAGGTGGCTATCGAGAAGCGCCCAGAGATCGATCGCTGGATCTTGTCGGAGTTGAACACCCTCATCAAGGATGTCACAGCATCGTTGGAGGAGTACGACCCAACCCCTGCGGCACGTCGTATCGACCAGTTTGTTAATGAGAACCTCTCTAACTGGTATGTGCGCCTCAACCGTAAGCGTTTCTGGGGTGGCGAGCTTACCGAGGATAAGCTCTCAGCATACCAGACATTGTACACCTGTTTGGAGAGCGTTGTTATGTTGGCAGCGCCTATCGCTCCATTCATCTCAGACCGCATCTTCTGTGATTTGAATGCCGTAAGTGGTCGCCATACCGAGTCGAGCGTTCACCTCGCAGAGTATCCTAAGTGTGATGAGTCGCTCATCGTCAAGGAGTTGGAGGAGATGATGTCGTTGGCACAGCGCACTTCATCTATGGTATTGGCTTTGCGTCGTAAGGTTAATATCAAGGTGCGTCAGCCATTGGCAAAGATTATCATCCCAGTCTTGGATAAGCAGATGGCTAAACATATCGAGGCTGTACGTGCGTTGATTATGAACGAGGTAAATGTTAAGGATATCGAACTTATCGCTGATACCACAGGCATTATCACCAAGCGTATCAAGCCTAACTTCAAGACCCTCGGTCCTAAGTATGGTAAGTATATGAAGCAGATTGCTGCGTTGGTTGCTACCTTCACTCAGGAGCAGATTGCTGCTGTGGAGAACGACGCTGAGACCATCCTAAATATCGATGGTGAGCAGTTGGTTACTACCGCTGCGGACTACGATATCACATCTGAGGATATGCCAGGATGGCTCGTGGCTTCGGAGGGTAAACTTACCGTGGCCTTGGATATCACCATCTCTGACGAGTTGCGTCGTGAGGGTGTAGCACGTGAGTTGGTAAACCGCATCCAGAATATACGTAAGGATTCTGGCTTCGAGGTTACCGATAAGATTCGCGTAGAGATCGAGGCTACCGACCTTACATCTCCTGCTATCGAGAGTTTCGCTGACTACATCGCTCAGCAGACCTTGGCCGTGGAGGTTAAGGCTGTGGCAACCCCTGCGGGAGACTTCGTAGTAGATTCAGATATCGACGAGGCGCCTCTCAAGATTGCCGTTACAAAGGCTTAGCGGTCGTTACGTAACCATATATTAATAAGAAAGAGTTGTTCGATATCTCTGTCGGACAACTCTTTTTTCATCTTTTTTTATAATGATGTTTGCATATTTCATAATTTTTGCTTAATTTCGCTTTATGTAAATGTCTAACCGTACAAAAACGCTACGATTATGTCAGAGGAGAAGACCCGTTATAACGACGCAGAACTTGAGGAGTTCCGTCAGTTGATAGAGCAGAAGTTGGCATCGGCACGTGCCGATTACGATATGTTGCGTTCAGCAACCAGCAATGAGAATGATACTGAGGATTCGTCACCTACCTTCAAGGTTATGGAGGAGGGTGCTACAACCCTTTCGCGCGAGGAGTATGGCTCGTTGGCTCAGCGTCAGGCTAAGTTCATCCGCAACCTCGAAATGGCCCTTGTGCGCATTAAGAATAAGACATACGGCATCTGCAAGACCACAGGTAAACTAATTCCTCGTGAGCGTCTTTTGCGCGTGCCTCACGCGACGGAGTGTATAGAGGCTAAGACCGCCCGCAAATAATCTTTGTCGTTATAGCGGCGCTACTGCGGCGCTTCAATCAACGCCACCAATGGGACGTACGTCAAGTACTACCCATCGGTGGCTTTTTCGTGTCAGCGCCACATTAGCACCACTCTAACGACAAATCCCATCACACTACCCATCTGGGCTTATCTCTTTATCGAGACCACATCTACCGCCTTCTGACAAGAAAACACCCTCACACTCTCCATCGGTGGCTTTTTCGTGTCAGCGCCACACACCCTTCTCCACCTTCTCAATACGCTTTGTGTGCCCCGTAGTCTATTTCTCATTCCCTCCAAAACTTATCTAAAACGCTATATTTGACAACGATGTTTTCTGCCCGATGGCGAGGAGATGTCATAGACAAAGTCGGAGAGGGTGGGTTAAAAAGTGGATAAAAAGTTTCGCAGAATAGAAAATTTTGCGTAACTTTGAGGATGATAACTGTAGAAGCAAAAACTAACAGATAAATAACAAACCTAAAACATTAACAATATGAGAAAACTACTTCTCGGTGACGAGGCTATTGCACAGGCCGCTATCGATTCGGGCCTTTCGGGTGTTTACGCCTATCCAGGTACTCCGTCTACCGAAATCACAGAGTTTATTCAGTTGCGCGAAGAGAAGCGCGGCGAGGCTGAGGATAAGATCTTCTGCCGTTGGGCTACTAATGAGAAGACCGCTATGGAGGGCGCTCTTGGTATGTCTTATATGGGTAAGCGTGCTTTGGTATGTATGAAGCACGTAGGTATGAACGTCGCTGCTGACCCATTTGTGAACTCAGCAATGACGGGTGTAAATGGTGGTTTGGTAGTTGTTGCTGCCGACGATCCATCTATGCACTCTTCACAGAATGAGCAGGACTCACGTTTCTATGGTAAGTTCGCGTTGATGCCAATCTTCGAGCCATCATCACAGCAGGAGGCTTACGAGATGACACGTGCAGCGTTCGAGCTCTCGGAGGCTGTAAAGCTCCCAGTATTGATGCGTGTGACTACACGTATGGCACACTCTCGTGCCGTTGTGGAGGTCACTGAGACCCCACGCAAGCAGAACGAGATCTCTCGTCCTGAGGATGTACGTCGCTGGATCTTGTTGCCAGCGTTTGCTAAGAAGCGTTATGTGGAGCTCCTTGCTCAGCAGGATGACTTGTTGAAGGCCTCTGTAGAGTCTAAGTACAACTGGTATGTTAAGGGTGAGAACCCAGAGTTGGGTGTGATTACCACAGGTATCGCCTACAACTACTACATGGAGAATTGCGCTAACTGCAACAAGCGTAGTGTCCTCAAGATTTCGCAGTATCCACTCCCAGTGGAGCTTATCGAGAAGATGGTTGCTGATGGTGCTAAGGAGATCCTCGTTATGGAGGAGGGTCAGCCTGTTGTTGAGGAGATGGTACGTGCTATCGTTCCTTCGACAGTTGTGGTTAAGGGTCGTTTGACTGGCGACTTGCCACGTGTGGGTGAGCTTACTCCTGATAGCGTACGTCTATCGTTGGGTATGGAGAAGTTGGAGAACCTTGAGGCTGACGATATCGTTGTAGCACGTCCACCAGCATTGTGCCAGGGTTGTGGTCACAGAGATATGTACAAGGCGTTGAACGAGGTTGCTGCAGAGTATGAGAACCCACGCATCTTCGGTGATATCGGTTGCTACACTCTCGGAGCGTTGCCTCCATTCCAGGCTTTGCACGCTTGTGTAGAGATGGGTGCCTCTATCACTATGGCTAAGGGTGCTTCGGATGCTGGTCAGTTCCCTGCATTCGCTGTTATCGGCGACTCTACCTTCACTCACTCAGGTATAACAGGTCTTTTGGACTGTGTGAACTCTAACGCAAACGTGGTTGTTATCATCTCTGATAACCTTACTACAGGTATGACTGGTGGTCAGAACTCTGCAGGTACAGGTAAGATTGAGGATATCTGCCGCGGTGTAGGTGTTCACCCTGACCACGTACGTGTCGTTGTGCCACTTCCAAAGAATATGGAGGAGATCAAGGATATCCTTCGTCAGGAGATCGAGTACAAGGGTGTCTCTGTAGTGATTCCACGTCGTGAGTGTATTCAGACCGCAAAGCGTCACGCTAAGGCTAAGAATGCAGCAAAGAACGAGTAGTTAATAACTAAGAAAAAAGAGAAGTAATGAAGAAAGATATTATTTTGGCAGGTGTCGGCGGACAGGGTATTCTGTCGATTGCTACGGTTATTGGCGAGGCTGCAATGGCTGAGGGCTGGAACATCAAGCAGGCCGAAGTTCACGGTATGAGCCAGCGTGGTGGTGATGTTCAGAGTAACTTGCGTCTCTCTACTGAGCCTATCGCATCGGATCTTATCGCTAAGGGTGGTGCCGATATCATCATCTCGTTGGAGCCTATGGAGGCGTTGCGCTACTTGACATATTTGAAGAAGGATGGTTGGGTAGTAACCTCAAATGTTCCATTCGTAAATATCCCTAACTATCCTGCAGAGGAGGAGCTTAATGCACACCTCGCTGCTTTGCCTAACTGCGTATCGCTCAACGTGGAGCAGCTCGCTAAGGATGCTGGTGCACCACTTCAGGCAGCAAATATGGTGTTGTTGGGTGCAGCTATCCCTATGCTCGACATCGAGTTCGAGAAGATCGAGGCAGGTATTCGTCGCATCTTTGCCCGTAAGGGTGAGGAGGTTATCGAGAAGAACCTCGCAGCGGTACGTGCAGGTTATGATAACTCAATCAAAAAGTAATGACAATGGATAGACCATTAGATAAGCAGACGGTAGACAACATCTGTATTGCCAACGGCTTGCGTAATGCTAAGGAGCTTGGTGCTGCCTCTATTCGCCAATTTGTTAGCGTGGTGAAGGATATCGAGGCTAAGACGGGTGTTGAGTATATTCGTATGGAGATTGGTGAGCCAGGCTTGCCTGCCGAGATGATCGGTATCGAGGCTGAGCACGAGGCATTGCTTTCGGGTGTAGGTGCTAAGTACCCCCTCATCACAGGTATCGAGCCACTTACCAAGGAGGCTTCACGCTTCATCAAGGCCTTCATCAACCTCGACATCCCTCCAATGTGCATCGTGCCTACTGTAGGCTCTATGCAGGGAGCTTTCGCTACGTTTATGGCGTTGAGCCAGATGCGTGACGACCGCGATACCATACTCTTTATCGACCCTGGCTTCCCTGTCCAGAAGGCTCAGTGTAAGGTTCAGGGTATCCGCTTCGAGTCGTTCGATGTTATCGACTACCGCGGTGAGAAGCTTGAGGCTAAACTTGAGGAGATTCTCTCTTCGGGCCGTATCAGCGGTATCATCTACTCTAACCCTAACAACCCTACGTGGATGTGTTTGAATGAGTCGGAGTTGGAGATTATCGGCCGTATGGCTACCAAGTACGATGTCATCGTAGTTGAGGATTTGGCTTACCTCAATATGGACTTCCGTGAGGATCGTTCTAAGCCTTTCGAGGCGCCATACCAGCCATCTGTAGCTCGCTACACCGATAACTGCCTCCACCTGCTCTCAGGCTCAAAGATGTTCTCGTATGCGGGTCAGCGCATCGCTATCGTGGCTATGAATCCTGCCTTGGCAGAGCGTTGCTACGACAAGTTCGCTGAGAGATATGGTAACGATGGTCAGTTCCGTCGTAACTTCATCTTCAATATCCTCTATGTGCTCTCTTCGGGTGTTCCACACTCTGCACAGTATGCTTTGGCTGCTATGTTCCGTGCGGCATCGGATGGCCGTCTCGACTTCGTAGGTCATACGCGCGAGTATGCACGTCGTGCAGAGCGCGTTAAGGAGATTATGGTGAAGAATGGTTTCCATATCGTCTACGACAAGGATTGTGATCAGGAGGTTAGCGATGGCTTCTTCTTCACCTTCGGTTATAAGGATATGACAGGCGAGCAGCTTATTAATAAACTTATCTACTACGGTATCTCGGCTATCACTCTTGCTCCTACGGGAAGTTCTCGCGAGGGCTTGCGTGGTTGTGTGTCGATGATTTCGGATTATCAGTACGATGAGTTGGATAAGCGACTCCGTCTATTCAGTCAAGATTATTAAAAATTGGGGCTGCCCGTTTAGGACAGCCCTTCTTAAACCTAAAGACGTATGAATTTAGTAAGTGCGGCTGAGGCCGTGAAATTGATAAAGTCTGGTGACTCGGTATATATCCAAGGTTCTACCTCTGTGCCTGAGGTGTTGGTGCAGGCAATGACCGACCGTGCTCCAGAGTTGCGCGACGTGAAGGTCTATACGGCTTTCGCCATTGGTCGTTGCGACGCTCCATACGCCAAGGCTGAGTTGCGAGACTCGTTCGAGCCACTTAGTTTCTTCGTAGCCAACAACTTGCGTAAGGCTATTGACTCAGGTGTGGCACAGACCATCCCTGCCTTCTTGGGAGAGATTCCATTTTTGTTCCGTTCGGGCCAGGTGCCTTTGGATGTTACGTTGTTGAATGTGTCGGAGCCTGACGAGGAGGGCTACTGCTCGTATGGTGTATCTGCCGACTTGGCATTCTCGGCTGTGGAGTGCTCGAAGGTTATCATTGCGCAGGTAAATAAGTATATGCCTCGCACCTTTGGTGACCCCGTCATCCACGTCTCAAAGATCGATGCTTTGGTGCGTGGTGATGAGCCACTTGTGGAGGTACCTACAGTTATCCCCAACGACGTAGAGCGCGCTATTGGTAACTATATCGCCGGCGAGATTCCTGATGGCGCTACCCTCCAGATTGGTGTAGGTGGTATTCCTAACGCTGTGCTCGATGCGTTGCACGGCCATAAGCACCTCGGCTTGCATACCGAGGCTATGACCGACGGCGTTGTGCCTCTCATTCAGAAGGGTATCATCGACAACTCGTTGAAGAAGATCTACCCTGGTAAGTCGGTTGCTTGCTTGTGCTTGGGTAGCCAGCGTTTGTACGACTACTTGCACAACAACCGCGACGTAGTCATCCGTGATGTGGCTTGGACTAACGACCCACAGAATATTCGTCAGAATCCTAAGGTTATGGCCGTAAACTCGGCTATTGAGGTGGACCTCACAGGTCAGATTTGTGCCGATAGTATTGGTGAGCGCATCTTCTCAGGTGTTGGTGGCCAGCACGACTTTATGTATGGTGGTGCTTTGTCGGAGGGTGGTAAGTGTTTCATCGCCTTGCCTTCAATTACCACTAAGGGTATCTCGAAGATTGTGCCTACCTTAACTAAGGGTGCAGGTGTTGTTACCACACGTTTCCAGGCTCAGTATATCGCTACTGAGCACGGTATCGTCTATTTGCGTAATAAGTCGTTGGCTCAGCGTGCTAAGTTGCTTATCTCTATCGCTGATCCATCTGTACGTGAGGATCTTGAGCGTGCAGCAGTCGAGCGCTTTGGCATCGGCTTCCTTCGTGCTAAGATTTAGTCACAAGAGTAGAATTATAGATAGTATTGGGAGGGCTTCGGTTGCGAGGCCCTCCTGTTTTGTTGTTGAGGAGGGGGTTGTCGGTAAACTTTTTGGGTCACTGCATAATAGCGGGTCTAATGCGTGCGATATTACCAAAATTATTCGTATATTTGCACGTTATATATACATACAACAACAGATGAGGAGATTGATTATGGTTATTGCGCTTGTAATCTGTGGTCTTATGGCCACGGAACGACTCTCTGCGCAGTACTATAGTTGGGGTGTTGATCCCCCCTCGTTTCGTTGGCGACAGATGAAGAGCGAGAAGTATCGTGTGGTCTATCCCGATACCGCAACCAATGTGGCTCAGCGTATGATGCACTACCTCGATGCTGTGGAGTCGGGTATCTCATACGGCTATCGCCACCCACAGATGTCTATCCCCTTCGTCGTGCATCCCTCGAACTTTATGTCCAACGGTCTTGTGATGTGGATGCCACGCCGTGTGGAGTTTCTCTCTACACCGAGCGTCAATGGCTACTCTATGCCGTGGGTCAAGCAACTCATTGCCCATGAGTACCGCCACGCTGTGCAGTACAACAACCTCAACCGTGGCGTTGTCAAGGCCCTAAGTTATGTCATTGGTCAGCAGAGTTCTACCATAGGTCTGCTCTTTATGCCGTTGTGGATGATGGAGGGCGATGCCGTGATGAGCGAGACGCAGATGTCCACCTTTGGTCGAGGCCTGCAACCCTCATTCACGATGGCTTATCGTGCGTACGGCAATGTGGCGAACGAGTTTAAAAATATAGATAAGTGGTTCTGTGGGTCGTTCAAGGATTATATCCCCAACCACTATAACCTCGGCTATTTGATGTGTCGCCACGGCTATAACCGCTTTGGTCGTATTATGGGTGATGATGTTGCGGAACTCACCTCACGTCGCCCCTATATGGTGGTCTCTACGTCGTGGGTATTGAATAAGTTGTATGGTGTGTCGCAGTCGAAGCTCTTCTACGACACCTTCAATAAACTCTACTACCATTGGCAACCTCTCGATGATGTAGACCAAACCACGGAGCTTATCCCCGTGGCTGAGCCTCGCTCCTTTACCACCTATGCCCACCCCGTGGCCAAGGGCGATGGCAAGGTGCTGGTGCTGAAGGAGGACTTCGACCACCCGACGGCTATCTATGAGTTGGATGCGGAGAGTGGCCAGGAGCGCCGTTTGGCCTATACGGGTATTGTGTCGTCGCGCCCTAAATTGAGTCGTACGGGTAAGTTGTGGTGGACTGAGTACCGCCATAGCACCCTCTTTGCCGAGAAGGTCCATTCGGAACTCTGCTTTATGAATGTGGAGAGTGGTAGGATACGTAGCTTCTCTAAGCATCGCAACGTGTTGTACCCTACACCATTGGAGGGCGATTGTATGGCGTGGGTGGAATACACGCCCGATGGTAGATACACCATATATATCAACGATATGGAGGGTCGCCGCCGTAAACCTGTGCCATACGGTAGCGAGATTCACGGTATGGCGTGGGACGATGTCACTCGTGCTATCTACTTAATTGTCACGGATGATGATGGAATGCACATAGCGCGTGTAGATGGGGATGTGCTTACTCCTGTGACCCGCGCCGCCTATACCACGCTTAGCGACCTTAGTGCCTCGAATGGTAAGTTATATTTTGGCTCTATCGTTTCGGGTTGCGATGAGTTACACTGTCTTGATTTGGCTTCGGGCAGGGAGACACGCCTCTCAACGTCTAAGTATGGCTCGTTCCAACCATCGTTATTGGATGATGATAGGGTAGTGGCTGTGTCGTACGATAAGCGAGGATATTTGCCTGTTACGCAGAGTGTTAATGGAGGACAAAGAGTGGCCTATAGTAATACTCCTCGTCAGATTATGTTACCCGAAGGCAAGCGCTGGGGAGTGGTAAACCTCGATACCGTAAGATTTGATGAAGTAGCCAAGGATAGTGTTATGGCACAGACTCCGCCACGTCGCTTCAACCGCCTCCTCCACGCCTTCAACATCCATAGTTGGGCACCAGCATCCTACGACCCCTACGCCATTGTCGAGGAGTCGTCGATAGCCTTTAACCTTGGTGCTACGATTATGTCTCAGAATATCCTTTCGACACTCGAAGGTTTCTTGACGTGGGGTTGGAATCCTAACGAGGGCTCAGTATATAAGGGTATGCTCACGTATAATGGCTTGGGTGTAAACCTATGGGTAAGAGGTACTTATGGTGGTAGTCAGCAGATATATAGGGTGGTTGCCTACGACACGGAGAAGGGCGAGTTGGAGTATTCGCCCGATGTGGCTCTGGGTAAGTACTACTCGTTGGGTGCAGGTGCGACACTACCTCTGCTCTTGGCCCGTGGCTACCACACTCGCCAATTAGTGCTCTCCACGTCGTGGAACTTCTCGAATGGTATGGTTGCCAATGTGGATGATATAGAGATTAACGACTACAAGGTTAGCAACATACGAACGATAGGCTATTCGGAGGGTGTTCACCAACTCTCTGTGGGTATCGGCTTTCAGGATATGGTGCGTAAGTCTCATCGCGACTTCTTGCCACCGTGGGGAGTCGTGGCATCGGGTAGTTATACGCTCAACCCTACGACCGACGATATGGGCCACCTGATGGTGCTCTATGGCAAGTTGTACACACCAGGCTTTGCTCCTCACCACTCCCTGTCGTTAGCGGCTTCGTACCAGACGTCGCTGGGCGGTTTCCATTCCGACTTGGTGTTGTCGCTGATGTCGTTCAAGTCTACACGCCTCTTGCCTCGAGGTTACTCGGCCTACGAGATACAGAACGATAACTATGTCGCTACGTCGCTGAACTACCAACTCCCCGTTTGGTATCCCGATGGAGGATGGGAGGGAGTTATCTTTTTCAAGCGTCTGAGGCTCAACATAGGAGCCGACTACGCCTCGTTTGATATGCCTGGCTTGATAAGGGATGAGGGTGTATTTGCGAAGGTGAGGAAGAATATCGCATCGTTTGGCTTGGACTTGGGCGTCGATTTCAACCTATTTACTATGCCCGATGCCGCAACAATATCGGCAACCTTCTCGTTGTATCAGAAGATGTCGTTTGCTCCGTTTAGCAATGGTAAACTATACTTCTCGTTCGGATTAGGCTTGCCATTCTAACGAGACACGAATAAGGACTAAAATAATAACCAAACTATATGGCAAAGAATAGCAATACTAAGAAGAACTCCAAGGGTTGGAAGACGTGGGTAATCAGGGCGATGTGGACCTTGGTAGCCGTCGGCATCATCGCCGTTGCGAGCCTCTTCATTATGGCAAAGACCGAGGTGCTTGGTCCTATGCCTACCTTCGACGAGTTGGAGAATCCTAAAACCAACCTCGCTACGCAGATATTTTCGGAGGATGGCGAGGTGCTTGGCACTTACTTCATCGAGAACCGCACCTACCTCTCATACGAGGAGTTATTCCCAGCAGACCGTACTAAGTGGCTTGAGATAGATGGTCATAAGTTGCCTACCATCGTGGCTGCACTCTTGGCAACGGAGGATGTACGTTTCTTCGACCATCCAGGCATCGACTTCCAGGCTACGGCACGTGCAGGCATCAAGACCGTGCTGTTGCGCCAGTCGAATCAGGGTGGTGGAAGTACCGTGACTCAGCAGTTGGCTAAGAACCTCTACAAGACTCGTCGTAATAAGGAGGGTATGGAGGGTAATGCTGGAACATTGGCCGCTAAGGCTCAGGAGTATGTCATTGCCACACAACTTGAGTATAACTACACCAAGGAGGAGATTGTGGCTATGTACCTCAATACCGTGGAGTTCTCGAACTCTAATTTCGGTATCAAGTCGGCAGCAAACAACTTCTTCGGCAAGGAGCCTTGTGATTTGGCTATCGAGGAGGCCGCAGTTATCGCTGGCCAGGTCAAAGCCCCAGGAACATACGCCCCACTCAAGCGAGGTCTACCCAACGAGAAGGCTCGTGAGCGTAGAAATACTGTGCTTAGCCGTCTTGCTGCTGCGGGGGCTATCTCGCGCGATGTGGCAGATTCGTTGATGGAGTTGCCTATCGATTTGACCCGCTACCGCCGTGCTGCCGATGCCCATAACGAGGGTATGGCGACCTATTTCCGTGAGATGGTGCGTCGTACTATGATGGCCAAGGAGCCTGAGCGTCGTAACTACTACACCGAGTGGGATTACGAGCAGGCACTCAAGGAGTATAACGAGAACCCTATCTATGGCTGGTGCTACAAGAATAAGAAGGCTAATGGCGACTGCTATGACATCTATCGTGATGGTCTGAAGATATATACCACGGTGGACTCTCGTATGCAGATGTATGCCGAGGAGGCCTTTCGTGAACATATGGGCGAAACGGTGCAGCCACGTATGAATAGCCAGATTAAGAGCCGTGGTGGCTCGCTCTTCCCCGACCTAAACAAGGCGGAGTCGGATAAGAAGATAGATGACGCTATGCGCCAGACGGAGCGTTGGCGCCAGATGGCTAAGGAGGGTGTGTCGGAGACAGATATCAAGGCCTCGTTCAATACGCCAAGGAGTATGCAGGTATTCACCTTCAGTGGCCTACGCGATACGGTGATTACCCCACGCGACTCGCTCATCCACTATAAGAAGACTATGCGTGGTGCGTTTGTTGCTATAGACCCCGCTTCGGGATATGTACGTGCATACGTCGGAGGTCCAGATTATCGCTACTTCAAGTATGATGCTGCGACACAGGGTAAGCGTCAGGTAGGTTCTACGGCAAAGCCTTTCATCTATACCTTTGCTATCGACCACCTTGGTCTAACGCCTTGTACTCCTGTGCCTAATATGCCCGTGTCTATCGAGACCCCTTCGGGTATTTGGTCGCCAAAGGAGGCTTCCGAGGTGGAGTACACGGGCGTTCATCCTCTCTATTGGGGCTTGGCGAATAGTCGCAACAACTACTCGGCTTGGATTATGAAGCAGGCTAAGAGCCCAGAGGCTGTTGCGCAGTTTATCCACGACATCGGCATCAAGAGTTATATCGACCCTGTGGTGGCGCTCTGCATCGGCTCCTACGATAGCAACACCTTTGAGATGGCCTCGGCATACTCAACATTTGCCAATAAGGGTGTCCACGTAGATCCAATCTTCGTGACACGCATCGAGGATAACCAGGGTAATGTGCTTGCTACCTTCACACCAAAGACCGAGGAGGTGCTTTCGCGCCGTGTGGCCTACACGATGATTACGATGATGCAACGTGTTGTGACTATGGGTACGGCACGCCGTATGATCTACGAGTTTAACTTCGGCGATGTGGAGATTGCCGCTAAGACGGGTACTACCAACGATAATGTAGATGCTTGGTTTATGTGTGCCTTGCCTAACCTCGTTATGGGTGTTTGGGTTGGTGGCGAGGAGAATGGCATCCACTTCACTCGCAATGCCGATGGCTCACGCATCGCCCTGCCTATCGCAGGTAAGTTCCTTACCAAGGTCTTTGAAGATGGCTCGCTCGGTGTTGAGCGCACCGACCGTTTCGAGCGTTCGGATGAGGAGCCCGATTATAGTTGCGAGGTCAATATGGAGGAGCAGCCTACGCAGAGCGTCGAGGACGACATCTTCTTCGACGAGGGTGGCTTCTTCTAAACGACTCAGAAAGGATAAATGACCACAATTCATTGGGCGTTGCCCCAATGGTAAATGGATAAATATATAATATAGTAAAAAACGATAAGTTATGAAAATAGCAATTGTTGGTGTGAGTGGTGCTGTGGGACAGGAGTTCCTCTCAATCTTGGAGAAGCACCCTATGGCTATCGATGAGTTACGACTCTTTGGCTCAAAGCGTAGTGCAGGCTCTTCTTACCGCTTCCGTGGTGAGGATATCGTGGTGAGAGAGTTGCAGCATAACGACGATTTCAAGGATATTGATGTGGCACTCTGCTCGGCTGGAGCATCCACCTCTAAGGAGTTTGCCGAGACGATTACCAAGTACGGAGCCTTTATGATCGACAACTCAAGTGCTTTCCGTATGGATGATGATGTACCTTTGGTTGTGCCAGAGGTGAATGGCGACGATGCCTTCAATGCACCTCGTCGTATCATTGCTAATCCTAACTGTACAACTATCCAAATGGTTGTTGCTTTGGGAGTTATCGAGCGTCTTTCGCATATCGAGCGAGTACACGTGGCGACCTACCAGTCGGCCAGTGGCGCAGGTGCTACGGCTATGCAGGAGTTCGAGCAGCAGCACCGCGATATCGTCGAGGGTCGCCAGCCAAAGGTCGAGAAGTTTGCCTACCAGCTTGCCTACAACCTTATCCCACATATCGACGTGTTCCAGGATAACGACTACACCAAGGAGGAGATGAAGATGTTCCACGAGACCCGCAAGATTATGCACTCCGACATCCGCACCTCGGCTACGTGTGTGCGTGTGCCTGTTATGCGCGCTCACTCTGAGGCTATCTGGGTTGAGACCGAGGATGAACTTAGCGTGGAGGCTGTTCGTGAGGCCTTTGCAGAGGCTAAGGGTATTGTGCTTATGGACGAGCCAGCGGAGAAGCGATACCCTATGCCACTCTTTATTGAGGGTAGCGACCCTGTCTATGTCGGTCGTATTCGCAAGGATTTAGGTTCGGAGCGAGGTATTACCTTCTGGTGTGTTGCCGACCAAATTCGTAAGGGCGCAGCACTCAACGCCGTACAAATCCTCGAACTCTTGGTGGCGAATAAGTAGTACTGCAAAAACGAAGGGAAAATAGGATAAAATATTTTTTGTAATTAGTTGCAATAGACCATATTTTTGACTACCTTTGTGGCGTAATTACATAAATACACGCAATTGCGTGAATGAGGTTGCGAAAAAAAGAATATATTATTAAATTATAAAGATAACCTAAAAAACTAAACTACTATGGAAATTCCATTTGCAGAAGCGTATCGAATTAAGATGGTTGAGCCTTTGAAGAAGAGCACACGTGCAGAGCGTGAGCAGTGGCTCAAGGAGGCACACTATAACCTCTTCGGCTTAAAGTCAGAGCAGGTTTATATCGACTGTTTGACTGACTCAGGTACAGGTGCTATGAGCGACCGTCAGTGGGCTGCTATGATGACTGGTGACGAGGCTTATGCTGGTTCAAAGTCATTCTTCGAGCTTAAGGAGACTATCGGCCGTATCACAGGTTTCGAGTACGTTATCCCTACACACCAGGGTCGTGCTGCTGAGAACGTATTGTTCTCTCACCTTGTAAAGGCTGGCGACATCATCCCAGGTAACTCACACTTCGATACTACTAAGGGTCATATCGAGTTCCGTAAGGCTACCGCTTTGGACTGCACTATCGACGCTGCTAAGGATACTCAGCTTGAGATTCCTTTCAAGGGTGAGGTAGACTGTGCTAAGTTGGAGAAGGCTTTGGCTGAGAACGCAGAGAAGATTCCTTTCATCATCGTAACCGTTACTAACAACACAGCAGGTGGTCAGCCTGTATCAATGAAGAACTTGCGCGACGTTCGTGCTATCGCTGACAAGTATGGCAAGCGCGTAGTATTCGACTCAGCTCGTTTCGTTGAGAACGCTTACTTCATCAAGACTCGTGAGGAGGGTTACGCAGATAAGACTATTAAGGAGATTTGCAAGGAGATGTTCTCTTACGCTGACGGTATGACTATGTCATCAAAGAAGGACGGTCTTGTAAATATGGGTGGTTTCATCGCTACACGTCACGAGGACTGGTACGAGGGTGCTAAGCGTTTCTGTATCCCATTCGAGGGCTTCTTGACTTACGGTGGTATGAACGGTCGTGATATGGCTGCTTTGGCTGTAGGTTTGGACGAGAACACTGAGCTCGACACTATCGAGACTCGTATCAAGCAGGTTCAGTACCTCGCTGCTAAGCTCGACGAGTACGGCATTCCTTACCAGCGTCCTGTAGGTGGTCACGCATTGTTCGTAGATGCTGACAAGGTGTTGTCTAACATCCCTAAGGAGGAGTTCCCAGCACAGACCCTCGCTATCGAGCTCTACCTTGAGGCTGGTGTTCGTGGTTGCGAGATCGGTTACATCCTTGCTGACCGTGATCCTGTAACTCGTGAGAACCGTTTCGGTGGTCTTGACCTTCTCCGTTTGTGTATCGCTCGTCGTTCATACACTAACAACCATATGGACGTTATCGCTGCTGCTTTGAAGAACGTATATGACCGTCGTCACGAGATTACACGTGGTGTGAAGATCGTTTGGGAGACTGAGTTGATGCGTCACTTCACAGTTAAGCTTGAGCGTTTGTAATATACCCAAGGGGTGGGCGAGTGATGAGGGGAATCCCTTGTTACGGTGACGAGGATTAATCCGAGTCGAGCCACTACCTAAAGCGCAGAGCGCATCTCCGAAAGGGGGTGCGCTCTTTTGTTTTATGCGTGATGGGAGATGGGCGTGAACTAAGGAGTCTAAGGAGATTAAAGGTGATGTAGTTGGGGGTAAGGGGAGCGTACAAAATTTACACGTTGCGCAAACCTACCCTAAACTTCATAAATTCTCTAAACACAATAACCTCCCTAACCCTTTCAACCTCTCTCGCATAAAGGCCAAAAACCCTTGCTCCTTTGGGGGGCAAGGGTTTGGTGATATTATATACAGCAATCTACGTGAGTGGCGTCCCTGGTGTTACTCAGCAGCCACGGCGTGCATAATGGCTACGAGGGTGCCATTGCTCAGAAGTAGCATATTGTCGGCATCCATCTCGTAGTGGGTGACGCTCTCAAGCATATCGTAGTAGGCGCTCTCCTGCTTGTGGTTGGGGCAGAGACGGCGCGTAGAGCCAAGGTTGGCGATGGTCAAGGCGCGTGACGAGGTCACAGTGAAGGTGGCGGTGAGGCGGTTGCAGTCGCCAACACCCGACGCAGTGCCGTTGTCGTGGAAGAGCAATGTGTAGCTCTCTCCCTCGGCCTTAACCTCCTGGCCCATCAGCTGAACCAACTGCCACTCGGTGCCTACAAGGGGCTTCTCAAGCTTCGAACGGTTGCGACAATCGCAACAACCTGTCGTCGTGACGAGAGAAAAAAGGAGGGCCATAGAAAATAAAATCAATCGTTTCATACTATTTCGTAAATTATAATTATCTTTGTAGTCGGAACAAAGATAATACAAATCATCTAAAACTTATACAAAAATGAAAAAAGTTATCGCTTCACCTTTGGCTCCTAAGGCCGTTGGTCCCTATTCTCAGGCTATCGCTCACGACGCAACTCTCTACATCTCTGGTCAGCTCCCTATCGACGGCGCTACAGGTAAGATGGCTGAGGGCGTAGAGGCTCAGACTCGTCAGGCTCTCACAAACCTCGGCTACATCCTTGAGGAGGCTGGCTATACCTTCGATAACGTGGCTAAGACTACTGTGTTGTTGGCTAATATCGCCGACTTCGGCGCTATGAACGCTATCTACGCCGAGTTCTTCACTGGCGACAAGCCTGCTCGTATCTGCTACCAGGTTGCTGCATTGCCTATGGGTGCATTGGTAGAGATCGACGCTATCGCTATTAAGTAAGTGCTATACTCAAGCAAATAGGTAGGGACCGCCCAATGACTCTATTGGGCTGTCCCATCTTGTAAATACCCTCAATACGATAATTATGAACACCCAGACCATATCAATAGGTGTATTCATTGATGGTGGATACTACGCAAAACTCAACGATGACCTCAATACACGACTCTCAAAACGTCTAAACATCAAGAGTCTGCTCAACTACATCCGCGAGATCGTCGCTACCGACTGCGATAACGACATACGCTATTGCCAAATCACCGAGAGCCACTACTACAGAGGTCGCTACCGCGCAAGTGTGGCAAGGGATAAGAATATGCTCTATGGCGAGCGTAGTTTCGAGGATGTCCTCATCGATAATGATATTATGTGCCACTACAAGCATCTGCGCGAGGATGGTAATGGCCAGGTCGTGGAGAAGGGTATAGATGTGTGGTTCGCGCTTGAGGCATACGAGTATGCTATGGTGCGCAAGTTCGACTACGTGGTGCTTATCACGGGCGATGCCGACCACGAAATGTTGGTGCGAAAACTCAAGGCCTTGGATACCAAAGTTATTCTGCTTTCGGGTGATTTCGGTCGCTCGTCGATGATCTCCTATCTCTTGCGCGAGGAGGCAAATATCTACCTTAACCTCAGCAATGAGTTCAAGGAAAATCCTGAATTAGTCGATGTCCTGTGTCTTTCAAAACCCAAGATAAAGGAGGAGTAACCACAGATAATAATATGTTTAAGGCGTACCCAAGGGTGTGCCTTTTTCTCTTTTAATACAGCCAACAAAGCGATAAATATATTCTAAAATCGAGGTCGTATCTGGCGGTAATTTGTGGTAAAAAAAGGGGAGTTCTTGCCCTCGGTTTTATGGCGATGATTGGTACGGAAAAGGTGGTCGATTAATTTTTTGAAATATTATGCCGAAAACTGCTTGTTTTTTCGAGCGAAAAAATCTATCTTTGTATTTGATATGTGCGCATACCTCTATGGCACGTAGAGATTTTATCGACTAAATTAGGTTTAAATATATTTTCAACATTAAAACTATTAAGACAATGTACGGAAAATTTCAGCAACATTTGCAGAACGAGTTGGCAGAGATTAAGGCTGCTGGCTTGTACAAGACTGAGCGTATTATCGAGTCGCCTCAGCGTGCAGAGATCGACGTGGCTAACCGTCCAGTATTGAACTTCTGCGCCAACAACTATCTTGGTCTATCTGACAACCAGCGCCTTATCGACGCAGCTAAGCGTGCTATGGATGAGCGTGGCTTCGGTATGTCATCAGTTCGCTTCATCTGCGGTTGCCAGGATATGCACAAGGAGCTTGAGAAGGCTATTGCAGACTACTTCGGCACTGAGGATACTATCCTTTACGCCGCTTGCTTCGACGCTAATGGTGGTGTCTTCGAGCCTCTCTTCACTGCTGAGGACGCAATCATCTCTGACGCTTTGAACCACGCATCTATCATCGACGGTGTTCGCCTTTGCAAGGCTCAGCGCTACCGCTATGCTAATGCCGATATGGCAGAGTTGGAGGAGTGTTTGAAGCAGGCTCAGGCACAGCGTTTCCGCATCATCGTTACCGACGGTGTATTCTCTATGGATGGTAACGCTGCTCCATTGGATAAGATTTGCGAGTTGGCAGAGAAGTACGACGCCTTGGTTATGGTTGATGAGTGCCACTCAGCAGGTGTATTGGGTAAGACTGGTCGCGGTATCACTGAGTTGTATGATCTCCGCGGTAAGGTGGATATCCTCACAGGTACCCTCGGTAAGGCCTTCGGTGGTGCAGTAGGTGGTTTCACTACTGGCCGCAAGGAGATTATCGATATGCTCCGTCAGCGCTCACGCCCATACTTGTTCTCTAACTCATTGCCACCAGCAGTAGTTGGCGCATCTATCGAGATGTTCAAGATGTTGGAGGAGAGCGACGCTTTGCACGATCAGCTCGTAGCTAACGTCGAGCACTTCCGCTCTAAGATGGTTGCTGCAGGCTTCGATATCAAGCCTACACAGTCGGCTATCTGCGCAGTTATGCTCTACGATGCTAAGCTCTCACAGGACTTCGCTGCTGAGTTGCAGAAGGAGGGCGTATTCGTAACAGGTTTCTACTACCCAGTAGTACCAAAGGGTCAGGCTCGTATCCGCGTTCAGGTATCTGCAGGTCACACTGTAGAGCAGTTGGATCGTTGCGTTGAGGCCTTCATTAAGGTAGGTAAGAACCTCGGCGTACTTAAGTAGTAGGGTGGGGCACTGCCCTCTCCTACAATGTAGATTCTTCGCAAGTGCTTCGGTGCTTGCGAAGATTTTTTTGTTATATGCAGTCCGCAAATGGGTAATGCACAACTTATATAGCGTTGAAAGAGTTGGGATATCAGTTTTTTTTATTACATTTGTATAATGTTTCTATAAAACTTAAATGGTGGGGATATGAAACGACTGATAACCTTAGTAATGGCATTGTGCTTGTACGCACTATCTATGAGTAGTGTTTCGGCTCAGGAGTCTGGCGACTTTAAGTTCGGTTTTCGTGGTGGCTACTACTTTCGCACAAATGCCTTCGGCGTGGGTGTCTATGGCACCTATGGCTTAGCCAATTGGCTCAATATCGAGCCTGGTGTAAATATGATACTAAAGAAGCACTGCTCGGTGGATGTCTATTGCGACTTTCAGGTGCCGTTGGAGATAGCCACCTACTGGACCGTGTATCCTATTGTGGGTGTCAGCGTCAATGATATTACCTCGCATAAGGGAACGGTAGATGGCTGGGCTGGAGGACTCAATCTCGGTCTCGGTACGCGCTACGAACTCAATAGCCGATGGAGTGCCAATCTGCAAGTTAAGTGGATGGGTCGCTTCCCTCGCCAGCACCAAAGCGCTGTAATCGCAGCAGTGGGTATCGACTATAATTTCTAACCTCCGTCACATAAAAAGCCAACAACAATAGTTGCGGTGGCAAAAAAGTGGGTGGAAAATTTGGAAATGGGTTGAAAACTTTCTAATTTTGTAAGAAATTATGAGGTATCCTATATCGTTCGCTCTTCGGATTTTTGCAGAAGAGGGGATTGTTGTGGAGGCCTTGTGCTCGTAGATAGTTAAGAGATAAACAATTAATAATATAAAACTACAAACTTCACTACAATGGACAATGTAAATGTACAACAGTTGCAGGATGTGGTTATCCGTTTCTCGGGTGACTCAGGTGATGGTATGCAGCTCACCGGCACACTCTTTTCGGATACATCAGCACTGTTTGGTAATGGAATTTCTACATTCCCAGACTATCCTGCCGAGATTCGTGCACCTCAGGGAACTGTAGCAGGCGTATCAGGTTTCCAGGTACACTTTGGTTCAAGCCGTATCGATAACCCTGGTGACTACTGCGATGTACTCGTAGCGATGAACCCAGCGGCTCTTATCGCTAACCGTAAGTGGCTTAAGCCATCGGCTACAGTCATCATCGATGGTGACACTATGACTGAGGACAACATCGTTAAGGCGGGCTTCAAGACTATGGATCCTATCGCTGAGCTTGGTCTTGAGGGTTACAATGTCGTTATCCCTGATATTACTACAATGACCAAGGAGGCGTTGAAGGATACAGGTATGGATAACAAGGCAATGGTAAAGTGCAAGAATATGTTTGCACTCGGTATCTGCTTCTGGATGTACAACCGTCCTGATGATTTCGCTAAGCAGTTCCTCGATTCAAAGTTTGCTAAGAAGAACCCATTGGTTGCTGAGGCAAACAAGCGAGTTATCGAGGCTGGTTATAACTATGCAGCTAACACACACCAGTTTGCTAACAACTACACCGTAGCTCCTGCAAACTTGGAGAAGGGTGTTTACCGCTCTATCAACGGTAATACTGCTACTGCGTGGGGCTTCTGCGCAGCATCTGAGAAGTCGGGTCTTCCACTCTTCTGTGGTTCATACCCTATCACTCCTGCAACCGTAATCCTTGAGGAGTTGGCTAAGCGTAAAGATTTGGGCGTTAAGACCGTACAGGCTGAGGATGAGATCGCTGGTATCTGTACCTCTATCGGTGCTGCTTACGCTGGTAACTTCGCCGTTACTACCACTTCAGGCCCTGGTATTTCGCTTAAGAGCGAGGCTATGGGTTTGGCAGTTATGGCAGAGCTTCCTTTGGTAGTTGTTGATGTTCAGCGTGGTGGTCCTTCAACAGGCCTTCCTACAAAGACTGAGCAGAGTGACTTGAACCAGGCACTCTATGGCCGTAACGGTGAGTGTCCTATGGTTGTTATCGCAGCATCTTCACCAAGCGACTGCTTCCACTACGCATTTATGGCTGGTAAGATCGCTATGGAGCATATGACTCCAGTAATGTTGCTTAGCGATGGTTTCATCGCAAATGGTTCTGAGCCTTGGAAGATTCCATCAATGAGCGACTATCCTGCTATCGTGCCACCTATTGTAGCACCACGTAGCGAGGGTGACTTTATGCCTTACGAGCGTAACGAGAAGCTTGCTCGTGGTTGGGCATTCCCTGGTAAGGAGGGTCTTGAGCACCGTATCGGTGGTTTGGAGAAGGACCGCATCAAGGGTAGCATCTCACACGATCCAAAGAACCACCAGGAGATGGTTACTACACGTCGTCGCAAGGTTGAGCTTGTGGCAGATGAGTTGCCAGAGATCGAGGTATTTGGTGCTAATGAGGCAGATGTATTGGTTGTTGGTTGGGGTGGTACACGTGGTCACCTTCACAGCGCTGTTAAGCAGTTGCAGGATGAGGGCAAGAGCGTAGCACATCTCCACTTCAACTATATCTACCCATTGCAGAAGGGCGTTGCTGAGACTCTCAAGCGTTACAAGCGCATCGTAGTGTGCGAGTTGAACGAGGGTCAGTTCGCAGGCTATCTCCGCCAGCAGTTCCACGATGTTGTTATCGAGTCGTTTGGTAAGACCGAGGGTCAGCCATTCACCGTTATCGAGATCAAGGAGAAGGTTGAGTCAATGCTATAATTCGAAAACACCACATAACAATAGTAAGAAACTGTTTAAAAACGAGAAAGACTATGGCAGATTTCAAATATACACCCGCTGATTTCAAGAGTGATCAACAGGTAAAGTGGTGTCCGGGTTGCGGTGACCACGCCATTCTTAACGCAGTGCAGCGTGCTATGCCAGAGGTTGCAGATGCCCTCGGCAAGCCACACAATATGTTTACCTTCGTATCAGGTATCGGTTGTTCTTCACGCTTCATCTACTATATGAAGACCTTCGGCTTCCACACCATCCACGGTCGTGCTAACGCCATCGCAACAGGTATCAAGACTGCCAACCCAGAGTTGTCAGTGTGGGTATGTACAGGTGACGGTGACTCTTTGGCTATCGGTGGTAACCACTTTATCCACGCTATTCGCCGTAATATCGACCTCAACGTAATCTTGTTCAACAACGAGATTTATGGTTTGACTAAGGGTCAGTACTCACCAACCACTAAGTTGGGTAAGGTCACTAAGACCTCTCCTTTCGGTACTGTGGAGAAGCCATTCACCCCAGGTGAGTTGGTTATCGGTGCTAAGGGTACCTTCTTCGCTCGTACTATCGACCAGGAGGTTATGCTTACCAAGGAGTGCTTGTTGGCAGCCGCAAAGCATAAGGGTATGTCCGTTACTGAGGCATTGGTGAACTGTATGATCTTCAACGATAAGACTCACGCTTTGTTTGCAGGAGATAAGGCTACTCGCGAGGAGCACACTATCTTGTTGAAGCACGGCGAGAAGATGCTCTTCGGTAAGGATAAGAACAAGGGTTTGGTATTCGAGAATATGAAACTCAAGGTTGTTACTGTAGGTGAGGACGGCTACACTATTGACGACGTTCTTACTCACGATGCTAAGACTCCAGATACTACTTTGCACACTATGTTGGCTGCAATGAAGTATCCTGAGTATCCTGTTGCAGTAGGTGTTATCCGCGATGTAGATGACGAGAATGTCTACGATTTGCGTGTTCAGCAGCAGGTTGAGGAGGTTAAGGCTACTGCTAAGATCAAGTGTGTGGACGACTTGTTGCGTTCAGGTCAGACTTGGGAGATTAAGTAAGAGACGTAACAACTTCAAACGATAATGGGTGGCATCTTAAGGATGCCACCCATTATCGTTTGGGATTATGCCGATAAGGGCTATCTCTGATTTATGCCATTTAGGAAGTCTCGATACTTTTCAGGCAACACTTCGAGTAATGCCTTGTCGAGGTCTACGACGTTGTGGTCAATATGCTGCAATCTATCGTTTGAGCAGATGTCGAGGTGCGCAAAGTCGCCCTTGAGGCTATCTTTGAGTTTCGATGGGGCAAATTCTGTTGGCATCTTAACAAAGTCCTGCTCTTCGGGTAGTAGTGGGCGATAACGCATTAGGAGTTGCTCAACAACCCATCTGTTATGCTCTACCTTGCCGAGGTACTTCATTGCACTACACCAATCTGTGTCCATATTGCTATCCGTTGGGTCGTATGCCGATTTTGTCGTCATAGATACACAGCGGAACTTTGACCACATCGAAAGGATGTTGTACTTGTTGGACCACATCTTTGCCGCCTTGCTCTTACCCTTGTTGCTCTCCTGCAACTGATTGAGTTTGGCTATAAAGTCGGGTCTTTCGAGCTTGAGTTCGACAACGATGTACTTCTCAATACTCTCCCAGCGAGCGTTTCTGCTGGCCTCCCAGTCGGAATACTTAGCTATGTTTTGACTCTCCTTGAACCACGTCTCCCATTGATTTTTGATATAATCCTGTTGGTCAGAGTATTTCGGCTCATCAAAGAGGAAGGCAAGTTGAGGGGATAGTTTCTTTAAGGTATCCGTGCTAAGTGATTTTGTCGCCTCGTACTCACGGGTAATACGAACTCTTGTATTGTTGAAGTAGTTCTTGTACGCAGCATCAATTCCTTTGTCGATAGACTCTGTGAGTGCCGTTAGTCGAGCGTCGTAGCAATCTTGTGCCATACCGAAGGCCTTGAGTTTCTCCCTGAAACGAGGGTTGTTCTGGCTTAGTTGCTTGACCATTTCGTCGTTTTGACGCTGATAGATAAGCACCTGTTTGGTGTTTGCGCTGTGATAAACCCTGTCCGAGAGGTATGTTGCAGCGGCTATTGCTCTATTGTTGTCGGGCAGGCAGATGGCGATGGTGAGTTTCGCCTCGTCATCTGCTGAGGTATCCACTAAGTAACGCTGGATGGCAGGGTGCTCTACGCTACCATTTATAAATTCCCACTCTATATCTATGAAGTCGTCGCCGAGGTAGTCACCACGATAGGGCGAGGTGCTATTTGGGTCGGTGAGGGGTGATATCCAGGGGTATAGGTCGTTGTTGTAGAGCGCGCTGTTCTCGCAGAAGTTCATCACATCGCGGCGGCGTGCCAACAGGAACATATCCTTGAAGCGCTCCATAAATTGGTGACGCTCCTGCTTCATATTGTTGTCGATAAATGTTATGCGTGTACGCTTGCGTAGGGTCTCGAAGTTGGGGTAGTGTGCCAAGTGTGCGGCCTCGATTGCCATAGCGATACCCATACGCGACATTCCCACGATGACCAAGTGAACGAAACTATTATCATCGCTCTTGATACCCTCGTGGCCCTCCAGTGGAATGTAGTGACTCTTGTCTGTTGGCGCTGTAAGGTCTTGACATACAAGCACCTTTTGTGCCCACATCTCATAGTAGTTGAAGGGACGGAAGTTAATCTTTTTGTCGTTTATATCGGTGGTCTGGAAGAGGTTGAATGAGGTTTGGTACTCAAACATCATACGACAAACGAGTCGATTGTCATCCGTACCACTCTTCTGGAAACGTGCCACACTCTCGGCCTCTTTGTTTATTAGGCGCAGACTCTCCATATTCATCGTGTCGTGATAGGTCTCGATGCCGTCCGACGAACTATTCTCGCCCAAGATGTAGACCTCCTCGGCAGTCTCTATATGTAGCTCCTTAATCTCGTTCTCGGAGGTGCGTTCACCACTATATATTATCACACGCTTCTGCTGGGACTCCGAGATGTGTGAGTAGATGGTGTTGCGCACATCCTCTACGTTGCTCGATGTGAGGATTACGATGTAGGTGCTCTCACGCTTCTCGAATATGCGTTTTACGACGCTGACCACTAAGTCGTTAGCACCGATGATGACATAGTGTCTCCTCCATTTTAGGAAGCTGTATCTTACGTCACCCGTTAGCCACTTATTCTTGCGGTTGTCTATCGAGCCGATGAGTGAGGTGACGAGTAGACCGTTGAGCATAAATATTCCGAGTATCGCTATCAGGGCGCTCCACTGTCGGCCACGAGGTGTTGTAGATATATGTTGGTTTCCTGGGTCGATAAAGTGGTAGTAGACGGCCCAGAAGGATGATGGAGACTCGTTAGCTATGTCTTGACTACTGTTGGTCGAGGTTTTGTAGAGGCTGTCGTCACTCACCAACTCCGTGGGATGAATATCTGAAGATATGATATCGATGGAGCAGGTGATTAGCATAGGTATAAGGATGACCAATGCAACAACCTTGTGGATGAATTTGCCGTAGACAAGTGTCCAGTCGAACCTTGCCTTGCGGAAGAGGAAGAGCCACGCCCCAGCCCCAATGTAGTAGAGGGCAATGAGTGAACTAAGGACCATTGTCCAATACTGTGGGTGTGTGCAGTATATGGCGTTAATTAGCGCGAAGAGACCGTATGCAATGGCGATGTAGTCAAAATTCTGGAATATAAGTTTGGCGCATCGGCCGAGTAGTTGCTTCATAACAATATCGCTTGTGGGTTAGTGTTTGGGTAAAGTGTGTATTATGGTTGCTGATAGAATTTTGCCATACCATAGTTAATGTCTATAATCCTATCAATAAATGCGATACAAATATACGTATATTTTCTCAAATTTTTCCTATCTTTGTCCTTGAAAAGCATAGTTATAGACAAAATAGAGATATAAATACAATGAAATATATAGGAGCGCACGTAAGTGCATCAGGAGGCGTGGAGAACGCCATAAAGAACGCAAAGGAGATAGGTGCTACGGCATTTGCTCTATTTACCAAGAATCAGCGCCAGTGGATTGCGCCAGAACTCACCCCCTCGCAAATCACGCTCTTTAGAGATTTGATGGCTAAGGAGGGCTTTAGTGCTGGCCAGATATTGCCCCACGATAGTTATCTTATCAACCTCGGTCATCCCGATAGCGATGGCCTTGAGAAGTCACGCGACTCCTTCTTCGAGGAGATGCGCCGATGCGAACTCTTGGGTCTCGATCGTCTGAACTTCCACCCTGGAAGCCACCTCAAGCGTATCGACGAGGAGGGCTCGTTGCAACGTATTGCCGAGTCGATAAATATGGCGTTGGATAGGAGTAGGGGTGTTACTGCGGTGTTGGAGAATACGGCAGGTCAGGGCTCTAACCTCGGTTATAAGTTTGAGCATTTGGCATATATCATTGATAGGGTGGAGGATAAGAGCCGTGTAGGTGTCTGCTTGGATACCTGCCACACCTTCGCCGCGGGTTACGACTTGCGCACTAAGGAGGCCTTGGATGCGACCTTCGCGGAGTTTGACCGTATTATTGGTTTTGGCTATTTGCGAGGTATGCACCTCAACGATGCTATGCGCCCGTTGGGTAGCCGTATCGACCGTCACTCACCCCTTGGAGATGGAGAGATTGGTTGGGAGTGCTTCCGTTATATAGCCTCAGACCCTCGTTTCGACAATATTCCTCTTATCCTTGAGACTCCCGATGAGGCTCGTTGGGCAGAGGAGATTGCGAAGTTGAAGGAGTTTGCAGCAGTGAAGTAGTTTAGTATTGCGTATGGGAGTTATAGAGTTGATACTTATCTCGGTGGGTTTGGCTATGGATGCCTTTGCAGTGTCGTTGGGCAAGGGTCTTTCGGCCCGTAATGTGACCCCTCGCCACGCCCTCATCGTAGGAGGATGGTTTGGTGGTTTTCAGGGACTTATGCCAATAGTCGGTTACTTGTTAGGTCGCAGTTTCTCGGATGTTGTGGTGAGCGTGGACCACTGGATCGCCTTCGTGTTGCTTGGCCTTATAGGTCTAAATATGATACGTGAGGCTATTTGGGGTGACGACGAGCAGCATAATGCTGACTTCGGGCTACGTGCAATGTTCCTAATGGCCGTCGCCACAAGCATAGATGCCTTGGCCGTAGGCGTTACGATGGCCTTCCTCGATGTCAATGTCTGGATAGCATCCTCGACCATTGGAGTTATCACCTTTATAATATCTGTCGTTGGACTCTACCTCGGCTCGCGAGCAGGTGCTAAATTGGGTGATAAGGCGGGTATCTTGGGAGGTCTGATACTGATTGCCATAGGCATAAAGATAGTAATAGAGCATTTGTTCTTTTAGACAAATGCTCTATCTGTTTTATCTCCTTGAGGGTTTATAATCCTCTGTCGATGATTGCCTTGAGTTTAGCTCCCAATTCGGCATTCTCCATTATGCCGTTAATCCTCTCAGCCCCCGTGCCATATAAATATATAGGTATCATAGTGCCAGAGTGTCCGTTCGTTGTCCAACGATACTCCACGCCCTGCTCCGAGAGACAGAAGTCGGAGTCGCAACTAACCAACGAGAGACCTCCTGTTTCGTGGTCTGCAGTCACTACAACGAGTGTCCCAGGATTCTGCTCGGCAAACTCCACTGCCACCTCTATTGCACCCATAAATCCCGCCATCTCAACCTGTTGAGCCTCAGCATTGTTGCCGTGACCACAGCCATCAATAAGCGAGCCCTCGACCATTAGCACGAAACCCTCGTTCGAGGATTTGTTGCCGAGGATGCGTAGGGCCTCTCGTGTCGCATCGCCGAGGTACGCCCCACCATTGTTGCTCACCTCGTAGTCACCAAGAAGGGCGATGACGCGGTCACTATCCTTTGTCTGCTTAACCTCGTCCAGCGATGTTGCCATTTTGAAACCCTCGGTAGCGAGTCGCTCCGCAACACCCTCGCCATACAACTCTTTGAAGTATGCCATACCGCCACCGATTGCTACGTCGAGTGAGCTGCCGATAAGTTGCTCGGTGATAGCGAGGTACTCGTGACGATTGGGGATGTGGGCGTAGAAGGCCGCTGGGGTGGCGTGTTGAAGGTAGGTGGTAACCACCACTCCTGTAGCCATTCCCTGACTCTTGGCCAACTCCATTATCGACTCCACGGGGGTCTCGTCGGGGAGTGTGCCTAAATAGGTGTTGTTGGTTTTATGTCCTGTTGCCAAGGCTGTGCCAGAGGCTGCTGAATCGGTGATTCGATTATTTGCCGAGTAGGTCTTCTGCAGGGCGATGTTTTCAGCCTGGTCAAATATCGTAGGTGCGTATCTATTTTCGAGTTGCATCATCGATACCGAGGCTAAGCCCATACCATCTCCTATAAGGTATATTATGTTCTTAACATCCTGAGCAACAGCGCTTGAGAGTGATAGCGCAAGAGAAGCTATAGTGATAAGTATGTAACGCATAACTATAAATTTTGAAAAACCATTACGTTGCAAAAATAGGAAAAAAAATTAATATATCTGTTGTGTGCAAGAAAAATATCAGTGCAGATAGTTGTAGTGGGTATAGAACCTTAGATTGTAGCGCGATATAATATGAGCCTTCGATAATATTACGTGTATTTATAATCTTTTAAGATAATTCGATACAAGATATTTGTAATTTGAAAAATTATTCTTTAATTTTGTACAAAAGAACATAATGTATATTTGCCTATGATAATATAACAACTCAAAGACATATAATAATAAGGCGTTAAGTTTTTATTTCGGGATTCTGAAACTTCCACTTTTACTGAATGTCCCCAAGGAATAAAGTTTGACGCCCACGCTGTATCTATCAGCGTGGGCTTTATTCCGTATATTGGGGGCAAAGGTTGTGGAAGACCGCAGAATCCGATATGAAGTGAATGAGTCCGCGCTTTTTTATTGTCTATACCCTTAGTCTTTTCTCAGGACTCCAGTCAATTAAGTAATGGTAAAATGAAAGCCACAAACAATTATGAGAAACTCAAAAATAATATTGGTGTTTGCCTTAGCCCTATTTCTAAGCTCTTGCTCACACCATAACTATTTACAGAAAACAGTTTGGGTTAATGTGTCGGAAACTAAAACAACTGAGACTCCTGCTACAATGATCACCAGTTTGGAGTTCATCACTGACTCAGATGTAGATATCTACAAGGCAGTAATGGTTGATTCGGACGTATTAGTAAAAACCTTCAAATACGCTGAAGGAAAGTATCAGGTAAATGGTAATCCTAAGCGTGAAGCGGGTATTAACATAACCGCAACAACACTAAATCGAGATAGTCTTATCATGAACGGTGTTTTCCGTAAGGATGAGGCGATTATTTTTGGCCAAGGGGATGAGAATATTAAGGCCTATGGAAAAACAAATATTCATTTACCTTAAAATTGTAGAGATATGAAAAGTAAAATAGCAATTATATTGGCTTGCCTATGTCTTGTTATGTCACCGGATGTTTCGTATGCCAAAGGTGGTAAATTTTGGAAGCAACTTGGTCGTTTGGTAGGTAAGGTAGCTGTAGCAACGTCGGCAGTAGTTGTGGATCGAGCTATTGAGAGTTGTGGTTATACCCAGGAAGAAGCTCGACAGTACACAAGGGATATTTACGATGCGTTTGGTGCAGATGTGACGAATGTCGAAAGAGGATTGGCTATTGCGGACTCAGAGAATAAGTATGAACAGATGAATATAGCCAAAGACTATGTGTTCGATATGGCGAAGTCTATGTCAAATAATCAGGATTTTATCAATGTGATGCAAGAGCTTACAGATGCGCAACTATCTCATTTGGGCGATAAGTCTCAAGCTACAACCGCAGAGGAGCGATATACGATTGATACGACCTATATACGTCGCTACTCAAACTTGATGTATGATACGTATCAGATGGGGAAAGATAAAAAATCAAAATATCTCGCCAAGAAATTAAAAATCAAGAAACAGTTAATTGATAAAGGTGAGAATCCGGAGTTTGCTGACGAATTGGCAGCCTCTATTCTCGCAGTTCAAGAGAGTGAGTCCTTCTCAGAACAGGAGAAACGGGATTATTATCGTGCGTATGGTTTTATTGAAACTCCAGAGCAAGTCGCAGAAATTGCAGATGAAGTCTTAAATACTGATGAAGCGCAATTGTTGGAGGATGAGAATGCACAAAAAGAACTTGATAGATTGGAGGAAGAGCGTAGACAGCAGGAGGAAGAGCGTAGACAGCAAGAGATCGAAGCGAGAAATCGTGCTATAGCTCAAATCAACGAGACAATAGTTGGTAGCTATGTGTTTGATCAAGATGCTCTTGCCGATGAGCAGAAAGAGCAGTTGGATTATGTCGCCGAGTTGCTTAATAAGTACGAGGATCTTAATGTGGAGTTGATAGGCCATACTTGCAAGAAGGGTTATAAATCAGTAAATAATCGCATTGGCCTCCGTCGTGCAGAGACTGCTAAAACCTACTTAGTTGAGAAGGGTATTAGCGAGGAGCGTATTGAGACCACTTCTAAGGGCGAGAGCGAACCAATTATTGCTAATCCGACTCTTGACGAACTGAAGCAGAATCGTCGTGTTGAATTCCAGATCAAATAGTTAAAAAAACATTAATACTAAAATCAGAAGTTATGAAAAAGATTTTGTTAGCAGTAGTATTTTGCTTTGGCGTATGTTACGCACAGGCACAAGCATTGACAGCAGCGGCAATCGCTAAGGCTATTACTTGGGCAGTTGGTACCAGTGCAACTGTTTATAAGTCAATACCAGATGCTGAATATACGGTGGAATTTAAAGGAAGTGATGGAGCTGCGTATGTTAAAGTGGATTCTGCGGATGAGGCAATTTTAGCAGCTATTACAGCATTGGAGAATGGTGCTGAATACGCGCACATCCGTTCGAAGTATCCGACAGTTCATCCATCTTGCCAAAACAAGAGATATACAAAAAAGGATATTGACTATCTGAGGAGTCGTCTATAGAGGGTGATTAATAAATAATCCCAACCGCAACATCGCAGATTATAATTGGTGTTGCGGTTTTTTTGTCCATCACTGAATAATATCGTGGTGCTTGTCTATTTTTGTGGCAATATGACTCCTCTGCCATTCAATAAATAGAGGTTGTGAAATGACATTTAAGCGCGAAATTAACTATGTTTATAGTTGAGTAGAAGAATATTGTAATAAAATACGTATCTTTGCAATAGTTAAAACGTAAAACCCAGGGAGGATAGTGTTTATGGCAGAGGTGCGAATGGCAGAGGATTGGAAGGCGTTGCTCGCCGAGGAGTTTGATAAGCCCTACTTTAATGATCTTGTTAGGTTTGTTAAGGAGGAGTATGCTCAAGGTGTTGTCTATCCTTCGGGTGCAAACATCTTTAGGGCCTTCGACAAGTGTCCCTTCGAGCGACTTAAGGTCGTAATCATCGGCCAAGACCCCTACCACGGCCCTAACCAAGCCAATGGACTCTGCTTTTCGGTCAATGATGGAGTGGCCTTTCCTCCCTCGTTGCAAAACATATTCAAGGAGGTGGCTAACGATATGGGTGTTACGATGCCAACTTCGGGAAATCTCGACCGCTGGGCAGAGCAGGGAGTGCTACTTCTAAATGCGGTGCTTACTGTAAGGGCGCACAATGCGGCCTCACACGCAGGGCGTGGCTGGGAGCAATTCACGGATGCCGTGGTGCGCACTGTGGCGGAGCGCAAGCAGGGTGTAGTCTATATGTTGTGGGGTAGTTACGCACAACGTAAGGGCGCAATAGTAGACGGCTCGAAGAACCTTATTCTGAAGAGTGTACACCCATCTCCACTATCTGCTTATAGGGGATTCTTTGGTTGCAGGCACTTCTCGTTGGCAAATGGTTATCTCAAACAGTTAGACAAGGAGCCTATCTGTTGGTAGGGGCGATTAAGCCTCTACGCCCTTGCTCTTTCGATACTGCTTGGGCGAAAGACCTGTGGCGCGTTTGAAATATTTGCCAAAGAAGGATTGGTTGGGGAAGTTTAGCTCTACGGCAATCTGCTGAATATTCATACTTGAGTTCTGGAGCAGGGCACGTGCCTCAAGGATTACGTGACTCTCAATCCAACTCGTTGCAGAACGACCTGTGTGGGTCTTGATTAATTTTGATAGATATTTTGGTGTTAGACAGAGTTTGTCGGCATAGAAATTAATGAGTCTCTCTTTGCGGTAGTGTCTCTGTACCAAATCTATAAATCGCTCAACTATAGTGCTTTTTGTGGTACTGTCTGTGCGCTCGCCCTTGTTGAAGTGAGAAATACCCCCGTAGTAAAATACTCGTATAAGGTTCTCGATGGCCTGCAGACGGAATGGGTTTTCCGTGTTCTGTGCCGTGCGGTAAAGGATGGCGAAGAAGAGGTTAGCCGTAGCGAGGTTATCGTTGTCGATATCAGTAACGGGGTTGTTGTATAGGTCCATATACTGGCGTTGCCAACTTGGAAGGTTGAGCGTGTCGATGAATCGCTGCGACAGAGCAATGGCATATCCGTCAAAGTCGTCGCTATGTCCCATAGGCTCGAATATCTGACCTGGAAGAAGGGTGATAAGTTGGGCGCTCTTTACCTCAAACTCCTTGAGATTAACCTTGAGACGACACTCTCCCGATGTGCATATCACGATTGTTGCGTGGGATAGTTTGCGTGGCTCTAAGGGAATATTCAGCAAAGGGTTATCCTTGAATGAGAATAGTATGAGGTCGTCACCTACGGCTATAGTTTCGGTAGGTAACTTGTCAAACTCTATATTGCAAATAAAACTTCTCATCTACTTACGTATTATGTTCGTCACAAATTTATTATGCAAAGTAATAAAAATATAGGTAAGTTACATTATCGATTCGACCAATAGGCCAATACAAGGGCGTAAAAAGTATAAATTTTATTAAATTATAGCTCTTCTTGGGGTGAAATGGGGCCTTAATGACCCAATCTTCGGGTTTGGAAATATGACGATTGTTGAAAACTTATCTCGATTAAATTTGTAGTTATTGTCGAAAATTGTGTATCTTTGAAAAAAAATAGAGCTATGGCAAAATTTATAGTTGAGGGTGGTCATCGTCTTCGAGGTGAGATAATGCCACAAGGAGCCAAGAATGAAGCACTTCAAATTATATGTGCGACGCTTCTGACAAGCGAGCGCGTTGTTCTACATAACGTACCTATCATTGCCGACGTAATGCAGCTCATCGAGTTGTTGCGTATGATGGGCGTCAAGGTTGAGCGCTTGTCGGATGACGACTTCGCTTTCCAGGCCGACAATATCGATTTGGAGTATTTGCGCTCGGCAGACTACCATAAGCGTTGTCGCCGTCTGCGTGGCTCGGTGATGATGATTGGACCATTGCTAACACGCTTCGGTGTGGGCTATATGCCTAAGCCAGGAGGTGACAAGATTGGTCGTAGACGCCTCGATACCCACTTCTTGGGCTTCCAGAAACTTGGCGCCGACTTCAACTTCGATATCAGCGATGAGTTTTATACCGTCGAGGCTAAGCGTCTCAAGGGTACCTATATGCTCCTTGACGAGGCCTCTGTTACTGGTACAGCTAATATCGTGATGGCTGCCGTCTTGGCCGAGGGGCGCACAACAATCTATAATGCGGCGTGTGAGCCATACCTTCAGCAGTTGTGCAAGATGTTGAACCGTATGGGTGCTAAGATTTCGGGTATCGCATCCAACCTCTTGGTCATCGATGGTGTTGAGTCGTTGGGTGGCACGGAACATACGATGCTTCCAGATATGATTGAGGTGGGTAGCTTTATCGGTATGGCGGCAATGACACGCTCGGAGCTTACGATCAAGAATGTGTCGTACGACAACCTCGGAATTATCCCACAGCAGTTTGCCCGTATGGGTATCACCTTTGAGCAGCGCGGCGACGATATCTATATTCCTGCTCAGGAGAACTATAGCATCGAGAGCTTTATCGATGGCTCTATTATGACCATTGCCGATGCTCCGTGGCCAGGCCTTACTCCCGACCTGCTCTCTATCTTCTTAGTTGTAGCCACACAGGCTAAGGGCTCGGTGCTTATCCACCAGAAGATGTTCGAGAGCCGCCTCTTCTTTGTGGACAAACTTATAGATATGGGTGCACAGATTATCCTTTGTGATCCACATCGTGCTACGGTCATTGGTCTCGACCACCGCTTGCCTTTGCGTGCTGCCAATATGACCTCGCCAGATATTCGTGCGGGAGTGGCATTGCTCATTGCGGCTATGAGTGCCGAGGGTACCAGCACCATCCAGAATGTCGAGCAGATCGACCGTGGTTATAGGGATATCGACAAGCGTTTGAATGCCCTCGGAGCAAAGATTATCCGTGTGGATGAGTAATATATAATTTATAATAATAAGGGATGTTTTTAGAGAATAACAAGCATAAAGGGTGGATTGAGGTTGTCTGTGGCTCGATGTTTTCGGGTAAGACAGAGGAACTTATCCGCCGTATGAAGCGTGCGCAGTTTGCCAACCTCAAGGTCGAGATTTTCAAGCCATCTATCGATGTTCGCTACTCGGAGCAGGAGGTAGTATCGCACGATGCTAATGCTATTCAATCTACTCCTGTGGAGTCGGCACAGAACATATTGTTGTTGGCTTCGGATGTAGATGTTGTCGGCATTGATGAGGCTCAGTTCTTCGACGATGGTATTGTGGAGGTTTGTCGCAAGTTGGCCGATAGCGGTATTCGAGTTATCGTGGCGGGTTTGGATATGGACTATATGGGTGTACCTTTTGGCCCTATGCCAGCATTGATGGCTACGGCGGAGTATGTGACCAAGGTACACGCCATCTGTGTACGCTGTGGCGATTTGGCCCACCACTCTCACCGCCTCACGTCGGAAGATAAGCAGGTGCTCTTGGGTGCGCACGACACCTATCAGCCGATCTGTCGTCACTGTTTTAATGAACTTAGAAAGAAGTAGTAAGAAGATATGCAAAAGGCTGTAGATAAGTGTGTTGAGGTACTTCGTGAGGGTGGTATTATTCTCTATCCTACGGATACCATCTGGGGCATCGGCTGTGATGCTACCAACGAGGAGGCTGTTGCTAAGGTCTATGCGCTGAAGCAGAGCGAGGATAAGCACTCTATGTTGTGCCTCTGTCGTGATGCCGATATGGTTGTGCGCTATGTCAATCGTGCGCCAGGCATCGCCTTCGAGGTTATGGAACTCTCGGATAAGCCCCTTACGGCTATCCTGCCAGGTGCTACGGGTGTGGCTAAGAGCCTTATTCCTGAGACGGGCACTTTGGGAGTGCGCATTCCCCAGCACGACTTCTGTCAGGCGCTGTTGCGTAAGTTCGGCAAGCCTATTGTATCTACCTCGGCAAATATTTCGGGCGAGGAGGCTGCCAAGCGTCTCAAGGATGTTGATGAGCGCATCATCAAGGGGGTGGACTATGTTGTGAATCCACGCTTTGAGGGTAAGCCTACGCTCAAGCCAAGTGCCATCATCTCGTTCGGCGAGGGTGGCGAAGTGGAGATTATACGTAAATAGTTTTTAGTCCTATGGCAAAGCAATTGATAACCCCCATACAGAAGCGTTTTTCGGACGTAGACTCCTTTATGCACGTCAATAATATTTGGCAGCAGAGCTACTTCGATATGGGTAAGACGGACTTCTATGTCAAGGTGTTAGGCATCCCTGGCGTCTTCGACAGGTTGCGCATCATTACCGCCTCGACCCATACCGACTATTTCGGTCAGGTGCGCCTTATGGATGATATCGTTGTCACTACCGACATCAGCCGTTTGGGTAATAAGAGTATGACCCTCCACCAGCGTATTATGAGTGGAGATAAGTGCCTTACGGAGAGTAGCTCTGTGATGGTGGCTTTCGACTTTGAGTTACAGCAGACCGTGACCATCCCCGACGAGTGGCGCACTAAGTTGGAGGAGTATCTCGTCCATTCGGAGGGTTAAAAGTTCCGTTCATACATAAAAAATAGCCATCGGGTAAATTAATCCGATGGCTATTCTTTTTATGTTCTAAGATTTACGTAACTTTGTGCTTTGGTATGTGCGCGCGCCAACTCGCGTGTGTGGGCGTCGCCATAGCGTATTTGACACGAACAATTAACTAAAATACAACGCAAATGAAAGCACTACGTTATCTTATGCTTGCCTTTGTGGCAACGCTTTTCATTGCCGGTTGTGGTGAGGCTCCTTTCCGTACCCCTGCAACGCCTCCAAGCACTGGAACTCAGACTCCAGGTGATGACGACCAGACTGGTGGAGATTTTGTCCTTGATGAGACCAAGGATTATCCCCTCATCTCGACCCATCCTACGTTTGTGGCACCTGAGACCACAGAGACAGTGACCGTAATTCTCAACGCTAAGGGAACAATCATTGAGGGTCACACTGGCGATTTGTATGCCCACACAGGCGTTATTACCAATGCCAGCACTGGTAATGCCGACTGGAAGTATGTAAAGGCTGGTTGGGAGGAGAATACCCCCGCTTGTAAGTTAAAGAAGCACGGCAACGAGCTTTGGACTCTTCAGATTACTGGTGGTCCACGTGCTTTCTATGGTGTTCCTGAGGGCGAGAAGATCTTGAAGTTGGCCTTCGTGTTCCGTTCTGCTGATGGCAAAAAGGAGCTCAAGGATAATGGTAACGATATCTTTATCAATACCGTAGAGGAGGGTCTCTCGGTGATGATTGAGTCTCCAAAGAGTGGCTCGATCCTCACTATCGGCCAGGAGTACACCGTGGTTGTTAAGCAGCAGGCTGCTACAACTCTTACCCTCTATCGCAACGACGAGGAGGTTGCTACAACCGATACTACCTCTATTGAATATGTCTTCACTCCTACCCAGTGCGAGGATATCGTCTTCAAGGCAGTTGCTACCAATGGTGTAGATACGGTTGAGGATAGTATCAACGTAGCTGTGTTGGATGTGACTAAGGATGAGCCACGTCCCGCAGGTGTAGGTAATGGTGTTACCGTCAATGGCGATGAGGCGACCTTCGTGTTGTTCGCTCCAGGCAAGGAGTCGGTTATTTTGTTGGGTGACTTCAACAACTACGCTCCAACCAACAAGCATATGATGAAGCGCGATGGCGACTACTTCTGGACAACGGTTACAGGCCTTCAGCCAGATGTTGAGTATGGCTACCAGTTCTTTGTCGATGGCTCTATTAAGGTGGGTGATCCATACGCTACCAAGATTCTTGACCCTTGGAACGATAAGTGGATTGAGGCTTCGGTATATCCTAACTTGAAGCAGTATCCATCGGAGTACACCACAGATATCGTCTCTGTCTTCGAGCTCAACCCTGATGAGTATCAGTGGACCGCTACCAACTACCAGCGTCCTGCCGAGAACTCGTTGGCAGTCTATGAGTTGCTCATCCGTGACTTCACCACCGAGGGCTCTATCGATGCTGTTACTGCTAAGCTCGACTATATCGAGACTTTGGGTATCAACGCTATCGAGCTTATGCCTATCCAGGAGTTCGACGGTAACGACTCTTGGGGTTACAACCCTTGCTTCTACTTCGCTGCCGATAAGGCATACGGTACTGAGGAGGCATATAAGAGATTTATTGACGAGTGTCACAAGCGCGATATCGCCGTTATCCTCGACGTAGTATTCAACCACGCCACAGGCCAGTTCCCATACGCTAAGATGTGGTGGGATAGCTCGAAGAACTGCACATCTGCGGATAATCCATTCTTCAACGTCTCTGCACCACATAATTTCAGTGTTTACCACGACTTCAAGCACTTGTACGAGCCTACACGCCAGTACTTTAAGGAGGTGCTTCAGTTCTGGTTGCGAGAGTACAATGTCGATGGTTTCCGCTTCGACCTCACTAAGGGTCTTGTTCAGAACCCAGGTAACTACGATGCTAGTGGCTACTCTGCGGAGCGTATCGAGATTTTGAGCGACTATGCACGTGCTATCCGCGAGGTAGATCAGGATGCTTACGTTATATTTGAGCACTTCTGCGACCAGGGCGAGGAGACCGAGTTGTACAATAGCGTAGGTGGTCTCTGCTGGAATAACAACGCTATGGGTGGTTATGCCGAGTCAGTTATGGGCTGGTACGATAATGGCTCTACCGATGGTGCTTATTGGAGTGTTATGGGTGACCTTCAGAATAATAACTGGAGTCAGGATATCACTCTTAACGTCGTTAGCGGAACTATGTATGTAGCTCAGGATGTTATCTTTGCAGATGCCAATAAGGAGGGTTGTTGCTTCAAGATTCGTAAGGATCGTAATTGGAGCACCTCTTACGGCGTAACAGACAAGAATAAGAAGCATAGTTTGGGTGCTGCAATCTCGCTCAATGGCTCACAAAATGTCTTGATGGATGTTCAGGTTGGTGTTAAGTATGATATCTACTTCGACGCAGCCTCAATGACAGTGTATGTAATGCCTGATGGTCAGAAGCCAGCAGCCCTTGCAGCAATGCAGAGAATGATGTCTACCCGTGCTGGAGAGAATAAGAGTAACTTCGCCGACTTCAAGCGTGGCCGAATGAACAATATCGAGACCCACGATGAGGAGCGTATCGGCTATAAGACAATCACTTGGGGTCAGGAGTACGTGAAGAACGATTGGGCTGTTGCCAGCAAGCGTATGCAGGCTGTCTATGCCTTCCACTTCCTCACTCCATATCCAAAGATGATGTGGCAGTTTGGAGAGCTTGGCTACGACTTCTCTATCAACGCCAACGATAGTGGTGTGGTTGGCGTAGGTGATGAGTATCGTACTCACCGCAAGCCTATCCGCTGGGACTACTACGAGGATGTAAATCGTCGTGCGTTGTACGACGCTATGTCTAAGTTTGTTGCTTGGCGTACCGATAATGAGGACTACTACGGTCAGGACAACCTCGCTGTTCACACCTGGACCGTTGGCGACGTAAATATGTCGGGTAAGGTGCTTGTTATGGATAAGGTTATCGTTGTTGCGAACTTCACTAATGCCGAGGCAACTACCACCGTAACAGTTCCTTCGGCTGGCCAGTGGACTAACCTTATGACGGGTGGTTCTATGATGCTTGGCTCTACCCACGACTTTACGTTGGCAGGTAGCGACTACATCATCCTTGTACGCGAATAATTCAAAGTAGTATAAGTCTTTAATGTCGAGGAGGGTCGTTTGATGGGCTTCGGTCTGTTGGATGACCCTCCTCTTTTGAGGTTTGTAAGTGCGGTTTCGGTGGATTGGACCATATCGTATATTTATGCTCTATATGTCGGAATATTCGGGTAATATGCATAATGTTAGGAAAAAAACACTATCTTTGCGCGGATATACATTTAAATAAGTATAGACGGATACACACTAATAACCAAATAATTAACTTTTATGAAAAACATTACAAAGAGACTATTTGCATTGGTTGCATTGGTTGCAGCTGTTGCAATTAGTGCTTGTACCCCAGACACCCCAACCAACGATGGCCAGAATGTGGTGGCTACCGTTGAGGTGAAGGTGGTAAATGTTACACCTAATGGTGCTGACATTGAGGTAACAACACAGAACATCAAAGAGTTCGCGTATGTTCAGCGTGAGACAGCGATGGAGATTTCTGCAATTTTGCAGGCAGGTGAGAAGCGAACTATCGCTGAGCCTGCAACATCTACAACAACCCAGATTAAGATTCAGGGTCTTGAGAACTACACTGCCTACAAGTTGTTCTTTGCCTTCCGTAAGGCTGACAACTCATTCTTTGAGGAGGTTAAGGTTGCCGAGTTCACCACTACAGGCTACGGTGACAAGGTACTTACCGTTACCGACCAGAAGTGGGATGGTTTCGCTGTACACGTACAGATCCCAGAGGAGGTTAAGGAGCGTGGCAATGCCCTTCGTTACGCTGTAACATCTTTGCCAATGTACAACTACAAACGCATGATTTACCAGAACATTGAGCCAGATATGCTTCTTTACAATGCTGGTCTGTATACTACTGAGGATAAGGATATTATCTACGACGAGGAGCATAACTACGAGACGGATGAAAACGGTGAGATTATTGAGGGTGGTGCACAGTTTAGCGACCCTATCGTTCCTGGTCAGCCAAACGTATTCCTCGTAGGTGAGTTTGCTTGGATGGACGATGAGGAGGATCCTATGTATCCTTCCGGTTGGGAGCCAGGCTATTACGCTGCTTTGTTCGACTGGGAGAAGTGGTATGAAGAGAAGGATAATACAGATATTTACGACTGGACCAACAAGAGATACTGGACTGGTTACTTCGAGCGTTTGGATGTTATGTCTCTTGAGCCAGAGGTATTGGAGACTGGTGTTGAGATTAAGGTTACTGATAAGACCCCTATCAACGCTTGCGTAACAATCACTCCAAAGGATGAGATTATGAGCTACTGCGTAATCATCTGTACTGATAGTGAGTTGGAGCAGGATATTATGCCTCTTATCAACAACGATGAGAAGCACCTCCGTTGGCTCACTGGCTCATACTTCTCTATGATGACTCTTGGTGCTCAGACTATGGCTGGTACTAACGAGATTTGGATTGGTGGCAATGGAGGTTGGTTCCTTGACACTAAGGGTATGGCAGGCATGACTCTCAATGTATTGGTTGCTGGTCTTGCTGACCGTGAGGGTAAGATTCAGAGCTTCGACACTGCTAAGTTCACTTTGCCAGAGGTTACTCTTCCAAAGCCAGAGATTGAGATTACTCCAGTTGATTCAGGCGATCCTTTCGCAGTATCGTTCAACATCAAGAACCCTAAATGGAAGGAGAACCCTATAAATGAGGCTAAGTTCGCTTGTAACTACGTTCGTGAGTATAACGCTATCCTTAAGGAGTACTCTTACTCATCACTTATCAAGAGTATGGGTTACTCATTCACCAAGGCAGATGTCGAGCAGATCAACTCTGACGCAGGTTTCATCTTCACAGTATCAAGTCGCGATAACGAGACTACTCGTTTGGCTGTCTTGGCTTACAACTGGGAGGGTAGTAGCAACAACCCTGATGAAGCAGGTTCTAAGGCTGTTTGCGAGAGTACTACTGCGCCTGCAAACTTCCCAACACATGTAAACTCTTCATTGTTCACAGAGCTCCTTGGCGAGTGGGAGGCTACAGCACCTATGGTGAACTACACTGCTAAGACTGATGCTGAGGGTAATGCTACAGGAGAGTATGTTGCTGAGGCTGTAGGTAACTACACTTCTGCAGTAACTATCGCTTCAGGCGTTGAGATTCCTGCAACATTGCCACAGGAGGTCTACGATTTGTATGCTTCTGCAGGTTACGACAAGGATGCAGTAGATGAGTTGTATGCAGAGTTCGTTGAGATCGCTACTTTGTACAACGCACGTACACGTGGTTTCAACCGTTTGCTCTGCCTTGGTTACAACTTCGCATCTCCTGACTACTTGCTCGATATGGTTGCTGAGCCATACGATTTGTTCACCGCTAAGGATTACTCAGCAACCCAGGTAAGCTATATGTTCTACGACTTCGGTCCAAAGTGGAACCTTGAGATCGACAAGGATGGCAATGTATGGTTGCCACTCGACATCGAGCGTGAGTTCCCATTGGAGGCATTTAACTTCGGTCTCGACTACACATTCTATATGTTGGCTGTAGGTCAGACTTCTTACCTCGGTGGTGATGTTTACGACGAAAAGGGCAAGCTCCTTGTTGAGGCTCGTTTCCCAGTTGAGGTTTCTGAGGACAAGAACACTCTTACTATCAAGCCTATCGTTTACAAGAATGATAAGGGTGAGGTTATTGATACCTACTATCCTTGCGTAGCACAGTTGCAGATGGGTATGGCTACACCACTTAACCCACGTGTTGGTGGCGAGGTAGTTCTTACTCGTAAGGGCGTTTCTACTCAGTCTAAGGTGGCTAACAAGTCATTCGGTCAGACTACATCTAAGGCCATTGAGTCTATGGGTGAGGCTCCAGTACCTATGAAGCGTTCATTCACTATGACTCCTATGAATCCTGAGTCTATGGAGGTTATCAACCGTTTCGTTGTTGAGGACCCTATCGAGGCAGGTTCTGAGGCATTCCACAAGCGTGCGCGTGCATACGTTGAGAGCGTCTACGGTCCACTCAACTAACGTAGTCTAACATATATTTGCGGTGCGCCTACTTTTAAAGTGGGCGCATCGTTTTTTTATTGGTAATAATTTAGTATATTTGTATTACCAAAAATATTGACCTATGGCGGATAACTACCTTGAAAAAAAGATGGAGGACTACCGAGCCTCACAACCTACAAAGCGTCGCACGGCGACACTCCGCAGACTCCTACAGCATAATCGTAGCTATCGTGGCTACGACAACTCCTTCGTGGTACGCCAAGACCAGTTGCGACGTATCATCGAGGTCGCTACGCTATGCCCTTCGGCACGTAATCAGCAGGTGTTACGCTTCAGACCAGTGCTAAAGGATGAGAGCGATAAGGTGCTTAGCCATATACGTCTCGGAGGTGCTTTGCCCGAACTGCATCTGCCATTTCCGGGCAGCGAACCTAATGCCTTTGTGGTGATATGCTCTACGGTTGAGGAGTCGAAATATGTAGATATGGACCTCGGCATCGTTGCTCAGTCGATGCTGTTGCAGGCGACGGAGATTGGCTTGGGCGGTATCTGCATCGGCGCCTTCGACCACGAGCCTATCAAAGAGGCGCTCAACCTCGCCTACGAGCCATTGTTGGTGTTGGCCATTGGTCGCCCAAAGGAGAGTATAGAGCTCGTGGAGTGTCACGAGGGCGACTCTCTCACCTACTATCGCAATAACGATATCCACTATGTTCCCAAACTATCACTCGATGATCTAATACTTAAATAGCCTATGAAACGCTCATTACTCGCTCTTCTATTTTTGTGCATAGGATGCCTCGTTGCCTCTGCCGAGGAGCATCCCTACTGGGAGCAACCAGAGGTGTTTGCTATAAATAAGCTCCCCGCGAGGGCTACGCTTACCCCTTATACCTCTTTTGCCGAGGCACTCTCTCGTGGTGCATCGCAGTGGGTCAAGGATATCAGTGGGGATTGGAAGTTTCATTGGACAGCAACCCCTGCCGAAGCCCCCGAAGGTTTCGAGGCTGTGGGCTATGACGATAGAGAGTGGGCAACTATGCCTGTGCCAGGTAATTGGGAGATTAATGGCTATGGAGTGCCTATATATACCAATGTGAACTACCCATTTCCGAAGAACCCACCCTTTATACCACACGACGATAACCCCACGGGGTGCTATCGACATAGCTTCCAGGTGCCTGAGGCGTGGGAGGGTAGACGTGTGATTCTCCACTTCGAGTCGGGCTTGGCCGCTATGGAGGTGTGGCTCAATGGCTCATCGGTGGGCTATGCCGAGGGTACGAAGACGGCGGTGGAGTTCGACATCACGCCTTATATCGTTTCGGGAAAAAATCTCCTTGCGGTGAAGGGCTACCGCTGGTCGGATGGCTCTTACCTTGAGGATCAGGACTTCTGGCGTCTGTCGGGCTTCGACCGAGGTGTAAAGATCTATAGCGTTGATGATGTGCGCATTGCCGATGCTTTTGTTATTGCCGACTTGGACAAGGGGTATAAGAGTGGTCTATTGGATGCACGTGTGACGTTAGAGAATAGTGGCAAAGAGCCGTTTAGCGGTGTTGCAGAGTTGTTCCTCGTCGATGCCAAGGGCCTCTCTATAGTAAATCAGAAGCGAGAGGTCGCCATAGATGGCGGAGCGAGCCTTGAACTTACCTTTACTAAGGTTGTGGCCAAGGTCAAGCAGTGGAGCGACGAGCATCCCAACCTCTATACTACGGTGGTGGTGCTTAGGAGTGATGCTGGAGAGGTTGTGGAGGCTACCTCTGTTCGCACAGGTTTCCGCAAGGTCGAGATTCGTGATGCGCAGTTGTTGCTCAATGGTAAGCGACTGATGATTAACGGAGTGAACATCCACGAGCATAACCCTGCTACGGGCCACGTCATCAACCGCGAACTGATGCTTAAGGATATCGCCCTGATGAAGCAGCACAACATCAATGCTGTGCGCACGAGCCACTACCCTCAGCCTACCGAGTGGTATGACCTCTGCGACGAGTACGGCATCTTGCTCGTAGATGAGGCAAATATCGAGGCGCACGGCTGTGGCACGGGTTGGCATGAGTCGTACCCAGAGTTCCACCCCTCGCATCGTGCCGAGTGGAAGGGTGCGCACCACGACCGTGTCCGCGCTATGGTCGAGCGTGATAAGAACCACCCCTCGGTAATCCTCTGGTCGATGGGTAATGAGAGTAGTGATGGCGAGGTCTATGGTGAGATGTATGAGTGGATTAAGAGACGTGATAGGACTCGCTTCGTGCAGTTGGAGCAGGGCTATGGCGGACCACATACCGATATCGTCTGTCCGATGTACCCACCGATGAATGAATTCCGTCGCTATGCCGAGCGTACCGATATGCGTAAGCCATATATTTTGTGTGAGTTTGCCCACGCTATGGGTAACTCGACGGGTAACTTCAGAGAGTATTTCGATATTATGGAGGGTCATCCACATATGCAGGGTGGCTTTATCTGGGACTGGGTAGATCAGGGTATAGATGCTACGGGCCGTGATGGTCGCCACTACTGGGGCTATGGCGGTGATTTCGGCGCTTGGATGTACCCCCACGACGAGAACTTCTGCTGCAATGGCGTAGTCTCTGCCGACCGCACACCACATCCTGGCCTTAACGAGGTGAAGAAGGTCTACCAGGATATCAACTTCGAGATGGTTGATGATGGTAAAGTTAGAATAATCAACGACTTCAATTTCAGCGACTTATCAGAGTATGCCTTCAGCTATGAGGTGTTGTGCGAAGGCCATTCAGTAGCCTCTAACGAGATTAAAGGGGTGAGTTGCAAGGCTGGAGAGAGTGTGGTTGTGGGTGTCGAGTTGCCTGAGAAGATGGCTGGCAAGGAGTATATGCTGAACCTCTATGCTAAGCAACGCCTCTCACATCCGCTTATTCCTATGGACTATGTCGTAGCAATGGAGCAAATCGCCTTGAGCGACTATGATTTCGACCATACCGCACCTACGGGAACTCTTGAGATTGAGCGTGGCGAGGGCTGGTTGGTGGCATACGCCAAAGAGGTGGGTGTCTTGTTTAACACGCGAAATGGCCGCTTGGAACGATATGTCGCAGATGGTAAAGATATTATGGTGCAGTTGCCTGAACCTTGGTTCTGGCGTGCGCCAACAGATAACGACTGGGGTGCAGGTTTCCAACGCACGGCAAATGTGTGGCGCACGAATCGTGGTCGCACCATCGACTCCTCTGTCGAAGAGTTTGAGGATAGGGTAGTTGTGCGCAATGTGAGGGAGTTGGTCGATGCTCCGTCGCTCTTTACCACGACCTATACCTTTATGGCCGATGGCTCGCTCAAGGTTGAGGTCGATTGGGAACGTAAGGGCGAGTTTGTGCCAGAGTTGCCTCGTCTGGGTATGCGTATGATCTTTGGCGAGGATTACAAAGACTTCACATATTATGGCCGAGGCCCTTGGGAGAACTACTCGGATCGCAAGGAGTCGTCGTTTGTGGGCCTCTACGAGCAGAGTACCGACGAGCAGTTGTTCCCATACGTGCGCCCTCAGGAGTCGGGAAATAAGAGCGATGTGCGTTGGCTGGAGCTTACCAACGATGAGGGCATAGGTGTCCGTGTGGAGGGTCTGCAACCCCTTAGTGTGAGTGCAATGCCTTACCGTTCGGAGGATCTCGACCCTGGTCTTACGAAGAAGCAGATGCACTACTCGGATATAGAGCCTCGTAGGGAGGTGGTTTTGCACGTAGACCTCGCTCAGCGTGGCTTAGGTGGTGACGACTCTTGGGGTGCAGAGCCTCATGAAGCCTATCGCCTTACGGCAGATAGCTACTCCTATGGTTATATCATTCGCCCGATAGTTAAGTAACGGGTAGCGTTTATAGGATTGTAAATTATTGAGTATATTTGAGTTAGAAAATATTTAAAATATTATACTATGAAGAGTTTGAAAGGTTTACTTATGGTTGTGTCACTCGTGCTGATGAGTGTAATGTTCTCTTGTACTACAACGAATGGTGTTGAGGATGGTGGTACAAACCCTCCTGCTGAGGAGCCAGAGAGCAATTTAGTGTCAAAACTTACTATTAAGGATATTGACAATAACAATGATGTAATCCTCCAATTCAAGTATGAGGGTGACAAAATCGTCGAGGTCTACTACGCGGAGAACAATTTGGTGAACCCTGAATACTCGGATTGGGAGAGGATTGGTGTTGAGTACACGGCAAAGGATAAGATTACGATTAAGTTGCTCGACTCAAGTGATGATGAGTCAGGTGAGGAGTTTCAACTATTTCTTGATAGCAATGGACTCGTTAAGGATGATGTTATGGGCGACGAGTATAAGTATAGTAATGGCTATCTGTCTCAGTATATATTTGAGGATGGCCAGACTTATGTCTATAACTACGAGTGGAAAGGTGGCAATATGACCAAAGTTAGTTGCGCGGCATCAGATGAGACAACAGAGTGTAGTTTGTCATACAATGCCCAGAGCCAGAGTATGGTCAATATGAATCTAAATAACTTGGTGTGCTTATACTGCAGCTTAGATGTGATGCTTCCCACGCCACTTTGTGAGGCGTTAGGCCTGACAGGTGCAAAATCTAATAACCTTGTAGCATCACTTGAGTCTACCATTGCCAAGAATGGTGGTAATCCTCGTAAATCTTCGGAGGTGGAGTTTGAGTGGAAGTACGATCAGAAGGGTCGCCCATCAAGTTGCGATGTTAATGAGTCGTGGTACTCCAGCGAGGGAGAGCGATTTGTCTATCGTTATAATGTAGAGGTTGTGTATAAATAGGACTATTGGAGACAAACTCTAAAAAGATAGGGCGTGTTCGATAGAGAACACGCCCTTCTTCTTTGATCGGGGGTCGATTAGTTGCAACCGCCACAGTCGCAGCCGTCACCGCACTCGTGGTCGCCACAGCTACCACCGCAGTCGCCACAACCGCAACCACCACCCATAATCTTTGAAAGATCCTCTGGAGTAGTGTCGCGTACATCAGCAACAGTAACGCTGAAGTTCAAGGTCTTGCCTGCCATAGGGTGGTTGAAGTCCATAACTACGGTCTCCTCCTTAACCTCCTTAACAACGCCCATCATATGCTGACCCTCGGCTGTAGACATAGGAATCTGGCTACCTACGAAGAGGATGTCCTCAGCAACTTTGCCGTCGATCATAAAGATAGTCTTAGGCAAATCAACGATAGCCTCGGCAACTGTCTCACCGTAACCATCCTTTGGCTCAAGGGTGAATGATACTGACTCACCTGGCTCCTTGCCCATAACTGCCTCCTCGAACTTTGGAAGCAACATACCCATACCGCAGATGTACTGCAATGGCTGTCCTGGCTGTGACTGGTCTGCAATCTGACCATCTACTGTAAGTGTATAATCTACATATACGGTCTTACCCTGCTCTACTTTCATATCTCAGTTTTTTTAAGTTAATAACCCTTTTTTCTAAAAAGTGTTGCAAAGATAACTACTTGAGTTGTAGTTGCCAAATTTCAGTGACATAAAATTTATAATTGTTTTCGATGGAGCTATACGTAAAACTAATATTATATATATAGGTATAACCCTGAAAACTGGGACAATACGAAAAAAAATAGGGTTATCACAAAAAAAAATGGCAATAGTGTTTCGTGTTTCACAAAATAGTTATATATTTGCACTCGATTTTCCGCTAAAGCGTAGCGATATGTGGCGGTTAGTTCTTTGAAAGGGCTTGTTTGAATATTTTTTTGAAAAAAGTTTGCAAAAAATTTGCAAATATGAAAAATGTTCGTACCTTTGCAACCCGAAATGGTCATATGCCGATGTAGCTCAGTTGGCCAGAGCAGCTGATTTGTAATCAGCTGGTCGGGGGTTCGAATCCCTCCATCGGCTCAGAACTTGAAACGTGTTTCGAAGTTCAGACATATTGGGAAGATACCAGAGTGGCCAAATGGGGCAGACTGTAAATCTGCTGGTTTTTACCTTCGGTGGTTCGAATCCATCTCTTCCCACGATGATAACCGGTCGGAGTTGTAGGTGCTTGCAAGTTGCGGGCGATAGACAAGCTCTGAACGGTGTATTTTTGCGGAAGTAGCTCAGTTGATAGAGCAATAGCCTTCCAAGCTATGGGTCGCGAGTTTGAGCCTCGTCTTCCGCTCATAACAGTCTGCGTGTAGCACGATGCCTAAGATAGGTGTGTGTTGCGCGTTAAGTCTGTAGAATTAAGGAATAGTAACTTTAAAACTTAAAAACTTATATTACTATGGCAAAAGAAAAATTTGATCGTTCGAAACCTCACGTGAACATCGGTACTATCGGTCACGTTGACCACGGTAAGACTACTCTTACTGCTGCTATCACAACTGTTCTCGCTAAGGCTGGTCTTTCAGAGCTTCGTTCATTCGACTCTATCGATAACGCACCTGAGGAGAAGGAGCGTGGTATCACCATCAACACTTCACACGTTGAGTATCAGACTGCAAACCGTCACTACGCTCACGTAGACTGTCCAGGTCACGCCGACTACGTAAAGAACATGGTTACTGGTGCTGCTCAGATGGATGGTGCTATCCTTGTAGTTGCTGCTACTGATGGTCCTATGCCTCAGACTAACGAGCACGTACTTCTTGCAAAGCAGGTAAACGTACCACGCATCGTTGTTTTCTTGAACAAGTGTGATAT
>CAJGEC010000011.1 GCA_904502285.1 uncultured Alistipes sp. | reverse complement strand
CTTTTGTTTGCTGGTCTAATCTCGCTATACAATATATCATATTTCTTAAAGGTTTTCTTGAATTGCCCTTTAAGATTGCGATTTGGTTCTTTTGTATGATTTAGACATTTTCCCTCCAACACATCGGAAGTGTTTATCAACACAACCTCATCTGCACAACCTTTGTAAGTGTCGGAAATAGTATCACACAAATCCCCAATCTTATATGTTTTCCACTCGGTCATATAATTACCAATTCTTAATAGTCCTAAATTGCAAAACCGTTTGCTTGATATTTTCAACATCTATCTTATCAATTTGCAACGGGATACGACTAACTTGCATCATAGCCTGCATAATCTTTTCGTACGATTCGCCTGTAATAGGAATAGAATCTTTATAGAAAAGCCTATGTGTTTGCTTGTACACATCTGTATATTCTATTGCAATTAGCTCGCTATCCCTAACAGCAACACCTGACATTGGGTGAACTCTCATTTGAATTTGCTTGTCATCTACAAGACTATTAACTACCTCTGTGCATTTGTTGTGAAGCAACTCTCGCTCGTCTTTGTTAAAATGACATCTTGCAACTACGCCATCTAACTCATCCTGACATTTACATTCTCTATAGATCTTGACAGGAACACAAGTAACATACTCTATTATTCGACCAAAATGAAAAATCGAAAAACATATGTATGCCATTGATGAAATTCTAAACTTAATAGGTTGAGCAAGTTTTTCTCCGCTATTACATATCTCCAAGCAATCATCCAACCTCCTGAAGTGAAATATTGGTTGATGCTCTTGCTTTTGAGCCTCAAACTTTTGCAGCTCAAGAGTGTGCTTAGATTGGTCTAACTTATGTTGTTCTTTTTGCAAATTGTGCTGTTTATGCAAAACAATAGCCGTAACAATAGCCGTTGCTACCGATGCAAGAGCTATTACGATATTGGCAATATCGCCCCATTCGTTAAGTCCCCAAGAACACATAAAAACTACAATTTATACCCAATACTTTCGAGTTGTTTTTTGATTTCGGCTTCGAGGGTGTGCGACTGTTCAAAAAGGGTGGCGAGTTCGCCCGTAAGACGCTGCATCTTCTCCTCGAATGGCTCGGCGTCCTGCTCCTGCTCGGCAATGCCTACATAGCGGCCAGGAGTGAGTATAAAGTCCTGCTCCGCAATATTCTGAATATCAACCACAGCGCAGAAGCCCTTTTCATCGGCGAGTGTACCTTCGGCAAACGCCTTATAGGTATTGGCAATACGCATAATATCGCCCTCCGCACCATCGGTCAGTTCACGCAGTTTGCGCGTAACCATAGTGCCGAGGTTGCGGGCATCAATAAACAGAGTCTTGCCCTTCTGCTTCTTCGCCTTATTGAAAAACCAGATCGAAACGGGTATCTGTGTAGTGTAGAACAACTGCGACGGCATAGCCACGATACAATCAACCAAATCGGCCTCGACCAACTTACGGCGAATATCTCCCTCGCCACCGCTCTGGCTCGACAGCGAGCCATTAGCAAGCACAACGCCCGCACGGCCTGCAGGTGCGAGGTGGTGGATAATGTGCTGAATCCACGCAAAGTTGGCGTTGCCATTAGGCGGTGTACCGAACTTCCAGCGCACATCGTCAGCGAGCTTGTCTGCGCCCCAGTCGGAGAGGTTGAATGGCGGGTTAGCCAAGACAAAGTCCGCCTTCAAAGTCGGGTGGCAGTCGTTGAAGAAGGTGTCGGCGTTATACTGTCCGAGGTCGGCCTCGATGCCACGAATGGCCAAGTTCATCTGCGCCATCTTCCAGGTTGTAGGGTTAGAGTCCTGGCCATAGACCGAGATTTGGTTGATATTGCCGGCGTGGCTCTCGATAAACCTTGCCGACTGCACAAACATACCGCCCGAGCCACAGCAAGGGTCATAGACACGGCCTCGGTATGGCTCCAAGACATTAACAAGTGTCTTGACGATGCAGGCAGGGGTGTAAAACTCGCCCGCCAATTTGCCCTCCGCCTCGGCAAACTTCGAGAGGCAGTATTCGTAGGCACGACCGAGGATATCCTTCGAGTCGCCGTGCTCGTGCATCTTGATATTGGTGAACAGATCGACCACATCGCCCAAGCGGCGCTTGTCGAGTTCGGGGCGTGCGAAGTTCTTGGGCAGAATATCTTTCAGTCGGCGGTTCTCCTTCTCGATAGCACGCATAGCGTTGTCGATAGTAGTGCCAATCTCTGGCGTATGAGCCACAGCAGCAATGACCGACCAACGAGCCTCAGTAGGGACATAGAAGATATTCTCGGCGGTGTACTCGTCCTTATCCTCCTCGAAGCCCTCACCCTCATCGACAAGTGCCTGATAGCGAGCCTCGAACTTATCCGAAATATACTTCAAGAAGATAAGACCAAGCACCACGGATTTATACTCCGAAGCGTCGAGGTTACCGCGCATCTTGTCCGCCGCCTTCCAAATCTGATCTTCAAAACCGATATCTGCTGTATTGAGTTTAGCCATAGTAGTTGAAATTTTGTAGTAAAAGTAGTAAAAATTTGCGAATAAATTATCGTTTTTTGTTATTTCGTGGTTGGATGGGGAGGTTTTAAAGTTTATAAAGAGAAAAGAGTCCGACCTAAAAATAATTTTTGGTAGGACTCTATAGTTTTACTAACTTCTGACAATCGCCAATTAAGGTGAGTACCGCGGAGATGGGCAGGGACAGAGTGGCGAGAATCGGCGTAGCCTGTGGGTGGCTTGTTGGGCGTGGCAAGCACGCTTGCCAACACCCAACAAAGCATACACGATGTACAGTATGCTGTACTCTCACGCCACTCAATACAGACAAAAAAAAGAGAGAAACTTTCGTTTCTCTCTTTCAGTACCCAGAGCCGGGGTCGAACCGGCACAGGGGTGAACCTACTGGTGTTTGAGACCAGCGCGTCTACCGATTCCGCCATCTGGGCATCAGATTTCTCTGAAATGGTGTGCAAATATACTGCTTATTTTTGAATCTGCAAATTTTTTAGCAATAATTTTTGCTTTATTTTCCGACTTTTTTTCGACGTCGCTGTATATCAATGCTTTGCAAAATACAACTATTTGTGGTCGCTGTGGCACTCGTGGTGAGAGCAACCCTCGCCAGAGTCGGTGATAAAGCCAAGAAGGTAGGCACGCACGACCATCTCGACGACACCTTTGCAACCGCGAATAACCTGGATATTGTGGCTCTCCAGTTTATTCTTTGCGCCCTGCCCCATATTTCCTGCAAGCATCACGCTAATACCCATAGCCTCCATCTCGGATGCTATGTTCGACTTACAACCGCAACCCTCAGGGGAGTCAAGACGTGATGTCGAGACGATTTGGTTGTCCTCGATATCGAAGATGGTGTAGTATGCGCAGTGGCCGAAGTGGTCATCTATTTGTCCGTCGCGTGTGGGAACTGCAATTTTCATAATATATACCTATATATTAATTGATTTTAGCAATTAAAAATCGGGGCATTTAGGAAACTCCCTCCTGCCCCGATGGTTTATACGTCGCTGAGCGTCGTTGTAGTTTATTCTACTACAAGTTTGGGTTGATCTTTGACCACTCCTCGATAGCTGGAACGATACCCAAAGTTACCAACTCGTCGCGCATCTTGCAGAGGTGAGCGTAAGAGGCGTCAAGCTTAGCAAGCTCCTCCTCGGTACCTACAGGCATCTTGTATGAGCAGCCGTTCTGGTCGAGAACAGTGTCCATTGCCATCATAATATGGTTGTACTTCTCGTTTGATACGTAAGTACCAGCAGGGAAACGGAATGGCTCGCCACCCATTACCGAGCGAATCATCTCAACTGAAAGGTATGATGGGCTCTGGAATGATGAACGACCACGGAGCTTGATGATAGCAGCACCGCCCTGTGTTACATCCTTCTTCATCTGCTCCCACTCCTCAACTGGGAACTCTTCGGTGCCGATGATGTCAGTGAGCTTGCGGCCAGCGATCTTCACTGCGCTGCCGAATACTGCCATCTGCTCGCCGTGACCACCATAAGTTGCGCAACCCTCGATCTCGCTCTGCATAACGCCGAACTTCTTAGCCAAAGCGCTCTTAAGGCGTGTAGTGTCCAAACCTGCAAGGGTAGTAACCTGACCTGGCTTAAGACCAGAGTAGAGCAGAGTTACAAGACCAGTGAGGTCGGCAGGGTTGAAGATGATAACTACGTGCTTAACATCTGGACAGTAGGTCTTGATATTCTTACCGAGCTGCTCTGCGATCTCGCAGTTGCCCTTCAACAAGTCCTCACGAGTCATACCCTCCTTACGTGGAGCACCACCTGAAGAGATGATATACTTAGCATCCTTGAAAGCCTCAGCAACGTCAGTTGTTGCAGTGATGTTTACATTGTCGAAACCGCTCTGGCGCATCTCCTCTGCCACGCCCTCTGGAGAGAATACGTCATAGAGACAGATGTTGTTGGTAAGACCCATCATAAGGGCTGACTGTACCATATTTGAGCCGATCATACCGGCTGCACCAACGATAACGAGCTTGTCGTTTGTAAGAAAAGCCATAGTTTTACTTAATTTTAAATGTTATTATTTAGTTGTCTTTTGTTCTTATCGAGAGTTAAACCAAAATCATTGCAAATTTAGAAAACATTTAAACTATTTGCAAATAAAACCTAAATTAAATTTATGTTGGGTATTATAAGTGCTATAATAAGGATTATTTTACTACCTTTGTATAAATGTATATAATGGCGCTGCGATGTGCCGTTGTCGAAAAATGATACAGTATGGATGCTCAACTTAGCATAAAAGGGGTTACGAAGTTGTACGTAGGACGTGTTGCAACCCTCTTGGACAGGGTGTTGCCAAAGTCACGTGTGGTGGTTATCACGGATGCCACCATCGATAGGCTCTATCCCGATTTGGTCAGACGCTACGAGAATATAATCATTGGCAGTGGTGAGGCTAACAAGAGTCTCGCTACGGTGTCTACCATCTATGACCGCCTAATGGCTATGGGTGCTGACCGCTCTACCTTCCTGCTGGGCATCGGTGGTGGTATCGTCACAGATATCACGGGCTATGTCGCTGCAACCTATATGCGAGGCTTAGATTTCGGCTTTGTCTCCACCACACTGCTTGGTCAGGTCGATGCCTCGATTGGTGGCAAGAATGGCGTAAATGTTGCCGACTACAAGAATATGGTGGGTACCATTGTCCACCCACGTTTCGTGATTTCCGACGTTGATATGCTCGCTACACTGCCTAAGCGGGAGTTGCGTGCAGGTATGGCCGAGGTTGTTAAGAGTGCTATTGTTGGCGATGTGGAACTCTTCGACTATATGGAGCAAAGGGCTGGTGGGGATATCTACACTTCGAGGGAGACACTTCAGGAGATTGTCCTTCGTGCTGTGGCTGTGAAGAGTGCTATTGTCGAGGAGGATGAGCGCGAAAGTGGCCGACGCAGGGTCTTGAACTTGGGCCACACCATAGGCCACGCCATCGAGCGTACCACGCGTGAGTTTAACCATGGCGAGGCTGTGGCTATCGGTATGGCGATGATTGGTCGTGCTGCCGTGCGATTGGGGATTATGGAGAGTGGCGAGGCAGAGCGTGTTGAGAGACTGTTGCGTGCGCTTGGCTTCAATCTCGAATTGCCTGTGCCTATAGCAAAGGTGGTGAAGGCTACGCGCCAGGATAAGAAGAAGAGGGATAATATCCTGCGCGTGGTATTGCCCGAACGTATTGGTAGTGTGGTGGTTAGGGAGTTGCCGTATGATGAATTTGAACGACTGTTTATTTGATTATGAAGCGAGTATATATCCTTTTGGCTGATGGTTTCGAGTGTGTCGAGGCCTTGGCTCCAATAGATGTTATGCACCGTGCGGGTGTGGAACTTGTGCGTGTGGCGGTGGGGGAGAGCCTCGATGTCACCTCCTCTCACGGCCTTGTTACACTCCGTTGCGATATGGTGCTTGGAGGTGAGATGTTGGATGATGGTGATGCGCTGATTCTGCCAGGGGGTAATCCTGGCTATCTGAACCTTAGGAGTTCGGATGCTGTGTGCCGTGTTGTTCGCCACTACTATAATTCGGGTCGTCTTGTGGCGGCTATCTGTGGCGCACCTACGGTATTGGTCGCTTCGGGTGTCGGTCGTGGCAGTAGGCTTACGTGCCACTCTACGGTTATCGACGAGATGGGCGACTACTCCTATGTGGGTGATGGAGTTGTCGAGGATGGCAATCTTATCACTGCCGCTGGTGCGGGCCTCTCCGTGGAGTTTGCCCTTGCTGTGGCTAAGCGCCTTGTCTCAGCCGAGACCTTGTCGAGGGTACGAAGGGGAATGGAGGTTTAGTTTCGCACCATACCCAAAAGAGATAGGGCGTGTCCGTTTGGACACGCCCCTTGTCTACTATTTAGGGAGACTACTCGTTGCAAACTGCGCTGAGGTCAGCGAAGAGACCAGCGAAGCTCTCAACCATATCACGGCGCAAAGCAGCATAGTGCTTCTTCACCAATGAGCGGTTCTTAGGCTCTGCAGGGTTGTTCGCCTTAACGTAGAGTACGTTGCGCAACTCAACGCCACGCTGCATCAACTCCACTACCTTCTCCTCCTTACCAGGCTGTACGAAGATTGCCATATGACAATCAAATGCGAACTCCTCCAAGCGGTAGTCAATCTCCTTCTTTAAAAATCTAAGATTTGCCATAATATTTTGGTTTTAGTTTAATTTGCTATTATGCAAAGATACGAAAACCTATCTATTTTTGCAAATTTTTTCACGATTTGTTTATTCTGTCTCCCTAAATTATTGAGCTTTACTCCTCGGCATAGCCCTCCGTTGCAGCGCCTAAGTCGATGATTACGCCCTCCCATTCATTCACAACCACGACATCTCTCTTTCGTTTGTGCTTCTCCTCTTTGTCGTGCCTTTTATCTTTGTGATGGGCCTCTTTGTTGTGGTGTTTAGGCACCTCTATCTCCTCCACGATGATAACTTCGCGTGTCTGAGGTCTGCTGGGCGAATATTCGCGCCTATCCTCCATACCATCCTCGGTATATGATACCGTCACCACGGCACGTCTCATATCTGGCAACACATCACTCTTGAGCCACTGCCACGCCTGACCTTCACCCTTAAGCTGATAGTCTACGGCCATAGGGGCTTTGTCGGAGTTTACCAAGGTTACCAGCTTGTCGCGGTTCTTGAGCGATGAGTGCTCTATGGCATCTGTCGTTGCGCTCCACGGCTCCACGTGCGAGGTTATGGTGATGTTGCTACCATTGAGGTTGTATCGTTGTGCTATCATCTGGCCGAGTTGCTGTGCTCGCTGGCGTGCTAAGTCGCTGTTGAACTTAGGTGTGCCGTCGGGTGAGGCATATCCCGTGATGGCGATGCTCGATACGTGGCGGAGGGTGTCGTTCTTGAGTTGGTTGAAGAAGTTATCCAGACGGCCCAACTCCTCGCCATTTTGGTCGAAGTCAGTGGCTGTCGAGGCCGAGTTGATGGCATAGTGTATCTCATACTCGGCTTGGTGAGGGGTGTCGTTGGTGACGATGTAGCGACGTACGATGTAGTCGCCATCGCGCCACTCCTTGACCATTACTTGTTGGTTGCTCTGAGCCTGTGCCACTGTGCCTATGGCGAGCAGGAGGGTGGCTAAAGCGATGGTTTTTGTTGTGTTGAAAGATCTCATAATCGTAAAATTTAAAAGTTTCATCCAATCTTTTTCAATAACTATACCGCCTTTATGTGAAAAAATAGTATCTTTGTTGAATATAAGCGATAACGACTAAATCAATATATGGTATGGCTGCAAGAAATTGTCCTGAGTGTGGAGGCCTCGTGGCTTCAACTATCAACGTATGCCCTCATTGTGGTTTCGTATTTAACGATAGCGAGGCGACCCGTGCTTCGAGGAGTCAAGTACCCAACCCCTACACCAGCCTTGTGTGGGCTATTTTTGCGTTAGTGTTCTTTTGGCCCTGTGGCGTAGTCTCGCTTGTATATTACTTCAAGTCAGACACCTGTTGGCAGAATGGCGATATCTTTTATGCCGAGCACTATGGCGAGACCTCTACTACCTGGGCTAAAGTGCCCGTGTGGATTATGCTTGGTGTTATAGCTCTGCTCTTTATCAGTCTAATCATTACGGTTGCCCTTGAGGCTTAGCGGTAGGGTATGCGTCTAAAAGCTAATTGTAAGATAAATCTCGGCCTTAACGTACTGCGTAAGCGCGAGGATGGCTACCACGACCTTGAGACTGTGATGTTGCCCGTCAAGGGGTTGTACGATGTTTTGGATGTCGAGGCCATTGATAGTGGCGTGGAGTTTACTGGCGTGGGTATTGAGGTCGATTGTCCTGAGGATAAGAACTTGTGTGTGCGTGCTGTGCGCCTTATGCAGAGCCGATATGCTATAGGAGGTGTTGCCATACGCCTCGATAAGCGCGTACCCTTTGGTGCGGGTCTTGGTGGTGGCTCATCTGATGCTACGGCGGTCATTATGGCTATAAACGAGATTTATGCTCTTGGGTTGGATAGGCCAACCCTCGCCTCGTTGGCCGCAGAACTTGGTAGCGACACCCCCTTCTTTGTCTATAATAGGCCGATGTTGTGCGAGGGCAGGGGCGAGATTATGTCGGAGGTGGAGGTCGATTTGCGAGGTTTGTGGCTTGTGGTTGTTAAGCCTCCGTTCGGAGTCTCTACGGGTGAAGCCTATAGTGGAGTTAAGCCACGCATCCCAGATTGTCGTCTTATGTCGCTGATTGATAAGCCTATAGAGCAGTGGCAGGGTAGTGTTATAAACGATTTTGAGCCACACATACTCTTGGCTCATCCCACCATCGCCTTGCTCAAGGAGGAGTTGTTGCGTAGTGGTGCTCTCTATGCCTCGATGTCGGGTTCTGGCTCAGCACTCTTTGCAATATATGACCATAAGCCAGCGTTGTCCCTACCCGATGACTGCTTCGTACATATCGAGGTCGTCGAGTAGAGCGCAGAGACGATAGGTATATATACAACAAGAGGGCTTTCCGTTTGGGATGCCCTCCTGTTGTTTTGTTGTTAGATGTCGTTATAGTATGCGGTTGGTGCGCTCGTCAGGGAACACGACCTTTGGCTGGAAGGTCTTGGCCTCCTCGAAATCCATAAAGCCGTAGCCCATGATGATAACGATGTCGCCCACGGCAGTCTTACGTGCTGCTGCACCATTTAAGCAGATACATCCGCTACCGCGCTCACCCTTAATTACATAAGTCTCGATGCGCTCGCCATTATTGTTGTTCACGATTTGCACCTTCTCGCCCTCGATGAGTCCTGCAGCGTCCATCAAGTCCTCGTCGATGGTGATGCTACCTACGTAGTTTAGATTCGCCTCTGTGACACGCACACGGTGAATCTTCGATTTCATCCTTTCGATAAACATAGTTTGGGTCTTTAGGGTTCTTACTTAATGCGAATGTTGTCGATGAGGCGGATTTGGCCAGCCTGAATTGCGCAACATCCCTGAATTCGCTCCGAGTCGCTCCACTTCTCCACACGTTGCATACTCTTAGCATCTACGGCCTCGAAGTAAATGGTCTTGAGCAATGGGTTAGAGTCGATGGTTGCTACTACCCACTCGGTAAGCTCCTGAGGTGTCATAGTCTCCATCTTCTCGGCACACTGACGGATTGTGGCGTAGATGTGAGGAGCCGCTGCACGATGCTCTGGGGTTAGGAGTTCGTTACGCGATGAGAGGGCAAGGCCATCCTCGCCACGTACGATAGCACACTCCACAATCTCGATGTCGATATTGAGTTGCTCGACCATAGCCTTGATGATGGCAATCTGCTGGAAGTCCTTCTCGCCGAAGTATGCACGACGAGGATTTACCAAAGCAAAGAGACGGCTAACCACCTGAGCCACACCGTTGAAGTGACCTGGGCGTGTAGCGCCCTCCATAACCTTGTCGATAAGGCCGAAGTCGAATACACGGGTATCAGGCTCTGGGTAGATATCCTCCACCGAAGGCATAAATACTATATCTGCACCCGCCGACTCCAAAACGGCGCAGTCAGCCTCTGGGGTGCGAGGGTAGTTCTTGAGGTCGTTCTTGTCGTTAAACTGAGTTGGGTTTACGAAGACACTTACTACAACGGTGTCGTTCTCCTTACGAGCGCGCTCTACCAACGACTTATGGCCGTTGTGCAAAGCTCCCATCGTAGGCACAAATCCGATGCCCTCCTTAGGGCAATCTGCCAAAGCTGCATTAAGAGCAGCCACGCTATTTACTACTTTCATATCCTTAGTTAGAATGATGGGGCAAAGTTACAAAATAGAATGAAGATAGCAAGAAAAGAGGGAGAAAAAGTAGCGTTTGCTACCCTTTTATCTGCTGATATTGGTTTTTGTTTGCCCGAATAGTAGTTATCTGTAGTGAGGGAAGTAGTCTATTGGGGAGTATGACATTCCGTTTAGACTATAACAATAAGTGTTGATTCCATTCGTTATGACTATATATGGCGATTGGAGTATGGAGTTGTAGCGCACGGCTTGACACAAAACGTCGTGGTTGATGGCCACCTCTGGCTTCTTGCACTCCACGACGATTAGTGGACGGGTGTCGCTACCCAGGGCAACGATGTCGGCGCGCTGGGTCATACCATTTATATTTATAGGATGCTCCTCGATAATCTGCTGAGGGAGGAAGTCACACTCGCTCTTAAGATACTCCACGACGTGACGTCTTACCCACTCTTCGGGCGTAAGTACGAGCCAACGGCCTCGCACCTTATCGAAGATTTCTGTGCGTCCGTTAGCCCCTCGACGAGCGCGAAGGTGTATGGCGGGGTAGTTTAGTGTGGGGTACTCCATCGTAGTTGTCAAAAAAAGTTATATCTTTGTGGCAAAGATACTAAAATTATGGAGAATAGAGAAATTAAAATAGATGTCGAGGCTCGTGTAGCGCGTGCCGAGGAGTATTTCAAGGCGGGATACAACTGCGCACAAGCCGTTGTTATGGCCTTCGATGATGTTATGGGAATGAGCCAGGAGAGCCTTGCTCGGATGATAGCCCCCTTTGGTGGCGGTATGGGCCGTATGCGTGAGGTGTGTGGCACGGTGAGTGGTATGGCATTTGTCGCTGGCGCAATAGCCCCCTCGTCAGATCCAAAGAATCTGGAGGAGCGCAAGAATAACTACGCTCTTGTTCAGCACTTTGCCGAGGAGTTCCGCCGCGAGAATGGCGATATCGTATGTCGCCGACTCTTGGGGCTTGAGCCTATCGAGGAGCGCAAGGAGACCCCTATGCCCTCGGAGCGCACCGCAGAGTATTATCGCAAGCGCCCCTGCTCGGAGTATGTGGGTTGTGCTGCACGCATCGTAGCCGAATATCTAAATAGTAAGTCATAGAACCAAACCATTGCACTATGGCAAAAAATAGAGATATAGACCTCTCTACACTGGCCCTTGGGGTAAACTCCTCGGCTGTGGTGGAGGGCGCAGGAAAGAATATTATTCCACCTCCGGAACGTGAGTCGCTTTGGCGTGCCTATCTTGAGAAGTTCAAGGATCCGATTATCGTCGTGCTTATCGTGGTCTTCTTCTTCTCGGTGATGCTCTCACTCTATGAGATTCTTATGCTCGGCTACTCGTGGTCGGTGATGATAGAGTCGTTGGGAGTGCTGTTGGCACTGTTGCTGGCTACGGGCGTAGGCTTTATCTTCGAGGTTAAGGCGGGTAGGGAGTTCGACGTTCTGAATAAGATTAAGGACTCGCGCCCAGTGAAGGTGGTGCGCGTAGATGCAGATGGTGAACTTAATGTATATCTTGTTGAAAAGCAAGATGTTGTCGTGGGTGATATCGTGCGCCTTGAACCTGGCGACGAGGTGCCTGCCGATGGAGAGTTGTTGGAGTCTATCGACCTCAGGGTCGATGAGTCGGACTTCACGGGCGAGCCATACGTAAATAAGTATGCCGACGAGGAGTCGTTCGATAGCGAGGCCACCTACGCATCTAACTTTATGCTTCGTGGCTCAACGATAATTGAGGGTAGTGCCGTTATGCAGGTCGTCGCTGTGGGTGTCGATACCGAGGAGGGTCATGGCGTTAAGCGAGCAAGCGAGGGTAGCGATGTGGAGACTCCGCTCAACCAGCAACTCGACCAACTCGGCCGTATGATGTCGAAGGTGAGTTTTGTGCTGGCTTCGCTCATCATCGTAGGCCGTCTGCTCTACTACGGTATCTCTGGCGATTTGACTGCCGAGGGTGTGACGTGGATCGATATCCTTCAATTCGTGTTGTCTTCGGTGATGATTGCCGTGACGCTTATCGTTGTTGCTGTGCCGGAGGGTCTGCCAATGAGTGTTACGGTGAGCCTTGCGATGAGTATGCGCCGTATGCTCAAGGAGAATAGCCTTGTCCGCAAACTCCACGCTTGCGAGACTATGGGTGCAGCGACGGTCATCTGTAGCGATAAGACGGGTACGCTCACCCAAAACCGTATGTCGGTAATGGAGATAGAGGTTGGCGGAGGAGATGCCCTAAGCCGTATTGTCGAGTGTATGGCTGTGAACTCCACGGCCGAACTCACTAAAGACGAGGATGGCTCTATCACCCCCATTGGCAATCCTACAGAGGTTGCGCTACTAATGTGGCTCAGAGGCCGAGATATAGAGTATAAAACGCTGAGAAATAAGTATAAGACTCTCTCTCAGGAGCCTTTCTCTACCGAGACAAAGTATATGGCCACCGTGGCTCAGTGCAACGATGTTCCTACCCCCGTACGCTTTATTAAGGGTGCGCCTGAGGTGATTCTTGGAATGTGTAATGCTATGGCCGAGGGGCTTGTTAAGGAGAGTATCGAGGCTACGCTCCGCAACTATCAGTCACGCGCTATGCGCACCCTCGCCTTTGCCGTAGAGCAGGGTGGTGTGACCACCTTCTTGGGCATTGTGGGTATTGCCGACCCTATCCGCGAGGATGTTGCCGAGGCTATAGATACCTGCATGAATAGGGCTGGCGTGAGGGTTATCATCGTTACGGGAGATACCTCTGGAACGGCAATGGAGATTGGCCGCCAGATAGGCCTTATTACCAGCGACGAGGAGGGTCAGATAATTACGGGTGTAGAGTTCTCGCAACTCAGCGATGAGGAGGCAAAAGAGTTGTTGCGTGGCGATAGGCTCAAGATTATCTCTCGCGCCCGTCCCGACGATAAGGCTCGCCTTGTGATGTTGCTACAATCTAATAATGAGGTTGTAGCCGTTACGGGCGATGGTACAAACGATGCCCCTGCTTTGAGCAAGGCACAGGTGGGACTCTCTATGGGTGATGGCACGTCGCGCGCTAAGGAGGCCAGCGATATCACTATTATAGACAACTCCTTTGCCACTATCAACAAGGCGATAATGTGGGGTAGGTCGCTCTATCTCAATATTCGTCGCTTCATCCTCTTCCAGATGACCATCAACCTATGCGCCTGCTTGATAGTCCTCTTCGGTGCCTTTGTGGGCTACGACTCGCCACTCACCGTTACACAGATGCTCTGGGTGAACCTCATTATGGATACCTTTGCTGCTATGGCGCTCTCGTCGTTGCCACCCGATAGGGGAGTCCTCTACGAGAAGCCACGTAAGCATAATAGCCATATTGTCGATGGTAGGATGATGCGTCGCATCGTTATTACGGGCCTACTCTTCTTCCTCTTCTTGGCGGCGTTGTGGCAGTTTATGTTCCACACGCAGATTCAGAGTGTTAAGGATTTGTTCACGTGGGAGTCTGTGCATATTTTCTTCTGTGGCCTCTTCGATAGTAGCAAGTTGCACCCACACCTTTCGGGCTACGAGATGGGTGTTTACTTCTCGATATTTGTGCTTATGCAGTTCTGGAACTTGTTTAATGTCAAGTATTTCGCTACCGATCGTAGCCTTATAAGAGATGTTGTAGACCTATTCCGTAATACCGAAGTCGTGAAACAGAGTTACAACAAATATTTCTTGCTTATAGCTTTAGTTATTATCGTAGGCCAGGTGGTTATCGTCACCTTTGCCAGTGATTTATTCAATGTCGAGCCAATCTCGCTTAGCGATTGGGGTTATATACTTCTTCTTACCTCGCCCGTGTTGTTAGTTCCCGATGTGGTGAGGTTTGTAACTTCGATAGTTAAGAGTCGATAGTAGACAAAAAAAGTGGAGAGCAATTCTCCACTTTTTTGTCTATATAGGTGTTGTCGAAACTACTCGGTGCAACGGCTACACTTATCGGCCAAGATCTCGTCAGCCAAACGCTCAAGAGCAGGCATATCGGCTGGCTTCATACGTGATATGATAGTTACCATATCCTCGATAACCTCCACATCCTTGAAGCGGTCGATAATGTTGCGCATTGCACGACCTGCTGATGGGGCCCACGAGCCATTCTCGATGATGCCTATGCGGCGCTTGCAGAAACCCTTGATGGCGAGGTGGTGCAAGAAGTCGTGCATTGGAGGGAATACGTCAGAGTCGTACGATGCTGCTGCAACCACAAGACGGCTATAACGGAAAGCATCCTCCACAACCTCAGCCATATCCGAGCGTGAGAGATCCGACACAACCACCTTCTTAGCACCCTTAGCACGAAGAATATCCGCAAACTTCTTTGCTACCTCGGCAGTGTTGCCGTGGATAGAGGCGTAGGCAACCAAAACGCCCTCATCCTCTGGCTCATACTTGCTCCAAGTGTCGTAGAGACCGATGTAGTAGCCGAGATTCTCGGTAAGGATTGGGCCGTGGAGTGGACAGATGATGGCGATATCCAACTGTGCAGCCTTCTTCAAGAGCGCCTGAACAGGTGCGCCATACTTGCCACAGATGTTAAAGTAGTAGCGACGAGCCTCGCAAGCCCACTCCTCGTCGTGAGCCAAGGCTCCGAACTTGCCAAAGCCGTCAGCCGAGAAGAGTACCTTCTCGCTGCTGTCGTAGGTTACCATAACCTCTGGCCAGTGTACCATAGGGGCCATAGCGAAGTGGAGTGTGCGACCACCCAACGAGAGTGTTCCACCCTCCTTGACGCCAATAATTCTGCCCTCGAAGTTCACCTCATAGAAGAACTGTGGCATCATTTTTATAGCCTTGTCCGATGCTACGATCTGCATCTCTGGGTAGCGCTCCAAGACCTTAGCGATAGAGCCTGCGTGGTCTGGCTCAAGGTGCTGAACGATGAGGTAGTCGGGAGTTCTACCCTCCAAGGCTGTTGCGAGGTTGTTGAGCCACTCGTCGCACTTGCGGAGGTCTACGGTATCCATCACTGCTACCTTCTCGTCGAGGATGACGTAAGAGTTGTATGATACGCCATTAGGCACAATGTACTGGCTCTCGAAGAGGTCAATATCGGTATCATCGACACCGATGTACTTTATTTTTTCGGTTATATTCTTAATCATTTTGCACAAGTTATTTTAGATTTTATTGGGCAAATATCGAAAAAAAATATAGATAAAACAAAAAATCTAACACTTTTTTATACCTTTGTCAATTATAATGCTTATTAGGAGATAAAACTATGTTCCGTTTAACCATATTCATACTATTTGCCACTCTTGCTGTGGGCTGTTCTAAGCCGAGTGAGGGTAATGAAAAAAAGACCATATTCGTAAGTATAGCTCCTCTGAAGCAACTTGTCGAGGAGGTTACGTGCGGAGACTTCCCTGTAGAGGTGCTTGTTCCAGAGGGTATGAGTCCTGAGATATATGACCCATCGGCGCGCCAACTCACCGAGGTTAGCGATGCTCAACTGCTCTTCACTACGGGCCTCATTGACTTCGAGCGTAGGGTAGCCGAGCGTCTGGCTAAGGAGGGTAATATCGTGCCACTCTCGAAGGGTATAAAACTCTTGGCTGGTTGTTGCTCCCACCACCACGACGGTAGTGGCCATAAGCACGGCGTAGACCCACATATCTGGACCTCACCCCGCGAACTAAAGCGTATGGTCGAGACCATCCACGAGACAATGAAGACGCGTTATCCCGACTCGTTGAAATATGATGTGGCTACCGAAGGGTTAATCTCTTGCATCGAGCAACTCGATAGCCTATGTGCTTCAACCATAGCTAATTCAGGTGTTAAGTCCTTTATGATTTACCACCCTGCCTATACCTACTACGCCCACCACTACGCCCTTAAGCAGGTGGCCGTGGAGCAGGAGGGAAAGGAGCCTTCGCCACGCCAGTTGGCAGCTATTGTCGAGAGTGCTCGCAGTGAGGGTACTGCGACAATCCTTATCCAACCTCAGTACGCTATCGACAAGGTCGAGACATTGGCCAAAGAGTGTGGCGCAAAGGTCGTTGTCACCGACCCTTTGGCCGAGGATATACTCTCTGAAATTGAACGTGTCACCGAGATAATTTGCCATAAAGATGAGTAGAGAACCAATCATTTCAATACGAGACCTTGGTGTGCGCTACGACAGCACCGTGGCACTTATGCACGTCAATCTCGATATCTATGCCGACGACTTTATCGCTATCATTGGCCCTAATGGTGGTGGTAAGAGCTCTCTGGTCAAGGCGATTATGGGTGTGGTAGATTATAGCGGTAGCATCGACTACTCGCCCTCGATTATGCGTGCCAACCACCCACATATAGGCTATCTGCCCCAGGTCTCTACCTTCGATAAGGAGTTCCCTATCTCGGTTGTCGAGGTCGTTATGTCGGGTCTCCAGAGCGAGAAGAGCCTTTGGCGAGGCTATGGCAAGGAGGAGCGTCGCCGCGCCGAGGAGGTGCTTCAGTTGGCTCAGTTGTCACACCTTGCTAATCGCCCCATCGGAGAACTCTCTGGAGGTCAGCTTCAGCGTGTTATGCTCTGTCGCGCCATCATCTCCAACCCCAAGGTGTTGGTGCTTGACGAGCCCGCCAACTTCGTGGATAATAGGTTCGAGAACGAACTCTATAACTTGCTTCAGCAACTCTCTGAGCGTATGGCTATCATTATGGTTTCACACGACTTGGGCACGGTGTCGAGTGTAGTGCGAAGCATCGTCTGTGTCAATCGCCACGTTCATCGCCACGACTCCAATATCATCACCGAGGAGCAACTCCTCAATTACGATTGCCCGATACAACTCGTCTCTCACGGCAACGTACCCCACACAGTCCTACATCATCACGACGACTGTCCGCACTGCAAACATTAGTCCGTCGAAGAAGGTGACTATGTCATAGCCTTAACCTTTGAACTCGAAGGCGAGGGAAAAAATCATCATACTATGTATGAATGATTCTATTTTTTTTGTATCTTTGCCTGACATTGTTTTAGCATCTAAAAAACGAAGATATATATGATAAAGTCGATGACGGGCTTCGGCAAGGGCGAAGCACTATGCAAAGATAAGAAGTTTAGGGTGGAATTGCGCTCGTTGAACTCTAAACAACTCGATTTAAGTGTCAAGATACCAAGCAAATATCGTGCTGCTGAGGCCGAGGTGCGAGCAATCGTTACTCGTGAATTGCAGCGTGGTAAGGTTGATTGCTTTGTGTCATACGAGGATGTGGTGACCGACACTTCGGCACATATCAACTCGGCAATGTTTAAGACATATGCCGAGGAGTTGCGCAAGGTGTGCCAGGAGAACTCTATGAGTGTTGCAGATGATACACTTCTTCGCACTATTATCCGTATGCCCGATGTGGTGACATCCGAGGAGCAGGAGGTTTCCGACGAGGAGTTGCGTGCTATTGTTGAGGCCACCATCCAGGCTTGCCAGCAACTCGATGCCTTCCGTGTTCAGGAGGGTGCTATCCTCATCAACGACCTATTGAGAAGAATCGACCTCATCGAGCAGTATCGCCACGAGGTTGAGCCTTTCGAGACTTCACGTGTCGATGTTATCAAGAATCGTATCCGCGAGAATATCCAGAAACTCTCTATCGATGTGGATAGCAATCGTCTTGAGCAGGAGATGATTTTCTATATCGAGAAACTCGACATCACCGAGGAGAAGGTGCGCCTCGATAACCACTGCAACTATTTCCGTGAGGTGGCGGCTTCGGAGGATGCTCCAGGCCGTAAACTCGGCTTCATCGCTCAGGAGCTTGGTCGCGAGATCAACACTATGGGTTCGAAGTCCAACGAGGCTAATATGCAGCGTTTGGTGGTTATGATGAAGGATGAGTTGGAGAAGATTAAAGAACAGGTACTCAATATTTTGTAGTTTACTATGGGTAAGTTAGTGATATTTTCTGCCCCCAGTGGTTCGGGCAAGACAACTATAGTTCGTGAGTTGCTCAAGCGTTTCGACTGCTTTGAGTTCTCCATTTCGGCTACTTCGCGTCAGCCACGTGGCCAGGAGCAGAATGGTGTGGATTACTACTTTATGACCAACGAGGAGTTCAAGGCACGTGTCGAGCGTGATGAGTTCGTCGAGTGGGAGGAGGTCTATGCTGGTACTTGCTATGGTACACTCAAGAGCGAGATGGAGCGTATCTGGAACGCTGGCAAGGTTATCATCTTTGATGTAGATGTTATGGGTGGTATCAGCCTAAAGCGTCTCTTCGGTGATGATGCTTGCTCAATGTTTATTATGCCACCCTCGATTGAGGAACTTGAGCGCCGCCTGCGTGGCCGAGGTACCGATGCCGAGGAGGTTATCCTCAAGCGTATTGCTAAGGCTGAGTTCGAGATATCTAAGGCCGATCAGTTCGACCACTGTGTCATCAACGACGACCTTAGCGTGGCTGTAGATGAGGCTACGGCCATTATTAATGAATTTCTTAAGTAAGAGTGATTATGAAGAGACGTATGTTACTATATTTCGGCTCGTTTGATCCCATCCATAATGGTCATCTTGCGCTTGCCGAGTATGCCGTAGAGAGAGACCTTGCCGACGAGGTTGTTCTCATTATTTCGCCACAAAACCCCTTCAAGACAGACCTATTGCAGACGCCAGAGTACACCCGTTACGAGATGGCAGAGATGGCGTGCAAGGGTTCGAAGTATCCAGATAGAATTAAACCATCGGTTATAGAGTTTGTCCTCGAAAAGCCATCATATACAATCAATACCCTCGACTATCTTAAGGAGAATCACGGCGAGGATATGGAGTTCGCCATTATCACTGGTAGTGATATATGGTCTCGTTTCGACGAGTGGAAGGACTACGAGCGTATCTTGTCTGAGTATAAGATATATGTATATCCACGCAAGGGCTATGAGGTGGAGAAGTTTGCCGATAGAGTCACCATCCTTGAAGATGCACCATTTGCCGATTACTCTTCGACTGAGGTGCGTGGCAAGGCCGAGCGTGGCGAGGATATTACCTCTATGGTACCAGCCCCCGTCGCTGAGTATATCGCCAAAAATCAGTTGTGGACTACCGCAGGACGTATCGTGCGCTTTACCTCGATGATTGAGGGTGGCGATGAGCGCGCTTCGCTCTACATAGAGCGTGGAAAGTGCTATTTCCAGCGTAATGAGTGGGGTAAGGCAATCAACGATTTCAATCGCGCTAAGGCTATAGAGCCTGATAATGAGGAGGCTAAGCAGTTGCACGATATGGTCTACGAGATTCTTTCGTTCCGTTATAAGGATATCTACAACCCTTAATCCGCCGAAGAGATGATTGAGATAGATGATAAGATTGTGAGCCTCGATATTCTTCGCGAGGGTTTCAGTTGCGACTTGGGTCAGTGCAAAGGTATCTGCTGTGTCGAGGGTGATTCGGGCGCACCATTGGATATCGACGAGGTTGATATCCTTGAGCAGGAGTGGGAGAACTACGCCCCCTATATGACCGAAGAGGGCCGTCGTGCCGTCGAGGAGCAGGGCTTTATGGTTGTGGATGTCGATGGCGACTATACCACGCCTTTAGTGGATAATGCTGCGTGTGCCTACGCTTTTGAGGAGAATGGCATCACCTTTTGTGCTATCGAGCGCGCCTATCGCGAGGGTAAATGCTCCTTCCTCAAGCCTATTTCGTGCCACTTGTACCCCATCCGTGTCACACGTTTTCGCAATGGCTCTATGGGCTTGAACTACCACCGCTGGGCTGTCTGTGGTTCGGCTCGTGAGTGTGGTAAGCGTCTCGGAATACCAGTGTATAAGGGTCTTAAAGAGCCTATCACACGTGCCTTTGGTGAGGAGTTCTACCACCAGTTGGAGATGGCCGAGGATATGCTAAAAGATATGAAGTAACCTGATGTAATAGATTGATAACGAGTAAAATGAAATATTTATTTTTGCCTTTGATGATGCTCCTTGCCCTCTCGGCTTCTGCCCAGGAGGTAGATACTATGGACGAGGAACTTCTCGCCGAGACCATTGCTGCTGATAGTGTTGCCGTAGCCGACGAGCCTGTTAAGCAGGAGGCGCACCCTGTCCACTCTGTTCGTACGTTGGGTAAGGTTAGTGCTATCGACACCCTCGCTACCGAGAGCCCATACTTGAGCATCATCCTTTTTAACGACAATACGTGGCGCTATGTGATGGCTGAGGAGTTCAGGAATGACCCTGAGGTCTTCTCAGATCACTGGAATACAACGGCTACTCACGCCTATTCAGATGTGGAACTATCCTCACTTCCTGAGGCTACACCTATCCGCTTGGTGGACTCGTTGGGTAGCTACCATCACCCATATATCGGTCGTATCACCTCGCGTTATGGCCCTCGCCGTGGTCGCGCCCACCAGGGTCTCGATATCTCCTTGAAGATTGGCGATCCCGTTTATGCCACCTTTGATGGTAAGGTACGTATGTCGAAGGCTGCGGGCAACTACGGTAACCTCGTCATCATCCGCCATAACAACGGCCTTGAGACCTACTATGCCCACCTCTCTGAGCGTAGCGTAGAGGTTGGCGATTGGGTTGTTGCGGGCCAGCAGATAGGCCTTGGTGGTAACACTGGCCGAAGCACAGGTCCTCACCTTCACTTTGAGGTGCGTTATAAGGGACAATCATTTGACCCAGAGCGCATTATCGACTTTACTACAGGTGACTTGCGTCGTAGCGAGTTGTTGTTGAAGCGTCGCCATTTCAGCATCTATGCTAAGTATGAGCAGGATTTCGACGAAGAGGTTGAGGTAGAGAAGATTGAGGAGGCTGAGCGCAAGGCCGCTGCAGCCATCCAGTATCATACCGTTCGTTCAGGCGACACGCTTGGTGCGTTGGCTCGTAAGTATGGCACTACGGTCACACGCCTCTGCCAGCTCAACGGCATCAAGTCTACCAGTATCTTGCGTATAGGTCAGCGACTAAGAGTACGATAGGGTAGTCAGAAAACAGAAAATCCTCGGAGATTCCTTCGAGGATTTTTTGTTTATACCGCTTTGAGTGTGACTACTCGTACTGACCAGTCTTGAGGCGCATAACCTCGTCCTTGGTCAAGAAGCGCCAAGCACCACGCTTGAGGTTCTTCTTAGTAAGACCCGCGTAGTAGACACGGTCGAGTTTCTGTACGGTGTAGCCGAGATGCTCGAACATACGACGTACGATACGGTTGCGACCAGAGTGAATCTCCACGCCTACTGTCTTCTTGTCCTCGCTTGCGTATGCCACCTCGTCGGCGAAGATGTCGCCATCCTCCAAGGTGATACCCTCGGTGAGTGTATCCATATCGGCACGAGTAAGAGGCTTATCGAGTGTTACCTGATAGATCTTCTTCTTGCGGTTTGAAGGGTGTGTCAATTGACGCGTAACATCGCCATCGTTGGTGATGAGCAAGAGACCCAATGAGTTCTTGTCGAGACGACCTACGGGGTAGACACGCTCGGTGCAAGCATCCTTCACCAAGTCCATTACGGTCTTGTCGGCGTATGGATCGTCAAGAGATGTTACATAACCCTTTGGCTTGTTGAGTACAATATATACGTGCTTCTCGCCCTGGAGCTTTTCGTCGTTGAAACGAACCTCGTCAGTAGGCAAGATCTTTGTTCCAAGTTCTGTAACAACCTTACCATTAACGGTCACTACACCTGCAAGGATAAAGTCGTCGGCCTCACGACGTGAGCAAACACCCGACTGAGAGATGAAGCGGTTGAGACGAATCTCACCATTGCCGCGGTTAGGGTTGTACTTAGGGTATGAACGAGGCTTCTCGTCGCGCTTAGGTGTAAAGCTACGCTTTGTACCACCACGCTGCGATGTGCGCTCAGCGCTCTGTGAACGGCTACCACCCTTAGGTGTGCGCTCAGTGTCGCGTGAATAATGGTCGTTGCGCTCACCGCGCTCTGTGCGGTTGAAGTTGTGCTCGGTACGCTCGCCACGCTCCGAACGGTTGAAGCCTCCGCGCTCTGTGCGGTTGAAACTACGCTCCGAACGCTCGCCACGCTCTGAACGGTTGAAGCCTCCGCGCTCTGTGCGGTTGAAACTACGCTCCGTACGCTCGCCACGCTCCTCACGACGGGTTGCCTCGTACTCTGGACGGAGGCGGTTGTCAGAGGTGAAGTGAGGGTTGTAAGAAGATCTCTTCTCGTTCTTAGCCACACGTGGGCGATACTCTTTTTGTCCCTCGTTGTCGCCCTCACGGCGCTGACGAGGACTACGCTCAACGCGCTCCGAAGAGTTGATACGCTGACGCTTGTCGCGAGCAAAACGCGATACGTTAGCCGTTGAGTCTGTGTTGTTGGTTTTCATCTGTAATTGTTATTTAGAAATAATGTGGGTGCAAAGGTAATACTTTTTTTGAATAACACACATTTCTACAATCTCTATGCCACGAATATAGATGAAAAATAATAAATAATCCTTACCTTTGCCCTCAAATTGATATAAAATATGAATAGAGAGATACTTCGTATAGCAATTCCGAATATTATATCCAACATCACTGTCCCACTTATGGGTATTGCCTCTACGGTCATTGCAGGTCGTGTGGCAGGAAGCGATGGTGCGACCACTATTGGCGCATTGTCGATTGGTGTGGCAATCTTCAACTTCATCTATTGGAACTGCTCCTTTATCCGTATGGGTACGAGTGGCCTTACGGCTCAAGCCTTTGGTGCAGAGCAGCATAAGGAGTATACATTGATGCTCTGGCGTGCCGTGGTTGTAGCTTTGGGAGTAGGTGTCGTTGCCTTCGCTTTGCAGTGGCCCATAGGTGAGTTTTCGTTGTGGTTTATGAGTACGGGTGATGCAGTGAGTGATGAGATGATATCGCAATACTTCTACACTCGCATCTGGGCCGTACCTGCTGGCATTATGCTCTTTGCCTTCAATGGTTGGCTTACAGGTATGCAGAATGCCGTTGTGCCTATGGCAGTGGCAATTATGGTAAATATCATACACATCATATTCAGCTACCTCTTTGCCATTGTCGGCTCGTGGGGTCTGGAGGGTATTGCCTTGGCCTCTGTTGTTGCTCAGTGGACGGGTGTTGTTGTTACGGTGGCAATCATTGTAGTAATGTATCGCAAGAGGTTGGTTGTGGTAGATTGGCACGAGATTGTGGATCTGGAGTCGATGAAGAAGTTCTTCTCTATCAATAGTGATATTATCGTTAGAACATTCTGTCTTGTAGCGGTTTACACATTCTTTACGAAGGCATCAGCCGATATGGGTGACAAGAATATATTGGCCGTAAACACCATCCTTTTGCAGTTGTTCACGCTCTTTTCCTATATGAACGACGGCTTTGCCTACGCCGCGGAGGCCCTCACGGGACGTTTCATCGGAGCGCGCGATGGGGTATCGCTCCGCAAGTGTATAAAACTATGTGTGGTTTGGTGCTTTGTGGTGTCGTTCATCTACGTAGGTGTCTACATCGGTTGGTGGCGCGACATCTTCTCGATGCTTGTTGATTCCTCAAACAACAATAGCGCGGAACTCATTGCCGTAGCCGAGCAGTATATCGGTTGGGTTATAGCCATACCTATAGCCTGTGCCCTTCCATTTGTGATGGATGGTATAATGGTGGGTGCCACACGTAGCCGTATTATGCGTAACTCTATGGTGTGGTCGTCTGTTTGCTACTTCGCTCTGCTCTATGGCACTGGCTGGCTCATAGGCAACAACGCTATATGGTTGGCCTTCACCTCGTTTATGTTCCTTCGAGGTGTGTTCCAATACTTTATGTCTAACCGACTTAAGGATATATACAGCGAGGCGGACAGGTAACCGTTATCGCTGCAACTTCATATCGCCAGGCTTGACCCAACCCCTGCGTACCATAATGGCGTGGATTATGAGGCTTAGGATTGCTGGGGCTACGAAGTAGAGACCCACGATCTCTGCCATAAGCACTCCGCCATCCATTGTTGCCGACATAGTGTCCCAGCAACCGATAGGGCCAACCAATCCCGCAGTACCCATACCTGCTCCCGCAGGACTATTTGTCATCTTGAGTACCATAGTGGATATAGGGCCGAGGATAGCGGCTGTTAGGGTAGGTGCGAGCCATATTATAGGCTTGCGTGCTATGTTGCCTATCTGGAGCATAGATGTTCCAAGTCCCTGAGAGATAAGGCCTCCGAAGCCATTGTCCTTGAAACTTATCACCGCAAAGCCAATCATCTGCGCACAGCAACCCACCGTTGCAGCACCTGCAGCCAGGCCACTCAATCCGATAGATATGCAGAGTGCAGCCGAACTAATCGGAAGTGTGAGGATACATCCCACCATAACGGAAACCACGATACCCATAACAAATGGGTTGAGCATCGTAGCACGATTGATTACATCGCCCAAGGCCATAACCCATTCACCCACAGGCACACAGCAGTACTTGGCAAAGAGACCACCTGCCACCACGGCAACCAACGGTGTGATGATAATGTCGATAGGGGTGCGCTTCGAGACCAACGAGCCAGCCTCTATGCCGACAATAGTAGCCAGATAGGCACCTATAGGGTTGCCACCCACATCGCCCCACGCTCCTCCGAGTGAGTAGCCCAAAGCACCTACGGCAATGGCCGAGATAGTCACCAGAGGGTCACGCTTCATACCAAGTGCTATGGCCAGACCGATAGAGCCACCCACCACGAGGTCGAGTTGCAACAGACGAGCGATTTCGCTAAGAAGGTCGAGCCCAGGAATCTTGGCTATCTGTCCTACGATAAGACCGAGGATGAGCGAACAGAAGAGACCCATCGCCATATAGCTTAGCGCATCGACGATATATACCTTAAAAAAGTTCCTTGCAAAGCCTGTTTTCTGTGACATAGTGAAGCGTGTTTTTAGATTTCATTAATACAAAGTTATATTTTTTATCGTAAAGTAATGCACTTAGTCTAAAAAAATGTGAATCAAAAGTCGATTAGTATTACTTATTTTTATATCTTTGTGTCAGCAAACAATTCTAAAATTTTTTATATACTATGTTAGCAACTATCATTTGGGTTATTGGTGTAGTACTCTGCATCAAGGGTGTCGTTGAGATTTTTTCTTTGGAGGGTGATATGGCTAAGAAGCTCATTGCAGCCATCGTTTTGTTCCTCACAAGCTGGGTAGGCTTGGTAGTCTACTACTTCTACGCTCGTGAGCGTATGAAGGAGTGGGTTAAGTAGTTTTAACACACAATGATAGAGGCCGTTCAGCAACTTTGTTGAACGGTCTTTTTGTTGTCGGTATCGACCTATATAAACGACAAAAGGGCATCCCTTGTGGAATACCCTTTTGCTTGATAGTTGAGACTCGATTATCGGATCTGACGGATAATCTCGCCACCGTGCTTGATAGCCTCCTCGTTCTGTGGAAGCATCTTCCAAGCGCGCTCAGGCAAAGTCTTCTTAAGACCTGCCATTACGTTCTCCATCTTGACTACAGGACGTACCTTAAGGTAAGCACCCAAAATCATAGTGTTGAACAACTTAGCCTGGCCCAAACGTGCGCACTCAGCAGTAGCGTCGATCTGATAAACGCTAATGTCGGTACGAGTAGGGTGGTTTGTGATACCGTTAGTATCGTAGATAAGTACGCCACCTGGCTTAACCTGGCTCTCGAACTTGTCCATAGACTGCTGGTTAAGAACCACTACGCAGTCGAACTCGTGAGCGATAGGTGAAGAGATTGCGCTATCTGAAAGGATAACTGTTACGTTAGCGGTACCACCACGCATCTCAGGACCGTATGAAGGCATCCAAGTCACCTCCATATCCTGCATAATACCAGAGTAAGCCAAAATCTTACCCATAGTGAGGACACCCTGTCCTCCGAAACCTGCAATGATTACTGTTTCTTTCATAACTGCTTACTCTTTAGTTGTGTCCTTCAAATCGCCGAGCTCGTAGAATGGCAACATATTCTTCTCGAGCCACTCGTTAGAAGCAACAGGTGATAACTTCCAACCGCTGTTACAAGTAGCAACGATCTCAACAAGGTTGAAGCCCTTACCAGCCATAGCATTCTCAAATGCGTGACGGATAGCCTTCTTTGCCTTACGTACGTTAGCTGGAGTGTGAACACTCTGACGAGTTACGTAGCAAACGCCGTCCAAGTGAGCCAACATCTGACCAATCTTGTAAGGGTAACCATTGAGTTTAGGATCGCGACCATAAGGGGTAGTAGCGGTCTTCATACCCAACAAAGTTGTTGGAGCCATCTGACCACCAGTCATACCGTAGATAGCGTTGTTGATGTAGATAGCAACGATGTTCTCGCCACGTGCAGCAGCGTGAATAGTCTCGCCAGTACCAATCGCTGACATATCACCATCACCCTGGTATGTGAATACCATCTTCTCTGGATTAACACGCTTGATAGCAGTAGCAACTGCGCAAGCACGACCGTGAGCAGCCTGTGCCCAATCGATGTCGATATAGTTGTATGCGAATACTGAGCAACCTACAGGTGATACACCAATAGTGTCGTGCTCCAAGCCCATCTCCTCGATAACCTCAGCTACGAGTTTGTGAACTGTACCGTGGCTACAGCCGGGGCAGTAGTGCATTACATTAGGCAAGATAAGCTTCGACTTGCCAAATACCAAATTCTCCTGTTTGATTTCAACCTCTGCCATAGTCTTATCGGTTTATAAGTTTCTCTTTAAGTGCTTTAAGTACCTCATCTGGTGAGAACAACATACCACCCATACGGCCGTAGTGCTCAACTGGAGCCTTGCCATTTACTGAGAGGCGAACGTCCTCAACCATCTGACCAGCGTTAAGCTCAGCAACAAGGAAGCCCTTTACGCCACGCTCTGCCATCTCCTGAAGAGGCTTCTTAGGGAATGGGTAGAGGGTGATAGGACGCAACAAACCGAGCTTGATGCCCTCAGCACGTGCCATCTCTACGGTTGCAGAGCAGATACGTGATGAAGAACCGAATGCTACGATAACATAGTCAGCATCGTCGCACTGGATAGCCTCGTAACGTACCTCGTTCTCCTCGATAGTGCGATACTTAGCCTGGAGGCGCTGGTTGTTTACCTCCATAACCTCACTCTTAAGCTCCAATGAGGTGATAACATTGCGCTCGCGGTCGTCGGTCTTACCGATCAAAGCCCAGCTCTTGCACTCTGCAGCGATCTCCTCCTTAGTCTTACGAGGACGCTGTGGAGCAAGAACAACCTTCTCCATCATCTGACCGATAGCACCGTCAGCGAGGATCAATGCAGGGTTACGATACTTGAACGCGAGGTCGAAAGCATCAGCAACGAAGTCGTGCATCTCCTGAACTGAGTTAGGAGCCAAAACGATAAGGTGGAAGTCACCGTGTGCGCCACCCTTACAAGCCTGGAAGTAGTCAGACTGTGAAGGCTGGATAGTACCAAGACCTGGACCACCACGCTGGCAGTTTACGATAACACAAGGGAGCTCAGCACCTGCAAGGTAGCTCAAACCCTCTGACATAAGGCTGACACCAGGAGATGATGAAGATGTCATCACGCGCTTACCTGTAGATGCACCACCATATACCATATTGATTGAAGATACCTCAGACTCTGCCTGAAGAACAACCATACCAGTAGTCTCCCATGGCTTCTCCTCCATAAGGGTCTCCATAACCTCCGACTGTGGAGTGATAGGGTAGCCAAAATAGCCGTCGCAACCGTAGCGAATTGCTGCGTGAGCAATCACCTCGTTGCCTTTCATAAGTTTTACCTCTTTCTCTGCCATAGCTTACTCGAATTTTTGGCGATACACCGTTAGACAACTATCCGGACAGATAATTGCGCAAGAAGCGCAACCAGTACACTTATCCGGCTCAACCATCATAGCGAAGGGGTAACCCTTGCCGTTTACTTCAGTCGATAAACCGAGCGTCTGTGTGGGACAAGATGCAACACATACACCACAACCCTTGCAATGCTCAACATCGACGACAACTGTTCCTTTGATTTTTGCCATACGACAGTAGTTTTATAGATTGTTAAATTGTTGGTTTAATCATTTCGCGGAATTAACCAAACAAATGTACATATAATTTCGCAAACTACCTACATTTTTTTGAAATATTTTTCCTATTTTTCGTTTCATAGGTGTTATTCTATCTTTTTGGCCCTCTAATCTTGTCTTTATTGTATATACCTATTTATATAAAGAGAGTGGCCACCTAACCCTAAAGTTAGTATAACCACTCTAAATAGCTTGCCGCGTATCCTGCTGAATACGGACTACTTCTCGATAAATATCTGGAAGAGCAATGGGGCGTATGACTGAATCTCCGAAGAGGTGGTTGTCACGGTTGTCGTTGTGCCCTGCGAACTATTCGTGTAGTCGTAGCCGTAGTAGTAGGGGCTGTAGCCGTAGTAACCAGAGTTATACATACCGCCGTAGCCATAGCCATACATACTATTCATATAGTTCATATAGTTGTAGTAGTTGGCGTAGTCGTAGTATGACGAATCGGTCGTTGTCGTCGATTTATGCGAACCAATCTTACCACTCAGACCATAGCCATAGGTCGATACGGTGAGGATGGCAGCCCACTGACCCAAACGTAGGGTAGGGATAGCATACTCCCAGGCCAAGATATAACTATTCTCCTCGTTGTTGGTGGTGTTGAAGGAGAGTGCCTCGCCTGGCGTTGTAACCTCGCCATAGATAATCTCTTTCACCTCGTCGATGTTGGTATCGAAGATATAGCCATCGAGGAAACGGCCTATATACCATACTTTTGCCGTTGTCTTCTTCTTGACGGAATCTGCCTCAAGGATGTTGTCGGTGTCGATTCCCTTGCCAAAACGCTCCAATAGTGCTGCGTTGATACGGCTGTCTACGTCGGAAACTCCATTGGTGTAGACCATACCACCGATATACTCGCTCTCGGTTGTGTACATCGCTGTATCGGCCGAAATTGCACCCTTGAAGTCGATTCTATGCTCAGGGGTGTATGTATAGTTTACAAGGAGGTGGGCAACGGTGTCTATTGGCTGGTGCCAGCGACCGTCGTAGAACTCCAACGGACGGGTGTCTACCTCTTCCTCAGTTTGTCCACTACGAGTTATACCTCTGCGGTATAGGCTCTTAGCCTCGGTCTTATCCTTTGTTGCTTTATGCTCGTAGCAGAGGCCACCATTGGTCTTTGCGAAGCTCTCCACGCGGTTGCCCTCGTATGCTACGGGGTTGTTCACGTGACCCCAGATATGCATATCGACAATCATTGGCTTCGACACATCCGACGAGTAGTCGCCCTCGTAGCCACCATCGTTGGTCGCAGATGTGCTACCCACGATTGAGGATGGCAGGTAGAGACGTAGTTTTGTGCCGTAGCGCACTTCGAACTCCTCCATTTGGCCACTCTCCTGGTTGCGGATGTTAAGCTTGTTGAACGTAGCCAAATATGTGCCCTCCATCTGAGTATGGCTATCCTTGCCACTGAAGCGGTAGGCGGGAATGTAGTGTGTGTAGTCGGTGTAGGTGCCGAGTTGTGTTGCCAACTCATAACTGCGTGTCTCCTGAACATTTCCGCTGAGGTTGCGTGCCGTAAAGTCAAACCATACCCATACATCTCTTCCTGAGATTGGGAGTGAGTCGGCTACGCCACGCTCCAACACCTCGACATAGTAGCCACCCTTCTCTTGGTAGTTATCCACCAAGTCGCTGTGATACTTCTCCATCCAGGCGCGGAGTGAGCGCTGTTCGATTTCGGTATATGGTACTTCAGGCTCTTTGATACACGATGTTAGTGTCGCCACAAAGAGTACTATTCCTAAAAGCAGTTTTCTCATATCTCTTACTCTACGTTTACAATTTTAATCATCCACATCACGGGAGACTTGCTTGGTACCTTACCTACATAATGTTTGCCATTGGCTGCTTCGTATGTGAGGTATATCTCCACCTCGTCATCCTCGCGACACCCCTGCAAGGCGGTCTCAAGTCCACTTAGCAACTTTGTCTCACCCAATGTTATACGCATCGGGTCGGTAGTCCACTCATAGGAGGTGTTGAGTCCCAATTTTTTCAACTCCTCGATTGACGCCTCGTCGTTTGTGGCGTACATATCCTGAACCTTGGGTTTGTTGCCAGTGAAGATGTATGCGGTGTATGTGATGTCGAAAGTTGTGCCTAAGCCAATCTCTGGCTTGTCTTGACGACCCTCGTCGTAATAGGTCGCAATATAGCGGTAGATGTCCATACCCCAACGGGTGTAGAACTGAGGCTCCTCCTCTATCGACTGAGCAATCTCCTCCTCATTGATGAGGCGTGGGCTGTGGCTATTCTTGAGATACCTCTCTATGTTAGTCTGTTGCTGCGTTAGCACGCTATCGTTTTCGTTGCTACACGACATAGCTACGAGCATTACCAGACAGGCGAGTGTGATATAGTATATCTTTTTAAGATGTTTCATATATAAGTATATATCGCACAAAGATACAAATTATTTTATAAAGCACCACTTTTTTGATAAAAAATGGTGCCAAAGGGTATGAGGCGTATGGTTTGTGTCTGTCGAACCTAAAGTTGCTTGAGGGCGTGGCGGATAAGATCCTCCACAGCCATAGCGGGGCTCTCCTTGAGAATCGAACGAAGCACTTTTTCCGATGCCGACTTCTGGAAACCGAGCATACTGAGTGCTGCCAAGGCCTCGTCATATATGTCTGAAACAACCTCTTTGCTTGGTACAGAGGAGGTTGAGAAGTCCGAGCCAGCGAGTTCGAGCACCTTGCCCGATAGCTCCACGATAATCTTTTGTGCGGTCTTGAGTCCTAAGCCCTTGACGTTTTTGAGGAGTTTCGCATTTTCGGTAGCGATGATATTTTGCAACTCCTGAGGGGTGTAGGTCGAAAGGATCATTCGTGCGGTATTGCCACCCACGCCCGAGACGCTGATTAGCTGTCGGAACAACTCTCGCTCAATCTTCGAGGAGAAGCCAAAGAGGCTCTGAACATCCTCCCTTACGATAAAGTGGGTGAATAGGCGGGCCTGCTCCGAGTGTTCGATATCGGTGAATGTCTTGAGTGAAATGTTGATAAAGTAGCCTACGCCACCAGCCTCAATAACGGCGTAGGTTGGTGTTGCCTCGGCAACGTGTCCAGTAATATATTCGTACATATAGTTGTTGCTAAAAATAAAAACATCTAAAATTTCTACAAAATTAAATAAATTTTCTTACCTTTGTATTTCGAATTTAGAAAATTAACTAAAAATAGAGATAGAAAGTATGAAAAAGAGCATTTTGTTTGTGGTTGCATTATCGTCGTTGTTTGCCTCTTGCGCTGGCACTTCAACCAACAATGAGGATAAGGTTGCAACATCGAGCGATACCACCGAGGTTCGCACCGTGGAGTGTGTGGCAAGTGGCGATGTAGTATTCGTAGACCTCGATTATATTATGGCATCGAGCAAGTTGTATGCTACTGAGGGTAGCGCTTTGGAGGCTAAGGTTAAGGAGTTCCAGCAGCGCGCAACAACCGCTCAGGAGGGTTGGGCAAAGAAGGAGCAGAACTTGGCTAACGAGTATAATAAGTTGCAGACTGACGCTATGAAGCTCCAGCAGGACTATGAGAAGGGCCTCATTACCACTCTCAATGCTCAGCAGAAGCAGGAGGATTTGCAGAAGAAGGGTGAGTCTATCCAGACTCGTATGAACGCTCTTCAGTCTACAGTTCAGACCGAGGGTCAGAAGTTGCAGGAGGAGGAGATGGCCTTGACCGAGGAGCAGGCGGTGTTGATGAACCGCTTCCAGCAGCTTACTCGTTTGGCTCTCGACCAGATTAATGCCGACAAGCGTTATAAGATGATTGTCAATGCGGTATCTGTCGTAGATGCCGACCCTACACTCAATATCTCGGATGTAGTCCTCAAGAAGGTGGATGAACTTTACGAGGCTGAGGCTTTGTAATTAGGAAGTAAACAATCGAAAAATTGCCGACCTACTTATTTGGTATGTCGGCTTTTTTTATTAATTTCGCACCGTTGATGTAAATAGCAATATTAATAAACTCTTTTGATAATGGGATTCATACCATTTACCTTTGTTGATGTCATCGATATATTGTTGGTAGCGTCGTTGCTCTTTGGTCTGTATAGGGCAATGAAGGGTACAAGCGCACCATATATTATGGTAGGTATCTTTGTTATCTACCTCGTGTGGATACTTGTAAAGACCTTCAACTTAGTGCTGTTCTCTACCATCCTCGGCCAGATTATCTCGGTCGGTGTCATCGCTATCCTCATCATCTTTCAGCCCGAAATTCGCCACTTCCTACAAGCAATTGGTCGTCAGCGTGAGCGTTTCGAGTGGCTCTCTCGCATCTTCAACTTCCGCAACCGCAAGAATGAGTCGGCCATAGACCTCGACCCTATCGTGCTTGCTTGTCAGGAGATGGGTGCCGAGAAGGTGGGTGCCTTGATTATCATCAAGCAGTCGAACGACTTGGGTATTGTCGAGGAGAGTGGTATTGCTATCGACGCTAAGGTCTCTACTGCGCTTTTGGAGAACATATTCTTCAAGAATGCTCCGTTACACGATGGTGCAGTAATCATCAATGGCAATAGGGTGGTGGCAGCAAAGTGTGTGTTACCCTCTACCCAGCAGGATGTACCTAAGTCTTATGGTATGCGCCACCGCGCTGCGTTGGGTATGAGTGAGGTGTCGGATGCTATTATTATTGCTGTTTCGGAGGAGACAGGTCGCATATCTTTGGCCCACGACTCACAGATTAAGCGTAATATAGAGCCACAAAACCTCGCTTCGTCAATTCGCAAACTTATGCGCAAGAATGATAAGCGACGTGAGGAGGATCCTCAGGCTAATTAACCCTTTGGACTCCATAATCGTTGGTATGGTGTTTGTTGTCCTATGGATAACAAACATCTTTTTTTTATGAGACGACCAATACTTACTACAGTAGCAGTTATTGCTATCCTTGTTACGGGTGTCGCTTGGGTGCTTGATGCCGAGGAGAGTGACGCCACAAAGAGTCAGTCGCAACGTACAGCACAGCAGGAGGCTCGCCAACAGCGACGTGCCGAGCGTTTGGCTAACTACGAGAAATTTGTTGATTCGTTGGTGTTGTCGCACAACTATCGGTTTGTGCCACAGACGATGCAACAGATGCCTGCGGGCATAATGCGTAATTTGATGAATCCCTCCTATGAGGTTGTGGTGTGGAGTGATGCCGTGGATGTCTGCATCCCCTTTATCAAGGGCTTCACGCCTCCCTATTACCCTGTGCTTTTCAACTATGTCTTGCCCGATGTTACGGGTTATACCGTCGAGCAGACCCACGAGGGGTGGAGCGTGACCTTTAGTTCTACGATGTTCTCAGCCACCACCTACACCTTCACCTTTGAGATATACTCACACTATGGTGGCGCACTACTTACCATAAGTTCTCCTTATTATAATAGTGTGCAGTATAGTGGTAATTTATTGGCTATTTAATCTGATTTACTACTCTAAGGCAGGTGCGTCGCTATGGTTGGCCATCTGCTTTAGGTAGTATCCCGTGTAACTCTCCTTGCACTGCATAACCTGCTCTGGAGTACCCTCCACCACGACATTTCCACCGCCTGAGCCACCCTCAGGGCCCATATCTATAATCCAGTCGGCAACCTTCACTACGTCGAGGTTATGTTCAATCACGATGGCCGTATTTCCACAATCCACCAAGCGATTTATTACGTCGAGCAATTGCTTAATATCCTCGAAGTGGAGTCCCGTTGTTGGCTCATCGAGGATGTAGAGTGTGCGACCCGTCTCGCGCTTGGATAACTCCGTGGCAAGTTTTATGCGTTGCGACTCTCCTCCTGAGAGTGTTGTGCAGGGTTGTCCTAAAGTGAGGTAGCCCAAACCAACCTCTTGAATGGCGCGCAACTTCTGGTGTATGGATGGTATATGCTCGAAGAACTCAACAGCCATATTTATAGTCATATTGAGTACGTCGTTGATGCTCTTGCCCTTGTATTTAACCTCCAGAGTCTCACGGTTATACCTGTTGCCACCACACGCGCGACACTTGACATATACGTCGGGCAGAAAGTTCATCTCTATAGTCTGATGACCTGCGCCACGACACTCCTCACAACGACCACCCTTGACGTTGAACGAGAAGCGACCAGCCTTATATCCACGAATCTGTGCATCGGGGGTCATCTCGAAGAGTTTTCTGATGTCGCTAAATACGTTGGTATATGTCGCGGGGTTGCTCCTTGGCGTACGGCCAATTGGGGATTGGTCCACCACGACGAGTTTGTCGATATGTTCCATACCCTCTATCGACTCATATTTCAGTGGCTGATCGAACGAGCGGTATAGGTGTCGTGAGAGTATTGGGCGGAGTGTGCCATTTATTAAAGAGGACTTTCCCGATCCCGAAACACCTGTTATGCAGACAAACTTACCCAATGGGATTGATACATCTACACCCTTGAGGTTGTGGCCCTTAGCACCACGTATGGTGAGGTAGTTACCATTTCCTGGGCGTAGGGATGCTGGTGGCTCTATGCGTCTGCGGCCAGTAAGGTAGTCGGCCGTGATACTGTCGCTCTTGCAGATGTCGTCGTATGTTCCCGTAGCCACAATCTTGCCACCACGACGACCCGCCAATGGGCCCACATCGACGATGTAGTCTGCCGAGCGCATCATATCCTCGTCGTGTTCTACGACGATTATCGAGTTGCCGGCATCGCGTAGTTGCTTTAGGCTCGATATGAGGCGTTGGTTATCCCTCTGGTGTAGGCCGATGCTCGGCTCGTCGAGGATGTAGAGTACGTTCACAAGTTTTGAGCCTATCTGCGTAGCAAGGCGTATGCGCTGGGCCTCGCCTCCCGATATGGTGCGTGAGGCGCGCGATAGGGATAGGTAGCCGAGACCGACATCCACGAGGAAACCGGTACGCTCACGTATCTCTTTTATTATATCTCGTGCGATGGTGCGCTCCTTGCTATCAAGAAGGTCGTCGATATGCGAAATCCACTCCTTGAACTCCGTTATAGACATTGCCGAGACCTCGGCTATATTCTTATCTCCGATACGGAAGTAGAGGGCTTCGGCCTTTAGGCGCGAGCCTTTGCAGGTGGGACATACCTCCCTTACCAAGAACTGCTCTCGCCACTTCTCTCCGCGCTTCGACTCCTCGTCGATGTTGCGGAGCAACCACTCCGACAGACCCATCCACTGTGTCATCGACGTACCGCCCGTGCCACCAAACTCCGAGAGGTTGATGGTCATAGGCTCTGAGTCGCCATAGAGAATGGCATTCATACCCTCCTGGGGGATATCATCTACGGGGTCGTCAATAGTAAAGTCGTAGCGACGACCCAAGACCTCCATCATAGCAAAGAGGAGGTTGCTATGGTACTTGCCTAATGGCTCGATACCGCCCTCACGAATCGAGAGCGACCCATCGGGGATTATCTTGCGGATATCGAAGACGGCACGCTCACCAAGACCATTGCACGAGGGACAAGCACCCTTAGGAGAGTTGAACGAGAAGGTGTGTGGCTGTGGCTCTTCGAAGGCCTCTCCTGTGGTGGGACACATAAGGTTGCGCGAGTAATAGCGTATGCCCTCGGTGCCGTAGTCGTAGAGCATCATCGTGCCGTTGCCCTGTTTCATCGCCTCTGCGAGCGATGTCATCATACGGTCGCGGTGAGCCTCGCCAATGACAAGGCGATCGATGACCATATCGATAGTGTGTATCTTGTATCTGTCGAGTTTCATCCCCGACGATATCTCGCGTATCTCTCCATCTATGCGGGCGTAGATATAGCCCTTGCGGAGCATCGTCTCGAAGAGTTCGCGGTAGTGTCCTTTGCGACCCTTGACTACGGGGGCGAGGAATGCTACACGGCGACCATCGAAACCGTTAATCATAAGGTTGCAAATCTGCTCGTCGCTGTAGCGCACCATAGGCTCACCCGTGCGAGGGGAGTAGGCTCTTGAAGCACGTGCAAAGAGCAGACGTAGGAAGTCGTTTATCTCGGTAACAGTACCCACCGTCGAACGAGGGTTCTTGTTTGTTGTCTTCTGCTCAATTGCCACCACAGGGCTTAAACCCGTGATGTGATCCACGTCGGGACGCTCCATATTACCCACAAACTGACGCGCATAGGCCGACAGAGTCTCCATATAGCGACGCTGTCCCTCAGCATAAATGGTGTCAAAGGCCAAAGATGATTTTCCTGAGCCTGAGAGACCCGTGATAACGACCAAGGAGTCACGTGGTATGGATACATCGACATTCTTAAGGTTGTGGACACGCGCTCCCGTCACCTCAATAGACCTCTTTGCCATAGACTCTTGTTATAAAAGGTGCGACAGTAGCGACTGCAGAGATATCCATCCCATAAGGTCTACGAAGAAGACCACGATGATAGCGAGGGTGAACCAGCGCACAAACTTAACACCCCAACTCATCGCCCAATGCGATGCCATCACCGCACCGATGATGTTACCAACACCGTGCAATAAACCTGCCATCCACTCCACCTGTCCGTTATAGACGAATACGGCCAAGGCGAATGGTGTGGATAGGAATATGACAAAGCCCTTGATGACGTTTGCGGTGATTATGTCGAGGTCCATAGTCCAGATGGAGATGGCCAAAATTAGAAAGCCGAGACCAATGTAGATGTAACCGCCATAGAAGCCTATGATGAAGAACCAGATGTAGTGCCACCACTTGATTGATAGGCCGTGGCCACCTGTAACCTGCTGTTTATCTTTACCTAAGATAAGGTATATGAGGATTATGGCAAGCACTACGCTTAGGCAAATCTTGAATACCGACTCGCTCACCTCCGTAGCCACCATAGCACCGAAGATGTTACCAATGATTGCTGGGATGGAGAGTAACAATCCGCTCTTTATGTGGAGCATACCCTTGCGCAAGAAGGCCACCGTTGCCGACAAATTCTGCAAAAGAACAGCGATACGGTTAGTACCATTAGCTAAGGCTATAGGCATACCCATAGCCATAAATAGTGACATAGTAATTACCGAACCACCACCACCCAAGGTGTTGATGATACCCACCAAGATTCCCGAACCAAGGAGTAGAACTATCTCATTTATGCTCATATCTTCTCAATTATCCTATGTTAAAACTATCTGCATCGCGACCCACGTTGAACTTCGCCCTGAAGGCACCGAGAGCCTCGCTATCTATCTCTACAATCTCTACACCCTCACTCGATGCCATATCCACCATAGTACAACCTCGGTAATCTATGATGGCCGAGTCACCGCTATACTCCAGGCCTGGCTCTACGCCCGTACGGTTTACGCCGATGACGTATGCCTGATTCTCTATCGCTCTGGCACGAAGCAGTGTTCTCCACACTTCGCGTCGTGGCTTTGGCCATAGGGCCGAGTAGATTATTGCGTCGTAATCGCCACGCCATCTGCTCCATACTGGAAAACGCAGGTCGTAGCATATCTCTAAGAGGTAGTCGATACCTCGCCAGTGTACCACCTTGCGCTCATTGCCTGCCGTGTATCGCTCTGCCTCGCCACCAATGCTGAAGAGGTGGTGCTTGTCGTACGACTCTACCTCGCCGTCTGGCATAACGAAGTAGAGACGGTTGTAGTATCTACCCTCCACGCTCGTTGCCACAGAGCCAACGATGGCGGTGTCGAACTTTTGGGCCATCAGCTGCATCCAGCGTAGGGTAGTGCCATTGTCGGCAATCTCCTTAGGCTCGACGGCGAAGCCCGTCTGGAACATCTCGGATAGCACGATGACGTCGGCCTCAATGTTGTAGAATATCTCCTCCAAGGCCTTGAGGTTGGCTTCGACATCTCGCCAGATGATGTCGCGTTGTACTATGGCTATGCGCTGTTTCATCACTTTGTTGCTATATAGAAGAGGTCAAAACAGCCCTCGTGTGCCGCTGTGATGGCGTAGTCGCTCATCGCAATACCCTCGGTGAGCTCTCTATTTTGGTTGTGCAGACGACGACGATTTATGCGGTTGAGGATGTCGTATGGTATCTGTAATATCCAGCGAGGTAGCCACCACTGCATACGCAATATGTCGAAACGCATAATGCGATTGACCGACTCTCGGTTTTTGGTGTAGTACTCCCACACTCGTTCGTTACCCTCCACACCCAGAGCCTCTACCTTAGTGAAGCCATCGAATAACTTGCTAAACTCAACTATTGAGTACTCCCTCACGTGCCAAGGGTTGCGAGTTATGGACATCGGTCTATTTGGTGTGCTAACTATAAACTTGCCCCCAGGCTTTAGCACTCGGTGTACCTCTTTGACAAACTCTCGATCCTTGCGTATATGTTCAATTACCTGAAACGATACAACGTAGTCGAAACTATCGTCGTCGAAGGGGAGTGGAGGTACGCAAGCCTCCTTGAAGGTTACGTTTTCGGGCATTATGCCCAAATCCTCAGAGCGGGTCTTGTCGATGGTTACAAACCTCTCCACGCAGGGTGCGATGATATCTACGCCATAGCCCGTGCCTGTGCCGATTTCGAGAACCTCTCCCGAAACCAACTTAGATGCCTCTACGTATGCAAGGTGTGAGCGTTGAAAGACGTAGTTGTCGCTGACTTCACGCGATACCCTCTCTGCGGTCTTTAGTGCCATTGTATAAGATTTTCGACTACTTAATAACCTCGATGCCAAACTCCGTCTGACGCACCTTGCCCTGCTTGAGCAACATACCCAAGCACCTCTTAAATACCTTCTTGCTCATACCCGTAAGGCGAGCTACCTCCTGTGGCTCGCTTCGGTCGTTTACGCCAAGCACGCCTCCGTGCTCCTTGAGAAGAGCCTCAAGGCGTACTACGGATGTCTCAACCTCGGCCAAGCCCTGCTGCTGAAGGCTAAGGTCGATGCGCATATCCTCGGTAATCTTACGAATCCAACCACGGTGATGCTCGCCAATGCGAACAGGCTTGAAGAGTTGGTTCTTGTAGATCATACCCCAGTGGCGGTTGTTGATAACCACACGGAAACCAATAGGGGTCTCGTAGGCGATGAAGGCATCTACCTCGTCGCCAACCTTTACCGTTAGTGGATCGTCGTTGTAGATGAATGGCTTAATCTTGTTTGTTGCCACACAGCGACCTGTGCGCTCATCGACGTACATATAGACTACGCTCTTCTGGCCTGCGATGACACCTCCCTGCTGGTTGCGGTTTGGGAGGAAGAGGTGTTTGCCTGAGAGACCCCAATCGAGGAATGCTCCGTGGATATTCTTGTCCACGACCTTAAGCGCTGCTACCTCTCCAACCTTGATTAGAGGTTGCTCGGTAGAGGCTACGAGACGATCCTCGGAGTCGTGATAGACAAAGACATCTACCTCGTCACCCTCCTTCATATCGAGACGAGTAAATCGGTTGGGGAGCAATACCTCCACACCCTCGTTGTCGATAAGGTAAAGACCAAAATCTGAAATTCGATTAACTTTGAGTCGCTGTATTTCGCCTGTTTTCATAATTTCTCAAACGATTGTGTTATAATATTAAGCACGTAAAGATATGAATTTTTTTGCTTAAAAGCAAATAGATTTTTTTTGAGAGACCATAATACAAAAAAATCCCGATGTGCATATATGTTACACATCGGGAATGTTGGTATCGGGAATTGAAGAAGAACAATCTCTTTTTCAGCCCTTTACGAACTTTAGAAGGATTACTTCTTAGCCTCCTCAACAGAGACCTGGCGGAACTCCTTCAAAAGCTTAGAAAGCTCCAACGCTGCCTTACGAGCACGTGTGCCAGCTGCCTTGTTGTTCTTCTCAATCTGCAATGCTGCGTTTGAAGCAAAAGCCTCATACTGAGCTGCAATGTTCTCTACTAATGTCTTCATATCGTAAATGTTTTATAAGGTTTTTCGTTATGCAAAGTTATAAAATATTTTTGTTTTGCAAATTTTTTACTCTCTTTTTTCAACCTTAAGATAGTGATTATCCGACGAATCACTTCATCCTACGCCTTTATGCTTATAGGCCTAAGATAGTATTAGTGCAAAATCCCTAATTGTGGGGATTGTATAAAAAAACGATATTTTATACCTTTGTCGCCAATAAGAGAAATAAAAAGAATATATGCGTCTAAGTGAACTTAAAACTGGAGAGAGTGCTATCGTGGTCAAGGTGCTTGGCTATGGTGGTTTTAGACGTCGCATAATGGAGATGGGATTTGTCAAGGGACAAGAGGTTTCGGTAATCCTCGATGCTCCGCTCAAAGACCCTATCGAGTATCACATTATGGGCTACGACATATCCTTGCGTCGCAAGGAGGCCGAGATGATTGTGGTGATGACGCGAGCCGAGGCTGTGAAACTAATCCAACCCGACCTATCGACCCTTGTTGCAAATGATATTACTCTCGGCGAGGCTGTGCGTAGCAGCCATAACCATATCAGCGTGGGCTTGGTTGGAAATCCCAATTCGGGCAAGACCTCGCTCTTTAATACCCTTTGTGGCCGTAGCGAACACGTGGGTAACTATAGCGGTGTTACGGTGGATGCTAAATATGGCTCGCTTAAGTATAAGGGGTATACCATAGAGATTACAGATTTGCCAGGAACATACGCACTTTCGGCCTATTCTCCCGAAGAGCGCTACGTGCGTAAGCATATCATCGACAACACTCCCGACGTGATTGTCAATACGGTTGTTGCATCGAATCTGGAGCGCAACCTATATCTGACGACCGAACTCATCGACATAAGCCCTAAGATGGTCATTGCGCTGAATATGTACGACGAGATGGAGCGTAGTGGCGCTAAGTTCGACCACGACGCATTGGGCGAGATGATAGGTGTGCCGATTGTGCCTGTGGTAGCACCTTCGGGCAAGGGGCTTGAGGAGTTGTTAGATTCGGTGATTGCGGTCTACGAAAATCGTGATTCTCGTGTGCGCCATATCCATATCGGTTATGGCTCGGTGATTGAGGAGGAGTTGGAACCTCTGAATAACGATATGCGCCGATATCGTGATGAACTCACCGCGCACTTCCCACCACGCTATTTCGCTCTAAAGATGATTGAGGGCGACAAGGAGGTGGTTGCTATGCTTGAGTCAGCACCACACTTTGCGCGCTGGAAGGGTATGGCCGAGCGTGCCAGAAACAACATAGAGCAGGCTCTTGGCGAAGATATAGAGACGGCTTTGGCGGGTCAGAAGTATGGCTTTATTTCGGGTGCTCTTAAGGAGACCTATACCGCTGCTGTGCGCCACCGTAATACCCTTGGTGATAAGATAGATGCCATTGTTACACACCGCATCTGGGGTTTCCCCATCTTTTTTGCCCTGATGTGGTTTATGTTCTACTGCACCTTTACCCTTGGTGCCTATCCTCAGCAGTGGATTGAGATGGGTGTAGAGTGGCTCTATGACGTGGTCCATAGTGCTATGGGTGAGGGCGCTCTGCGCGATATGCTCACTAATGGTGTGATTAATGGCGTGGGTAGTGTCTTGGTCTTTCTGCCCAACATTATGATTCTCTACCTCTTTATCTCCTTCCTTGAGGATTCGGGATATTTGGCTCGTGCAGCCTTTATTATGGATAAGGTTATGCACCGTATGGGTGTCCACGGCAAGTCGTTTATCCCTATGGTTATGGGCTTTGGTTGTAACGTGCCAGCCGTTATGGCGTGTCGAACGATTGAGTGTACCACCTCGCGTATCATTACCATTATGGTAGTGCCCTTTATGTCGTGTAGCGCTCGTCTGCCTATCTATATGATGATTGTCGGCATCTTCTTCCCCGACCATGCAGGAACAGCCCTCTTTTTGCTCTATATCTTCGGTATGGCCTTAGCGGTTATCTCGGCTCGTCTGATGCGTAGGTTTATGTTCAGGGAGCAGGAGGCACCCTTTGTTATGGAGCTGTCGCCCTATAGAGTTCCAATGCTTATCACTACTGTAAGACATATGTGGACCAAGTGTGCGCAGTATATCAGGAAGATGGGAGGTTTGATTCTTATCGCCTCGGTGGTCATCTGGCTGTTGGGTTACTACCCACGCACGACTGACGATATGGGTGTTGAGACACATAGGTACGAGGAGTCATATATCGGTCGTATCGGCCAATTCTGTGAGCCTGTCTTTGCCCCTATGGATATGGGCTGGCAATCTACCGTGGCACTTATGTCGGGTATCCCTGCCAAGGAGATTGTAGTGAGTACGATGAATGTGTTGTATGCCGAGCCATCGGATATAGAACCTGAGAGTGACGATGAGTTGTCGGTGGATGTAAGTAGGCGTATTGCGCGAGATATGTCGCTCCCTACGGCTGTGGCATTCCTCATCTTCTCGCTCTTGTACCTCCCTTGCTTGGCTACTATTATCGCCATAGGCTCTGAACTAAATTGGCGATGGGCCGTAGGCTCGGCAATCTATAATACCGCTATTGCGTGGGTTATCTCCTACGTAGCATACCTCTTGACATTATGGATTATATAGTAACTCATTGGCAAGACGTGGCCGTTGTCATCATTGCCATCATCGTAGGTATAGTCATAATCCATAAGTTGTGGCATTTCTTCCACTGTGGGCCTCAGTGCGACTGTTCGGGGTGTTCCAAGGAGTGTAGCCACCGAAAGCGAGAATAAGTAGAAGTGTGGTGATAGAAACTAAGGGCTGTTCAACTCTAACGATTGAACAGCCCTTTGGTTTATCCTATTGTTGTGGAGTGCTACTTACGCTGAGCGAAGCGGTCTACCACAGCGGCACAAGCCGCGTCGCCCGTGATATTGAGCGTTGTGCGTATCATATCAAATACACGGTCCAAGGCGTAGAATAGTGGAAGACCCTCGAGTGGAATACCTGCAGCAGCCAAAACTGCAGCAGCGAGGAGGGTAGGACCAGGAACGCCCGCTTGACCAATAGCACCGAGGGTGCAGACAATGGTGATAGATACATAGTCGGCCATCTGTAGGTCGATGCCATAGAACTGTGCAAAGAATGTCGCCAAGAGGGCGTAGTAGATGGCATTACCCGACATATTGATTGTGGCACCCAGAGGGAGTACGAAGCCTGATGTCTGCTTCGAGATGCCCATCTCGTCGCAGGCGTTCATATTCACTGGAAGAGTGGCCAATGATGAGGCCGTAGAGAATGATACCACCTGAGGCTTAACCATAGCGCGGAAGTAGTCCTTGATCTTGACCTTCGAGAAGAGATATACGCACGTAGGGTAGAGGCCGAGACCGATGATAAGCACCGCGATAAGGTCGATCCAAAGCACGTTGGCTACCTGAATGAGGATGTCGAAACCGAAAGTTCCCGTAGCATCAGCGATAAGACCAAAGACGCCGAATGGAGCCACGAGCATCACCTTGCCGATGCACCAGATGAGGGCGTCGAGAATCATATTGAGACCATTGGTTAATTTCTGGCGCTTGTTGCTCTCTAAAGCAGAGATGCCGAAGCCAAAGAAGAGGCCAAAGATGATGATTTGTAGGATGTTGCCCTCGGTGAGTGCCTGAATAGGGTTGGCTGGAATCATACCGATAACCGTATCCCAGAAGTTCATACTCTGTGGCGCTGACTGCTGAGCCACCTCATACCCCTCTGCAAGGGTCGCTACAGTATCCCTATTGACCGCAGCGCCTGGCTCAAACAATTCGCCAAGGAAGAGGGCAAGAACAATAGATATGGCGGTAGTGACAATCATAAAGGCGATGCTCAGGCCTCCGATGAGTCCTGCCGACTTTGTCTCGCCAAGAGCCGATGCACCACTGATGATAGATACCAATACGAGGGGTACAACGAGCATCTTAATAAGTTGAATAAAGAGGTCGCCCAAAGGCTTGAACATAGAGGCTTCAGGGCCCATAATGATACCGACGATAACACCGATAACCATCGCAATGATTATCCATACGCCGAGGTTTTTGAGTAATTTTTTCATCGTATAATATTTGTGTACTGTGGGCAAAGGTAGTGCTTTTGGCTAAAAATGCCAATCATTCATAGCAAAAAAGGTGTCGTAGTGTTAAGTTTTTATAAAAAAGTTATAACTTTGAAGAGTAAAAGAGAGAATCGTTATGAAAAAGATTGTAGTTTTTACAGGTGCTGGAGTGAGTGCAGATAGTGGTATCGCCACCTTCCGTGATGCCAATGGCCTTTGGGCTAACTATCGTGTTGAGGATGTTTGTACCCCTGAGGCGTTGAAAAATAATAGAAGCCAAGTGATCGAGTTCTACAATATGCGTAGGCGTGAGGCTCTCACGAAGAGTCCTAATGGTGGTCACTACGCTATTGCCGAGATGGAGAAGTGGGCCGATGTGTGTGTGATTACCCAGAATGTCGATAACCTCCACGAGCGCGCTGGCTCGACACTTGTGTTGCACCTTCACGGTGAACTTATGAAGTTGCGCTCCGAGAGTAATCCAGAACTTATCTACGACATCAACGAGGGTTGGGAGCAGAAACTTGATGAGCGTGGCGAGGATGGTGCTCTTTTGCGCCCACATATCGTCTTCTTTGGCGAGAGTGTGCCAATGTTCGAGCCTGCCTGTCGTATTGTCGAGCAGGCAGATGTTCTTGTCGTTGTTGGTACATCGTTGGCGGTCTATCCTGCGGCATCGTTGGTCTATTACGTGCGTAACAGGGAGATACCTATCTATTTAGTTGATCCTGGTTCACCAGATATCAGTCTGATACGTAATAAGGTAGTGCATATCAAGGAGCGTGGTGCTATCGGTATGCCCCGCTTAGCTAAGGAGTTGCGAGAGTTGTATGGTTAAGCGAATTAGGGAGCGAGTCTGTATGCTTCGGGCGTGGTGTCAGAGTCGTGGCTACAACACCCGCATAGCGATATTTATCGATCTCGCTCGCCATTCAGGTCGTAATAGGTTTGTGGTGTGGGATTTCGAGCGCGAGAAACCTATGCTCATCTGCCCCGTGAGCCACGGTAGCGGTAGCGAGAGGTCTCACGTGCGCTCGGCATACGCACGGGTCTCTAACAAGGATGGTTCACACCTCTCCTCTATTGGTCGCGCCCTTATTGCGGAGCGTTACGAAGGGAGGTATGGTGTGGCCTATCGTCTCGATGGGTTGGACGAGTCGAACTCCAACCTTCGCTCGCGCTGTGTGGTACTTCACGGCTGGGAACATACCACTTCTTTCCCTATCTGGCCCATCCCTACAGTAGGCAGTTTCGGCTGTCCCGTTCTATCGAAAAAGATGATGCAGCGAGTGGACGAGATATTGAAAAATGAACAGAGTGTGGTGTTAGATATGTTTGATTAGATTTGAACAATTTTTATCATAAATTAATAATTAAGAACTATGAAGAGACTTAGAATTTTTGTTGCGATGGTTGCAGCAGCGGTGCTATTAACTGGTTGTGGCGTACACTCAAGCCTAACCTCCAATGTGAACTTAATCCAAACGAATGTGGTGTTGCAAGAGGCCAATTATCACGTTGTAGACAATGTTACGGCCGAAGCGAGTGCTACCTATATTATGGGTATTGGTGGTATGAGCCGTCGTGCTTTGAAGGAGACTGCTGTTGCAGAACTTGTTGAGGTGGCAAATCTTAAAGGCCCTCAGGCTCTTGTTAATGTATCTGTAAAGATGAGTGTTCAGAATGTGTATGTTTTTTGGTCAAAGATAACCTATACGGCTACGGGTACCATTATCGAGTTTGAAGATTGACGCAACGAGTGGGTGAAATGTTAAAAAATGAGAATAGGATATATTGTATCCTATTCTCATTTAATTAGTTATCACCATTTAATTAAAGTCCATTTAACTCAAGCCGTGTGTTGCTGTCAATGGTATTTGTGTTGGTCTCGTACTCGCAAGAGATTCGATGTATCTACCTCTTGAAATATATGTCCAAGAGCTCTTTAGCAGCGATGAACGACGACAACTTGGCATCCAATACGCGACGCTCAACCTCCTCCATACGTGACTCAATCTCTGGGTTGTTGTAGAAGCTCGACTTCAATGTCTCGTTGATGGTCTCGTACATCCAGTACTTGTTCTGACGGTTACGATTCGAGGTGAAGTAGCCGTTGAGTTCGATATGTTGTAGGTACTGCTCAACTCCCTGCCAAACCTCCTCAAGCCCAGTACCCTCCAGCGAAGAGCAAGTGTAGACCTTTGGTCGCCATTCAGAGTCGGGTAGTGGAAAGAGTTTTAACGCACCCTGGTACTGAGCCTTAGCGAGTTCCGCCTTCTTTACATTCTCACCATCGGCCTTGGTGATAACCATCATATCTGCCATCTCCATAATACCGCGCTTGATGCCTTGCAACTCGTCGCCAGCACCAGAAATCTGCAACATCATAAACATATCAACCATCGAGTGTACGGCAGTCTCAGACTGACCAACACCCACGGTCTCGATAAATATGACGTCGAAACCTGCCGCCTCGCATAGTACAATAGTCTCGCGTGTCTTACGTGCTACGCCACCCAACGAGCCTGCCGAGGGCGAAGGACGAATAAAGATGTCGGGGTTGTGGCAGATGCTCTCCATACGGGTCTTGTCACCAAGGATAGAGCCACCGCTACGCTCCGAACTTGGGTCGATAGCCAATACGGCCAACTTATGTTTATACGAGGTGACCATATTGCCGACGGCCTCAATGAAACTTGACTTTCCAGCACCGGGAACACCCGTGATACCGATGCGTACGGACTTGCCAGAATGGGGAAGACAACGCTCGATAATCTCCTGTGCCTGAGCATAGTGAACGGGGTTGTTGCTTTCGATTAGAGTGATGGTCTGAGCCAATATTGTGATGTTGCCATCGAGGATGCCTGCTACGTACTCGTCAGTAGTCATCTGGCGACGCTTCTTGCGAACGAAATATGGATTTACCACGGGCTTCTCTTCGACACCTTCGGTGACGTTGAGGGCGCTGTCGTGGTGAGCATCAAGATACTCCTTCTCGTAGTGTTCAATCTTTGTATATGACATAACTTTTTTAGTTTTATATCTTGCAGAAAAAATCAATTATGCGAAGATATAAAAAAATAGACAATAAAGCACCGTTTAGTTGAAAATAATTTGATGTTGTATATCTTTTAAGGCAAAATTTTTTTATTTGTGATAAAATTGATAACTTTGCTTACATTTTAACATTAAAACTTTAGACAATGAAACGATTATCCTTCTTGTTTGCGTGTGTGCTACTTATGTTTGCGTGTAGCGAGGCTGAGCCACCCACCAATACCCCCGTTGCCGACCCAATACTAACCATTACATCTGACACAGATATATGGGTTGAGAGTGAGGGCGGTAGTGGCGAGATTACTTACACCATAGAGAATCCACAATTAGGTGTGTCGCTCACTGCAAAGAGTAGTGTTGATTGGATAACAGATGTTAGTGTAGGCCAGAGTGTTACGTATAATGTCGGAGAAAACGACACCGTCGAGGATCGTCGAGGTACGATTGTGCTTAGCTATGGCGACGAGTCGCGTATTGTTACAATCAAGCAACGCTCAATTTGTAATGTAAATTACGAGGCTATGACCACTGAGGGAAGTCTATACTATGGTGGTGAAGGTGTATATTGTTATACTGTTGTGCTCTCTACTGCGGGCCTTAGCGCGGACGGGTATTTGCAGCCTAATAGCGAGTACTACTACTTTGATTTGTATAGCGATATACCGGCCAATGGCGAGACGGCAACCATCCCTGAGGGAACATACGTTCAGACCCAAAATAGTATGTTCGTAAGCGGAGATATCGACCCAACATACAGCAATTTGACCATAACCAGTGACTCCGACTATGATGAGATTCCATTTAGCAGCGCTAAGGTTGTTGTTACAAAGAGTGGTATCGAAGCCATAGTAGACTTCTATGATGATGAGCGTCATCGCATAGTCTATAGTGGCTCGTTGGAGATTCCTTGCTATGACCCTGGTCAGGGTGGTGGTAGCGCTGGTGAGAATCTTAGCACACTTACATCTGATCATCTGTTTGATATTGAGGATGGTGTCTTTGTAGGTGCCTATGTTGGTGACTTGCTGGGTAGTGGTTGCAATACCTGTCAGGTCTATTTGTTCGAGTATCTCGACTACGAAACTGGTGAGGAGCGAGGTGATCAGTTCCAAATAGATTTACAACTTGCGCTTGGTGCTACTGATATATGCGGAACTTATACCGAGGGTACATCAGTTGGCCATTTTATCCCAGGCTGGGCCGAGGATATTGGGGGCCAGTATGTAACACAGAATAGTTGGTATATGACGGCTGGATATGTTGATTTCGCACCACTTGTTGAGGGTAGTGTGATGGTAGAGAAGGGTGAGTCGGATCTATATATCTTCACCATCGACACTGTTGATGATAAGGGTAATGCCATCAAGGGTGTTTTTAAGGGTTTTGGAGAATTCATGGAGTGGTAAAACAAGAGACCTCTATGAAATAGACCACTTGGTAATATGCGCCAAGTGGTCTTTTTTGTGTTATATGATGGTTACGTTAAAAAAGTGTAAAAAAAGAGTCGAAAATATTTCGTTGTTTCAAAAAGTTAGACTACCTTTGGGTGATTTTTGTAATATCAGATTGAAACGATAACAACAAAAAAATATTAAGTTAAACTTTATAAAAATTAAACACTATGAAAGTATCACACATTGAGCACCTTGGTATCGCTGTAAACAGCTTGGAGGAGGCAATTCCTTACTGGGAGAACGTATTGGGTCTAAAGTGTTACGCTATCGAGGAGGTAGCTGACCAGAAGGTTAAGACCGCATTCTTTATGTTGGGTCAGACTAAGATTGAGTTGTTGGAGCCAACATCTCCTGAGTCTACTATCGCTAAGTATATTGAGAACAAGGGCGTGGGTATTCACCATATGGCTTTGGCTTGTGAGAACATCGAGGAGCAGTTGGCTGACGCTGAGGCTCACGGTATCCGCCTTATCGACAAGACTCCACGTAAGGGTGCTGAGGGTCTTACCATCGCATTCCTTCACCCAAAGTCTACTCAGGGTATCTTGACAGAGCTTTGCGAGAACAAGAATAAGTAAAATTGACTAACGAGGGGGGGGGCTTTACTATAGCGCATACCTTGTTACCGCGTTTTAGAAGAAAAATAACTAATCAAAATAAACTTTTTCACTATGAGCGAAATTCAGAAAGCGATTGAGAAGTTGATGGACAACCGTCAAACTGCTCGTATGGGCGGTGGCCAGAAGGCTATCGACAAGCAGCACGAGAAGGGTAAGTATACTGCTCGTGAGCGTATCGCTATGTTGTTGGATGAGGGTAGCTTCGAGGAGTTCGATATGTTCGTTACTCACCGTTGCTACGATTTCGGTATGGATGCAAAGCATACCTTTGGTGATGGCGTTGTAACTGGTTATGGTACCATCGCTGGCCGTTTGGTATATGTATTTGCTCAGGACTTCACCGTTACTGCAGGTTCTTTGTCAATCTCTTTGGCTGACAAGATTTGCAAGGTTATGGATATGGCAGTTCGTAATGGTGCACCTTGCATCGGTCTTAACGACTCTGGTGGTGCACGTATCCAGGAGGGTGTAAACGCTTTGGCTGGTTACGCTAACATCTTCCAGCGTAACGTAATGGCATCAGGTGTTATCCCACAGATCTCTGCTATCTTTGGTCCTTGCGCAGGTGGTGCCGTTTACTCTCCAGCATTGACCGACTTTATCATTATGCGTCGTGAGACATCTAATATGTTCCTTACAGGTCCTAAGGTTGTTAAGACCGTTACTGGTGAGGATGTAACTCAGGAGCAGTTGGGTGGTGCTAATATGCACACTACAAAGTCTGGTGTTGCTCAGTTCGCAGTAGATTCTGAGGAGGAGGGCTTGAAGCTTATCCGCGACCTTCTCTCATATATGCCACAGAACTACACAGCACTCGTTCCAGATCAGCCTTGCACCGACGATATCGCACGTAAGGAGGATATCCTCAACGAGATCATCCCTGATAACCCTAACAAGCCATACGATATGATGGAGGTTATCAAGGCTATCGTTGATAACGGCGAGTTCTTGGAGTCTGCAGCAGCATACGCTAAGAATATCATCACAGGTTTCGCACGCTTCAACGGCCAGAGCGTGGGTATCATCGCTAACCAGCCTAAGTTTATGGCAGGTGTACTCGATATCAACGCTTCACGTAAAGCTGCTCGTTTCGTACGTTTCTGCGATGCGTTCAACATTCCATTGGTAACTTTGGTAGACGTTCCTGGTTTCTTGCCTGGTACTGCTCAGGAGTACGGTGGCGTTATTACTCACGGTGCTAAGTTGCTCTTCGCTTACTGCGAGGCTACAGTACCTAAGGTAACAGTTACTTTGCGTAAGGCTTACGGTGGTGCATATATCGTTATGTCATCTAAGCACATCCGTGGTGACGTGAACTACGCTTGGCCAACTGCTGAGATCGCAGTTATGGGTGCAAGTGGTGCTGTTGAGGTATTGCACGCTAAGGCTTTGGCAGGTTTCGAGAACAAGGAGGATAAGGCTAAGTTCGTTGCAGAGAAGGAGCAGGAGTACCGCGACAAGTTCTCTAACCCATACAACGCTGCACGTTACGGCTATATCGATGACGTTATCGAGCCACGCAACACTCGTTTCCGTGTGATTCGTGCGTTGGAGTCTTTGCGCAACAAGCGTTTGGAGAATCCAGCAAAGCGTCACAATAATATTCCATTGTAGTAAATTGAGAAACTAAGTAAGTTATGATGATACTTGCAACCAATTGGGCAAATGCTGGTACTATGGCACTTGTGAGCATCTTGTTGGTGTTTACTGTGCTTGTGTTGCTCATCTTTGTATTGAAACTCTTTGGAGTTATCTTTGCTGAGAAGAGCAAGCCAGTAGTCCAAACAATAACAGCTGCATCATCTGACGATATTACTGATGAGGAGGTTGCAGCCATTGCTATGGCTGTAAACCTCTTCTTCAATCGCCACGATGAGGAGAGTGATGTATTGACCTTCCGCCAGAACCACGATGTTTCTGCTTGGCAGGTGCGTAATATTTCAAAGCAACTGTAGTAGGAGCTGTTTTGAAAGTTTATTAATATATTTATATAAGTATAGTATAAGCTGATTGCAGCTTCTAAAATTAAAATTAAGTTATGCAGAAATTTAAATTCAATATCGACGGTAAGGGTTATGAGGCCATTGTTGAGGAGATCGAGCGCAATGTTGCGCGTGTAGAGATCAATGGTAAGAGCTACACCGTTCAGATCGAGAAGGAGGAGGCTATCGTATCACCTAAGATCGCTCAGGTTAAGCCTTCAAGCTCTTCTAACGACTTCGTTGAGCCAGAGAAGCCTGTTACAGGCAATGCTGGATCTATCAAGTCTCCACTTCCAGGTAACGTATCTAAGATCAAGGTTCAGGAGGGTCAGACAGTTAAGGCTGGTGATGTTCTTATGACTTTGGAGGCTATGAAGATGGAGAACGAGATTATGGCTCCAGGTGCTGGTACCGTAAAGAAGATTTACGTTACTGAGGGTAAGGCAGTTCAGCAGGGCGAGGCTCTTATCGATATCGCTTAATACTAACTCTTTAACTGTAAATAAGATGAAGAGTGTAAAGAATTATTTATCATTGCTTCTCGCAGCCTTTATGCTTAGCGTAGCAATGCCTGTCGTGGCTCAGGATGCTGAGGCCGTGGAGGATGCTGTTATGGCTATAAGCGAGGCAAGCGAAGAGGTTGTAGTAGAGGAGGCTGAGGCCCCTGTGGTTGAGGAGGCAGTTGCTGTCGCTGAGGTCGCAATGGGTACTCAGGGTCGCGATAACTCATCTATCGACGCAGAGTTCAGCGTAGGTAAGGCTGTTTCTGACTTCGTTGGTCAGGCAGGCTTCAAGGGCTTTGTTGATGACTGGCGTTATGCAGTGATGATCTTGGTATCATTCCTACTCCTCTATTTGGCTATCGTTAAGAAGTTCGAGCCATTGTTGCTTATGCCTATCGCATTTGGTATGTTGCTCACCAACCTTCCTGGTGCTGGTATGTTCCACGCTGAGTTGTTTGCTGGTGGCCACGTACATTGGGCAGATTTTGCTCTTGGTTCGGGTGTAGGTTTGTTGGATTACCTCTACCTCGGTGTTAAGTTGGGTATCTATCCTTGCTTGATCTTCATCGGTGTAGGTGCTATGACCGACTTCGGTCCACTCATCGCTAACCCTAAGAGTTTGCTTTTGGGTGCTGCTGCACAGGTAGGTATCTTCGCAACATTCCTTGGTGCGTTGGCTTTGGGCTTCAACTACTGGGAGTCTGGTTCTATCGGTATCATTGGTGGTGCTGATGGTCCTACGGCTATCTACCTTACATCGAAGCTTGCTCCACACTTGTTGGGTCCTATCGCAGTTGCCGCTTACTCTTATATGGCACTTGTTCCTGTTATCCAGCCTCCTATTATGAAGCTTTTGACAACAGAGAAGGAGCGCAAGATCGAGATGAAGCAGTTGCGTACGGTGTCACAGCGCGAGAAGATTATCTTCCCTATCGTCATCACCACCATCATCGCTATCTTGTTGCCATCGGCAGCACCACTCATTGGTTGCTTGATGTTGGGTAACTTGATGAAGGAGTGTGGCGTTACTGAGCGTTTGTCTAAGACTGTTCAGAACGAGTTGATGAATATCGTTACCATCTTCTTGGGTATCTCTGTAGGTGCTACTGCTACTGCAGACTCGTTCCTCAACTGGCAGACTTTGGGTATCTTGACCCTCGGTATTATAGCATTCTCATTCGGTAGTGCTTCGGGTGTCCTCCTCGCTAAGTTTATGAACTTGTTCACTAAGGAGAAGATCAACCCACTCATCGGTTCTGCAGGTGTATCGGCAGTACCTATGGCAGCACGTGTATCTCAGACCGTAGGTCAGCAGTACAATCCTGGTAACTTCTTGTTGATGCACGCTATGGGTCCTAACGTAGCAGGTGTTATCGGCTCGGCAGTTGCTGCAGGTATTTTGCTTGCTTTCTTGCCAATCTAATGAGTTGGTACTAATAAAGAAAGTCACCTCGGAGTTCTCTGAGGTGACTTTTTCTTTGTGCTGACGGCTCTCTGTTGGCGGCCTATAAGGTCTGATTTAGGTGTTCGAGGAAGCGCTCCTTGTAGTTTTCGCCTAATGGGATATACTCGCCATTGTCGAGGAATATGCGCCCCTTTGTATAACTCGATATGCGTCGTAAGTTTACGATGTAGGAGCGGTGGACGCGGAGGAAGTTATCCTGTGGCAATGAGGTCTCCATATTCTTTAGGCGGAAGAGAGTGGTGATTGTCGAACTACCCTCGATATGTAGTCGCACATACTCGCCTGCGCTCTCCAAGTAGACGATATCTGATATCTTCACCAACTGGGTTTTGTAGTCTGCTTTGACCGATAGATACTCTTTATCCGAGGATTCGGCTTCGTTTTGCGCTATGGCACTCTCGGCAGCGTGGCATCGTTCGACTAAGTCCACCAGCGATATAGCCTTCTGCGACGCCTTCATAAACTCCTCGAACGTGAATGGCTTGAGGAGGTAGTCTATAGCGTTGAGTTTAAAGCCCTCGATAGCAAATTCGGGGTGTGCCGTAGTGAAGACTATGTAGTGGGTGGAGGTTAGTGAGCGCACCAGTTCGAGACCATTCATATCGGGCATATTTATATCCACGAAGATAAGGTCTACGCTGTTTTGCTCTAACACCTTTTGTGCCTCCTTGGCGCTACGGCATACGGCGACTAATTCGAGTTGCTCGGCACGATCTATATAACTCTTAATCTGACGCAGAGCCAATGGCTCGTCGTCTATTGCGATACATCTTACCATATTATCTGTTTGTTATAGGTATTACAAGTTCCACGATATATACTTTGCTGTCGTTGTCGTCTATCGAGAGTGAGTAATTGTCGCCAAAGAGCAGTTCCAAGCGCTTAGTGATGTTGTTTAAGCCGATGCCGCTACGCTCTGTCGATTGAGCTGTACCCTGATGGCGACTGTTGGCCACGACGCACGAAAGTTCGTTCTTGTCGGACGATATGTTGATTCTAATAAACGAAGTCTCGTCGTAACTGATGCCGTGCTTAAAGGCATTCTCCACCAATACGATGAGTAGTAGCGGCGGTAATTTTATCTTACGGCACTGCATTATGTCTGGCGTAGATATCTGAATATCGACCTCATCTATATAACGTATGCGCATAAGTTTTATGTAGCAGTTCAAGAACTCCACCTCCTTGTCGAGGGTTGTAGAACTCTCGCTTGAGTCGTAGAGCAGGTGGCGTAGCATATGCGACAACTCCATCACACACTGCTTGGCCATCTCGCAGTCGAAGTCTATCATTGCGTGGATGTTGTTGAGTGTGTTCATCAAGAAGTGAGGGTTGATCTGGTATTTCAGATACTCCATCTGCGACTCTATGTTCTGCTTCTCAAGTTCTCGCATACGGCGGTCGGTGTCGAGTGAACGGTAGTAGAGTTTGATCATAGAGTTTGCTCCCGCCATAAATACGCCGAGTAAGACATTCCAATACCACTCAAGGTCGGTGAATGAGGCCTTGTCTCGCAGTACATCGTTTGTCTGCCAGTATCGTATATCGAGAATCTCGATAGAACCGAAGATCAGGAATAGGACTGCTAAAAGTAGGATGCTATAGAGCCAATATCTGTTCTTGAGCAGGAGACGTGGGGCTAACAAGATGTTGTTTACGATAAAGATAATGAAGTAGGGGGCAACCTTTCCCCACGAGATTACCACCTTGTTGAAGTCCACCTGATGCTCCGACATCAGTTGCGCGTTCATAAATGGGATAAGGAATATGGCTACCCACACAAGCGAGTAGAGCATATTTTCACCCAATTCAAATCGTTTTACGAGTTTCATAATAGGCAAAAATACGATATTTTATTTAATAATACAACCTTGCCAAAAGTAATATAATCGAGAGTGCAAAAAGTTATAATAAAAATTGTAACTTTGTGCTTGCCTATTCTATCCCACAAGGGCGGGGTAGGTGGATTGAATTGAATAACGATAAAACGTGATATTATGCTGAAGGGTCTACTCTTTGATATGGATGGTGTGCTTGTGAATAATCTCGATATTCACCGTCAGGCTTTTGCCGAATTTTTCCGTCGCTATGGTGTTGAGCGTAGTTTCGACGACCTTAGCCGTGTCTTTGGTAAGGGTAATGATGATATTATGGGAGAACTTATGCCCAAGGATGTTGTCGAGCGTGTAGGTATCAGGGAGCTTGGCTACCAGAAGGAGGCTATCTATCGCGAGATATATGCTCCGATTATCACCCCTCAGCCTGGTCTTAAGGAGTTCTTGGCCGAGGCCGAGCGCAATGGTTTGAAGTCAGCCGTGGGCTCGTCGGGCTATAGGGTAAATGTAGATTTCGTGCTTGAGCGCTGCGATATCGCCCGATACTTTTCGGCTATTGTTGCTGGTGATGAGGTCACCCGATGCAAACCCGATCCAGAGATATACCTCACCGCAGCCTCAAAACTCGGTCTGCGCCCCGAAGAGTGTGTGGTGTTTGAGGATGCTGAAGCGGGTATCGAGTCGGCAAAACGTGCTGGCATCAAGGTGGTTGCCTTGGCAACGACCTTCTCGCGAGAGTTTCTCGAAAAGAGCGATGCCGACTATATTATAGACGATTTCCGAGATATAGATATTGCTACTCTGCGCTCTATTGTCGAGGGTTAAACCCTGTTTAGCAGTCGCTTGATTGGTGGAATCTGTATAAGAAGGTCGAGTAGTCGCGCTGGAAGTATGGCGCAGATGCCAACGACAATCTTTGTGAATAGTCCTGGGGTTAGGCGTCTGCGGCCCCTAAACATAGCCTTTATGCCACGGCGTGCCACATCCTCGGCACTGAGCATCACGCCAAGACGAAGGAATAGGCGACGTGTTTTAGCATCGAGTTTATAGAATGGCGTATCTACCGCTCCAGGGAATACTGCGGTGACACTCACACCCGCACGATGGAGTTCATACCAGAGTGCCGAAGCGAAACTCTTGAGGTAGGATTTTGTTGCGCTATAGTGCGAGATTGTGGGGTAGGGCAACCACGCTGTCGAAGAGGACATAATGAGGATATGTCCCTTGCCACGCTCCTTCATCTCTTGGCCGAAGTAGCGGCAGAGGAGCGTGTTCGTTGTGCAGTGTAGGTTGTTTATTGTAATTAACTTCTCTGGCTCGGTTCTCAATAGTGTAGAGAAGAGCAGTATTCCTGCGTTGCAGATAAGCACATCGACAATCCATCCATTCTCTAAGGTGATGTCGTAAATCTCCTTCGCACTTGTTGTGTCTGCCAAATCGATACAGATGGTGTTCACCTCAACCTTGTAGGTCTGGGATAGCTCCTTAGCCAAAGTGTCGAGTTGTTCGGCTTGATTGCTTACAGCAATGATGTTATATCCTCGTGATGCCATCTCGTTGGCATAGCAACGTCCCATACCCGAAGAGGCACCAGTGATTAATGCGTAGTTCATAGTGTCAAAAGTAAAACTCGCCAACCTCAGATTTTTTTTGGTCGGTCGAAGAGTTAGTGGAGCAAAAGTACGAAAAAATTTCTATCTTTACACCAATAATCTAACGCAACTATGGCAAAGAAGATAGAAAAGACCAACGCGGCACGTCTTTTAGATAGGGCAAAGATTGCCTACGAACTAATCCCCTATACCGTGGATGAGGATAACCTCGCTGCTACACACGTGGCTGAGGAGTTGGGTGAAGATATAGCAACGGTATTCAAGACACTCATCCTACGTGGCGACCGCAATGGCCACTTCGTGTGTGTCATTCCTGGCGATAAGGAGGTTGATTTAAAGGCTGCGGCGCGTGTTTCGGGCAATAAGAAGGCTGACCTTATCCCGATGAAGGAGTTGTTGCCAACGACTGGTTATATACGTGGCGGTTGTTCGCCCATAGGGTTGAAGAAGCCCTTTCCAACGATATTCCATAGTTCGGTCTTGGAACACGATAAAATCTACGTGAGTGCTGGCGTTCGAGGCCTGCAGATCGCCATCGCCCCCAACGACATAATCTCGTTTGTGGGTGCTACGGTAGCAGATATAGTTATGGAGTAGCGACTATTTTTAGAGTGTCGTGATAGATTTACCTATGCTGATTCATCTTATGAAGTGCGATTTTTTTGATGTCTCACTAAACCCTTTATCCAATGGCAAAATTTGAAGTTATAGATGGTATTGCAATTATTCCTGATAACGTGGAGCATATCCCCGATGATGCGTTTTTGTTGAGCGAGGAGTTGGAGCAGGTCGTTATTCCTGACACGGTGCGAACTATTGGTTCGAACGCCTTTGCAGCGTGTACGAATCTGCGACGTGTAGTTATCGGTAACTCGGTCACAGAGATTGGAACCTTTGCCTTCTCGGAGTGTAAGAGCCTTGAAAGTGTAACCTTTGGCCGTTCGCTTAATATTATTGGCAACTACTCATTCTTGTACTGCGAGAGCCTTAAGGAGATTATCATCCCCGACTCGGTGCAGGAGGTAGGCCACGGAGCCTTCTCAAGGTGCAAATCGTTGGAGTTCGTGATTTGGGGTAAGGGTGTGGTTGCTATCGATGACTACGCCTTTGAGATGTGTAGCTCGCTTGTAGATATGGTCATTCCCGATTCTGTGACCAATGTCGGAAGTGGTGTTTTTCATAAGAATAGTAGCCTACAGAGAGTCATTATAGGTAAGTCAGTTCGATTTATTGGCCGCGATCTCTTCTCCTACTGCGATAGCCTCACAGAGATTGTTGTCCACCCCAAGAATAAAACCTTTGATTCGCGTGGTGGGTGCAATGCTATCATCAATACACTCTCCGATACACTCGTTGCTGGATGTGGTGTGACGGTTATCCCTGAGAGTGTGAAGAGTATTGCCGAGCATGCCTTCGCTTGCTGCACCGCGCTTACCGATATCATTATCCCAAAGTCGGTCTATGCCATCGGTGCATACGCCTTTAGCTATTGTAGCAATCTTAAGGAGTTGGTGATTCCGTCGTTAGTTGAGAGTATCGATATAGGAATTGTAGCCTATACGTCGCTTACAAGACTCATTGTGGATGAGAGTAATAAGAGTTTCGATTCACGCGGAGGGTGTAATGCTATCATCAATAGTAGAACTAATAGTCTGATTGTGGGCTGTAGCACCACCATTATTCCTGAGGGTGTTGAGTCGATCTCATATTATGCCTTTTCGGGAGTGGACATTCCAGCGAAGATACTCTTCCCAAGCACCCTTAAAGAGATCTATAGTTGCGCCTTTGTGGAGTGCGATACGTTGCAGAGTATCACCTTGCCCGATTCGGTAGAGGTAGTGCAGAAAATGGCCTTTGCAAAGTGTTCACGTCTGGTCGATGTTGATCTTGGTAGCTCACTTAAGACCATAGGAGAAGAGGCTTTTGGTGATTGTGTATCACTTAGAGAGTTGGTTATCCCAGCCTCGGTAGAGTATATAGATGATTGTGCCTTTGCTCATTGCTCTTCGCTTAGTAGGGTACGCTTCGAGCAAATGACAAGAGTTGGTGATGGGGTCTTTTACGAATGTTCGATGCTTGCGAAAATAGAAGTTCCTGAGGCGTTTATTCCGATTTATGAGTTAGATATGAGGGAGGAGTACGGCGAACTAATTAAGGCGTATTAGGTAAAAATTGACCCGAAAATGATATAAGTCTAATCTTTTTGCTATATTTGTAGCAGAATGATTAGACTTTTTACTATAACCCTATTTGCACTTACCCTCATAATCCCGACGGAGTTATGGGGTAGAGGCCTATCCATACAGCAGACTCCTGATACTCTATCTCTTCTTTCACCCAATGAGGG
>CAJGEC010000010.1 GCA_904502285.1 uncultured Alistipes sp. | reverse complement strand
TAGCGAGTCGCCATTTGTGCCATTTGTGCCATTTGTGCCGTCAGTGCCATTCGATCCATTAGCACCATCCTTACCCTCGGCTACGACACCTGTTGAAACCCAAGTCTCGCCGCCATCGGTAGAGATTTCCCACTCCTTCGTCGCATCGTTAATACGCACCTGTGGAGCTATAGCATCCTCGCCATCGATACCATTCTCGCCATTAGCACCAGCCTCGCCATCGATACCATTTGCTCTAACACGCTCACCATCAACCAATAGCCACTCACCATCCATAGTCCAGTAGTAGTTGCCATCAGCATCCTGCTTCACGGAGATAACGGGGGCATTTGCGCCATTCGCACCATCCTTGCCACTCTTAATCTCGGCGGTGGTACCATCAGAGAATACAATAGTATATCCTTCTGCGGTAGGTGTCACCGACACGACAAAGACATTTTTCTGTAGCGCATTGACTATAGTCTGCAACGTAACGATATCTTCGTTGGTCTTGATAACAGACTCTTCGAGCATATCAACTCGATCCTTCACACTCTCAATCTCTTTCCAGATTGCCTCGTCATCGTAGGAGCATCCTACCATTGCTGTCAGCGTAGCTACTACGCCAAGAGCCAAGCATAAAAACTTTCTCATAATGTTGTTGTTAAAAGGTCATTCTCCGTAAACTTTAACATTACGATAGTGTGGTTGGCGGTAGGGTATGGATACAGCAATTGACAATTCTGGCACCTCCCAAAGTCGTATGTAAACCTGAAAATCTCAAGTCGTAGACTCGCCCATTCGCCGCAGGCACAATCTCGTAATTAACGCTATGGCAGGTCTTCTGACTTGTTCTGCTCTACGATGCCTTCCCAAGGATATACTCCTCAGTGACAATAGATGTCGTAGAGTCTTATTAGAACTCACAGCAGCGGGAACTGTTCGGGATTCTCACCCGATTCCCTTTTAATCTCTGAAGGGTGTAAAACCCTATGAGAACCAATGCTGGAGCAAAGGTAGAAAAAAAATGCGACTTGCAAAAGCAAATCGCACTTTTTTTTGAACTGACGATATTTGAATCGCGCCTATACCTTATTTAATATTAGGCAACTCCATACCGTAGCCCTTCTTCTTATCCTCGCGCTTGAGCAACATGCCGATAAAGAGTGCAAATACGCCAAATGATGAGAAGATAACCATAGGAAGGGTGTAGCCACCTGTTGCGTCGAGTACCTTACCGATGATAACAGGAACGAGCAACAAGCCCCAGTTCTGAATCCAGAAGATTACGCAGTAAGCCGAACCCAAGATGCGCTCGTCGATAATCTTTGGTACTGATGGCCACAACGCTGCAGGAACCAATGAGAATGATACACCGAGGATGGCGATGATAGCCACAGCGAATACCTTAGATGGGAACATAGGCAAGAGGAATGCGAAGCTGAGGTGGCAAGCAATCATGATGAGTGAGCCAACCATAAGCATAGATGCTGCCTTACCCTTGCGGTCGATGAATGCACCGAGGAATGGGGTGAGTACCATAGCAAGGATTGGGAAGCAACTGAACAACTGCGCACCATTTGTAATCTGCAAAGTCTTATCCAAGAAGTCTGGAGCGTAGCGCTGGAATGGGAAGATAGCAGAGTAGTACAATACGCACAACAAGGCTACCAACCAGAACATCTTGCTTGTGAAGATCTTGCCCAAGTCGCTGAACTTAAACTCCTCCTCAGAAGTCTCCTGAGTAAGCTCGCCTGCTGCCTCCAACTGCTTGTCGAGGGTGCGGTCCATAAGCACGAAGACGAAGTAGAAGATAAGACCAATCATAAGCAATACAGCACCAAAGGCTACAGGAGCAGATACAGAGTTGTTGAATGCCTGTGATACCATAGGTGAGAGCCACATAGCAGCAAATACACCCAAACGTGCGATAGACATCTCCAAGCCCATAGCCATAGCCATCTCCTTGCCCTTGAACCACTTAGCGATAGACTTCGATACTGTAGTACCAGCCATCTCGCAACCGCAACCAAAGATCATAAAGCCCAAGCAAGAGAGCTTAGCAGAGCCTGGCAAAGCCACCCACCAAGAGTTAAGCCAAGCCTCAAGGCCTGTACCTACGAAGTACTCGCTCATTGCGTAGAACTTGATGCAAGCACCAATAACCATCAAAGAGGCCGAAAGTAGACCTGTGAATCGGATACCCATCTTGTCGAGGATAACACCCGCAAAGATGAGGAAGAAGCAGAATACGTTGAGGAAGTACTCCGATGCAGCATAGGTACCGAAGGTACTGCTGTTCCAGTTGAGCGATGTTTCGAGGAGCTCCTTCAATGGCGAGAGCATATCCACGAACATATAGGCGAAGAACATCATCAACGAGATGAGGATCAACGCGCTCCAGCGTGCGAACGCCGAATCGTTAAGTTTACGTTGAATGGTTTGAGTCATAAATAAATGTTTTATAGGTTAATAAAAAAAAATTGTTTCTCGGTTTAGTGTATCGCTATGTTAAACTCCTTGAGTACGTCGTAGGCTCCTAAGATGCCCAACTCGCCAGCCTTCGAGAGATCCATACAACCCTTGCGTGTATCCTTCATAAAGATCTGCACCAAGCCTCTGTTGTAGTAGGCCTCGCCGAGGTTTGGCTCAAGTTCTATGGCCTTGGTGTAGTCGTCGTAGGCCTCAGGGAACTTACCCGATATGGCCATTAGGTTGGCACGGTTGAAGTATGCCTCGCCAAAGGTGGGGTACAACTTTATCGCCTTGTTTATATCCTCGATGGCCTCGTCGTAGTTGTAGGAGCGTGTGCTGTTGTTATGCAGACGCTTTGCGGGGTCCGAATCGAGAGTTATGGTTTGGTAGGAGTTGTCGATAGAGGATATGAAGTCTATCATCTCGGCGCGTGTCGTCGCGCGGTTGATGTATAGGAATGGGTTTGCAGGGTTTAGGTGTATCGCCTCGGAGAGCGTATTTACGGCGTTGGTATATTGCTTTATCAGAGCCTGGCTTATGCCTCGCTCGAAGAGCATCTCCCACGTTGGGGTCTCCGCCTCATCAATCTTTCGGGCGATGGTACGGTCGAGCGCCACCAAAGAGTCGGGCTCTATGTTGCTTGCTCGGCAGTCGAGGCTGAGCAGTGGGTTATCTATCTTCTGGCGGAAGTCCGTCACACGCTGAGTGTTGAAGCGCTTGGTGCGGTGATCTTGCTCGGTACTATCGCTCTTGAGGAACGTGAAGCGGAAGAGAGGTATGAGCGTGAGTCCATTCTCACCCGCCTGTGTTACGGTTGAGGCTATGCGCTCGAAGTTGCGCTCAAGGAGCTGGCTGTCGAAGCTGAGGAGCTTGTCGAGACGCAGAGTGGTGTCGGCATAGATGGAGTAGGTCGAATCCTTGAGACGGCTTCTGTACTCAGCAATCTTGCGCTGGGCGATGCGCTCGTCACTCTCAGCACCCAGTACGTCGCGCTGCGAGCGACGCAGAAGACCTCGTCCAAGGTAGGCATTCGCAAAGTCGGGGTATAGCTCTATGGCACGTGAGTAGTCCTCGATGGCCGACTCTATATCGCCCAAGCGGGTGTGGAGCATAGCACGGTTGTAGTAGACCAAGACGTTCTGTGGCGAGAGCGTTGCCACCTGATTAAAGTCCTCTAAGGCGCGGTTGTAGTCGCCTATCTCGCTACGGATGATGGCACGGTTGAAGTAGCCGAGGGCACTGGTAGGGTCGAGGGCGATGACGCTGTTGAAGTCCTCAAGCGATTCCATCGGGCGGTGAAGGTAGTTGTTCACCAGCGCACGGTTGAAGTAGCCAGGGAGGTAGCTGCTGTCCGAGGTGATGGCCATATCGAAGTCGGCACGTGCCTCCTCGTACCTATTTTGTGCCATGTAGAGCGCACCACGACGGTTGTAGGCGTCGGGGTCTTCTCGATTGGTGCGGATGGCCATATCGAAGTTCTCGTAGGCCTTGGTTGTATCCTTGAGGTAGAGGTAGCTCGTTCCGCGGTTTATGTATGCTGCCACGTGGCGCTTTTGGTAGCGTATGAACTTGTCGAAGTCGGTAATGGCGGCCTCGAATTGTTGGTTCAGCAGACGTGTAACACCTCGGCTATAGTAGGGGTCGGGTAGGTCGGGACGAAGTTCTATGGCTTGCTGGAAGTCGTTGAGAGCATCATCGTAGTTGCCTAAGCGTGAACGTGTTATGGCGCGATAGTAGAATGCACCAGTAAATACGGGGTTGAGCGATATGGCCACCGAGAAGTCGGCATCAGCGCCCAGCAGGTCGTCCATATTGTACTTGGCGATGCCACGTAGGAAGAAGGCGTCGAAGTCCTTGCTGTCGTGGCGGATAAGCACGTTGAGGATGTCGATGGCCTCGCGATATTTGTTATCGACCATACACTGCTGTCCCACCCAATATATGTAGTTGCGATTGTACTGCGCCTCGCTCCTCTGGGGCAAAAGCACAGCCAACAGCATCAATATAGTTAGGACAACTCTCCTCATAGTGGTCACTTATAGCGATAGAACGTGGTTTAGATACCCTTTATTGCCTACCAATTACTCCAACTCGTAGCCAAATCTACGTAGTTGGTTATCGTTGTTACGCCAATCCTCCTGCACCTTGACATAGAGTTCGAGGAAGACCTTTTTACCCAAGAATGCTTCAAGGTCGAGGCGTGCTGCCTGACCCACCTTCTTGAGTTTCTCGCCCTTATGACCAATGATGATGCCCTTCTGTGAGTTGCGGGCCACGAAGATTGTTGCCGAGATACGGTCGATGGTTGGCTCCTCCTTGTAGCTCTCGATGGCAATCTCACAAGAGTAAGGAATCTCCTTGTCGTAGTTGAGCAGAATCTTCTCGCGGATAATCTCCGAGGCGAAGAAGCGGAGGGTCTTGTCTGTGAGCGTATCCTTTGGATAGAATGGCTCACCCTCAGGTAGACGCTCAAGGATGAGGTTGAAGACGCCCTCCACGTTGAAGTTCTCCTTTGCTGAGCAGGGGGCGATTATGGCATTGGGGAGTAGAGCCTGCCACTTCTCAACCAGGGCTGTCAATCTCTCTGGGGTTGTTAGGTCCACTTTGTTGATTACCACGATAGTTGGAATGCCCGATAGCCCCACCTTCTCGATAATCTCTGCCGAACGGTCACTCTCCTCGACGGTGTCGGTGACGTAGAGAAGTACGTCAGCGTCGGTGATAGCACCACGCACAAACTTCATCATCTTCTCCTGAAGCTTGTAGTTTGGCTTAAGAATGCCTGGAGTATCGGAATATACGATTTGGAAATCCTCGCCATTGACGATACCCATAATGCGGTGACGAGTAGTCTGTGCCTTCGATGTGATGATCGAAAGTTTCTCGCCAACGAGTTGATTCATTAGAGTCGATTTTCCTACGTTAGGATTACCTATGATATTTACAAAACCGCTACGATGTGCCATAAAATCGGGTGTTTAGCAATTATATATTCGGCAAAGTTAGCAATTTTTGGTGATATACATATATTAATGGCTCTATATTTTTTGGCGAGGAGGATTAAATTTTTTGAAAAAATATCGATTTCAGTGAAACAAAAATGGTATTTTCTGCGTATATATGGCAATAAGAGTGGAATAGAAGTTGTAAGAACGAATAGATTTTTATGCGTCAATTAAAGATTACTAAGTCAATTACCAACCGCGAAAGTGCGTCGTTGGATAAATATCTCCAGGAGATAGGTAAGGAGGAGCTGATTTCTGTAGATGAGGAGGTAGAGCTCGCTCAACGTATCCGTAAGGGTGATCAGGAGGCCTTGGAGAAGCTTACTAAGGCAAACTTGCGATTCGTGGTCTCTGTTGCTAAGCAGTATCAGAATCAGGGTCTTAGCCTTCCCGATCTTATCAACGAGGGTAACCTTGGCCTTATCAAGGCTGCTGAGAAGTTCGACGAGACTCGTGGTTTTAAGTTTATCTCATACGCCGTTTGGTGGATTCGTCAGTCTATCCTTCAGGCTTTGGCCGAGCAGTCACGTATCGTGCGCTTGCCTTTGAACCAGGTGGGTTCGCTCAACAAGATTAACAAGGCCTTTGCACGTTTCGAGCAGGAGCACGAGCGTACCCCTTCGGCAGATGAGCTTGCTAACGAGTTGGAGTTGCCTAAGGAGAAGGTTACAGATACCTTGCGTGTCGCTGGTCGCCATATCTCGGTAGATGCACCATTCGCTGATGGCGAGGATAATAGCTTGCTCGACGTGTTGGTTAATACCGACTCGCCAAATGCCGACCGTGGTCTTATCAACGAGTCGTTGGCGACAGAGGTGGAGCGTGCGTTGGAGATTCTCACTGAGCGTGAGCGCGATATCATCCGCTACTTCTTCGGCATCGGTTGCTCGGAGATGACCTTGGAGGAGATTGGCGAGAAGTTCGACTTGACCCGTGAGCGTGTTCGCCAGATCAAGGAGAAGGCTATCCGCAAGTTGCGTCAATCAACCCGTAGCCAGACCCTCAAGACCTACCTCGGTTAATCAGATGTAAGGGGTAAGAGAATATTTATGATGTTTAAAGCAAAAGGTGCGTGAATCCACGCACCTTTTTGGTTTGTCATTATATGAATTTGGAGTAGTCTTCGTACCCAGAATCTGAGAATTCAATCTTGTAAACTGGTTCTCCATTGGCGTTAGTCGTATGCGTAGATATGATTTTAACGCTATCTATACCAAACTTATTAAGGTCGTCAATGGTGACTAATTCGCCAACTGGTTTGCGAAGAATCTTGCGTAATATCCACTCGCCAAGAGCAGAATTTGGATTCGACATAAGTGCTTTGCCACTATCCTGACATATCTTAGCAGAAAGTGAGTTGCCATCAGGTAATATTAATTCAAATGGCATATTACGACCGGGGAAGAAATCGGGATAGGAGTTATGTACCGCCTTTGGAATAGGGATGTATACTTCGTTGTCGTCACGACGTCTTCCTTTGGCGTTCCATTGGTTTAGTCCACTACGCTCAGGTACGTGGTTTCCTCCTCGTTTGCTGTATAGAGGAAGAATTACATAATCATAACCCTTGGTCTCAGCAATGAAAGATTTAGCAGATGTTATAAAACCTAGTTTGGTAACCTCTGTATGGCCTACCTGTTCTCGGAGTAGTTGGGCTAACAGTTCAAGTGGTTCATTTAGGATGGTTACGGGTATATCGACGTAATCGCTTGGCAAGTAGAACTTCTTGTTTAGTACGCTTTTACTCTTGTTAAAAGAGTATTCGCTTGTGCCGTCGTTGAACGATATGGATGTCTTGGTGTCTTTGACATCACAGATATTTTCTATATTAATTTTTTCGTATGGTGAGTTGAAAACTGTCAAACGACCCTCTTGTCTTCCAACGATATGGTATTGGGCCTCAGTAACATTGTAAGCGCTGTTAGAGAAGTCCATTCGATCGTTGCGGAACTCTGCGATTTTTCTTGCTAATTTGAGGCGAGATAACCCATCTAATTCGGGCTTTAGTTTGTCAAACTCCGCAATCTTCTCAAGCGAAGAGCCTGATTTTATACCAAAAGTCTTAATGCCGATACCCAAATTGTTCAGGCGAGCATCGTATGCGGTGCATGAACGAGCATCATTTTGTGCCTCGAAATATTTGCAGAATAGGTTCTCTGCAATACGATAATTCAAGTATGGAATGGAGTTCTCGGAGAATAATCGAGATATGCTTGCCATAAGTTTAAGCATCTCAAAATAGATGTTGTTATCACGCCAATTCTCTAAGAATGTTGCGAGATTACTGTATAAATTTCTTGACATACTTTTTGGATTAGAGGTATTACGACGGAGTTTCCTGCCTGTTTGTAGCAAGCAGAAAAAGGAATTGTGTTAGGAAAACTATACGTCTCAGGGAATCCCTGGAAATTTAGACACTCCTTAGGAGATAATTTTCTGATGCCAGCATCGGTAAGTATCAATGGTACGTTGTGGCCACCTGTGCCCATATTGGCGGTTAATGTTGGACATACAGAACTCTTATTCTCTCGAACATATACTCTACGCCATTGATATACAGAATTTGTAGAGGTTATACTACTCTTTAGTTCTTCGTAGTGTTTCATCTTTTCGCTGTAAAAAAGACGTGGGTCTTGCTCGTTGCTATCGATACAGTCGTGAATATTCTTTACCAGCTTCTCTTCTTTTGGGAAGGTAAATGAGGTGTGGTTTGGAACTTGCTCTAAGTCGAAGCAAACAATAAATATACGCTCTCTATTTTGTGGAATATTAGCATATTCCATCGCATTCATCACCTTGTCGTATACCACGTAATTAAGACTTTCAAGGGTCTTCTTTATAACACTAAACGTATTGCCGTTGTCGTGTGTCTTAAGATTCTTGACATTTTCCAAGAACACAGCCTTGGGTCTATGTCTCTTGATTATTTCTACTACGTCAAAGAAAAGAGTACCACGAGTATCATCGAATCCCCTCTGATATCCTGCGATAGAGAAAGCCTGACAAGGGAAGCCACCACATAGTAAATCGAACTTGTCGGGAATATAAGATTTAACTATGTCTAATGTGATATCACCGTATGGTATCTCTCCAAAATTGTGGGTGTATGTTTTTTGTGCATAGTTATCCCACTCTGACGAAAATAGACATTTGCCCCCAACATTTTGGCAAGCAATACGAAAACCACCGATGCCTGCAAAGAGGTCGATGAAGGTGAATTTCGGCTTACGGGGCGACGGAAATGGAATGTTGTGTTTTATAATATGTGGTTCGGCTATTGGCATAGTCTGTTCTAATGTTCAAGGTCAAAGTGTCCCTATACAGCGTTTTATTAATTTAGTAGTTAGTTTCTGTTTTAGTACGCCCCGTTATCTCTTCTCTACCCAAGAATCCTTGAGGCCAAGGAAGTAGAGGATGCCGTCGAGACCGACGGTGGAGAGTGATTGGCGCGCTGTCTCGCGCACCTTTGGTTTAGCGTGGAAGGCGATGCCGAGACCTGCAATGTTGAGCATTGGTAGGTCGTTTGCACCATCACCCACGGCAACAGATTGCTGTATGTCGATGCTCTCGAATTGGCATAACAGTCTGAGTAGCTCAGCCTTACGTGCTCCATCTACAATCTCTCCCGTGTAGCGGCCAGTAAGTTTACCATCCTCGACCTCCAACTCGTTGGCATAGACATAGTCGAAGCCAAAACGACGCTTGAGGTAGTTGCCGAAGTAGGTGAAACCTCCCGAAAGGATAGCGGTCTTGTAGCCCACACGCTTAAGGATGGTCATCATACGGTCCACACCCTCGGTGATAGGTAGATTCACGGCGATATCCTCCATAACCTCCACATCTAAGCCCTTGAGGAGTGCTACGCGCTCCTTGAAACTCTCGCGGAAGTCTATCTCGCCACGCATAGCGCGCTCGGTAATTTCGCGTACCTGTGGGCCGACACCAGCACGATCAGCCAACTCGTCGATAACCTCTGTGCGGATAAGTGTCGAATCCATATCGAAGCAGATGAGGCGACGAGAACGACGGAAGATACCATCCTTCTGGAAGGAGATATCTACCTCGCCATCCTTCGAAATCTTCATCAACTCGTTCTGGAAATGGCTCTTATCACAAAGTGTTCCGCGCACGGAGAACTCGATACTCGTCTTTGGGGCGCGCTCGTCGAGGTCCAACGGCATACGGCCCGTGAGGCGGTTGATGTCGTCGATGTTGAGGCCCTCCTCGGAGATAGCCTGCGTCACACGTGATATATGCTCGGCAGTAATCTGGCGACCTACCATAGTGATAATATAGCGGTTTTTGCCCTGTCCAGTAACCCAATGGTCATATTGCTCGGCAGTGATAGGCTCAAAGCGGATGGTTATGTTCATCTCCGAAGCCTTGAACAGCAACTCCTTCATAATCTGTCCCGAACGCTCTGGGGTGGTCATAAAGAGTATGCCGAGGGTGAGGCTCTGGTGGATGTTCGACTGTCCGATATCGAGGATGAAGGCGTCGTGTCGTGCGAGAATGCCTGTAAGTGACGACGTAAGGCCTGGTTTATCCTCTCCTGAGATATTGATTTGGATGATCTCTATATTATCTCTGTTCATACGAGCAACTTTTTTTAGTGGTTGGACTTACAAATATACGTATTATTTTCAAAAAATAATTAACTTTGTAGCGTTAATTTTCCTAATTGACAGATATAAACTTTAGACTTAATAGACAAATGAGAGATTTTCTTTTTACTGACGAGGTCCTTGTGGCTGACACTGAGTCTGCTACTGAGGGCGTAGAGGCGGTTGCAGAGACTGCCACTGAGAGTGTTGCTGAGCCAACAACAGTTCTTGAGAATGTTACAAATATCGAGAATATTAAGGAGGGTGTTGCAGAGTTGTTTAGCTACGACTTCTCAACCCTTATGCAGCTCTTTATTGATGGTGCTATAAGTTTTGCGATGAAGGTTGTTGCGGCCCTTGTAGTCTTCTACGTAGGTCGCTGGATCATCCGCCGTGTACTTAGCTTTATGGATAAGGTCTACAAGAAGCGTAACGTGGATGAGTCTTTGCGCTCGTTCCTTTCGGGCATTGTCAAGGTGTTGCTCTATGTAGTTGTAGTTCTTGTAGTAATTCAGATTTTGGGTATCAACACAGCCTCATTGGTTGCTATGCTTGCCTCTGCAGGTTTGGCTATTGGTATGGCTCTCAGCGGAACATTGCAGAACTTTGCGGGTGGAGTTATGATTCTCATCCTCAAGCCTTACCGTGTGGGCGACTATATCGACGCTCAGGGCGAGGAGGGTACTGTTAAGAGCATTGGCCTCTTCTCTACCGAGATTATCACCGTTGATAACCGCATCATCTACATCCCTAATAGCACTATTTCGAGCGCCGTTATCGACAACTACTCTACCTCGGCTACACGTCGTGTTGATTGGACCGTAAGTGTGGAGTATGGTACAGATCCTGAGAAGGTGCGCAAGGTATTGCTCGATATCATCGCCGAGGATAAGCGTGCGTCGAACGAGCCTAAGCCTGTGGTATATCTTGTGGAGCTTGCTGATAGCGCAGTTAAGTTCTCGGCACGTGCTTGGTGCAAGAACGAGGATTACTGGGGTTTGAAGTTGGATATCCAGGAGCGCATCTACACTGAGTTGCCAAAGAATGGTATCAGCTTCCCATTCCCACAGCTCGATGTAACTGTTAAGAAGACTATTCAATAAACATAAAAAACAATTATAGAAGATGGAATTAAAAGATATTTTGGCTATCTCAGGACAGCCAGGTCTCTACAAGTATGTAGCGCAGTCTATGCGTGGTGTTATCGTTGAGTCGCTCACCGATGGAAAGCGTATGAACGCCTCTGTTACTTCACGTGTTAGCGCTCTTACCGAGATTTCTATGTTTACCGAGGGTGAGGATATCGCCTTGGCCGATGTATTCACCAACATCTGGAACTACACCGAGGGTAAGGAGGCTATCTCTCATAAGGAGTCTGCTGACCGCATCGTCGAGGAGTTCGCAAAGGTGTTGCCTGAGTACGACCGCGAGCGCGTTCACGTATCGGATATGAAGAAGTGCTTCGCTTGGTACAACATCCTTGTAAAGGCTGGTTTCACAGAGTTTAAGCTCCCTACAGAGGCTGAGTCAGAGGAGTAATCCAAAGGGGCTAAATATCGCCGCTTATGCTACGATTAGTTGCGATAGTCACAATGATATTATTTGTCGGTTGCAGTGGTGCGGCCGACAATAATATTATTATCGGCGGTGTCGAGACCTCGACAATCACTATTGGTGACCTTCGTAGGGATGTCGTTGGAAGTGCGAGTGCGACCCTGCCTTGCGAGAGTGTTGTTCGTGGTAGGGTGACATCGTCGGATAGGGAGGATAACTTCTACAACCAACTTGTTGTTGAGGATAGTAGCGGAGCGCTGATGCTCTGTGTTGCCCTCTCGAACCTCAGCTCATACTACCCCGAAGGTCTCGATGTGTCGCTCAGGCTCGATGGCCTTGAGGCTAACTACTATCGTGGAGTGCTTCAGGTGGGTACAGTTGCCTTGGGTTATACGGGAGTGGGCGATATCGAGTCTCGCCAAGTTATTGAGCGCACGATTCGTCGTGGGGATAGTGTCGAGGAGTTGGTGCCACAAAGAGTTACCATTGAGGAGCTTGAACTGAGTGAGTGTGGACGGCTCGTGCAAATCGATGATGTTGGCTTGGTGTCCTCTACGGCGCTTGCTGAGGGACGACCGCTCGCTGATGCTACGTGGCAGGGGTATGCACTATTTAAGAACGAGGCAGGTGATAGCATTGCGGTACGCACGAGCAAGTATGCCACGTTTGCCACGGAGAGAATCCCTCTGGAGCGGGTCTCGCTCACGGGAATATTGGAGTGGGGTAGTTATGGCGAAGGCCCAGAGTGTTACCACTTAGTTTTGCGATATAATGACGATTGCGCACCTATGCCTTAGGTGCGCAATCTCTTTTTAACTCTCATCCCTCCTCTTTCCTCTTTCCTCTTTCCTCTCTCCTCTTTTCTCTCTCCTGAGACGTTACTCCCTGTTCTGGGCTACCCAATTGGTTAATTCCACGAAGTCGGCTACCGATAACTGCTCGGCGCGCATAGTGAAGAATTGGTGCTCGCGACCTCCGAAGTTGCCAAAGGCTGCCTTGAGGGAGTTGCGCAACATCTTGCGACGCTGACCAAATGAGGCTTTCACGACCTTGATGAATAGTTGTTCGTCGCAATCGAGGTGCTCGACGTTGTTGCGCACCAGACGCACCACGGCACTCTTAACCTTTGGGGGTGGGTTAAAGACCTTCTCACCCACGGTGAAGAGGTACTCGATGTCGTACCAAGCCTGAAGCAATACGCTGAGGATGCCATACTCCTTGGAGCCTGGGGGCTCGGCAAGACGTACTGCCACCTCGCGCTGAATCATACCCACACACTCAGGGACGATATCTCTGTTTTCCAGGACTTTAAAGAATATTTGCGACGATATGTTGTATGGGAAGTTGCCGATAATCTTGAGCCTCTGGCCATAACACGCCCTTAGGTCCATCTTTAGGAAGTCGCCCTCGCTAAGACGGGGTGCGAAGTCGGGATAGTGTACGTGGAGATACTCTACCGACTCGCTGTCGATCTCTGCGCCATACGTTATGATGTCGTCGCGCTGGAGCAGGAACTGGGTGAGTACACCCATACCGCAACCCACCTCCAACACCTTGTCAGGGGTCTCTGCTGTACCTCCCGATAGTGACGTTGCGATCTTGCGTGCTATGTTTAGGTCTGTAAGGAAATGTTGTCCGAGAGCCTTCTTTGCTCTAACTTCTGCCATAGGTCTCTTTAATCTTTAGTTTGCCACCTCCGAGATAAACTTTATGCGCACCAAGCGAATCTCCTCCTCGCTGTAGTCGCTACCGAGTTCCTCGTAGGCATCCTCCAACGAGTCGGTCTCGGCATCCTCCTTGAAGTAGAGATAGATGTCGTTAATCTTATCCTCGTCGAGGACGGTGTTGAGGTAGTATTGGATGTCGAGGCGAGTTCCTGAGTTCACGATGGTCTCGATCTCGGTGAGCAGCTCATCCATCTCCATATTTCGTGCGTGTGCGATATCCTCGAAATCCATCTTGCGGTCGATAGACTGGATGATGAATATCTTGTTGTTCGACTTGTTGGCCACGCCCTTGACTACGAGGTCCTGAGGACGGATAATCTCCTTCTCCTCGACATACCTCTTAATGAGCTTGATGAACTCTGCGCCGAACTTCTGGGCCTTGCCAGCACCAACACCCGATATAGTCTGCAACTCCTCCAAGGTGATAGGGTATTGAATCGACATATCCTCAAGGGATGGGTCCTGGAAGATGACGTATGGGGGCAAGTCGTGCTGTTTTGCCACCGAGCGACGAAGGTCCTTGAGCATAGCAAACAACTCCTCATCGGCAGCGCCACCACCCTTCATTGGACCAGCCATATTCTCCTCGTCCTCCGAGTCGTAGTCGTGGTCGAGGGTGATGCTTATCGATGTTGGGTTCTCGATAAAGTCGAGACCCTTCTGGTTTACCGAGATAAGGCCGTAGTTCTCGATATTCTTGTCGATGAAGCCCATAATGAGAGCCTGACGAATCACAGCATTCCAGAATGGAGCCTCCCTCTTTTCGCCAGCACCGAAGAACTCCGACTTGTGGTGGTTATAGCTCTTGACCATCGCTGTTACCTTACCCGTAAGTACGGCTACGAGGTGGTCGATTTTGAACTTGTCGCCAATATCTTCCAATGCCTCAAGGGCCAACTGCATCTCGCGCTTAGCCTCGATCTTTGGCTTAGGGTTGCAACAGTTGTCGCAACTGCCACAGTTCGCCTGACCATACTCCTCACCGAAGTAGTGGAGTAAGGAGCGACGACGACACATGGAGCTCTCGGCGTATGAGACGGTCTCAAGAAGTAGTAGCTTGCCAATCTCCTGCTCGGCAACGGGCTTGCCCTGCATAAACTTCTCAAGCTTCTGAATATCCTTATAACTATAATAGGTGAGGCAGTGGCCCTCGCCTCCATCACGACCTGCACGGCCAGTCTCCTGGTAGTAGCCCTCCAACGACTTAGGAATGTCGTAGTGGATGACGTAGCGCACGTCTGGCTTGTCGATACCCATACCGAAGGCAATGGTCGCCACGATGACATCGACCCTCTCGTGGAGGAAGGCATCTTGGTTGTCGGCACGAGTCTGCGAATCCATACCTGCGTGGTATGCCAAGGCCTTGATGCCGTTAGCCACCAACAACTCGGCTAACTCCTCGACCTTCTTGCGGCTGAGGCAGTAGATGATACCGCTCTTTGAGCTATGCTGCTTGATGAAGCGGATGATGTCGTGGTCTACGTTGTGCTTAGGGCGTAGTTCGTAGTATAGGTTTGGTCGGTTGAACGACGAACGGAATACCGTGGCGTCGGTCATACCGAGGTTTTTCTGGATGTCCATCTGCACCTTAGGTGTCGCCGTAGCTGTGAGGGCGATGAGTGGTGCATTACCGATATCGTTGATGATAGGGCGAATTCTGCGATACTCAGGTCTAAAGTCGTGACCCCACTCCGAGATACAGTGGGCCTCGTCGATGGCATAGAACGATATCTTTATCTTGCGCAAGAAGGCGATGTTATCCTCCTTGGTCAAGGACTCAGGCGAGAAGTACAACAACTTGGTACGACCCTCCAAGACCTCTTGTCTTACCTGTGCTATAGCCGACTTGTTGAGCGAGGAGTTGAGGAAGTGGGCGATTCCCGACTCTGTGGAGAAGGTGCGCATAGCATCCACCTGATTCTTCATCAAGGCGATGAGTGGCGAGATGACAATTGCCACACCATCCATAATGAGGGCGGGGAGCTGGTAACACAACGATTTACCACCTCCTGTAGGCATAAGAACAAAGGTGTCTTTGCCCTCCAATACATTCCTTATGACAGCCTCTTGGTTGCCCTTGAACGATGAAAATCCAAAGTACTCGCGTAACTTTTCGTGTAATAATGCACCCTTTTCGGTATCCATAATTTGTGGTTCTAAGCAAAATTTACCCAAATATACGATATTTTTTTGTAAAAATGTAATAACTTTGCAAAAAAGTTATAAAAAAAGTAAAGTACCAAGATGCGACTTTATACAAGCGAATTAGTAAAATCCTATAAATCACGCACTGTCGTGAATCACGTCACCATCGACGTTAATCAGGGCGAGATCGTTGGTTTGCTTGGCCCTAATGGTGCAGGTAAAACCACCACCTTCTATATGATCGTAGGCCTTATCAAGCCTAACGAGGGCCGTATCTACCTCGAAAATGATGAGGGTATCGTTACCGACATCACCTCATTGCCAGTCTATCGTCGTGCGCAGATGGGTGTCGGCTACTTGGCACAGGAGGCCTCAGTCTTTCGTCACCTAACCGTCGAGGACAATATTCGTGCAGTTTTGGAGATGACCAACTATTCGCGCGAGTATCAGAGGGAGCGTGTCGAGAGTCTTATTGAGGAGTTTCGCTTGACTAAGGTGCGCAAGAGCTATGGTAATCAGCTTTCGGGTGGTGAGCGCCGTAGAACGGAGATCGCCCGTGCTGTGGCCATCAACCCTTCGTTTATCCTTCTGGATGAGCCTTTTGCTGGTGTAGACCCCATTGCGGTAGAGGATATTCAGAGTATCGTGGGTACGCTCAAGGATAGAAATATCGGTGTTATCATCACCGACCACAATGTTGATGAGACTCTGGCTATTACCGATAGAACCTACCTCCTCTATGAGGGTAAGATTCTTAAAACAGGTACGGCCGAGGATTTGGCCAACGACGAGATGGTGCGAAAGGTATATCTTGGTAGTAACTTTGAGTTGCGTACCTCTCCGCAGATGGCGCGCCAGCGCAAGGAGCGTGAGGAGCGCGAGCGTGAGGAGGCTCTCAAAGCATTGGGCCACGTCCACAACGAGGAGGACGAGGAGCAAGAGTAGTAAGTAAAAATTGATATATGGATGACAGTACAGTCCCTCTTGGGAATCGTTTGCGCGGAACGATAACTCCGCCCTGTTCAAAGAGTTATGCACAACGTGCGTTGGCCGCAGCCCTTCTTGCTACGGGACGCACAACACTTCGTGGCATAGAGTTATGCCGTGATACTCGCTCGGCTATTTCGGTCATAGAACTTCTTGGTGCCAAGGTCGAGGTCGTCAATGAAGATACACTTGTCATAGAGGGGGGACTTAGGAATAGCCCTCAGGAGTTGAATGTTGGAGAGTCGGGCCTTGCAGCACGCCTCTTCACACCCATCGCCTCGCTTATCAATGCCCCTGTGACCATTAGTGGTGAGGGTACGTTGTTGCACCGCCCTATGTCGATGATGGTCGAGCCATTGAAGGAGCTTGGTGTCGAGGTGCGTGATGGCGGTGGTCGCCTACCTATCGAGGTTAAGGGTCCTATGCGTGGTGGCCGAGTTAGGGTGGATGGCTCTATGTCGTCGCAATTTGTCACAGGACTGTTGTTGGCCCTGCCCGTTGCCGAACGCGATACGACTATCGAGGTCGAGGGAGCAGTCTCTGTACCATATATAGATATGACACTTGAGACGCTGGAGCGTTTCGGTGTGGAGGTTATGTATAATAGTGGTGACTACACCCAATTCTACGTAGAGGGTGGCCAGAGCTACCAGGCTGTAGACTATACCATTGAGAGCGACTGGAGTGCCGCAGCCTCTATTATGGTTGCTGGTGCCATTGCTGGAGAGGTCACCATAAATAATATATCGACCCTTTCGCGTCAGGCCGATACGGCCATTTGTCGCGCTTTGGAGCGTGCAGGAGCTTCGCTCATTATCGAGGAGAACTCTATTACGGTTGCACACCGCGACCTCGAAGCCTTCGATTTCGACGCTACGCAGTGTCCTGACCTCTTCCCCGTGTTGGTGGCCTTGGCTGCCGCTGCCGAGGGTGTCTCTGTTATCAAGGGCATTAAGCGTCTTAGGGGCAAGGAGAGCGACCGTGGCGAGGTGCTAAAGAGTGAGTATGCGAAACTTGGTATCGACATAGAACTCGACTACGATAGCGACGAGATGCGCGTTGTGGGTGGAATGCCTACTGCAGGTGCGGTCGATTCTCACGACGACCACCGTATTGCTATGTCGTTGGCAATTACTGCTTTGCGTACTGCTGAGCGGATTGAGATAAAGAATAAGGAGTGTGTGGCAAAGAGTTATCCCACATTCTTCGAGGATATGGAGTTGTTGAAGGCTGGCGGTCGTGAATAATAGTTTCGGAGAGATATTGCGCACCACGATTTTTGGTGCTTCCCACGCCGAGGAGGTTGGCGTAATGATGGAGGGAGTACCCAGTGGTATTGCCCTTGGGGCTGAGGTGTTTACCTCGGACTTAGATCGTCGCCGTCCTATGCTTAAGGGTGAAACTCCACGCCGTGAGGAGGATATGCCTATTGTCGAGGGTCTCGATGCCGATGGTGTCACTACGGGAGGAATTATCCGCATATCGTTCAAGAATCGTAACACTCGTTCTGGGGATTACTCTAAGTTTGTGGAGCATCCACGCCCCTCTCACGCCGACCTTGTTCAGCGCAAGAAGTATGGCGAGGGGTATGATATTTCGGGTGGCGGTATGTCGTCGGGCCGTATGACCGTAGCCTTGGTTTCGGCAGGTGTGGTGGCGAAGCAAGTCCTTGGAGATGTGGTATTTAGCACACACCTTATTGAGGTGGGTGGATGCCGTGATGCCGAGCAATTCGAGCAGATCATAGCAAATGCCTTGGCCGATGGTGACTCGGTTGGAGGAGTTGTCGAGTGTAGGGTGCAAGGGGTGGATTGTGGCCTTGGAGAGCCCTTCTTCGACTCGGTCGAGAGCGTGGTTTCGCACCTGCTCTTCTCGGTTCCAGGCGTCAAGGGTGTGGCCTTTGGCGACGGTTTCGACTCAGCCTCAAAGCGAGGATCAGAGCGCAACGATATGATTGTGGATGGTTCGGGCCGTACCCTTACGAATAACGAGGGTGGCGTAAATGGCGGAATATCAAATGGTAACGATATAGTTGTACGTGTGGCTGTAAAGCCAACGCCAAGCATCTCTAAACCACAGAATACCTATAATTTTGCAACTGGAGTGGTTGAGCCGTTGGTTGTTGGAGGCCGTCACGATGCCTGCATAGCACGTCGTGCTATGGTCGTTGTTGAGGCTATGGTGGCCTTGGCTCTTGCCGACTTAAAATTTCGCGCCAAGTAGTATGACCAGACGTGAGGCGGTAAATAGGTTGGCGGCAGTGGCAATGGAGTGCTACGACGAGGTTGAGGCACGCCAGATAGCGCAGATGATAGTTATGGCGCGCGGTGGTGTGACCTATAATCAACTCCTTGTAGAGCCTGAAGCAGAGGTAGTTATAGAGGATATTGAAACCATCGAAGCTGAGCTAAGAGCTTGGCGACCCGTGCAGTATATTGTGGGTCAGGCCGAGTTTATGGATATGTCATTAGAGGTGGATAGCGCAGTCCTTATCCCACGCCCTGAGACCGAGGAGTTGGTATATTGGATTGCATCGGAGTATCCGCACAATGCTCGTATCCTCGACGTTGGTACTGGCTCTGGCTGTATCGCAATATCGTTGGCACGTTCTATCGCAGAAGCAGAGGTCTCGGCCCTCGATATATCTGTTGGGGCCCTCGATGTGGCCCGACGAAATGGCGAACGCTATGCCCCTCAGGTAGAGTTCGTTGAGGGTGATGCACTCTCGGATTTTGATAATCTTTTTGCTGGGGAGTTCGACGTGGTGGTCTCGAATCCACCCTATATCCCTGCCTCGGATGTCGAGCGTATGAGGCCCAATGTTGTAGATTATGAGCCACACGGTGCGCTCTTCGTCACGGATGACGACCCACTGATTTTCTACCGTTCCATAGCGCGTGTTGCTCGCAGGATGCTCAAGCCGTCGGGTGCGCTCTACTTCGAGATTTATGAGGCCTTGGCCGAGCAGATGGAGGAGATGTTGCGCCGTGAGGGCTACTCGCAGATAGTTGTAAGAGAGGACTTTAGAGGAAAACCACGAATGATATGCGCAAGAGTGTAGAGCAGTTCGATAAGCCTAAGGAGCGTAAGCCTAAGAGTGCGGATGAGGCCCTTCAGAGCCTTATGCGCCTATGCTCTCGTGCCGAGAAATCCTCTGGCGATGCACTGCGCCTGATGCGAACGTGGGGTGTCTCGGAGACGGAGCGTGTGGGAGTGTTACGTAAGTTGATGGAGATGCGCTTTATCGACGACGAACGCTATGCCGAGGCCTACTGCCGTGAGAAGGTGTCGGTGTCGGGCTGGGGCGTGCGCAAGATAGTCCAGCAGTTGCGTCTCAAGGGTGTCTCGAATGATATAATTGCGCGTGTCACAGCGACCATAGACAGTGAGAGCGTTTCGCAAAATATAGAGTCTAAACTACGTAGGAAACTACCCTCGGTGAAGTCTAAGTCGGAGTACGAACTGCGCGGTAAACTACTGCGCTATGGCCTTGGATTGGGCTACGACTATGATGTTGTTACTCAGGCGATTGAAAAGGTTTGTGCGGATGCAGAAGAGTAGGCGCTATCGCTCGATGGTGTAGCCTATGCAGGCTCTGTAGGCTCTGCCATCCTCGCTAAAACTGAGGTATAATGGCCCTGCCATTGTAGGGGTGATGGCGATAGATAGTGTGCCATCTGTGTCTCTGGTCCACTCCTTATGTAATCTTATCTTATTCTCCAGAATTCCCCACTCCTTGTTGCACCGTGGGCGGAACTTAAAGGTGTAGCATTGGCCTACACGAAGGGTGCTATCCATCGGTATCTCCACAATCTCCATAAGGGCTCCCATACCTGTATAAAAGGTAGGGAGACTCACTATCGCTTTCGACTCTATGAGGGCCTTGCGTCTTTCGGGAGTTATGCCCGCATTAGCCCACTCGTCTGGCGACCAAATCCTCTGCTCTTGGCCATTTGTTGTGGCCTGGTCGCTCGAACTTAGGGCTATGTCGTATGAGAATAACACATTGAGGTTGTTGGTGTTATGTGGGTCGTTACAACAAAATCTAACCTCTTGGGCGTGGCGTGGTATGTAGTTTATGGAGTATATGCCCTCGCCTTCGTCTGTCCACTCCGAGAAACGGGTGTGCGCGATTCCGTTTATTATCTCGATGCCAAATCCCTTGGCAAGTAGTCGAATCTTGAAAGTATAACTATGTCCTACGACCAACCTCTTTAGGGGCATATCCAGAATTTGCATCTGTAAGTCGGCATTGCCAGCAAAGAAGTTGGGAGTGTATAGTAGGTTGCGTCTGGCAAGCAGGAAGAGTCGCTCGATGTCAAGACGGTAGTTTATCCAACTGTCGTGTGCCGTGGGGAGTGCTTTGAACTCGTTATAAGAGAGACTCTTCTCCAAGAACTGATACTCTGCGACATCGGGGAAGTGTGTGAATATCATAAACTTGGGGTCGGCGTCGAACCACGCCCATATACTCTTCTTGTGCGAAAACTCTCCGTTTATTACCGAGCCTGAGCCCCACGTGGGGTCCATAAGTATAGCCTTGTCGTTGCCTACTGCTGCCACCAACCAGGCGTGTCCCGTATCGGAGATTACGCCATCCTTGTCCTTCGACCTGCCCTTGATGATTACGGAGTGGATACCTACAGCCTTGGCGATGTAGTGGAAAAGCTCACAGTAGGCCTGGCAGACCCCCTTGCGCTTCTCGTAGCACTCGTCGGCGTGGTAGATGGAGTAGGTGGTGTCGTAGGCTATGTTTTTGCACACCCACGCATAGATTGCGCGCACCTTGTCGTAGTCGGTGCTACGTCCCTCGATAATCCTATGCGCTAATTCGTCATAGGATTTGTTCGAAGCCGAGACAAATCGGCTTGGTAGGGGTGGGTTGCTTAGCGTAATCATAGTATTTAAAAAAATCTCCTCAACAAAGGTAGCAGAAATCTTTAGATAAGTCAAAAAAGTTGAATAAAAAGTTATGGTTTGCGGAAATTTTTTTATAACTTTGTAAAAGAGGGTTAATCTATTGTTAAATCTAAAAAAAATAGGAGGACGGAGTATGGTAGATATGGATGTGCGAGCAGAGTATTTTAATGCACGAGAGGCCTTGACTATGACGTGTGAGAAGCCAGGTACCGAGCAGTATGACGAGTTGTTGGTGGAGGTTATCTGTGGAACTATCCTTGTGTTGCAGGATAACTACTCTAAGCAGGAGAGGTTGTGGGAGATTACCGACTTTACCAGGGAGTTCTGTCGTTGTTTGGATCTGCTTAGTGATAACTATTCGCAGATGGATACGGTGGAGGAGGCGATATATCGAATGAACGATTTTATCCCTGATCGTCCTCGATTGAAGGTGTCGTTCTGCGAGTGTGTGTTAAGGTTATATGATAGAGTCCCATACTTTAAGTCGAAGGGCGCTGAGGACCTTAAAGGTTGGAATAGGCAACTCGACTTCTTGCGCCGAAATATAGAGCGTGCCGATAGGGGCGATTTGGATAGTATCGAGCAGAAGGGTAGATTCCTCAAGAGCGACCCTGTGGAGTGGACAGCGCGTTGGGAGGAGGTCATAGATGATGCTGAGCGTGAGGCCTATGCTTATTTGGAGGATACGCCACGAGGTATGGGCTTCTGCTATAGCTATTGGTCGGCGCTGGGTGCTGTGCTTTCTGAAAAGTATGGCATCGAGTGGAGGTCTCCATCTGTGATGAACCGTGGCGTTATGTTCGACTAATGTGTATATAACAAGCTAACACTTAAGATGCTATGAAACGATTTTTCGATGCCGAAGCGATATTTCATATCCCTAACGAGGAGATTGAGGCGTTAAAGTCTCGTGCTAAGACCGAAGATAAGGATGCCCAATTCTGCTTGGGCCGTTACTATAATGTTGTTCAGCCCGACGAAGATGCCAGCTATAAGGCTCGTGACCTCTTCAAGAGTGCTATGGCGAATGGCTCGCTGGAGGCTGAGGTAGCCCTTTCGCTGATGTATCGCAAGGGCGAGGCGCTGTTGCCTGTCGATGTGGAGAAAAGCGATGAGATGCTCCAGCACGCTGTGTCTCAGGGGTGTGAGTGGGCTAAGGTGCGCTATGTGCGTAGGTTGATCTATGGCGACCTGTTTGCCGAAAAGGACCACGATTTAGCCCTCGATATTATCGAAGAGACCTTGAAAGGTCCTTGCGACAAGGGTGAGTGGTACTGCCTCAAGGGTGAGCTTTTGGAACTCTCGGAGAGTCTGTCGGCCTCTCGTGAGTGGTACCTCAAGGCTCGTGCCGAGGGCTCTGTTAAGGCCCACGCCTACGCGGCTATAGCGCTCTGCTACGACGATGAGTATAATATGGTAGATTGGGAGAACTTCTTGGACCTTACGGACAAGGGCTTCGAGGAGCATAACAACACTCTGTGCTTGTCGCTCCAGAAACTTGTGATTAAGGAGCATCTCGACGATGTGCCCGCTTATAAGTGGCACGATGTACGTGAGGAGATTCGCCAGGGTCTTGAGTTGGCTAATCGCTTGGGCGATTTAGGTGCGATAGCAGCCTTGGGCGACATCTATCGTTGTGGCGAGATGGATATAATGCAAAGATACTCTATGGCTTGGGCATACTATGCACGTCTGGCTATCCTTGGTGGTTATGAGGGTTACGAGAAGTTGTACTCTATGATGAAGTCGCGTCAGGTGGAAAAGAGCGACGAGTTAAAGTATAGTTGCGCCATCAATGCTGTGCGTTACGGTTGCAAGGAGATGATTCCTGAGGTGATAAAACTATATAAGAGGGGCGAACTCGATGCCTATGCCAAGGAGATAGAGAAGTACTATATGCCTATTTATCTAAATATGCCCGACGATGACTATCCCGATGACGATGGTCGATTCGATGGCTATGCTTAACCTAAAACTGTGATTACTATGGCTATACGTTTAACGATGACTCCCACCGAGGAGGATCTTACGGGAAAGAGTAAGTGGTGGGGATCTGCCGACTTACCACGTGGTGTGGCCTACCCTTGCTACGATGGTGGGGGTGTGGATGAAGAGGGCTTTGAGGATACTCTTACCTTTATCTGTCAAATACGTCTTGAGGATATTGCGCCATACGACATGGAGGGTCTTTTACCTCGCAAAGGTATGCTCTACTTCTTTGCCAATATCGACTACTTCTTGGGCGACGATGAGGCGGAGTGTGAGGGTAGTGGCGAGTGGGATAAGGCCTCGTATACGGTGCTCTATGCCCCCGACTGTTCCGACCTTGTGACCCATAAGATTGTGGATTGTGATGGCGAGGATATTGCTCTTTCGGCTGAGGCTATAGCCTTTTCGGAGTGTGAGGAGCGCGATTCGGGTTTCAAACTCTTGGGCAAGGCCTTCTACAACGAGTATGAGGAGTATGCCGAGCACCTATCGCTCCTGCAACTCGACGAGGAGGAGCGCTGGGGTATGCGTTTCTTTGATATGGGTATGGTAAACTTTTTGATTCTGCCCGACGAACTTAAGCGTGGCGAATTCGACGCTACGGTGGTCTATCTGCATACGTTGTAGATGGCTTGTGTCGCTCGTCGATGTCGATTATGAGGGTATTTGTCCAGATACTATATATTTCGATATCACTTGTTCTGCTTGGGGCGTGTAGTGGTGACGTTGCTACGCCTCAGGCAGATGCTGTTATATCTATAGCCCACCTTTGCAGTATGGCAAGGGGTAGTTCCCAGCCAATAAAGGATGATGTTGTTGTCAGGGGTAGGGTCGTTGCCAATGACTGCTTAGGGGAGCTTCCTGGGGCGGTCATCATTGATGATGGTAGTGCAGGCATCAAGGTTATGGTTGAGGCCGAGCGAGTGACGGACTATCTACCTCTCTACTCCTCGGTTACGCTCTACTGTTCGGGCCTCTATATAGGTCGTCAGGGCAGGGGTGTTGTGGTGGGAGCGCGGCCTACTGAGGATTTCGTTGTCGATAGGATTGATAAAAAGCATATTCTCGACTATATGGCCGTAGGCGACGCTGATGATGGCTGTGTTCCGCTGAGGCGCACTCTTGCCGAGATTAAGTTGGGTGATGCCTATCGCTATGTGGTGGTTGAGGGTGTTTCGGTCGTGGAGGAGGAGCAGGGCCTTGCGTGGTGTGATAGAGACCCTCTGACGGGCTTCTACCAAAACTCCGTTCGCCATATTACCGACGGCACGGATACACTCCCCGTGGTTGTCTCCAAGGAGTGTGTCTATGCCCAAGAGGCACTACCGCCCCACACTTTTAGGTGCGAAGCGGTAGTGGATATCTACGAAGGCGAAATAGCCTTGCGCATTACAAATCATAGAGTGGAGCAATTGTAGTGGCTATATGGAGGCCACAATCTCTTGCATCGTGCCGTACTGCTCCTCCATACTCTCCAAGAGCCTCTGTTGTGCCTTGGTGCGAACAAGGTTGTGTGTGGGGTAGGCAATTTTGTAGTATCTATCCCCGTCGATATAGTCCATTAGGAATCGTAGCACCTGCTCGTAGGTGATGTATAGTGCCGAGAAGGCGAGCCACTCGCGTTCTACTTGTGTTAGTGTCTCCTTGCGCTCCGAGAGGTAACCTTCTGTGTATGCCCTGAATAGGTCGATATCCATACCCACATTTTCGAGATTATTGTCATCCTCCGCACCACGATTGGTGTAGGAGCGGATGGCATCGCCGAAGTCGTTTAGTGAGGTGCTTAGCATCACCGTGTCGAGGTCTATGACGCAAAGCACGTCGTCGTTCTTGTCGAAGAGTATGTTGCTGAGTTTTGTGTCGTTGTGGGTCACGCGCAGGGGTAATTCACCCTCTTCGACCATCCTCCAGAAGTTGAGCATCCTCTCCCTGCGGGCCTCTATCCACGCTATCTCCGAGGCTACGGTCTCTACTCTTCCAACCCTATCCTCTGCTAAGGTGTTGTCCCACTGCTCGAAGCGCCAACGTATATTGTGAAAACCCTTGATTACTTCGGCTAAGGGCTCGTCGAAGTCAGCCAAAAGCGACTGGAATCGCCCAATAGCCTTGCCACCCATATAGGCTAATCGTGGCGAGGTGGCCTTGTCGTGGGTCGTAGAATCCTCGATAAATAACGACATAGTCCAAAAATCATCCCCCTGTTTATGGAGTAGCTCGCCCTGCTTGGTAGGGATTATCGTTAGCACCTCACGCCTTGCATCGCCACCAGCACTCTCCACCTTTGTCTTTAGGTGGCGTGTCACTCGCTCGATGTTGCGCATCATCGCTGGCACATCGGGGAAGATGTTGTGGTTCTTGCGCTGTAGGATATAGTTGGGCGCATCTCCCGCCGTATGGAGGATGTAGGTGTCGTTGATGAAACCCTCGCCAAGGGGTTTGATATCTGCTATTTGGCCCTCGAAGGCGAATTGCTGGGCTATTGTGATAAGGTCTGTATTGTTCATAATTCTCTGTTACTCAGCAAAGTAGTGTGTTAGTCCATCGATTTTGTTCCACTCACCACGGGTGAAGTCTGGAATACGTACGGGCTTGCTACCATTCTCTATCGAGATGCGAGTGAGTTCGCCCATACTGCTCCATTCGGCAGCGTCGTAGACATCCATATCCAGAGGGAGGCCGTGGCGTAGGCAGTAGACGAGACGGTAGTTCATAATGAAGTCCATACCGCCGTGACCACCCACTCTTTTAGAGTACTCCTCAAGAGGTGTGCCATCGACTAACTGTCGCTGCACGGGGTGCTTGTATTGCTCCATCATTGCCTCCACAACCCCCTTTGGAGCAAAGGTGTGGTGGTTGAGGTTTTCGATATCGGGGGTCGTTCCTAATTCAGGGGCAACCTTGTTTATCTGGTCGGTTTTGAATGTGTAGCCTTCGATGGGGTATTTGTTGGCGAAGCCCTCTGTGCCAACCAACTGATACATACGACTATATGGTCGTGGCGTCATCACGTTGTGTTGCATATCTATCGTGCAACCATTCACCGTGCGTATTAGCGTGTTTATCTGGTCGCCCTGACGACACTCCTCTTCGTTCATCAACTCCTTGACGAGTTTTGTGCCATTCACCGACTTCGTGGACATCGCCACGAGGTAGTCGAGCCTGTCGCCTCGGTGGATGTTTAGGGCTTGGCAGTTGGGGCCTATGCCGTGGGTGGCGTATATGTCGCCATTATGGGCTTGGTTGTACTCCAAACGCCAGTTGTCGGCATAGTGTTGCCAATAGGGTTCGAGGTTGTGGATATAGGCACCCTCGGTGTGGATGATCTCTCCGAAGAGTCCCTGCTGTGCCATATAGAGTGTCGTAAGCTCGAAATGGTCGTAGCAGCAGTTCTCCAATATGGTGCAATGTACGCGGTTGCGCTCCGCAGCATCCACCAGTTGCCAGCACTCTGCCACGGTGTTTGCGCAGGGTACTTCGATGGCAACGTGCTTGCCATGCTCCATAGCGTATAGGGCTATGGTCACGTGCATCTGCCAGGGGGTAGCGATATAGACCAAGTCCACGTCATCGCTTTGGCATAGTTCTTTGTAGCCCTCGTCTCCAGAGTAGAGCGTTGCATCTGCCATCCCTGCCACTCTGAGATAGTGTTGAGCCTCTTCGGCACGCTCCTTATATTTGTCGCAAAGGGCGGTTATGGCCACACCATCTATGTAGGTGAATCGCTCCACAGCACCTGGGCCTCGCATACCGAGCCCCACAAAACCAACTCGTACGGTATCTAAGGGCTCTGCGCGAAACTCCAATAGGGAGGTCTGCCCCTCTTGTCGATGAGGCTCGCTCAGCACTATGACTCCATCTTCGATGGTGTAGTTGATGCTTGCCTCGTAAAGTTTTTCGCTGTTGCATCCAGCAAAAGTTGTGGCAAGCAGAAGTAGTGAGACAAAAAACGTACACTTTTTCATAGGTTGCTCGGATTAATGTTATACAAAGGTAACAATTAAAAATCTATAATCAAGATTTTTTTTGAAAGAGTTACCTTATTATATATAGGTATAGAGGGAAATTTTAAGAAAAAGTGATTTTTTTTGTAATTTTTTTGCGAAAAAATTTGCAGAATAAAAAATTATGTCTACCTTTGCACCGCAATCGAAAGATAACGGTTCTTTACAATGCCTGAATAGCTCAGTTGGTTAGAGCACATGACTGTTAATCATGGGGTCCTAGGTTCAAGTCCTTGTTCAGGCGCTCAAGTGCGAGGGATGCACGAGAAAGAGGTAGCAAACGATAAGCTGCAGTGGTGATGACCAAAGGTTGGTGGAGGAAAGTCTGAAACCGCCGATAAGCAGAAAATTCGCGGTCGAGCTTCGAAAGATGACGAGACTCTTAAAAAAACTTATCGAAAAATTTGCAGATTAAAAAATAATGCTTACCTTTGCAGTCCCAAGCCTTACAAAACGGGAGCATAGCTCAGCTGGTTCAGAGCATCTGCCTTACAAGCAGAGGGTCAGGGGTTCGAATCCCTTTGCTCCCACAAATCTAACAAGAAGATGTCGCAAGACATCTTTTTTGTTTTTATGTAGTTTCTTCAACATGATCGACAGCCACGGCTGTCGTTTTTTGTTTTAGGGCTTGTGGGGTGGAAGTGAGGTGGCATTGTGTTGTAATGCCCGTTATGCGGTAAGTAATTTAGGGAAATTAGGGAGTTTAGGGAAATTAGGGAGTTTAGGGAGGCTCCCTTAATGGTCTGCACAAAGCTTTCGTAAGCATAGGCACGCTCTAAATCAAGCACTTTCTGTTCTCCATACCCCCTTTGATGCAAGCATCAGGAGGTATGAAAAACAAAAAGCCCTCAATCTATCGATTGAGGACCTCCGCTTACTCAGCTTTGTCGGGATGACAAGATTGGCTACTACGCAGGCGAAGCCTGCTTCGCTTAACGCCCATCTTGGATGGCTCCCTTAATGGTCTGCACAAAGCTTTCGTAAGCATAGGCACGCTCTAAATCAAGCACTTTCTGTTCTCCATACACTCCTTGATGCAAGCGTCAGGAGGTATGAAAAACAAAAAGCCCTCAATCTATTGATTGAGGACCTCCGCTTACTCAGCTTTGTCGGGATGACAAGATTCGAACTTGCGACCACACGCCCCCCAGACGTGTACTCTAACCGGGCTGAGCTACATCCCGTTTGCAAAAATGCGGTGGCAAAGGTAATAATAATTTTTCGGATAATGCAAATTATTCATAAAAAAAATATACATTTGCGCTATGAAGAAAATATGTACTATAATACTCTGTTTTATGGCGCTTACACTCTGTGTTTCGTGCCTCGGAGAGATAGCCTCTCCCGCTACGGAGTTTACCAATATAGTTTATCAGCCACGCCACGCCACAGGTTTCTTAATCGCTGAGGATGAGGCGCATAACCGCCTGCTTAGGGTGACACGCCCCTGGCAAGGAGAGGAACTCAAGGAGCAGACGTTGGCAATATTTAACAGCGCCGAGGAGGCTCAGGGCTACAAGGGTCAATATATCGTGGGCCCAGCCAAGAGGGTGGTCTGTATGTCTACAAGTCACGTGGCGATGCTCGATGCTGTAGGTTGCGTAGATGCTATTGTGGGACTCTCAGGCAAGGACTACGTAATGAACGAGACTATAGCGCAGCGTACCGAGGTCTTGGATGTAGGCTACGACAGTAACCTCGACTATGAGGCACTCTTATCTCTGCACCCCGATTTAGTGCTTATGTATGGCATCACGTCAGAGAATGGTGCGCAGACGGCAAAGCTCCGAGAGTTGCGCATCCCCTATATCTATCTCGGAGACTACACCGAGCAGTCTCCCCTCGGTAAGGCCGAGTGGGTTGTTGCCGTAGCCGAGATTGTGGGTGTGCAAGAGGCTGGTATTGCGACATTTGGCGAGGTGGAGCAGCGCTACTTGGAGGTTAAGGGTAGCATCTCGACGGAGGGTCGTCGCCCCAAGGTGATGCTCAACACCCCCTATCAGGATGTGTGGTATATGCCCTCGGACGATAGTTATATGGTGCAACTCATCGAGGATGCTGGAGGTGAGTATATCTACAAGGGTAACAACCCCACGGGAGGCTCACGAGGTATAGGTCTTGAGGAGGCTCTTACGTTGGTCGGGAGTGCCGATATATGGCTTAACCCAAGCCAGTGCCTCACGTTGGAGGAGTTGCGTAGGAGTGTACCACATTTTGCAAATTGTGGTGTCGTGGAGCGTGGCGATGTCTATAATAACAACCATCGTCGTTCGCCCAAGGGTGGTAGCGACTTCTGGGAGTCGGCCATCGTGCGCCCAGATAGAGTGCTTAGCGACCTAAAGATAATAATGGAGGGTGGAGAGGATGAACTATACTACCACCACAGATTGAGATAAGTATGGAGATTTCGAGACATAGGAGGTTGATTACGCCACTACTCTTTATGGGGCTTGCCCTGCTATGCGTGGTGCTTGCCATTGCCGATATGCTGGTGGGTACTACACACTTGTCGTTGGCGGAGGTGTGGGCGGCTCTGTGTGGCAGACCCTATGATGCGCACCACGCAACCATAGTGCTCTATATGCGTCTTCCGAAGGTCGTGGTGGCGATACTCTCTGGCGTTGCTCTCTCGGCCAGTGGTCTTCAGATGCAGACCCTCTTTAGAAACCCCTTGGCTGGTCCTTATGTGCTTGGTATAAATGCTGGTGCGAGCCTTGGTGTGGCACTCTTTACCCTTGTGACACCACTCTTGGCTCTCTCGGCCTCGTGGCTCCTTACTGTCGGCATAACGGGAATGGCGTGGCTGGGCTCGGCCCTGATACTGCTCCTTGTTATGGCGCTCTCCAGACGTATCCGCAACATAAACACCATCCTCATTATCGGTATGATGCTCTCTTCGGCAATCTCGGCTGTGGTGGGCATACTTCAATATATGGGTACCGAGGAGTCGCTCAAGGCCTTCGTGGTGTGGACTATGGGTTCGGTATCGACGGTGACGGTGGATCAACTGATGGTGCTGCTGCCCGTAGTTGTTGTAGGCAGTCTGTTTGCCATTGTGGTTATTAAACCACTGAATATGTTGCTCTTAGGAGAGGGCTATGCCCGCAGTATGGGCCTTAATGTGACACGCTCTCGCAGGTTGATATTCCTCTCTACGACCCTCTTGGCAGGAGGCGTTACTGCCTTCTGTGGCCCTATTGGATTCATTGGCCTTGCTATGCCACATCTGGCGCGCATCACCTTCCGCACGGCAGACCATAGGGTGCTTATGCCCGCCTCAATGCTGTGGGGTGCGCTCTCGATGGTTGTCTGCACCCTGGCTTGCGACGTGGTGGCACGACAGGGCGTTATGCTCCCTGTAAATACCATAACCTCGCTTCTCGGTATCCCCGTGATAATATATGTCGTACTAAGAAATAGCCACCGCCAATGATAGAACTATGTAACATAACTCTCGCCTTTGGTTCTCGCCAACTTATCGTCGATGGCTCGGCACATTTTCGTTGTGGAGATATGGTAGCCCTGCTCGGCCGTAATGGTACGGGTAAATCGACCCTTCTGCGTGCCATTGCCTCGTTGGGTAAGTTACAAGGGGGCAGTGTGCTTGTTGGCGGTGATGAACTCTCGACGATTGCCCCTTACGACTTGGCACGTCGCATAGCCTTCGTGAATACGGAGCGTGTGGATGTGGAGGCTTTGAGTGCCTACGACCTTGTTGCTATTGGCCGTTCGCCCTATACCGACTGGGCGGGCCGTCTTACCTCTCACGACCGCGAGGTCGTGGAGCGTAGCCTACGTCTGGCAGGTGTTGAGAGCCTTGCGGAACGAAGTGTTGATACATTGTCGGATGGTGAGTACCAGCGAGTTATGATAGCCAGGGCCTTGGCTCAAGAGACTCCTGCCATCCTCCTTGATGAGCCAACATCGTTCCTCGACCTGCCGAATCGCTATGCGCTATGCCAACTATTGTTGGATCTGGCGCACAACCAAAATAAGTGTATACTCTTCTCTACGCACGAGTTGGATATAGCCCTCTCATTGGCCGATAGCATAGCCTTGGTCGATACGCCCCACCTCCACCATCTGCCCACCGAGGAGATGGTTAAGTCGGGAAATATAGAGCGATTGTTCAATAGCGATAACATTCGATTCGATGCCCCAACAGCATCAATAAAGATGAGATAGAGTGAACTATAGGTAAGACGCGTTTAGCTAAAGTTCGGAAACTTAGCGTAAAAACGATTTTTTTTGGCATATCGTTTGCCAAATCGAAAATTTTGCTTACCTTTGCCCCGCTAATTGCCCCAATGGATTGGGACATTAGTGGTAAGGTCCGTTCGTCTATCGGTTAGGACACAAGATTTTCATTCTTGAAAGACGAGTTCGACTCTCGTACGGACTACACTTGGCGCGTTGTACTTCGGTGCAGTGCGTGCGGATTAAAACTTTTTTAGGAGCGGGCAGACGCCTATCCGAAAGCGACTAAGGTCGTCTTGAAAAGCCTTTGACAGTGGGGCTTACCGACGTAGGGTTGGTGAACAACTGTAAAAAATAGAAGACATAAAATAAAAAAATAAAAGATTTAATTACTATGGCAAATCACAAGTCATCGAAGAAGAGAATTCGTCAGACCGCAACAAAGCGTGCGCACAACCGTCTTTATCACAAGACTGCTCGTAACGCTGTAAAGGCATTGCGTAACACTACTGAGCGCAGCGCAGCAGAGGCACTCCTTCCAAAGGTAAGCTCTATGTTGGATAAGTTGGCTAAGGTTAATATCATCCACAAGAACAAGGCAGCTAACCTTAAGAGCTCTCTTTCACTTCACGTGAACGCATTGTAGTCGTTGGCGACACACGATTGAGATGGGTGGTACTTCGAGTATCGCCCATCTTTTTTTGTGGTAATACGTCGTTGGTTTTTGTGGTAGTAGGGTGTTTGAGGGGTAGGTAAGGTGGTATAAATCATAAAAATATCGTAACCTCACCCCTAATTACACTTTTTTTATTATCTTTGCCCTTTAGTTATACACAAAGTGTATAAAAGTCGTAACGAGGAAATTTGAATAAAACAAACATATATGGCAAAAGAACTAAAAGATTTGACCAAGAGCGACGAGAACTACTCGCAGTGGTACAACGACTTGGTTATTAAGGCGGGCTTGGCAGAGAACTCTGCAGTGCGCGGTTGTATGGTTATCAAGCCTTATGGCTATGCTATTTGGGAGAAGATGCGCGATGTTCTCGACAGGATGTTTAAGGAGACAGGCCACGAGAACGCCTACTTCCCACTCTTCATCCCTAAGTCATTCTTCTCACGCGAGGCAAGCCACGTTGAGGGCTTCGCTAAGGAGTGTGCCGTAGTTACACACTACCGCCTCAAGAACGATGAGGAGGGCAAGGGTGTTGTTGTAGACCCTGCAGCACGTCTTGAGGAGGAGCTTATCGTGCGTCCTACTTCGGAGACTATTATCTGGAATACATACAAGAACTGGATCACCTCATACCGTGACCTCCCAATCCTTTGCAACCAGTGGGCTAACGTAGTGCGCTGGGAGATGCGTACCCGCCTCTTCCTCCGTACCGCTGAGTTCTTGTGGCAGGAGGGTCACACAGCTCACGCTACAGCTCAGGAGGCTATCGAGGAGACCGAGCGTATGATTAATGTCTACAAGACCTTCGCTGAGGAGTGGATGGGTGTGCCAGTTATTGTTGGTCACAAGTCTCCTAACGAGCGTTTTGCAGGTGCTGTAGATACCCTCACTATCGAGGCATTGATGCAGGATGGTAAGGCTTTGCAGAGCGGTACTTCACACTTCCTTGGTCAGAACTTCGCTAAGGCCTTCGACGTGCAGTACACCTCTAAGGAGGGTAAGCAGGAGTATGTATGGGCTACATCGTGGGGTGTTTCAACACGCCTTATGGGTGCTTTGATTATGGCTCACTCCGATAACAACGGTCTTGTGTTGCCTCCAAAGTTGGCCCCTATCCAGGTGGTTATGGTGCCTATCTATAAGGGCGAGGAGCAGCGCCTCCAGATTGTTGAGCGTTTCGAGGCTATGGCCAAGGAGTTGCGTGCTAAGGGTGTGTCAGTGAAGATCGATGCTCGCGACAATGTGCGTTCAGGCTTCAAGTTCGCCGAGTATGAGTTGAAGGGTGTTCCAGTACGTTTGGCTTTGGGTCCACGTGATTTGGAGAATGGCACTATTGAGTTGGCTCGTCGTGATACCCTCACTAAGGAGTCTGTATCGCAGGAGGGTCTCACCGACCGCATCGTAGCTTTGCTTGACGAGATTCAGCAGAACATCTTCCAGAAGGCTCTCGATTATCGTAACTCTATGATTACTAAGGTTGATAGCTGGGAGGAGTTCAAGGAGGTTCTTGAGAATAAGGGTGGTTTCATCTCAGCACACTGGGACGGCACACCTGAGACCGAGCAGGCTATTAAGGAGGCTACTAAGGCGACTATCCGTTGTATCCCTATGGATGTTGTTGAGGAGGAGGGTACCTGCGTATTCTCAGGCAAGCCATCTAAGTTCCGCGTATTGTTCGCTAAGTCATACTAAGCCTCGGCTATTCCATTGTATAGGTCAGAGCCCTACGGGTTTACTACCTATAAAAATAAGAGAGATTCAAGCGAATCTCTCTTATTTTGTTTACCCCAAAGTCATCTATTACAAGTCGTTGATGAGTTGTGGGATGTCGGTGGTTGTCTCGCGCTCTCCGAGGAGGTGCTCCGAGAAGTAGTCTGCCATACGCCAGAAGAAGTACTCGTTCATATCGCCGAAGCCGTGGCGCTGACCTGGGAGCAACAACATATCGAAGCGCTTGTTCGAGCGAATCAGGGCATCTACTACGCGGAGGGTACAGCCAGGGTGTACGTTCTCGTCGATGTCGCCGTGAACAAGGAGAAGGTTACCCTTGAGACGGTCGGCAATCTCGTGGTTCGCCGAGATGTGGTACTCGAAGATGGTCTCACCATCGCGCTCTACCTCCTTGATGCCGTGGTGCTTCTCGCTCCACCAGCGGTTGTAGATGTTGTTGTCGTGGTTACCAGCGCAAGAGACTGCCACGTCGAAGAAGTCGGGATACATAAGTATCGCTGCAGTGGACATAAAGCCGCCGCCAGAGTGACCGTGGATGCCGACACGTGAGATGTCGATGAAGCTGTGACGTGCTGCGAGTTGCTGTGACGCAACAACCTTATCCTTGAGGCCGTAGTCGCGCAAGTTGCCATAGCCGTAGTTGTGGTACCACTTCGAGCGGTCGGGGTGGCCACCGCGGTTACCTACGGTGATTACGATGAAGCCCATCTGTGCCAAGCGGTCGGTACGAATCTGTGGGCGATACCACGCCTGCTCCACAGCCTCGGTCTGAGGGCCAGGATATACGTACTCGATGATAGGGTACTTCTTGTTAGGGTCGAAGTCGTAAGGCTTGTACATCACGCCGTGGAGGTCGGTGATGCCGTCAGCAGCCTTTACTACAAAGGTCTCAGGGTATTGGTAGCCAATGGCGAAGAGTGGGTCGAGGTTCACGCTCTGCAAGGCCATAACCTTGCGACCCTCTGTGGTGTACAACTCTGATACTGGGGCGCAGTCCACACGTGAGTAGGTCGTTGTGAAGAACTTACGGTCGTCGGAGAGTGAGAACTCGCCGTGGTAGCCTGTAGGGTCGAGCTGCTTGAGGCCTGAGCCGTCGTAGTTTATGCGGAAGAGGTGTAGGTAGTATGGGTTCTCGCCCTTGTTGTAACCTGTTGCGGTGAAGTAGATTACACGCTTAGCGTCGTCTACGCCCAAGACGTTAGATACGTGCCACTCGCCAGAGGTGATCTGGTTTAGCAACTCGCCATCTACGGTGTAGCGGTAGAGGTGTGCCCAGCCCGAACGCTCCGACCACTGGATTACCTCCTTGTCGTTGTTGATGAGCGTAGGCATCTGCCACTCGATAGAGGTGTTCATCTCCTCGCAAACCACATCCTTAGCCGTCGCAGTAGCTACGTCTACTACGCAGAGGTCGGCGCGCTTGATGTCGCGGCTCTGACGGATTACATAGAACTTAGAGTTGTCGCCCTGCCATACAGCGCGCATAGGACGCTGATATCTGTCGGCACTTGTCGTTGGGCGTGGTGCGATGAAGAGCATCTGCTCCTTGTACTTAGCCATATCTACCTCCTTGCGCTCGAATGTCTCGGTGTCGAAGAGTTCGAGTGTGAAGTCGGGGCTCTGCTCGCCAGGCATCTGGTACTTGTAAGAGAAGAGTTCTGGGCGCTCCTTGAGTACGTTTATCACCCAGAAGTCCTTGAGCATAGAGGTATTGCTGCGTACTGTTGCGAAGTGCTTAGAGTCGGGTGACCACTGCAAGAATACGCGGTAGCGCTCACCCTCCTTGAGTTGCTCGATGCAGTCCTCAAACCAGTGGTATGCCGTAGCCTCGGTGGCGTCGGTGGTTATCTGGTGCTCTACGATGGTGCTGTCCTGAGGGTCGATGAGGAACTTCTCCACATCCTCAAGGCTCATATACCATAGGTTGTAATCCTTCTGGTAGACCGCAAAACGGCCATCAGGTGATACGTTTGCCCACTCTGGCATAGGCTTTAGGCGAGAGTCTACGAGGTTCAACTCGCGCTTTGCAATGTTCCACTCGAAGTGGAATACCAGAGGCTTGCCCTCCTCATCCTTTGGTGCGTAGTCGTTGTTCTCGACCATCACTTTGTGTGGTGCGATGTCGAAGAGTACGATGTTATCCTCCTTGAGTTTGATATTCTCGATTGGGAGGTGCTGTGCGTCGAATGGATAGTTTGTAGCACGTGTCACCTTCTCTGCGAGTTCTGCCATTGACCACATCTCTGTCTGCTTGCCTGAGGCTGGGTCTACGATGTAGTAGTTCTCGGCATCCACGCTCTTCCACGCGTACCAGAATTTATTGCTCTGTTCAAACCAGTTAGGTCTTACAATGGTCTGAGGAACAAGACGTTGTGTCTTCTTTGGAGAAAACTTCTCTGCCAACTCGTAGTTTGGCGAATGGTTCTCTTGTGCTGTTGCTGGCACGGTGGCTATTGCCATAGCACCGAGAGCCAAAAGTAAAGCGAGTTTCTTAATCATTTTAGGTATGTTGTTAATTAGTTGTCTCTAAGGGCAAATATACAAAAAAAGAGTCTAACTAACAAGTTAGACTCTCATTTATACGCTTATTATCTAAGTATTACTCCTCCTGACGGTAAGTGTGCTCTACGTAGATAGCGTGCTGCATAGCCTCACGCTTAGCGATAGATGGCTTTGTGAAGTACTGGCGACGACGAAGCTCCTTCAAAACGCCTGTACGCTCATACTTTCTCTTAAACTTCTTAAGGGCGCGCTCGATGTTCTCACCCTCCTGTACCTTCATTACGATCATAGTTCTATTCTTTTTTTTAAATTAATACTCTTGTTTTTGTTTTTTTTGTGGGGCTTTTTTCGTTTTGCATCCCAACTAAATACAGCCAGCCTTTTTATCTTTTACCGAACTCGCCTTTATTGCTCATTCTCTCGGCCCTTCTCTCGGCCCTTCTCTCGGCCCCTTTGCTATTGCTCGTTCTGTAATCGCTACCGAACTCGCCTTAATTGCCTGCCCCTTTGCTGTATTATGAGGGAGTGTGTGGTTATTCTGTGGATGTGTGTGTACCAAAATCGAGATATGGTGCAATTCGCATTGCCTCATCCTCACTCATTATGTTAGCGTCGGTCATCTCTTCTATGGTACTCCAACCTCCTTTCAATTCTCTGTGGTTAATTATGCGCTTAAGCATTCGGTTCGTAATATATGGGTGAACCTCCATCTGCTTTGGGCGTGCAAAGTTAATATAAATTTTCTCAATTCGTGCAGTATCAGCGTAAATTTGTTGAGAAAAAGTGTTAAAATTCTCGGTTGTTACACATTCGAGTTCAAGAATTTGCTCGATTTCGTGGTATCCACCGAGCAAATCGCGGTAACGGATGATGTGTTGCGCACTCTTTGGACCTATGCCCCTGAGAGCTACGAGGGCCGTGGAGTCGGCACTATTGATATCTATTTTGCGAGTTGAGGGTGCGATAACATCCTTAGGCGAAAATATTATGTATGGCTCAAGGCGGTCTGCCACTTCGTCATCTACGACATAGCACTCCCTGAACTTATCCATCGATGTTATGCCACCTATGGCCTCGCGGTAGTTCGCTATCACCTCGGCTTGTCGCACCGAGAAACCTATGGTCGAGAGGTAAACCACAGAGGCGGTGTCGATAAGGAATGGCTCGTATGCAATCTGCACATCTTGCCTCTTGCTCTTGGTGAATGTTTTATTGTCGCTCTTAGGCTTTATGGCGTACTCCTTACCTATAATTATATATGGCTCCAATAGGAGGTATAGCGAGTCGGTCATACCATAGCAGAGGGCGATATCTTCCTTTATGCGATACACCTTGCCTGATTCGCGCCAACGTATTATGCTTACCGCCACACGGCGCTCCACACCCGCCTCGACTAACTCAATGTACGAAGCCTCGTTGGGGTCGAAGTTGCTGAAATGGTGCTTGTTAATCACCGAGTCTGCCACTGCTGTCGGTTGCTCCGAGGGTGTGTCGTGGGGCTGAGGGGTGCTTGGTGCCTTTGCGAAGTATAGCAGAAGCACGACTATTATGAGTAAGGGGATTAGGGTCGTGATACCCCTTAGTAGTTGCTTTGTACGCTCGTTTGACATATCCGTTTACCATTGTGCCTCGTCCGAGAGCCATAGTTTGCGGTAGCGACGTGAGGGTGACTCGACGAACTCCCCGATGTTGTACTCCGCCCAGCGCTCATCTACGAGGTGTATGGTGTCGGGGTACGAAGTCACGACATTGGGGAAGCGCGCAGGGTTGTCGCCATAGCCTGGTCGCTTCGAGCGAGCATCTATGATGAGGGTCTTGCCAAAGAGACGTATGTCGCGCTTGGGGTCGGTATTTGCCGCTGCAAGCCAGAGGAGGTCTGAGGGGGTCATATATCCTGCAGCTCCACGGTCGAAGAGGGCGACATACTTCATATCCGTAAAGTTGTTCTGGGTGAGATAGGCCTCCACATCTATCTGTTCGTGCCACTCACGCTCGGCATAGAGGATGAGTATTCCCCACTCCTTGGCAAACTCGGTATTGAAGAGTTCTACGCCACCTACGGGGTGTGCCGTGCGTGGTGTAGCGAAGCTTTGGGGCAGGGAGGCTGTCTCTATGTCGGTTAGGTCGATGGCCAGTTTTGAGCCATAGCCCGTCGTGGCTGTTGCGTGGTCCAAGACGTCGAGGATACCCTCCGACCAGATAAGGTTCTTCGAGGGGTCTACACCCTTTAGGAGGGTGAGCAACTGCTCCTTGGAGCGAATGTCGCACTCTTCGGGTGCTACGACCAAGTATTTGTTGAACATCATCTGTCCAGCACTCCAGAGACCTTGTGCCACCTTGTTGGGCTGTCCGAGGTATCGCTTGGCTATCGAGACGATGGCTATGTTGTGGGCAGTGCCCTCTATCGGCATAAAGAGGTCGCGTACCTCAGGTTGAACGACAAGGCGTATTGGTGCAAGGAATATGCGTTCGGTGGCCTTGGCGATGTAGGCATCCTCCATCGGTGGAACACCCACTATGGTAGCGGCATATATGGCGTCACGACGCGAGGTGATGCACTCGACGTGGAACTTGGGGTAGAGGTCGGTGAGCGAGTAGAAGCCTGTGTGGTCTCCAAAAGGGCCCTCCACGGTTAAGTCCTCCGCGGGGTCTACATATCCCTCGATTACGAAGTCGCAATCCTCAGGTATCCATATATCGTTTGTCAGAGATTTCACCAAACGCACAGGCCTACGGCGGAGCATACCTGCAAGAAGCATCTCGTCGAGGTTGTCGGGCAGTGGGGCTGTAGCCGAGTAGATATAGGTGGCATCACCACCTATGGTCACACTCACGGGCATACGCCTACCCAATCGCTTATAGGCGTCGTAGTGTCTTGCTCCGGTCTTATGGCGGTGCCAGTGCATTCCCGTTGTGCGCTTATCCAAAATCTGCATACGGTACATTCCGAGGTTGGGGATGCCACTCTCAGGATCTACGGTTGCTACCATTGGGAGTGTGATGAATGGTCCACCATCTGCTGGCCACGAGGTGAGGATTGGGAGTTTCGAGAGGTCTACCTCGTCACCTTGCCACACCACCTCCTGACAGCGACCACGACCCTTTATGCGCTTAGGAAACCACTTGGCCACATCGCCCAAGAGGGGCAACATCTGCATCTTCTCCCATAGCGAGTGCTTGGGTGAAAGAGCATCCTTGAGGAGGTTGTCTATGCGTGCCGATATCTCGTCGAGATCCTCGACATCCAGAGCCCACGCCATACGCCTATCCGACCCCATCATATTCATAAGTACAGGGTAGTCCGTTCCGGTGTTCTCGAAGAGGATGGCCTTGCCACCTCCCGCCTGCTTAGAGATGCGGTCCGTAATTTCGCATAACTCGAAGCGCGTATCTACCTTTGTGGTGATACGTAGGAGTTCTCCGTTCTGCTCTAATTTGTCGATTAACCTTCTGATATCCATAATATTAGTTCGTTAGTCGTGATCAACTATTGTGCCTTCGGGGTGTAGGCGTCTGAAGTCCTCAAGGTGGAAGTTGCGCTTAAACATAAGTGCTGTGGCTATGGCGTCACCCAGGGCGAGGTGTGCGGTAGTTGAGGCCGTGGGCACTATGTTTAGTAGACAGTCCTCACGCTTTACTTCGCTACAGAGAATTATGTTGGCGTATGTTGCAAGGCGAGAGTCGCTGTGGCTTGTTAGTGCCACGATGCTATTGCCGATTGATGAGGCGTAGTCTGCCACACGGCACACCTCCTCGGTCTGACCAGAGTGCGATAGTGCCAAAAGGATATCCCCTTTGGAGATGATGCCGAGGTCACCGTGGAGGGCTTCGGCTGGGTGTAGGAAGATGGCAGGAGTGCCTGTGCTTGTCAGCATCGCCGCAATTTTGTGGGCTATGATGCCCGACTTGCCCATTCCCGTAACTACAACCTTACCGCTACACTCGTAGATGAGGTCTACGGCCTCGATGAATCTGTCGTCGAGAGAGTTCTCTATCTGTAGCAGGGTCTCTGCCTCGTTATGCAGAGTCTTGCGCCCGATGTTAAGAATATCTTGGGGTGTCATGGGTTGTGTTGAAGGTTATAGTAGTTTAGTAATGATAGTCTCTAAGTTGTTGAGATATAGGCTGTTGTCGCCGTCGCATAGAGCCTCTTCGGGTGTTGGGTGTACCTCGAAGAAGTAGCCGTCGCAACCAAAGGCCTTTGCAGCCTCGGCCATGGCAGGGATGAACTCTCTGTTGCCACTGCTACACCCCTCGCCGCCGCCAGGGCGTTGTACCGAGTGGGTGCAATCCATGATCACGGTAGGGGCAAAGGTGTGCATATCGGCGATATTTCTGAAGTCTACCACAAGGTTGTTGTAGCCAAAGGTGTTGCCACGCTCGGTGAGCCACACCTCCATCGCGCCACTCTCCATAGCCTTGAGGTAGGGGTGTCGCATATCGAGACCCGATAGGAATTGTCCCTTCTTGATGTTTACGATTCGCTGGCTTCGTGCTGCTGCGACGATGAGGTCGGTCTGTCGGCTAAGTAGTGCTGGAATCTGTATGACATCTGCCACGGAGGCCACTACATCGGCCTGCCACGCCTCGTGTATATCGGTGATTATCGGCAGGTTGTATCGTTGCTTTATCTCGTCGAGAAGGACTATACCACGCTCTATGCCTACGCCACGGTAGGAGTGTAGCGAGGTGCGGTTGGCCTTATCGAAGGAGGCCTTGAAGTAGATCTCGACACCGAGGCGTGTCGCTATCTCGGCAATGGTCTGGGCCGTGAACTCCATAACCTCGCGACTCTCAATCACGCAAGGACCAGCAATGAATATCGGTTTTCTATGCTCCATACTCTCCTTTGGCTTATTACTCTTGGCTGAGCATCGTCTGAGCGCGCTCCAAATCTTCGGGGGTGTCGATGCCTATGCTGTGTGACGATGTCAGGCCTACGCCTATGGTGTAGCCACTCTGCAACCAACGTAGCTGCTCAAGACTCTCGGCCATCTCCAATGGTGTAGGTGTAAGTTGTGTAATCTGTTGTAGTACCTCACGACGAAAGGCGTAGATGCCTAAGTGGCGGTAGTAGGTGTGGTGTGATGCCCACTCCTCTCTCTCCACTCCACGAATGTAGGGTATAGGTGAGCGAGAGAAGTAGAGCGCGCGCCCACTATCTGAGAGAGTCACCTTCACGCAGTTGGGGTCAAAAATGTCGTGACTCTCGGCTGGAGGGATTGGTGTTGCGAGGGTCGCTATGTCGATGTCGGGGTTAGCGAATTGTGCCACCACCTCGCATAGTTGCTCCTTGAGGATGAATGGCTCGTCGCCCTGAATATTTAGTATGATGTCGTAACCATCGTCCACCCTTCGGGCCACTTCGGCGCAGCGTTCTGTGCCACATCTATGCTCCGAGGAGGTCATCATCGCCTCACCTCCAAAGCTCTCGACCTCTTTGGCGATGCGCTCATCGTCGGTGGCTACGACAACATCGTCGAATTGGCTCTTAGCAACGCTCCATACCCACTCAATTATGCACTTACGGCCAAGCATTGCTAAAGGCTTGGCCGGAAAACGCGATGAGGCGTAACGTGCAGGGATTATTGCTAAAACCCTCATATCTTAATTGTTTAACTACTTGAGTGCCAATGCAAGAACCTCGTCGTTACACTTTACGTAGTGGAACTCAAGACCCTCAAGATACTCGGCCTTGATCTCCTCGATGTCGCGGCGGTTCTCCTCCGAGAGGATGATTTCGCGGATGCCAGCACGTTTTGCTGCCAAGATCTTCTCGCGGATGCCACCCACGGCAGTAACCCTACCACGAAGGGTGGTCTCACCCGTCATAGCGATACGCTCCTTGACCTCACGACCCGTATATGTCGAGACGATAGAGGTTACCATAGTGATACCAGCCGAAGGACCATCCTTAGGTACTGCGCCCTCAGGAACGTGGATATTCAAATCCCACTCCTCGAACATCTTGCGGTCGATGCCGAGTTCTGCGTAGTGGGCCATAACCCACTCGTGAGCAATCGTCGCCGACTCCTTCATCACATCGCCGAGGTTACCCGTGAGGGTCAATTTGCCCTTACCAGGGGTTAGGAGCGACTCGATGTAGAGGATGTCGCCACCTACCTGTGTCCAAGCCAAGCCCGTAACAACACCCTTCATTCCTGCGATGTCATAGCGGTCGTTGCGGAAGATTGGCTTACCGAGGATAGGCTCAACCATATCGGCCTCTAACGTTGCGGTGTACTCCTCCTCAAGGGCGATCGCCTTGGCACGGTTGCGAGCAATTTTTGCAATATTCTTGTCGAGACCTCGCACACCCGACTCGCGTGTGTAGTCCTCGATGATACGCACTATGGCCTCCTTGCTTAGCGAGAGCTTATCTTCGGCAATGCCGTGTGCCTCGCGCTGCTTAGCTACGAGGTGTTCCTGTGCGATATGTACCTTATCCTCAAGGATATAGCCAGGAATGTTAATCATCTCCATACGGTCGCGCAAGGCCGACGATATATTCTCGATGTTGTTTGCCGTAGCGATGAACAACACCTTCGAGAGGTCATACTCCGTGTCGAGGTAGTTGTCGTGGAAGGTGGTGTTCTGCTCTGGGTCGAGTACCTCCAAGAGTGCGCTTGAAGGGTCACCGTGGTTCGAGCGTGATACCTTGTCAATCTCGTCGAGGATGATCACAGGGTTTGAAGCGCCACAACGCTTGATGGTCTCGATGATACGGCCAGGCATAGCGCCAATATATGTGCGGCGGTGGCCACGAATCTCTGACTCGTCGTGCAAGCCACCAAGTGATATACGTCCGAACTTACGACCCATAGCCTCCGCTACCGACTTGCCCAACGAGGTCTTACCAACTCCTGGAGGGCCATAGAGGCAGAGAATAGGGGATTTGAGGTCACCCTTGAGCTTAATGACTGCGAGGTGCTCCAATAGACGCTCCTTGACCTCGTCGAGGCCGAAGTGGTCCTTGTCGAGTTGTGCCTTTACGGCGTTGAGGTCGAGGTGATCCTCGGTCATCTCCTCCCAAGGGAGGTCGAGCATAAGTTGTAGGTAGTTGATCTGTACTGAGTACTCGGCAATGGCAGGGTTGAGGCGCTCAAGTTTAGCAACCTCCTTTTCGAAGAGTTCTGCTGTACTCTTTGCCCACTTTTTGCTCTTTGCCGCCTCGCGCATACGCTCCACGTCGGCATCCATACCGTCGCCCAACTCATCCTGAATTACGCGCATCTGCTGCTGGAGGTAGTAATCCTTCTGCTGCTTGTCGATATCCTGCTTGACACGATTCTGAATGTCGTTCTTTATCTCGGCGAGTTGCTGCTCACGCACCAATATCTCAAGCAAACGACGTGAGCGAGCAAGGAGACCTGGGGCCTCAAGGAGTTGCTGGCGGTCGTCGTCCGTGAGATCCATATTCGAGCAGATGAAGTTGATGATAGCACGGCTCGAATCGAGATTCTTAATGGCAAAGGCCGCCTCCTTAGGCATTAGTGGAGATATGTTGATGATGTTCAAGGCAACCTCTTTGATTGAGTCTACTAAGGCTGTGAACTCCACATTCTTGGGGTCGGGAGTGGTGTCCTTGATTGGGGTGATTGTGGCCTTGAAGTATGGCTGAGTAGAGATATATTCACCAACCTCGATCTTCTCTAAACCAGCCAAGATTACTGTGAGGTTGCCGTTGGGCATCTCCAAAACCTTGAGGATGCGAGCCGAAGTACCAACCTTGTGCATATCGTTTGGCTGAGGGTCCTCCACCGAGCCATCTACCTGTAGCACAGCACCCAAGAGCTTGTCACCAGCCTCCACGGCGCGTACCAAGGCGATAGACTTAGCACGGCCCACGGTGATAGGGGTCACCGAACCAGGAAAGATAACCGAACTACGTAGGGTTAATATGGGAAGTACCTCAGGGAGGTTTACCTCTTCGATGGTGTCGTCACCACCCGACACGATGGGAATCACCTGGTGCTGTCCATCGAATAACTCAGGCGTGAGAGCCAAATCGTCAAAATCCTTATCGTTATGTCTCATATATAATTTGTTGTTAATCAAAAGTTTATTGCTCCCCGTTTCGCAAAATAGATACCATTCTGCACTACAACTTGCGAGAGTCTTAATTTGTAACGTACAAAAATATCTATTATTTTGTTGCTCTTTGCCGATAAAGATAAAATCTTTATAACAATTTATTGACAAAAGGGCATACAAAAAGCTCGGAAGTCGTTGTGACCTCCGAGCGATGTTATGTTGTGCGCACCTCGATAAGTGATCGTGTGGGGCTTAGATATGTTTGTCGCCCGACGAGAATTTGACGTCTTCGATAAAACTCTTGATGCTCTGTTCGTCGCTCATAGGGCATATAAGCAGTACGTCGGCAGTGTCCACGACGATATAGTCCTTGAGACCGCTCACTACGGCAATCTTCTCCTTGGGTACGGTGATGAGGGAGTTGCGTGTGTCGTAAACATTTATCCTGTCGCTACTTAGGGCATTGGCATACCTATCCTTCTTGCCGTGCTGGTAGACCGAGCCCCACGTTCCGACATCGCTCCAACCGAAGTTGCCGTTGTGGACATATACGTTGTCGGCGCGCTCCATAACGCCATAGTCGATGGAGATGGTGCGACAAGCCGAAAATACTCGTTCGATAGACTTAGCCTCATTTTCTGTACCTAAGTCGCCCTCGATGCTGCTGAATAGCGAGGCGTGTTCGGGGAGGTGTTTCTCGATAGCAGAGATGATGTCGCCAACCTTCCAGATGAAGATTCCAGAGTTCCATAAAAATTCACCACTCTCCAAAAATACTTCGGCCATTTCGCGGTTAGGCTTCTCGGTAAAACACTTGACCTTGCAAATCTCCTCGGCATTCGATTTTTGGATGTAGCCGTAGCCTGTTTCGGGACGTGTGGGCTGTATGCCGATGGTCATTAGGGCGTTGCGATACTCCACAAATTCGAGCGAACTCTCCACGACACGGATAAACTCCTCCTCGTTGAGTATCAGGTGGTCAGAAGGTGTTACAATCATCTCGGCCTTGGGGTCGCGACGCTTCAAGGTGTAGGCGGCGTATGCGATGCAAGGGGCTGTGTTGCGACCTATAGGCTCGCAGAGTACTTGCTCCTCCTTTAGTTCGGGAATGTGCTCTAAAACGAGAGACTTATAGCGTTTATTAGTTACGACTATGAAGTTCTCAATTGGTATAATTTTGGCAAATCTGTCGAATGTGTGACGGATGAACGAACGCCCCGTATCGAGGATGTCGAGGAACTGCTTTGGACAACTCTGTCGGCTCATAGGCCAGAAGCGAGTGCCTATGCCACCTGCCATAATTACACAATAACGATGATTTTTCATAGCCTAAATTTTACAAATTTACACAAAGATAAAATTATTTTTGTATCTTTGCAAAATATTTGGCACAATTTAAAACGATTATCGTGCCAAAAACGAAACGAAATAGAGGAATAAAGATATGAATATCAGGCTGTTCACAATACCGAATATGCTCACACTCGGCAATTTGATTGCTGGAGCGTTGGCCATTATCTTTACGCTTAGGTATCACGCCTACGAGACTGCCTTCTGGTTAATCATCGTGGCTGCAGTCTTCGATTTCTTCGATGGCTTTGTGGCACGTCTGCTCAAGCAGCAGTCACCCCTCGGTGTTCAGCTCGACTCGTTGGCCGACGACGTGACATTTGGTTTGGCCCCTGCGGTGGTGATGTTCGACCTCTATGGCACGACAACCTCGCTCTATGGTCTCAATGCAGAGGTTATGCACTACGTCGGTTATGTGACACTTCTTATCGCCGCCTTTTCGGTGTTGCGCTTGGCTAAGTTCAATATCGATGACAGCCAAACAACAGAGTTCTGTGGTCTGCCAACCCCAGCAAATGCCTTGATGCTCTTGTCGTTGGCTATGTTGTGTCAGAGTGGCGAGTTGGCAATCTATCAGGAGCAGGTAGCCATCATCGCCGTAGCATCGTCGCTGTTGCTCATCAGCCCTATCAGAATGTTTGCCCTTAAGTTCAAGGGCTTTGGCTTCAAGGAGAATAGGTTGCGCTACCTCTTCTTGTTGCTCTCGGTGGCGATAATTATTTGTGAGCCTACATACTCGATACTACTAATCATCGTTCTCTATATTGTGGTATCTACGCTTCGTTGGTTGCTTGCTAAAGAGTCAGTAACTGAGAAAAAGTAAGTTCGATGAGGAAGTTGCAGTTGATGATATCGGTTGTGTGTGCTATGGTGGCAATTCTGCTACCTGAGTTGTCGTACGCACAGATGGATGCTGCAGCGATGGCACGAGCCCAGCGTGAGCAGGCCATGGGCTTGGGCGGAAGAGACCAGACTGGTATGGGTGGAATGTATGGTGGTATTCCAGGTATGGAGGGTGAAGAGGGTCTTGAAGGTGAGGTCGTTGATTCGACCGAAACACGCAAAAAACGCGAGAAGAAGCCCCTTGAGTCCTACTATTTCGATGATACGGTACGTGCCCTGAAGAACTGGAAGTGGAATGTAGATAGAGACTATAACCGAGTAGATATCCAGCCCCTCGATACTACGCTTGCCGATTGGCGTATCGACTACGTATTCTATCGCAAGGGTGTGGGAGATATGGCTCTCGGAGGCCTCGGTCAATCCTCTCAGGCGGTCAATTGGTTCGATCGTCGCCAGGATCCCGACTTTATCTTTGCACGTAGTTACGACGCCTATACCGCACGTGTCGATAATATGCCGTTCTATAACAGCAAGACGCCTATCACGAATTTGACCTACCTTGAGTCGGGTCAGAAGCGCTATCGTGAGGAGCATTTCGAACTGTTGCACGCCCAGAACATATCGCCCTCGACCTCGGCAAATGTGAGTTATAAGGCTCGTAGCACTATGGGTCGCTACGACTGGCAACGTACGAAGAACCACGCCCTTTCATTGGGTTTCGCTCATACGGGAAAGCGCTACTCGATTCACGCTGGCTATATGCGTAATACGGTGGATACCCGAGAGAATGGTGGTGTTGTAGGCGAGTGGGCCATTGCCGATACGGTATTTGAGATGCCGTCGGGTGTGCCTATGCGCTTGGCGTCGGCACAGGCTCATAACCACTATCGCAATAACTCTATCTTCGTGAAGCAGGCCTATGCCATTCCGCTTCAGCGAGTTACCGAATACGACTTCTCGTTGGCCGACCTCTCGGCAGTCTATATCGGACACCAGTTTGAGTTGAACACGTGGTCGAAGGTCTATACCGATAAGTATGCTACCTATAGCAACCTACGAGGTAAGTATAACGATGAAACGGATAAGTGGGAGACTGTGGATGGCCTGACCTATTACGACGATTGGTTTATCGACCCAGAGGCCTCGCGTGACTCCATTTCTGAGCGTGTTATTTCGAATAAACTATTTGTGCAGATACAGCCTTGGGATCGCAACGGTGTGATCTCGACCATCGATGCTGGTGTGGGCGTCGATCTGCATACCTACTCATATCTCAACCTCAGAGACTATATAAGTGGCTCTATGACCAGGGACAAATTCACTTCGTGGTATGTCTATGGAGCTACGGGAGGTAAGATTAAGCACTATGCCGATTGGGGTGTAGATGCAAAGTATCACCCTTCGGGCTACCGAGGTGGAGATCTCTCTTTGGGTGCCGAAATTACCCTGAGAGCCTATATTCGTGAACATCCCCTGATTCTCACAGGTCGCTTCAAGCAAGACCTGCGCTCGCCATCCTATTGGCAGGAGAATCTATTCTCAAACCACTATGTGTGGTTTAACTCCTTTGATAAGGAGTCTGAAACTCGTTTCGAGGTGAACTTCTCAGTCCCCGATATAGCACTTGAGTTGGGTGCTTGGCAGGGCGTTATCGGCAATATGATCTACTACGGCAGTGATAGCCGTGTTGCTCAGAGCCCCGATGTAGTGAGCCTGACGAGTTTGTATGCTCGCAAGGATTTCCGCTTCGCGGGATTCCACCTTGACCATAGGGCATTGGTGCAAATCACATCCGATGAGAGTGTGCTTCCCGTACCTACGTTCAGCGCCTTCCTCTCGTACTACTACGAGTTTTGGGTGAAGCGCGACGTGCTACGTGTGCAGATTGGCTTGGATGGTCGCTACAATACGGCGTACCACGCTCCAGGTTACAACCCTGCAATTTCGACCTTCTACAACCAGCGCGAGGTAAAGATAGGTAACTATCCTTATATCGATGCGTTTGTGTCGGCAAAATGGAAGCGTATGCGTATCTTGCTGAAATTCCAGCACTTGAACCAGAATCTGTTTGGCAATGGCGAATACTTCCAGGTGGCTCGCTATCCGCTCAATCCGCGAATGTTCAAGTTGGGTATCTCGTGGTCGTTCTACGACTAAGGCGTGTTTTGCTCCGGTACAAGCAGCCCACAAAGTACCAAACAATGTTTAAAAAAGTATCTTTTGTGATCCTCGTGGCAATGTTTCTTGCCCACTACGGATCATCATTAGGTCAGTCGCGTCCGATGGATACTCCGAGTGTTGAGGAGGCCATTGTCGCTGACCAACTTCGTAGCGAGCAGTGTGCCGAGACGGCAGAACTCTCGTATGTTATTTCGCGCTTCGACAATGTTATGCGCAAGGTAGGTGAGGAGCAAGGGCTCGATTGGCGCCTGATGAGTGCCATTGCCTATAGCGAATCACGTTTTATTGAGAACCTCAAGTCGAATAGGGGTGCTTCGGGTATTATGCAGATACGCCCTGTGGTGGCCCGTCATTTCAATATGCCCGTTGAGAGTATCAACGATACGGAGACCAATATTCGTTTGGCTGGTATGTTGCTTTCGGAGCTCGATAATATGTTGCGACTCCCAGCCTCTACGCCAGATGCCGACCGCTTGAGTATCATTCTTGCGAGTTATAACGCAGGCATTGGCCACGTTCTCGACGCTCGACGCTTAGCGCGCCATCAGGGCGAAAACCCCAATTCGTGGGTAGTTGTGAGCAACTATCTTAAGTTGATGTCGGATCCCGCCTACTACCAGATGGATGTAGTCCAGTGTGGTAAGTTTTCGGGTAGTGGTCAGACGCTGAACTACGTCAGCGAGGTTATGCGCAAGTACGATCAGTATTGTAAGATTGCTACATTGTCCTAAACAGAGCGCAAAAAGATAGAGAGGAGTGATTCCCACGTGGAGTCACTCCTCTCTGTTTTTGCATTATTACCTATACTATAATACGCGGTTATATTCCAGCAGGGTGCGTACCTTGGCCCAATTGACCACGTGGTGGCGCACACCGTCGATAAAGGTTATGGGACAACCCAAGGCGCTGTCGTCGATGTAGAAGTCGGCATATACCTTCGGAGACTCTGTCCATTTGCTCTGCTCAGGGTTTTCGTTTACACCCCATAGCGCTATTTTGCGCTCCTTGAACCACCTAACTGCAACGTCGAGTTTCGAGCCTGAACGCATAGTGTAGAGGATGATTCTATGGCCACGGCTCTGCAACTCTTTGAGGGTCTCCACAGCACCCTCCACATCAAGTCCTACCTCTGGATAGTCGTGCTCTACGCAGGTGCCGTCGAAGTCTACGGCGATGGTATATGTCTGGTTCATAGTCTCTTAATAGTTAGTTGCGACGACGGAAGAGGTTCTTGACATAGTTCCAGCCTCGGCTCCACTTCGAGTTCTGCTCGTTCTCGGCGAAGTAGCCGTAGCCATAGGTGTAGCCATAGCCGTAGGCGCGCTTGCGTGTGGTCACGCCATTGAGTATGGTGCTGAGATTATGGAACTTCTTTTCGCGGTATAGTTTCTCGATCTCAGGGAGGTGGCGACGGTCGAGGTGACCTTCGCGGATGACATAAACCGTAAGGTCTACCAGACGGTCGATAATCATAGCATCGGCCACAGCCATTGCTGGTACGCTGTCGAGGATGATGTAGTCGTAGCGCGAGCGCAACTCCTTGAATAGGTCGTCGATGTGCGACGACATAAGCATCTCGGCAGGGTTTGGTGGCTGAGGACCAGCATAGATGATGTCGAGGTTTTCGTCGATGCCACTTGGCGATATAATGCCGTCGAGCGAGGTTATTTTTCCGCTAAGATAGCTTGTCAGTCCTCGTCTGTCGTTGCGGTGGCCAAGAATCTTTGATAGTGTTCTACGACGTAGGTCGATATCGATGATAAGCACTCGCTTGCCCGATGTGGCGAGTGTCATTGCGAGGTTCGACGACACGAAGGTCTTACCACTGTGGGGTATCGACGAGGTAAACATAATCACCTGAATAGGCCTATCTACAGCCATAAAGCTGAGGTTGGTACGTATCATACGGAAGGCCTCAGATATGGCATCACGGCTCTCGTCACGCACAACGATAGGGTGGTCGAGGTGGCTACTATGCTCAGGGATATCGCCCAAGAATGGAATGGTGAGGGCTTCGTCGAGGTCGCGACGTGAACGCACTGAGGTATTCATTATCTCGCGTAGGTAGAGGATGACAAATGGGGTAGCAAGACCCAAGAGGAGGGCTATAGCTATCGTCATTCGTCGCTTTGGACTTATAGGCTTGTTGCTGCCGTAGGCCTTGTCGATGATGCGGGCGTTGCTCTCGGCCGTAGCACCTGCCAATGAGTTCTCCTCAAGTTTGGTAAGCAGGTAGATGTAAAGCTCCTCCTTGACCTTTTGCTGGCGAGCCTTCGAGAGCATCTCCTTCTCCCTCTTTGGCGAACTCTGCATATATCTGTCGGTCTCGTTCTGCTGGCGAGTTATGTGGCCCATCTGCAACTTCAGTCCTTCGATATGAGACTCCAAGGATAGGATAATCGCTGAGCGCATATTTGAGATGTCGTTGCGAAGGTCCACTATCGTTGGGTTGCTCTCCGACGAGCCTGCGATGAGGCGCTGATACTCCAATAGGCTCTTGTTGTAGAGGTCTATCTGAGTAGCCAATGCCGATGAGGCATCGCTGAGGGTTATGGTCGAGGCTGGAATCATTGCCAAGGCACGGCTCTCGTCGTTGAGGTAGTTGTAGATGTACTCGGCCATCTCCAAGTTGGCCTCCAGCGAGAGGGCTTCGCGCTTGAGACGCTTGGCCTCCTCGGCACTCATAGCGGCCTCCTCGGCAATGTTGTAGAGACGATTATCCTGCTTGTAGGTGGCGATGTCGCTGTCGGCAAGGTTTAGTTCGTGGCTGAGGGTCTCCAAGCGCTCGTTGATAAACTCCTCGGTTAGATTAGATATAGCCTGCTTATCCTTGATAGCATCGACGTTGTAAGCGTCTATAATTCCGTTGATTACGTTCTCAGCCCTGAGTGGCACATTGTCCACCATCGTAAGGCGTATCACCGAGGCCTGCTTGTCCGAAATCTCGCACTTGAGACGCTTGCGGTAGGCCTCCGTAACCTCGTTTAGTGGCAGGTGGCGCACGATAATCTCGTTCTCTCCATAGCGTGCTATGTAGGGTGTAGCGATGGTTGTAATCTCGCCCAATGGGGTGGAGATAGTATCTCCTATGGCGCACTCGATGGTCACGCCCTCGTTGTCGGTGAAGTTCGTGAGTCTGAGTCCTCCGTTGTCGGTGATATTATATTTAAAGGATGTTATGCCTTGAGGAGTTGCTCCAAGAAACTTCACCACCACAGGGGTTCTGCCATACATATCCGAAGTCTTCACACGACCCTTAGAGAGGTATTGTGTAGTTAGGTCGTAGCGCTTCACCACCTGCTCCATAAGGTGGCGCGACTGGAAGATGTGTAACTCGTTGTCCACCGAGCGACGGCCAATACCACCGATGATGTCGTTGAAGGCCGTAACCTCGCTACCTGAGCCCTTGCGCGAGTCCTTCACAAGCACCGTTGCGGTACGCTGATATAGAGGGGTAGTGTAGCGTAGGTAGGCGTAGGCTCCAGCACCAAAGAGGAGGAGCGAGATGATAAACCAGTACCAATTCGAAAGTATGATGTTGAGTATGTCGTGTATGGATAGCCTATTTATTATGGCCTCCTTGTTCTCCATCGATTCGTTGATATCTGCCATATTTTCAGGGTGTTATAATTCTGATTGTTAGTGCTTAGCTTAAAGGAGGATTGTGAGTAATAGGGTAGCTAAGGATATTGCTGTTGAGGTTATTGATATCCAGAAAGTACGATTCTGGTTTATCTCTGCCGTAGCAGCCTTATACTTGTTTGGGCTTACGATGATTACGTCGTTCTGCTCGAGGTAATAGTAGTCCGACGAGAGACATTCGGGGTTACGAAGGTCGAGTTTCGTGATTATGTTTTTGCCATTCTGCTCCCTTATTATTGCTACATCCTCACGGCTACCATAGATGGTCATATCGCCAGCCAAGGCCAAAGCCTCGAATATAGATAACTGGTCGCGCTCGATGTCGTAACGGCCAGGCTTGTTCACCTCGCCCACAACAGATATTGTGAGGTTTGCAAAGCGCACGTTTACCTGAGGGTCGGCGATGTAGCCAGCCTCGCGGATACGGTTTTCGATGTTGTGTGCAAGTTCCATACGGGTAAGCCCAGCACACTGAATCTTGCCAATGATAGGGAGATTGATGTAGCCCTCCTCGTCGATGGTAAGTACCTGCAAGTTGCTCTCTGTAGCGGTATTTGCTACCGTGCCCACCAAGGCGTTATAACTCGACGACGAGTTGAATGGGGTGGCCAACTCAGGGTTCTTGCTATTCACCACCACGGTAATTTGGTCGAGGGGTTTTAGGCGTATGATATACTCCTCAGGGAGTGATATCTCGGTACCACTCTCGATACCTTGTATGTAGAGGACGTTCTTCTGTGCGTTGCAACCCGCAAAGAGGAGAGCAAACGCCACGATAGCAACTCTTAGGTAGTTCATATTTTTCGGATGCTGTAAAGTGTTTTACACCTCAAAAAAAAAGTATGGTGTTGGTTAATTTGTACAAAGGTACAAAAATTATGCAAATATTGGTCAGTGACGCACTTAAAGTTGAAAACTTTAGTTGCTGTCGAGCCACTCCAAGAAGTCAGAAGTGCGACTGCGGCTAACTACGATCTCGTCGTCTGAGTGGGGTGTTAGTTGTATCTTAAGGCGTGTGCCGAGGTGCTTTGATATGTTCTCTATGGAGTTTATCGATACGATGCAACTACGTGATACTCTGAAGAATAGGCTTGGGTCGAGCATCTCCTGCATAGTGTCGAGCGAGTAGTCGAGCAGTCGGCGTGTGCCATTGCGATTCACGGCATAGGTACTCTTATCCTCGGAGAAGAAGTAGGCGATATCCTCTACGGGGATGATGATTATTTTTTCGCCCATCTTTACCGTGAATCGCCTCTTATACATCTTGTCCTTAGGGGTATTTGCCTTTGAGACAATATCCAAGAGGGTCTCAATATTGGGGGTTGTTCGCTGTTCGAGACGCTCCTTGCATCGTTCCCAGGCACGGCGCATATCGCTCTCGATGATTGGCTTTAGCAGGTAGTCGATAGTATTGACCTTGAAGGCATTAACGGCATAGTTGTCGTATGCCGTGGTGATGATTACCTGTGCTGACACCTCCACCTCTTCGAAGACTTCGAAGCAGGTGCCGTCCGAGAGTTCCACATCCATAAATATCACGTCGGCCCCTTCGGGATTCTCCTGAAGCCACTTGATGGTAGAGCGTACAGAGTTGAGAGTCATCACTATACGACTCTGGTCACAGCACTTCTCGATAAGTTTTTTGAGGTTTATTTGAGCAGGAATCTCGTCCTCTACGATGAGTACCTTAATCATATTATTGGGAGTTTTACAATAAATTCAGTTTCACTCTTCTCTACGCATATATCCTTGCCTGTGATGTCGAGGTATTGTCGGCGAATATTCTCCAGACCTAAGTGTGTTGATGGTTGTCCGTGGACACGCATCTGGAGGTTGTTTCTTACGACAATTTGCTCCTCGTGGCTTCTTATGGATATGTGTAGTGGCATATCGCTACTAACGATATTGTGTTTTGTGGCATTTTCGACCAAAAGTTGTAGTGCGCAGGGGACTACGTAGCGGTCGCGCATAGCCTCATCTATATCTATCTCAAAGACCATTCCTTCGGGGAAACGCTCCGCAAGAAGGTCTATGTATTTGGTGGTGAAGTCGAGTTCCTCGGTGAGTTTCACCAGAGGCTTGTCGTCGTTGCTGAGTAGGTAGCGATACATACCCGCAAGTTTATGGATGAAGGCACTTGCACGCTCGGTCTGTACCTCTTGTACGAGGTAGTCGAGGATGCCCAACGAGTTGAACAGGAAGTGGGGGTTTATCTGTTGCTTAAGTCGTTCGTATTGATACTGGCTTCGGTGCTTGAGTTCTCGCTCCTGAAGGAGCTGGTTGCGAGAGGTGATGGATAGCCTGATTAAGATACATATAGTGATGGTAATCAGGTTGATAATCACCGTACCAGAGAGTATTTGAAGGAACTCGCTAATGGTTGAAAATGGTGAGTTGAGAAAGGGTATGTCAAAGAAAATAAGTGTGGCGCTGAGGGTGGGTATGATAAGTGTCGAAATCGACAAAATGGTGATGTTGCGATAGCGGGGGTGCCTACCCTTTTCCTCGTTACGCGTCAGGTGAATAGATAGCACGATGTTGCTGGCGAGCAAGAATAGCAAGGCCCAACTATTACCAAACAGATTGATTATGCTGTCGAAGAGCATACCTTGGGTAAATATCTGCGCTCTATCCATCGCCACGTAGACCATTCGTAATACGAGAATGGAGAGAGCAATTATTATAATGCTTTGGGTCGAAATAGGAAAATTATGTTCTCTATTTCTAAAGCGCACGGTACGTCGGGTAACATACTGAGTTACTAAGCCGAGAATCAACGTAATAAGGAATGTGGAGATGGCTGGGGCGAAGGTGTCGCTATTGACTAAAGTGGTCATCGGTTCGCGTAGCCAAGTTCCTATGACAAAGCCGATTAGTGTGGTTGCAAGAGTTAATATTGCCATTAGTTCTACTCGCGCATTGTTACGCATCGAGATCACTATCACCATCGTTATTGTCAGCAGGGTGAGGGGGATGTCGTCGTAGTAGTCGAAGGCACGGCTAATTATGGCTGTCACAAAATGGAGAGCCGCAAATAGCATAATTATGGCAAAATCTTGTATGTTTCTTCGGTTGGTCATATTTTGCAAATTTAAAAATAAAAACTCTAATTCCAAAATTTTATCACGCTATCGTTGTTCGACCGTCATCCGATTAGTGCTAAAAATTCGGAGGTCGTGTTTGGTTTGAAGGTGGGGTGGGGTAGTCCTGATTTTCGGCTTTGGGGTCGAGCGAAGCTACTCAAATTGTATCAATGGTTCACTAAATAATTTGACCAACTATTGACATAGTCAAAGAGGTTCTCTATAGCCTATAGTTGTGTGTGAAAGTAATAACAGCCCTGTTTCGGATAGAGAGTAAATTACCATTCGGTAGGTACATTCGGCAGTTCATCTCAATATTCGGCCAATTTGGTCTCTTTTATTTGGAAGTCTCGCCAATTTTTTTAAAATTTGTAGTGTGGAGAGTATGGAGATATTAAATTATTTTAATATAATTCTTCGCGAAAAAGAGAGACCGATAAACTACAAACAAAATAAATTTTTATGCAAAAACCTACACTTTCATTCTGGCAGATGTGGAATCTCAGTTTTGGATTCTTCGGCGTGCAGATCGCTTATGCGTTGCAGAGTGCTAACATCAGCCGTATCTTCGCGACGTTGGGTGCTGATCCCCATACGTTGAGTTTCTTCTGGGTCTTGCCTCCATTGATGGGTATGATCGTTCAGCCTATCGTGGGTGCTATGAGCGACAAGACTTGGTGCAAGTGGGGCCGTCGTAAGCCCTATCTCTATGTTGGAGCACTCGTGGCCATTATCGTTATGGCGTTGTTGCCTAATGCGGGTAGCTTCCATATGACCGTAAAGGCTGCGTTGGCCTTCGGTGCTATTATGTTGATGTTGCTCGACACATCAATCAATATGGCGATGCAGCCATTCAAGATGATGGTCGGCGATATGGTCAATGAGGAGCAGAAGACTAAGGCCTACTCAATCCAGAGCCTCTTGTGTAACGCTGGCTCGTTGATTGGCTTCCTCTTCCCATATTTCTTCACTTGGATTGGCGTTCAGAGTGTCGCACCAGAGGGTGTTGTGCCTGATTCGGTGACTTGGTCGTTCTACGCTGGTGCTATCATCCTTATCCTCTGTGTTCTCTACACAGGTGCAAAGGTCAAGGAGTGGAATCCTGAGGATTATGCTAAGTACAACAATATCAAGGCAGAGAGTGAGTCTGAGCCTAAGGAGAACCTCTTGACCCTCTTGGTTAAGGCTCCTAAGGCATTCTGGCAGATTGGTCTTGTTCAGTTCTTCTCTTGGTTTGCATTCCTCTTTATGTGGACCTATACCACTGGAGGTATTGCCGAGAATGTCTCTATCTGGAATACTATCAACACCTCTTCGGCAGAGTATCAGGCTGCTGGTGACTGGACTGGCGTGTTGTTCGCTGTTCAGGCCGTAGGCTCAATCCTTTGGGCTATGGTGTTGCCTATGTTTAAGCGTGTTAAGATGGCCTATGCCTCAAGCTTGGTGCTTGGTGCTATCGGTTTCATCTCTACCTACTTCATCCACGACCAGTATATGCTCTTCGTATCGTTCTTGCTCATCGGTTGTGCTTGGGCAGCGATGCTTGCTATGCCATTCGCGTTGCTCACCAACTCGCTCTCTGGTAAGGCTATGGGCTCATACCTCGGTCTATTCAACTGCACCATCTGTTTGCCTCAGATTGTTGCATCGTTGGTCGGAGGTCTCATCCTTGGCGTTGTAGGTGGCGAGGTTGTCAATGGCGTTCAGACAGGCCAGATCGCTATGCTTGTGGTAGCGGGTGTTGCCTTGTTGTTTGGTGCTGTTGCAGTATTCGGCATCTCTACTAAGCGTGAGTAGAGAGTTGTGTTGAAAATCGAAAATCGATATACAATCAATTCAATTAATCAATTAACTTTATTAACTAACACTAAAACACTATGAGAAAATTCTTAACTATGTGTTTGGGTTTGGCCCTCTTAGCGATGGCAATTCCCGCCCAAGTGTTTGCTCAATCGGGTAAATACGAGGTTAAAGGTGTGGTAGTTGATTCTACCGGAACGCCGGTTATCGGAGCCTCTGTAGTAGAGCAGGGCACGACAAACGGTATCACCACCGACGTTAATGGACAGTTCGTGCTCAATGTTCAGGGCGAGCAGTCTATCGTGCAGATTAGCTTTATCGGCTATGTAACAAAGAGTCTTGCTGCATCCTCTACCGAGTTGCAGTATGTAGTCCTTGAGGACGACTCAGCTATGATTGATGACGTTGTTGTCATCGGTTATGGTACGGTCAAGAAGAACGACCTTACCGGTTCGGTAGTTGCCGTTAAGGCTGAGGAGCTCAACCGCGGTGCTGTGGTATCTACACAGGATATGATGCAGGGTAAGGTTCCAGGTTTGCAGATTATCCCTGGTGATGGTGGTCCTAACTCAGGCTCTACTATCCGTATCCGTGGTGCTGCATCATTGAACGCATCTAACGACCCACTTATCGTTATCGATGGTGTGCCCGTAGCAAGCAATGCGGGTGCCGGTATGGCTAACCCCTTGTCATTGGTAAACCCTAATGATATCGAGTCGTTCACCGTATTGAAGGATGCTTCTGCAGCTGCTATCTACGGTTCACGTGCTTCTAACGGTGTCATCATCATCACCACCAAGAAGGGTAAGGGTAACAAGATTGGCGTATCGTACAATGGCTCTGTATCTGTTTCGCAGAATTCGAGCGATATGCCCGTTATGTCTCCCGAGGAGTTCCGTGCTTATGCCGAGGAGTTGCCCAATGCAGGTCAGATTAAGGCGTTGATGGGTAACTACAACACCGATTGGCAGAGCCTTGTGTTCCGCACAGGTATTTCGCACGACCACAACGTGAGCCTCTATGGTAATTACAAAGATGTATTCCCCTATCGTGCATCTGTTGGCTACACAGGTCAGCAGGGTACGCTCGAGACATCGAAGTTCGATCGTGCTACTTTGGACGTGAGCCTTGCTCCCAAGTTCTTGAAGGATCACCTTACCGTATCGATTAACGCTAAGGGTGTTTACACTCACCAGAACTATGCTGATGGTGGTGCAGTAGGTACTGCTGCGTTCTTCAACCCCACACAGCCCCCTTACTGGTATAACGAGGATGGCTCTATCGACATAACCACTACAAACGGTTACTGGAACTTAGGTTCTGGTACGGGCTCAGATTTTATCCCCAACAACTTGGTATCTCCTAACCCTCTCGCATTGCTTTACGACATTGAGAATAAGGGTGATGTATATCGTGCACTCGGTAATGTAGCTTTGGACTATAAGGTTCACGGTTTCGAGGCTTTGCGCTTCAATTTGAAGGCCGGTTTGGACTTGTCTGACTACCGCTCATTCTACAAAACTAACCCAGGTTCGTTCCAGGCTTACGAGGATACTGATTATCGTGGTTGGGGTCAGTACTCTGAGGGTAGAAAGTTGCGTCGTAGCCAGGATATCGAGTTCTACGGTAACTACAACGAGACTTGGGGCAAGCACAACCTCGACGCTATGTTGGGTTACTCTTGGCAGTGGTTCTATCAGTTCGACCGCGACCTCTCTTACTCGAATGAGACAGGTGAGCGTAATCCTAAGAGCGAGGGCTTGAAGTATCAGGAGGAGAGCTACCTCGTATCGTTCTACGGTCGTATCAACTACTCGTTCGACTCTCGTTACTTGTTCACCGTATCGTTGCGTGCCGATGGTTCGTCGAAGTTCTCGAAGAACAACCGTTGGGGTTACTTCCCCGCAGTGGCATTCGCTTGGAACATTAAGAACGAGCAGTTCTTGAAGGATGTAGATGCTGTTTCGGCGTTGAAGCTTCGTTTGAGCTATGGTCAGACAGGTCAGCAGGATATTCTTAACTACCAGTTCTTGGCTCGTTATGCCGAAAATAACAACACATCGGATAAGGTAAATATGGGTGGCAGCCTCGGTTGGATGGACTACTACACTCCGCTCGTATACGACGAGACTATTAAGTGGGAGACTACAACTACTTATAACATAGGTGTTGATTTCGGTTTCCTCGATGGTCTTATCGATGGTAGCTTGGATGTATATCGTCGCGACACGAAGGATCTGTTGAACAAGGTAACTACACCTCTGGGTATCTACTACGGTAACTTGGTATTTACCAACGTAGGTTCGATTCGCAACCAGGGTGTTGAGTTCTCATTGAACTTTAACCCCGTACGCACCAAGGATTGGAGCTTGCGTTTCGGTATCAACGGTACATTCCAGGATACGAAGTTTACTAAGCTTCAGATTTCGGATGAGCCAGGCTACGCTGTCTATATTACTAAGCCTTCGGGTGCTGGTGAGGGTGCTGCCGGTGATTTGCAGATGCACACTGTTGGCTCTGCTCCCTACACCTTCTACACTTATCAGCAGGCATACGACTCAAATGGTAATCCTATCCAGAACACCTTTATCGACCGCACGGGCGATGGTAAGATCTCTAAGGAGGACCGTTACAACACAGGCAAGAGCCCAGCTCCAGACTTCTTCTACGGTTTGAACCTCAAGCTTAGCTACAAGAATTGGGACTTTGGCTTCAACGGCCACGGCTCGGTAGGTAACTATGTTTACAATGACTTCTTCGCAGCTAACTCAGAGTCGTACGTAGATCCTAATGCAGGTATCCTTTCGAACTTTGCTAACACCGTTACTAAGACACGTTGGACTGATGCAAACAAGGTGGAGCAGAACTACTCTGATATGTTCTTGGAGAATGCTTCATTCTTCCGTTTGGATGACATCAACCTTGGTTACACCTTCGAGAAGGTTGGCAATACCGATCTTAACATCCGCGTAGCAGCAGGTGTTCAGAACGTATTTGTTATCACGAAATACAGTGGTCTCGATCCTGAGGTTCCTGGTGTAGAGGGTATGGATGGAAGCATTTGGCCTCGTCCCCGCATCTACTCGTTGCGTGTAAACCTTAATTTCTAATCAATTAAATAGTTACGACAATGAAAATTAAGAAATATTTAACATTGGTTGTCAGCGCTATGGTGCTCTGCACCTCGTGTGTTCAGGACTTGGATACTGTTCCTATGAACGAGTGGGATCCAACAGCCGACAATACCTACGGAGCTGACGAGATCGCCTATATTAAGGGTTTGGGTCGAATCTATAAGATGCTCAACTCGCACAACCTTACCGACCTTACAGGTGTCGATGGTGGTGCGTCTGAGACCTTCCGTTCTTTCTGGGCCTGCCAGGAAATCTCTGCCGATGCTGCAAAGGTAGCATGGGGTGGTGATGCTTGGACAGATCCTGTGAACAAGAACACTTGGACTGATACCGAGAACGACGTTATTTCGGGTGTCTACTACCGCGCTATGCAGACCGTAGCATACGCTAACGAGTATTTGCGTCAGACCTCAGCCGCCAAGCTCGCTGAGCGTGGTGTTGAGGCAGATGTTCAGAATCGTATCGCAATGTACCGCGATGAGGCTCGTTTCTTGCGTGCTTTCTACTACTGGATTTTGGTTGACTGCTTCGGCTCTGTACCCTTTGGTACTGAGGCTGATGCGGTAGGTACTGAGCTTCCCCAGGCTTCGCGTGTAACGATTTACAACTTTATCGTGTCGGAGTTGGAGGCTTTGACTGGCGAGAACAGCAATCTTCCCGTTGATCCCGAGTATCCTCGTGCAGGTAAGGGTGCAGCACTTGGTTTGTTGAGCCGTGTTTACCTCAATGCTGAGGTTTATTCTGGTACTCCCGCATGGGATAAGTGTAAGACGACTTGCGAGAAGCTCTTCCAGCTCAACAAGTACGATCTCTGCTCTAACTACGGTGATTTGTTCCGTGGTGATAATGGTCAGAACCCCGATGCTTTGAAGGAGTTGATCTTCACTGCTGACTACGATGCAAATGTTGCTCAGTCGTACGGTGGAACATCGTTCTTGACTCTTGCTGCTACTGCAAGTACCGATATCGCAAACTATGGTTGCCCTACAGGTGTAAATGGTGGTTGGGGTGGTATCCGCACTACCTATGAGTATGCCAAGATGTACTTCGATGTGAAGGACGTTGATTGGACTGCCGGTACATACACTTGCGACGATGCTCGTGGTCAGTTCTTCTGGTTGAAGGATAAGGTTGACGAGGAGGCTCAGTCTAAGATTGATAAGGGTGAGATGACTTTGGACGAGGTAATCTTGCGCCACTCGAGCATGAAGGATGAGCTCTCACAGTTCAAGGCCGGTTGGACTTGCTGGAAGTATAACAACATTCCTCACGACCAGACCGCCGAGGAGTATAAGGCGATAGCCTCTTCTACTGCTTTCGCAAGCATCGACTATCCTATCATCCGTTTGGGTGAGATCTACTTGACTTATGCCGAGGCTTGCCGCGAGTTGGGCCAGACTGCAACTGGTCTTCCCTATCTTGCTAAGTTGGCCGAGCGTGCAGGGGTTAGCGCACCTACTGCAGCTCAGGTTGAGGGTGATGTGAATGTTAAGGCCGAGAGCGCGGATGCAAACTTCGTGGCTAATGTTGACTTCTTCATCGCAGAGCGTGCTCGCGAGCTTATGTGGGAGGGTCATCGTCGTACTGACCTTATCCGTCACAACCTCTTCCACTCGGAGGCCTATTTGTGGCCATATAAGGGTGGCGATAGCTTCAATGGTCAGGCATTCGATGCAGGTCGTAACGTATATCCTATCCCTGCTTCGCAGCTTAGAGTATACCCTGGCCTTCGTAACCCTGATATTTATTAATCATTGGTGATGAACCAAAAAAAAGGAAAGATTATGAAATTTTTGAAATATTTAACTGTGCTTGCTGCAGTGGTGGGTTTGACTGCAGCCTGCACGACTGATATTGAGAAGACGCAGATTGCCCCGCTTGATGAGGTTGTGGTACCCGTGCTTCACGAGTTGCCTGAAACAGCAATCACTATCAACGAGGAGACTTCTTCGGACAAGATGAAGCTCACCTGGGATAAGGCTGACTTCAAAGCCCCTGTATCTATTTTGTATGCTGTATGCGCAAAGCTCGGCGATAACTCTGTTGAGCTTATGACCGGTATTACAGCAACCGAGGCTGAGCTTTCAAACTCGACATTGAGCCGTTTGCACAATGCAGTTGAGAAGGGTGGTTTGGCTATCGAATACGAGGTTCCTACCGTCGTTAATATCTACATCTCAGCTAAGGTTGGTGACAATAACGTAGTTTACTCGGAGTCTCGAGAGCTCGAGCTTACAATCTTCGAGATTCGTGAGTCTGTTAAGATGTATGCTCACTCTGAGGGTGGCTGGTCTACATGCTTTATCTACGGTTGGGACCTTGCAGGTTGCAACTTTGGCGACTGGCCCGGTATTGAGATTACGTCAAACAAGGAGATTGTCAACGGCAAGGAGTACTACTACTTTGAGATTCCTCGCGAAGCAGAGGGTAACACCGGTAACATCATCTTCAACACGGGTGATGGTAAGCAGACTCAGGATATCACTGGCGTTAAGATGGATGAGAGCCGTTACTTCACTATCGCAGCAGAGGCTACCGATGGTAAGTATATCGCTACTGAGCAGGTGCTTCCTAAGAAGATTAAGCTCTATGCTCGTTCGTTGGCCGGTTGGTCAAAGATGTATCTCTATGGTTGGGATGTTAAGGGCGTATCGTTCGAGTGGCCCGGTGAGGAGATTACTATGACCGAGTTTGTTGACGACTTGGAGTGGTTCGTTTATGAGTTGCCTATGGAGGCATTCGAGACTAC
>CAJGEC010000009.1 GCA_904502285.1 uncultured Alistipes sp. | reverse complement strand
CATGGGCAAACGCAAACATCGGTCAAAGATTAATGACCTTTGGCTGTGTACGAGAAGCTGAAGTTTTATTAGATAAGGCGTGGACTAACCTTGATTCATTAGAAAGCGATGATAGCTGGTGGTGGCAACACAGAGGATATGTCGCTACAAGAAAAGCTATGCTATATTTACAGATGCATGATAATATTCAAGCCCATACTTGTGCTGTAGACGCTAAAATTGCATTTGAACATGCATTGTTCAGAGGTGTAGATTACGCAATATCATTATCCGTTCTGGCAAATACAACCATGTTGAGAGGAGATCTAGTATTAGCGAGGACATTTGCGAATAATGCAGTGCTTACTGCATATCAGGTATGTAATGCAGAACAAAATGAGGAGAATTTGGAATATCTCATTTTTGTACTAACAGAAAGTGCCAATATCGAAAGCCAATTAGGTTACTATCAAGAAGCAATAAAAAGTTATGAGGTTATAAAAGACATATGTAATCAATCTAATATTGAGAACCAGAATATTAATGCGTATTTAGGCGCTACTTATGTCACCAACAAGGAGTATTCAAAAGCTGTAGACTGCTTGACAGTCCATTATGAACAATGTACTGCACCGCATTCAAAGGCAGAAAGTGGAGCATTGTTACTTTATGCAAAATATAAACTTGGACATAAGGATCTTTCCCAACTCGCTTATGATGTAGCTAAGCTGCAAGTTGATAACACATCCAAGATGTTTTCATTTATGTCAAGTCAAGAGAAGGAGAGATGGTGGATGTCGTACGAGAATGAGATTATGCCTTTTGTCGACCTAATGCTTATAAAGTCGGATATCAAAGGGGTGAATGGAATCATTGCAAATAATGAAATATTTGCAAAAGGTCTCTTGTTGAGAGCATCTAACCAACTTAAGACAGCAGCCTTGGGCTCTAATGATCAAGAAATTGTCACAAAATACTATTCTCTTGAAGAATTGAAATCTAGATGGTCACAAGCCTCTAACAGCGAAGAACAAGTCCTGCTAGAGAATCAAATATCTAAATTAGAAAAAGAATTACAGTCTCGTCTAAATACAAAAATAAGCGATGTGTCAACTTGGCAGGATGTTGCATTGAATCTAAATAAAAATGAGGTTGCATTAGAATTTGTACGCTTTGAGAACATGAACGAAGCTCAAGACGCAGAGTACTACGCCATAATAGTACGAAATGGAGATAAAGAGCCTCGTATAGTCCACTTATTCAATGAGTCGTCATTGAAACCTATACTTGAAAATAAGACGAATAAACCCATACATAAGTATGTTACGGATTTGTATTCCACTGGCTCTTCACAATACAAGGGCGAGGAACTCTATGAATTAGTGTGGAGCAAAGTTGAAAAAGAGATAAAAGGGTGTAAAACTATTTATTATTCCCCTGCGGGGCTTTTGAATGCGGTTTCTTTGCAAGCTATTTCAAACGGAAAATCGTATCTAGGAGAAAAGTATACGATGCATTTGGTTTCGTCGATTGGCTCAGTTCCTCAAATTAAAGCGGAAACTGCAGAAATTGGAGCAAAAGCTGTTGTCTATGGAGGAATTCAATATGATGTCGAAGAATCTATGATGATTCAAGCTTCTCGTTCTTACATGCCAACTAATTCTTCAACTTGGGACACAAGTTTCGGAGAGACTAGAAGGGGGTGGAAGTATCTCCCTGGAACTGATAACGAAGCCAAATCAATTAGCTCAATGTTTACCAATCATAATATTGATGTGAAATTGATTTCGGGTACTAGTGCAAATGAGGAATCATTCAAAGCATTAAGTGGAAAAGGCTTCAATGCTATCCACATTGCAACACATGGATTCTTTTTGTCAGATAACGCAGAACTCAAAAAGAATGCCTTTATCAATCCAACAATGTCTGATAAAGTTGGATTCGTTGACCCTATGATGCGAGCAGGTTTATTGTTCGCTGGCGGTAATAGAGCATGGACTGGTAAACGCCATATAAAGGATATTGAAGACGGCATTCTTACGGCAAAGGAAATCTCTACATTAGATTTTTCAAGTGTAGATTTAGTTATTCTTTCTGCCTGCCAAACTGGATTGGGTGATGTTAAAGCCAATGAGGGAGTTTATGGCTTACAAAGAGCTTTCAAACTGGCTGGAGTTCAAACAATCATTATGAGTTTATGGGAAGTTGATGATTGCGCAACTAGCATAATGATGTCTGTGTTCTACGAAAAATATTTAGAGGGAAGCTCTAAGGATGATGCTTTCAAGTATACCAATGATGCAGTTAGAAATTATAAAATTGATGGGAAGCAACCCTTTAATTCTCCCTACTATTGGGCTGGTTTTGTTATGATGGATTAATTGTTGTAATAATGCAGAAAGTTGCGTCTTTTGCATCATTACCCATTATTACAACAATCATCAATAAGTTATCTTAACACGATATTATGCGTAATAAATGCATCGAAGCCTCCTTTTTGGCAAAAAGCGCAATTTAGTGGTTCTGGATCTGCAATCTGGTGATATATTTCAGAAAATGCATCAGCAATGCCATTAGGAGTAACTACAGCCCCATCCGCTCCAGAAAGAATACATAAACGATTCGTAAAAGTAGAAAGATATTGCTTAATTGCGGGTATTCGGTTAAGTAACTGTATAGTATTGCCCAACTGATGCTTCCCATCTTTACGCTTATTACGAGATGAACCTATAGATATCTCGTGAATAATAAAATAACTCTTTAATTCGGAGGTGTAAAGCATCAAATCAGGCCTCTTTATGTGTTTAGACACATCGCCAAGTGCATTCAAGAAGTCTTCGTATTGAATGATTTTTAGCTTGAATGTATGACTATCGTTAAAATAAGTAGCATGTCCCTCTCCAAACGCTCTTACAACAGGTAATCCCTTGTGACGAGTATCAACAACATCAAACACAGCTATATCTTCTATCTCTTCGTTTCTTACGTTTAGTGGACCGACAATAGGTGCAACTCCAACTTGACGTTTATTGTTTAGGTATCCTAATAATTCATTATTTAGTAGTCGCTCCATTATTCTCTACAATTTGATTGTATGATTGATATATAGCTGCAATAGGATCGCTCAATACTCTAGTATTAATAATTTGCGTGCCATTCTTGGCAAATACCTTTAAGGAATGAGCATAACCGTCTTCCACATGATATACACTTATCTTATCTATAGGTAAAGAAGGTTTTCCGTCTTTCACTCCAAAATGAGCTTTGGCAGACAAAAGATTTAGATAATTTACAATATAAGGGCTATGAGTAGCTACTGCCAAACGAACCTGATGTGGTAGACTATCGTCAAAGCAACGACTTACTAACGAATCTATTAGCTCTGTCTGGCTCTCTGGATATAAACTCAACTCTGGCTCCTCTATAAGCAAACTAATCACTCTATGATTCCACTCTCCAAGATTCTGTTTTGCTGCAAAATTCTTGAGGTCATCAGACTCACTCAAATACTTGAACACCATTTTATTTGCAGCACTAACTGGGTCAAAATGATGTGTAAAATATTCTATATTAACACTAAGTGGACTTACATTTTGCATGCCAGATGATGCATCCTCAAAACCAATTTTGAATTTATTTTCATCGTTGCTTCCCGAAATAAAAAATTTCTCACCATTACTACCTTTCTCTACAATTAATTTTACGCCGAGATAATTAATTACGTGTTCGCGAATAACACGAGTTGCAGCAAGGAAATCCTCGAATGTCTGGTTTAAATAAAAGTCATAATTATTCTTAACCTTTCCTGCGACTAAATTAGGAATCATATTTCGCTTATCGCTAATAAAGGCGATCTTCATAAGGGATAATTCATTTACGGGAATTTCACACGAAGTATTGAGCTTCCAATCACTATATTTAATCGTGCAACTACCTACCCGATACACTATTTCTGTGTTGCGTTTTAGGTATCCTTCAAAACCAGCATTGCGCATATATGCTTGCCAAGAGAAACGAAATGGACTCTTTCTTACTCCAGACATTGCTAAATATGTACGAATGTTTATCATTTTGTAAATCCACTGAAAGAGAGCTAAGGTTTTAAGTATCGTACTTTTACCACTGCCAGACTCTCCTATCAATACCATAAAAGGAGAAATATTTTCCAAATAAACCTCTTTAATTGGACCAAGGTTTTTTATCATCAAATGTTCTTTATTCATAAATACGACTTTTTACCTATGAGAAAACGCTTCTAAATTACAAAGGTAACTAATTTTGTCTAAAAGACAGCAAAATATCCAATAAAATTACAAACATTACACCATAATAGTTTCTTATAACAGTTTAGTAAAGTTGGATATAATTATTATTTTAAATATTTATTACAATGCAATGAGTATTTAAAAATAATTACTAACTTTGCTGATGTTTAGGCGTTCTTTTCAATAATGCAGAATAAGACAGATATGGGAACTTTGCTCGTTTCTAAATCGTTACCTGTCGTAAATTCAAATTCTGTATGTCGTTTGTTTTCAGCGAGAAATAGGAAATACTATGTCTCCTCGTGTGGAAGGTCAATCGTTTCTCAATGCCGCAAATCGCTGCAATCTCTTTGAGATAGTCGTTACACTTCTGATTGGCTGGTATCGGGAGCAACTTGCCATTCGGGCAACAACCATCGTATTTAGCCAAAATTTGCAACGGAACATCCAAGAGGGGTACATCTACCGGTGCCAAGGTCTTTTGGCGGTGTGCGCGAAGCCAATGAAAAAGGAGCCGATTACTCGACTCCTTTAAAGTGGTGAATCCGCCGGGGCTTAAATGCTTTTTCGTTACGCACAAATTATCAAAGAGTTATGCTTGCTTTGTGATTTACACTCACACCACACTCATCGTGAATAATCACTTGTGATATTTTGACCTTTTGCCAACATAAAGTTAATGCTTGATTTTGAAGTAGTCAAGCACCGACTTATAGTTATCTTGTGCTGTAAGGCAGGTGTCGAGAAGGTATCCTCGGATATTGTTCCACTCTCGCAGACCTCGGTAGTAGAACATTTTGAGCTCCTCTGTAATTATGAATGGCACATAGCCATTTGCCAGACACTCCTTGAACATCACAAGTCTGCCGACACGACCATTGCCATCTTGGAATGGGTGTATCACCTCGAAACGCTGGTGTAGGTCGATGATATCCTCAAACGACTTTCGCTTTTTGCTGTTGTACTCTTTTAGAAGTGCCTTTATCTCGCGATGCACATCTTCGGGTGCAGTGGTCTCGTTGCCACCCACCTCGTTAGGTAGGCGTTTGTAGTCGCCAACGGTAAACCAATCCTTACGACTATCCGAAGTGCCAGATTTGAGTATTAGATGCAGCTCCTTGATAAGGCTCTCTGTAAGTCGCTCCTCTGCTCGGTCGATTATAAGATCGATGCAACGGAAGTGATTTGTCGTCTCGATGATATCATCTACACGCACGCTCTCGCCCTCGATACCTATAGTATTGGTCTCGAAGATATAGCGTGTCTGGTCGTGCGTCAGGCGGCTGCCTTCGATATGGTTGGAGTTGTAGGTGAGGTCGATCTGCGTCTTGTGATAGATACCACCTTTGAGTTTTGCCTCCTTCTCCTGGCGCAGAACAACGAGCAGTGGCATCGCCTTACGCTGGCGAGGTTTTCTACCAGGAAGCTCCGCCTCGGCAGGAATGTTCCAAGTCTTACCCACGAGAAGTGCGCCCTCGATCTTTCTGAGGGAGCAGTAATTACGCGCTGTGCGCTCCGAAATGCCAAATTTTGAGGCAAACTCTGCAACTGAAATATACTTCATACGATACGACTATCGGCAAGTTTTAGACCGATTTTCTGTGCAAATATAGCAATTATTGCCGATAACGGCAAATTATGTGGATATTTTTCTGCTATTATATCAAATAATTACACCATAAATAAAAATATCGGCTGGATTCTCACCCTAAAACACAACATCGCACGAACATCAAGGAAATTGATGTAGCAAAACAACAAGTCCCCCTTTGTCAGCGTTGCGATTAAGGCGAGAGCAGAGCAAGTTTACTTGTTATGCCGAGCCGCAACAACGAAAAGGAGCGCAGCGAACTTAAAGGGGGATTTAGGGGGAATGTGAATACTGATTCACGAAAAAAGGAGAGTTGTTTAACTCTCCTTTTTTCTGTGAATCCGCCGGGGTTCGAACGGCTTTAGCCGTAGCGGGGATGTCGCTTAGTGCAGACCATAAGGTCGAGCAATATACCACATCCTATCCCCGCAACCCGCATTAAGTGAGTAGGCGCGGGGGGATGATGTTGAGCGTATGCTTGCAGACTCTGTTTTAATAATACCTGCGAGCTTGCTCGTGTGGGATTATAAAAATAGAGCAGCAGAGTGAAAACTCTGCCGCTCAACATAAACTGGTGAATCCGCCGGGGCTCGAACCCGGGACCCCAACATTAAAAGTGTTGTGCTCTACCTGCTGAGCTACGGATTCTCCAAATACCAAGGCCTAAACCTTTGGTGGTGCAAAGATAGTAAATATTTTTATTCTACCAAAATATAGGGCAAAAATATCGTTTTTATCGCTACAGGCTGCCTATGGCCAACAATATCATACCGATAACTATCAGCACGAGATCCACGACCTTAGACCACACGTTGCGCTCGCCAAAAAGCAACACTCCACAGATGAACGAGACAACCACAGACGAGCGACGAATCATCGAGACTACGGCAATCATAGCACCCTCGCTATCGAGGGCGTGGTAGTAGAAGAAGTCGGCAACCGAGACAAAGAGGGTGATTAACGGTATGCTCCAGCGCCACTCGAAGCCCTTAAGGATAGAGTTCTTAAGGCTGAGCATCAGGGCGATAAGGCTCATAAGAAGGAGTTGGTAGACTCCAAACCAGCTCTGCACAAAGAGTGGTGAGAGGGCGTGAGCAGTGATGATATACTTATCGTAGAGACCACTGACTGCACCGAGGAGCATAGCCACGAAGAGGGCCCACACATAGGGGTTATTCCTAAAGTCGATACTCTCGCGCTTGCCTGCACGGCTGAGCAAATAGAGAGAGAGGATGGTAATAAGCACTCCACCCCACTGCCACAAGTTCAACTCCTCGCCAAAGAGCAGCACCGCACCAAGCAACACCACTACGGGACGTGTAGCATTGACAGGGCCTACGATGGTCAGAGGGAGGTGTTTGATGGCGTAGTAGCCACAGAGCCACGACGAGAGCGTGATGGCCGACTTGAGGAGCACCAACAAGTGGTCGCCGAGCTCTCCACGTGTAGAGGCCAAGGGGGTATCGGCCAAGAGGCCTAAGCCCAACTCAGCATCGAGGATTATGGGGAGGAACAGGAGCGCCGAGAAGAGCGTATTGAGCAGAAGGACTATAACCACAGCATTCCCCGACAACGAGCGCTTCTTCGCCACGTCGTAGAGACCCAACAGCAGGGCCGAGAGGAATGCCGAGGCTACCCACATCGCTAAGCGTAGATGAGGAGGTTAGCAATAAGGCAGAGAGCCAACGACATACTCGCCATAGCGTTAAATGTGCCGAAGGCAATACCTATATTACGTTGGCGTGTGGGAGTGACGAGGTAGTGTTCCGAGGCTACGATAGCCGTAAAGAGTCCACAACCGAGCCACAACAACCAGCTATTGGGCTGGAACGTGGCGAACCAGACGAGGAATAGCACACTCGCCAAGTGTAACAATGCACTGATAACCAACGATGTAGTAGCAGAGAAGTGTGATGGTATGGAGTGGAGACCGCGCTTACGGTCGAACTCCGCATCCTGCAAGGCATAGATAATGTCGAAGCCTGCGCACCACGCCATAACGACCAAGGCGAGCAACCAGCACTCAAGCGAGGCTGTACCCGTGACGGCCATATAGGCACCCACGGGGGCAATGCCGAGAGAGATGCCCAAGACTATATGTGCCAAGGCGGTAAAGCGTTTGCAGTAGCTATAGAACATCACGATACCCAAGGCCACGGGCGAAAGCCATCCGCAGAGAGGATTTATCGTTGTGGCAACGACAATGAAGAGCAAGGCATTGCCCACGATGAAGATGACAGCTCCTCGTGGCGATATCTTTCCTGCGGGGATTTCACGATCCTGAGTACGTGGATTTTCGGCATCGATGAAGCGATCGGCCCAGCGGTTGAAACCCATAGCCACATTGCGGGCAAAGACCATACAGAGCACGACTTGGACCAACAAAACTGCCCACCAATAGGGATTACTCTCGGCCAAGGCTACGCCAGATAGCTTCACGGCATAGACGAACGAGAGCAGGGCAAAGGGCATCGCAAAGATGGTGTGCGAGAACTTCACCAAGCGAAGGTAATCAGCAATCTTAGCCATACTACTCTCTATTAAATTCGCGCTCGACGACCTCTAAAAGCCACGCTGGGGCGCGGTGAGGGCGACGTGTTGTCTTGTCGATAAAGCCGAGGGTGGTAAGGCCCGTAGCTATATCTCTATCATCCTCGCCACGAATCTCGTACTTGAAGGTCATACGCGCCATAGGCATCTCCTCGACGATAGCCTTGACCTTGATAAGTTCATCGTAATAGGCTGGCTGTCGATACTTTATCTGCACATCGACGATAGGCATCATAACGCCACGACGCTCCATCTCAGCATAGGTGAGACCCGCCTGACGTAGCCACTCGGTACGTGCCACCTCGAAGAACTTGACATAGTTGGAGTGATGGACAATACCCATCTGATCGGTGTGGTGATACTCCACACGGATACGTGTCTCGAAACTCCTCATACCCTACTATCTTATGCGGTCAAGAGAGCGAACAAGCATCTCATCCTTAAATGTCGCACGCGCTGCCAAAGCCGTAAGGCCCAAGGCCAAGAGTGGCATAATAGCGGCCCAGCCAAACTGGCGGTGAGCCAAGCCCATACCATCCAACGCATTAGCGCCAGAGAGCCAGAAGTAGATAGCCTCGAAAACCAAGCAACCCAACAATACCACAATCTCCACAGCGCAGAGACGCACCTGAAGCATACGGTTCTTAAACAAGAAGATGGTGACGAATGGGAGTACCGTAGCAAGCACTAAGACGATACCCATCCAGAGGGTGCTCTGCGACTCCTGGTCGCCCTCAAGGTTGAAGGCAGTGAGGGTGAATACATCGCCACTATCGACAACGAAGGTTGCTATAGGGGTGAACAACGTGAGCGACATAAGGGCTGTCGCCACCAATAGGTAAAGTGATTGAATTCTCTGAATCATAGTATTTTAATTTAATTCTCTATTTTCTTCTCGATAAGGTATGTATTGCGGTCTACCGAACGACGATTAATCATCTCGCCCAAGAAGCCAGCCAAGAAGAGTTGTACACCAAGGATTATGGCCAACAAGGCGATATAGAACATAGGCTGATCGGCAACGGCTCGCCACATAAGGCCGTTGAACTGCGAGTAGAGTTTGTCGATGATAATCCACAGGGCTGTAACACCTCCAAAGAGGAACATCAGCGTACCAAGACTACCAAAGAGGTACATAGGCGAACGACCAAAATAGGACATAAAGGTCACAGAAATAAGGTCGAGGTAGCCCTTGACCATACGCTCGATGCCGAACTTCGATTTGCCATACTTGCGCTCCTGGTGCATCACCACCTTCTCGCCAATACGCTTGAAACCAGCGTGTTTGGCCAAGATGGGGATATAGCGGTGCATCTCACCATAGACCTCGATGCTCTTAACCACCTTGCGACGGTAGGCCTTGAGGCCACAGTTGAAGTCGTTGAGTTTGATGCCCGACATAAAGCGTGCTGTGGCGTTGAAGAACTTGCTGGGCCAACGCTTGCTGATGGGGTCGTAGCGACGCTTCTTCCATCCCGACACAAGGTCGTAGCCCTCCTCCAAAATCATACGACGCATCTCTGGAATCTCGTCGGGCGAATCCTGCAGGTCGGCATCCATAGTGAAGACCACCTCGCCCTCGGCCATCTCGAAGCCACAATAGAGAGCTGCCGACTTGCCATAGTTACGCATAAAACTGATAGCCCTAATCTGAGGATATTGCTCCTTCAACCGTTCGACGACACCCCACGACCCATCCGTAGAGCCATCATCAACCATAATTATCTCGTAGGAGAGTTGGTTGGTTGTGGCTACCCTATCGATCCAAGCAACGAGTTCGGGTAACGACTCCTCCTCGTTGAAAAAGGGTACAACAACCGATATATCGAGTTTTGAACTCATAGTATTCTAAGTTTTAGTATGTTAGTTATCACGCTTGACAACACCTGCGATGAGGAGGCCTGGCAGACCACCAAAGAGCATATAGTTATACAACGACGAGAAGAGTCGCTGAAACATCGTTGGCTGTGTCGAGTAACGCACCTTCTCAATCATACCATCAAAGGGCTTGATAAACTCCTCGGAGCTGATGCCCGCATTGATATAGGCACTCTTAATCTCGTTGATGCGCTCTACAAGGCCCTCAACATATAGGTCGTAGCCCATAGCAGAGGTGAAGACCGTATTACCCACACCCACGATGATACCTGCAAGCATCGAAATAAGGAGTATATAGGAGAGTACCGAGCCATAACCCATAGGAATCTCGCTCTCAGCAACTCTTCTACGGGCGTAGCGCACCAAGAGGTATATGAAGAGGATGCACGAAGCCAAGCCCTCAAGACCCAAAATCAATGACGAGCTAAGAATTGAGATATCGCTATAGACAAGCACATACTGCTCTAAAATATGCGAACACAGCATCACCAAGCCAAGCAATGCTCCCGAACGTAATACATCGTTCCAATAATTGCGTAGTTCCATATATCGTTTATTATCAAAGGTTTACATAGGATTATTTAATCTTCAATCTATCTAAAGTACGGTGGTAGGCCGCAGCATTGGCGTTATGCTCCTTGAGCGTGCGTGAGAAGTTATGGCGACCATCCATCTCGGCACGGGCACAGAAGTAAAGGTAGTCGTGCTCCTCGAAGTTAAGCACACCCTCTATGGCAGCCATATCGGGCATCGCAATAGGGGTTGGAGGTAGGCCCAAATACTTATATGTATTATAGGGTGACTCTATCTCCTTATGCCTATCCAAGACTCGCTTGATGGTGAAGTCGCCAGCAGCATACTTCAGTGTAGGGTCGGCCTGCAGGGGCATACCTATCTTAAGGCGATTGACATAGACACCTGCCACACGCGCCATCTCCTCCTTAGCAGTGGTCTCCTCGTGAACGATAGAGGCCAAGGTCATAGCCTCATAAGGGGTGAGGCCCAACCTCTTGAGTTGTGTAACACGCTCAGCCTTAGACCAATAGTTATCCGACTCGCGCTTCAGGCGACGCACCAAGGCCTCTGGTGAGATATCGGCATACACCTCGTAGGTATTAGGCAAGAATATAGAAAACATTGCCTCAGCACTCTCGAAGCCAAACTCCTCCATCAACTCCTTACTGCGGAGAGCCGACAGCAGAGCCACCGAGTCAGCCTCAATCTGTCGAGAAATCTTGCCAGCGAGAATCTCTGGTGTGCGCGCATTATTTATCGTGAGGCGCACGGCATTGTCGCAACCGAACTTTAGGCGACGAGCAACCTCGATGACAGTCATACCCTCGTCGAAGGTATAACTGCCTGGCTCGATACCTCGATCAAGGTTGATACGCTTGGCGTAGAGGTCGAAGGCAAAGGGGTAGGCCAACGAACTCTTTACCTTTGCCGTCATCTCTTCGTAACTCTCATCAGCACGAAGCACGACGATAAAGCGATCCTCGACGGCAGGTCTCAAAAACATAGTATAACCCCAAATACCTATGGATGAGGCAATTACGATAGCGACTAATAGTATTACAACAATTTTTCTTTTCATTTTCACTATTTTTTTTGCAAAGATACATTTTTTTTGTACTTTTGCACCCGGGTAAGTCTTATACGACCAGCTCCTGCAGAACTCCCCCAGGCAAGGAATTGAGCAAGGGTATGCGGTTGTAGCGGTGCGATATAAGTAGCTTACCCTTTTTTTGTATGCCTATCTCAACTCCCATAATCCTCTAAAGAGCACCCATCAACAACGACAACACCTGTGTCGAAGAGTAAGCACTGAGCCACATCGCAACAACAAAGGCCACAACACCCTTATAACCCCTATCTCCTGTACTACGTCTAAAGGCGCAGAGACTCCAGTAGAAATACCACATAGCAATCACCACGATATAGAGGAGCATCACTACATCCCAGAACGATAGATTACCGAGCATCTCCTTGGGGCTTGCACTAAAAATCGAGTAGTAAACTCTATCGAAGAGGATGCCTGGCAACATAAGAAGTATCACGGGGGCGTGGGCATAGAGCATACGGCCCACCATATCTACGAAGGGGGTCTTACGCGACACAGCAACCACAGCTACCAAATAGAAGATTACTACCGAGGTAGCCATAAGCACCACCTCATACAACAGATTTACGTAGAGCGAAGCATAACCCCACTGAAAACCTATGATGGAGTTAGGCACGAAGTCGAAGTGCCACCCAGCAATAGCTGCGATGATGAGCCACGCCAAACCTCCCAAGAGTGCCTTAGAGGTGGATAGATTCGTAGGGCGATTCAAAATCGTCTCCCTGAAACTGAAGTGAGGGATAGTCCTGCGACTTAGATATTTATTTACTTCGTTCGACATACTCGTTTGTTAAAAATCAATCTTGATACCAGCCATAAAGCCTATGCCATTATTTGGGTAGTAGGCATAGTCGTAGAGGTGATGGCTATTGAGTAGGTTGTAGCCATCTACGTAGAGTTCCACCTTGCCACTCGCCCTATAGCCAACGCCAGCCATAAGGTCTACTACAACAGGTGTAGAGAACTTATCGTGGGCAACAACGCCCTCCTCCAAGGCCGACCAAGTGCGTGGTCCAATCAATTCGCCAGCGACGTAGAACTTCCAGCGCTTAAGCGTATAGGCCACTCTCAACTCACCATTCATACACGCCTCCGACACAGCGAATTGCGATGCCGAATTGTCGAGGTGAGCATAAAATTTAGCTCCAATCTCCAAACCTCCAACAGGTAGATAATCCAACTCTGCACCTACGAAGAGGCGGTTGTTGTTGGCGCAATCGACACCAAAGAGACCTGGCTCAGTGATATACCAAACCACCTGGTCGCGCATAAAGTTAGCACCAAGGTACAACTTATAGCGCAAGTGCGAACTAAAGGCCGAGCCCATAGCACCGAACGAGAGGTCGTAACTGCGCGTATTAGGCGTTGCAAGCAGTGACTCACGATGGGCGTTATAGTCGAGGTATGGGTTCTGGCGATAGAGCGACGCTACGCCATTCTGACCGATATCGGTCTTAAAGCTAATGAATGGGCGCACATAGTCGAGACCCAGATTGAAGTATAGGTCGAGACCAGGGGTGACGAAGTGCGAAGGTTTCGCTCGGTGGCGCACCTTATCGTAGAGATATCCGAGCGAGGCCTTCAAATCGACGATGCCGAAGTTGCGGGCATAGTCAGCCTCAAAGCCAAAGCGTATATCGCTATAGCCATTAGGCGACTGCCACATATCGTAGCAGAGGTCGAGACCAACGACATTATCACTGAAATCACGAGCAAGACGAACAGAGCCTCCAGCATTAAACTCAGGAAGGAGTATAGTTCTATCGGTAAGTGGCTCAGGAGTGGTAGCCCACAAGTTGCCGTGAACCTCAACACCGAAATTTAGGCGGCTAAGGTCCACGAAGTTATCGCCATACTTAAGGCTTAAATCGGCATCGTGGAAGAGACTGCGGTAGGAGTCGCCACGCTTAGCATACTGGTTATAGATGCTCGAAAGGTAGTCCAACTCAGCCTCGAACATCTGATTACCCAAAACAGCACCACCACGTAACTTAAGACCATTGCGCATATCGTAACTATCGGCCATAGAGCGCATTACGCCATCGACATTCTCACGCGCAGAGTAACTTGCATCGTGCTTAACATCTACCCCGAAATAACCCACACGGATATTTTGCGTCAAATAACTCAACACGGCCTTAGAGGTCAAAGGGTAGCCCGTAGCAATCTCCGCGTAGAGTCGCTTGGCACGACCGAAGTCCCAATAACTCGCCTTGGCAGGCTGGAAGAGGTGATCCTCAAGAGATATCTGCCACGTATCGGGGTGTACCTCATAGGTAATCTCTGGCTCCAGCGGAGGATTATTGGCAATGGAGGCTGGGGGGAGTAACTTCGTCTGCGGAGTAATCTCTGGAGTATAGGTCGTTGTCACCTCCACGCGCTTATGCTCCTGTGCTGAGAGCGCGACTGGAAGGACCATAATAGTAGCTAAAACAACTATCTGAAGTAGTAGTGAACGTCTCATATTCATACTTTTTTCGGTTTCTATAATCTACTTAAGTGAGGCTATGCGCTTCTTGGCCTCATCCAAGATGCCATCATCCTTATAGCCATAGCCATCGACGATACTCTGGTAGGTTGCACGTGCCTGGAAACTATTGCCACGCTGAACAAAGATATCTCCCAGGATGAGGAATATCTTGGCCTGCCAATATACCGAATCGCACTCGCCAAGGGCATAGACACGCTCCTCAGCGCGGTCGTAATCACCTCTATTGAAGTCGTACTCCACGAGGTAGTAGTAGGCCTCTGTAGCATACTTATCGGTATACTTCTTCGACAACTCGGCATATATATCCATAGCCTCAGGGTAGTTACCCTCCGAACGCAATACATTAGCTTTAAGCAACTTAGCCTTAGCCTTAACCACCTTCGACGCATCGCTCATCTTAGCCACATCATCGGCCATAGCCTTCAACGCCACACCATCACCATAGAGTGCCGTAGCCTCAACATAGCCCTCAGCCGCAACAGCTCTTTTGGCACTATCGTTAGCCACATCGTACAACTCCCTATAGGCCTTTGCCGAAGCCTCATACTCCTTCTGGTCGAAACTCATTGGAGCATAGACACCCAACACACGCTCGGTATATTGCGACTTGCCACTCTCCAAGAGCTGGCGCATCGTTGCCAAGGCCTCACCATTCTGGTCAAGAGCAACGTAGCAGTCGCTCAAGTAGAAGAGTGCTTCGGTGCGGTTATAACCCTTCTCGAAGCTATCCAAATAGGCAACAAGGCGCTTCTGGGCAGACTCCATATCGCCTCCGAGGTAGAGATTCTTTGCAACAGCGAAGTTCAACGAATCACGGGCTGCAATGCTCATATCGCTCTGCACACCACTGCGCTCGGCATAGGCAAAGTACTCATCTACCCTACCCTCCGAGACATATATCTCGCGGATGCCTCGCATAGCCTCCATAGCCGCAGCCGACTGAGGGTCGAACTCCACGACAGCCTCATAGCACTTGCGAGCATCTCCCTTGCGGTCGAGGTTATAGTAGGCCAAAGCCAAGTCCGACAAAGCAGGGATGCGGAACTCCGAGGTAGTATCGTTATCGACGAAGCGTCTCAGCGTCTCAGCACCATCCTTATAGCGCTCAAGCGAAAGGTAGGTTCTACCCAACTCGTACCACGCATCATCGACATAGTCGCCCATATTATCCGAAACGATAGACTTCAAACGCTCGATTTTATTATTCGTCTTCTTGTCGATACCATCAACCATAGCGAGTTGGTAGTTGGCATAGTGGCGGTAATCGACTGGAGCCTGTGCTACGACCTTATAGGCCTTGCGGGCATCCGAGAAGTTGCGCGAGGCGAAGTAACTATCGCCCAGGCGGTTGTGAGCGTCGTAGAGGTAGTTGTCGCGCATAGTGTAGTCGCGAACAAAGGTTGTGAAGGCCTGCTGAGCCTTATCCATATCCTTGAGATTGAGGTAGGCGTAGCCGATGCCGTAGTTAGCAAAGAAGTACTCGCTCTCATTCTTTGGCGCACGACGCACATAGTCCTCATACTTCTGCGCCGCCAAGGCCATATCGCCCTTATGGTAGGCAACCTCGCCCTGCCAATAGAGGGTCAAGGCGTTATACTTAGGCACAAGGCCAATGGTCTCGGACTCCCTGAGCAACTCCTCGCCCAAGGCCCAGTCGCCACGCTCGATAGCGGCAATGGCACGGAAGACTGCCACCTTCTGGTGTGCAGCACGTATATCCTTATCGGGATTCTCGATATCCTTAATCGCTGTGTAGGCAGCATCGTAATCCTTTGAGTTATAGAAGGCTGCTATGAGCAACTCCTTAACCTCCGAGCAGTAGGTAGAGTGTGGATAGCGACGCAAGTACTCCTGCAACACATTGACAGCCTCGTTGAACATACCACCACCGAGTTCGTACTTCAAACGACCATAGTTCAACAACGCATCCTGCGCTATATCACCATTAAAGCCATCAACAGAGGCCATAGCAAAGGCATCGGCAGCGTGTGGCTTATCACCCAGGCGGAGGTAACTATCGCCGAGGTGGTATGAGGCATTCTGCGTGAGGTCATCCTCGGCACCACACACCCTCTTCAACGGCTCAACAGCATCGCGGTAGCGAGCCATACGATAGAGCGAATAGCCCTTTATATAGTTCTCCTGACGACCCATACTCTCCTCTGGCAGAGAGGTGATGTGGCGAATAGCATTGGAGTAGTCACCCTTGACGAAGTAGCTCTCGGCAAGGATGCGGATAAGGTCGTTCTGAGTCTGCGTAGAAGCCAACTTTAGGAGTGGTTCGCCCTGCGTAATGACACCGTCGAAATTACCCTTGCGGTACTCCAACTGCAACAAGTAGTATGGCACGATATCCTTGTAGGTATCGAACTTTGCCAACTCCTTAAACGTGCGCTCGGCATCCTCATCACGGCCCTCACTATAGGCCATATACGACAGATAGTACAAAGCGTGAGGATAGTACTCCGAGATCTTTGGTATGCGCGAGAAGTGGGTCTTGGCGTAGAGGTGTTCGCCATTGATGAAACGCAAGTAGCCAACACGGATATCATAACGCTCCTTGTCGTTAGCACTCAACGACTTATAATCGACCTCGTCGAAGAGTAGATCCGCCTCCTCGAAATTGGCATTGTCGCACTCATACGAAGCAATCATAAAGGCCATATCGTTGCGATGGAGGCTCTGAGGGTAGCGACGCAAGTACTCCTTCATCATACCGAGTTCGTTGCCCACGCCGAGTTCTACGGCACAGCGCACCTTGTGGTACTCTACCCACTCCACTTCAGCACTCTGGGTCACGGGGTTCAACTGAGCACCAAGGCGTTCCAACTCTACACGCGCCTCGCCCCAGCGACGACGCTGAAGCATACTCTCTACGTAGTCGAAGCCCTTAACCTTATCCGAAACCTGTGCATCAACACCACAAGGGAGCAAGACTAAACAGAGGAGCAATGCACCAAATATAATCTCTCTTCTCATATACTTAAATCTCTATTCGGGTTATACTTATCCACCAGAGGTTCGGCCTTAGTTGGCATACCCCTACAGTTTATAATATAATATGCGCAAAGATACTAAAAAATGAACAACGGTGCAACACCTATCTATAGTAAAAAATTGGCTTTTTGTCCCCTATTAAAACAATTATAAGGAACGATTATTGCCCTTAAGGGGCATATCAACCAAAATATTTAAAACTATGATACAAAAAGTCAGCCTTATAATGGGTGCTAATCGAGGCTTTAGACTCGATAACGGAGAGCCTCTTGAGAGCCTAAATCCTAAGGAGTTATTCCTTTTCGCTACGGGAGAGTGCGCAGGCCTTACAATCACACACCTGCTCAATGAACACATCGTAGATGTCACAAACTTCACAATCTCAGTCGAGGGTACACTCTCGACACCAACCCTCGTGGCCGAGAGCCGATTCACGAGTTTCAACATCATATACCGCATCGAATGTCGAACGCTCAAGGACCAGATAGTGATAAGCCGAGCCATAAACCTCGCCCACGAGAAGTATTGCGGATTGGTGCAGATGGCAAGAAAAATAGCACCCCTAACACACGAGACATCTATAGTGACAACGGGTGAGACCGAGGAGTAGCTCCCTCGGCGCAAAAAGAGATAAAAAAGGGCTGGAGACCACCTAAACAATCAGTTAAATAGGAGGTCTCCAACTCTCTTTATCTCAACTCTATATCGTCAGCTACGACATATCGATAGGCCGATATTGCTATGGCATAGTCATAGTGGGCAGAAATGGCATTTTGGTAGATTTGCAACCAACTGATTTGGGCCTGCAAAACATCTAATATCGTCGAGCGACCCTCACGGTAGGAGTAGGTGCTAATATCGAGGTTCTCCTGGGCTATGCGCAGGTTACGATTGGTTGCCTCGACTCGTTGTTGGGTCAGTATGAGGTTGGTCCAACCATCACTCTCGTTAAGCACAATATCATCGGCAACTTGCTCAATACCAAGTTCTGCCACACTCTCTGCACTACGGGCAGAACGCACCGCCTCACGTCGCTGGCCAAAGTGAAAAATCGGGGTATTCAGGGTAAGCAAAAGCCCTCCATTGAGGCGTGTGCCAGCACCCTTAATATTGGGGGTGTTTGGCTGCCAACGGGCATAGGCCTCAGCTCCGATATTAGGCAGATAGTTCGACCGCACAACACCCACATTCCAACGGGCGGACTCTCGCTGAGCAACCTTTGCCACATAGTCAGGATGGTTAGCCATAACCTCCATAACACTCTCACGCCGTGGCATATACATCGTATCGAGAATACTCTCATCGAGCAACACCCTTAACGAGGGGTCACTTCCGCGCAACACATTGAAGCCGTGTAGTGCCACCATCCACTGTTGCTCGGCAAGCGAAAGTTGGTACTCGGCATCACTCAGGCGAGACTCGACTTGAAGCAGGTCGCTCTTCGAGGTATAACCCTCCTCGAAACGGTGTAGCGCCACCTCACTAAGAGTCTGAACTATAGCGTAATACTCCTCTATGGCACGAAGATAGGTCTCGGCACGCGACAGTCGCCAATAGGCCACCTCAGCATCATAGCGAACAGCCAAGCCCTCCGACTCCTGGCGACTCAGCATAACCTGATAATCCATCTCGGCACGCTTAGCCGATGAGCGCACACGACCACCCGAAAATATCGGTTGCGACAGCGTAGTGCGCACACCCCAATCATACTGCCGCTGGGGCGATTGATTCCTAAACTCATAGCCTACATCACTGGAGAGATCGAGACGAGGAAGAAAGTCCCTCTGTGCCACGCGCAAATCGGCCTCGGCACCACTACTCTGGCTACGTGCAATGGCTAACGACTGGCTATGTTCCATAACTGATAGAACATACTCATTCATAGATAGTTGTGCTACAACAACCTCCGAAGTGAGCAATGCCACGACACAAATAAATAGTTGGCGAATCATACCTTTATGCGATAAAAAAGTGAATATATCACGGGCAACACCACAAGTACTAACAGAGTTGCCACAACAAGGCCTCCCATAATAGTCGCAGCCATACCGCCAAACATCGAGTCGAAGAGCAGAGGAGTCATTCCCAAGACCGTAGTAGCCGAGGCTGTAACGACGGGAATAAAGCGATCCTCGGTGGCTGTGACGACAGCATCAATGGCCTTAAGCCCCACACGTCGCAACTCCTCAATGCGCGAAAGGAGTATCACGCCACACTTAACGGTCATACCCACAAGGCCCAAAAGACCCAAGAGCGAGAAGAAGTCGAACATCTTACCAAGCAGAAGCAAGCCCGCAACGACACCTATAAATATCAGCGGAAGGGTGAGCAGGATGGCAATCGTATCAGCGAGGTTGCCAAAGAGCAACAACAGCACAACAAAGATTATAAGGAGCGTGATAGGCAGTTTATCGCCAAGTGCCCTATTCGAGAGCTCGCGGCTCTCTTGCTCACCAAAGACCTCCATACGATATCCCTCAGGGATATCTATCTTTTGGCGCAACTCATCCTCCAGACTACCAAATAAAGCTATGGTATTCACACCTCGTTCAGCATCACACTGAGCCTTCATAACTCGCTCAGAATCAATACGTCGTATCATCGATGGAGCATAGCCGAAATCGAAACCCGAAACAGCTTGTGTAAGGGCAAATGTGCGACCTCCAGAGGAGAAGATTGGCATAGTACCGAGGGCAGTCAGAGAGTTGTCGGTAGAGGGTTTGGTGCGGAGCAGTATGGGCATCTCCAAGTCACCATCGCGGTAGGTGGCAACATCAAGACCTGAGGATGCTATCATAAGCGAGCGGACCATAGAACTACGCTCGACACCCAACCTCTGCGCCTTGATTTGAGAGTAACGCGGTTGCCACACGGCCACACGATTACCCCAACTATTACGCACATTGCGTGTATCGTTACGCTCCATCATCAGTGCCATTGCACTATTTGTTAGGCGACTGAGCGTATCTATATCGTCTCCCACAAAGCCAAACTCGATGGTGGCCTCTGGAACTGGAGAGAGTCTAAAGAGCGAGGAGCGCAACCACACATCCGAGATATTCTCCCTCACCCACCTATCGAAACGCTCCTCGACAATGGCGGTATGCTTAGAGTCATCAACCTCGACAAGGATATTACCATAGTTCGGGCGCATAGAGTAGCTGCCACTGGCCAAGTAGTAGCGAGGTGGCGTACCACCAGCCGTAGTAGACACCTTGCGCACCTCAGGTTGTGCTAACAGCCAATCGGTGAGACTCTTAAGTCGCTCATCAGTAGTGGCAATATCGTAGCCCTCGGCCATAATAACATCGGCACGGAAGTAGGGTTTCGAGAGTTGGGGGAAGAAGTTTTGAGGCATACGCCCCATAACCCAAAGCGACAAAACGAAGAGGGCGACCACCACCAAAAGGGTGAGCCACCTACGACGAAGTAGCCACCTAACCAACTCGCCAAACCATTTAACGCCGCCACCCTGAGGGACCGACTGAGCACCTTCAAGTAGCGACACGCTCATCATCGGCACCTGCATCAAAGCAAACAGCCAACTAAGCAACAAGGAGAGCGCAACGACGATAAACAGAGGTCTAATTATCTCGGCAACAGAGGATTCAGCAATCTGCAAAGGCAGAAATGAAAGGATGGCAACGAGCGTAGCCGAGAGCAGGGCCATACGTGGGCGCATAGCACCATCCACCGCAGCAACACGCAGGGGAACACCCGTGGCAATGAGTTTTTTCGTATTATCCACAACCACAATGGCATTATCCACAAGCATACCCATAGCGATTATGAAACCAGCCAACGAGGTGCGGTTGAGCGTCTCGCCAAAGAGTAACATCGCCAGCAAGGTGGTGGCAATAACAAAGAGTAACGATGAGCCCACAACAACTCCTGAGCGAACACCCATAGCCAACATAACCAAGAGTACGACAATAACGACAGACTCGATAAGGTTTACCACAAAGTCGTTATTTGCCTTACGCGCAATCTCGCTCTCAGGGTAGAGGGCCACAATCTCGACACCTACGGGGAGCGACAGCGCCACCTCACGAAGTGTCTCAGCCACCCTATCGCCAACCTTCACCACATCGACCTCGGCATCACTCGCCACAGCAATACCGATAGCATCCTTGCCATCGACACGCATAATCAGCGAGGGCGGCGTATGGTAGCCACGATCCACTTCGGCAACATCGCCCAAGCGATACTGCTTCCCATCGGGGGCTATAAGCAATTGATTCTCAATATCTGACAATGAGGAGTAGGTACTACCCTCAATAAGTTCAACATCGACCTCACCAGCACGACGGCTACCCAGTCCAACGACACTATTCTGCTGGGATATGGCACGTGCTATATCCTCGGGTAGAAGGTCGAAGGAGGCGATAACCGCAGGGGATATCCAGACATTTACCTCAGGGCTACGCGACCCGTAGAGCATAACCTTCTCCACACCATCAATGGCATATAGTTGGCGTTCTACCCTCTTGGCAAACTCCCTCATCTCATCCCAACTAAATCCCCCACTTGAGACCAAGGCGTAGTAGAGGCCATAGACATCGCCAAAATCGTCGGCAACACTAATAGGGCCTACACCCGTAGGGAGACGCATAGATGCCTTATCGACCTTGCGGCGCAACTCATCCCATAACTGAGGAATACGCTCTGTCGGGGTGGCAGGGTGCAACTCCACAACAAGGCGACCATAGCCAAAATGGGCCTCAGAGGTAATCTTATATATATAGGAGAGGGTGCGCAACTCACGCTCTAAGGGTTCGACAACTAACTCCTCGACCTCTTCGGGAGTAGCACCAGCATAGGGCACCTCGACCACCGCACTCTTAATCGTAAAGGTGGAGTCCTCGCGCTTACCCATAGCCCAAAAGGCGTAGAGACCGCCCACAAAGAGTAGGACAAGGAGTGTATAGATGACCTGCGGGTGAGAAATGGAGTATCGTGATATGTTGAACATAGGCACTCGCTTTTTAGATTATACGCACACGCTCACCCTCTCTAAGGTGGTAGACACCAGCCACGACCACCCTCTCGCCAGCAGCGACACCCCGAAGGACAACAACACTATCACTGCCCATAGGCGAACCAAGCACTACCTCTCGTCTCGACACCCTATCGTCTGCGCCCACAACCCAAACATAGTTCTTATCGCCCACAGGGGCATAGATGGCCGTAAGTGGCAGACGCACAGCCTCCTGGTCGCGCTCAGGGGTGATGACCGTAGCGATACAAGTCATTCCAGGAGATATCGCGTATCGAGTATTATCGACATCGACCAAGCGCAACGACACGGGAAAGCCCAAGGCATCAGACGAGGTACGGGCAAAGCTCTTAATCACGGCACTGAAGGCCACTCCAGGCCACGCATCAAACTCCACGGAGTAGCGCGTGGTGGGAAGGCCCAAGAGATTCACAAGGCTTTCGGGAGCTGTAAAACCGACGGTTGTACTTACGGGATTGACTATGCGTAGGATGGCTTGACCACTCGACACACGCTCGAAGGCATCGACATAGGTGCGTTCGACAACGCCATCAAATGGAGCAAGAATACGGGTCTCCGAGAGCATATCAAGAGCGTTATCATAGGCCGACTGCGCCTGAGTCAAGGCATTCTCCAAGGACTCCACCTCCTGCTCAGAAATGGCCGAATGGGCCAAGAGCCTACGGGCCCTATCAAGGCGTGATTGAGCTTCGCGAAAGGCCGATTTTGAGGCCTCTACCTGCACCTCCACGTCGCGACTATCGAGGCGCGCAACAACCTCTCCACGCCTCACAGCAACACCCTTAGCGACAGGAATATCTACCACACGGCCCGATATCTTAAAGGCCAAATTCACAGCATCATCAGCCGTGGTAAGGGCAGGAAAATCATCCCTTTGGTACTCTACTGCCACAGCAGTCGTCACCTTGACAATTGGCGTATGGGTGGTGTCGGCTTGCCGTCCTCCGCCACAGCCAACAAGCAACAGAAGCAATGCTACATATCTATACATATACAAAAAAATTGACCATTCACGTTCCTCTTGTGAATGGTCAATTATCCTGCCACAAAGCCCTGCCCCTATAAATCTCTGATATTCGCTTTCGACTCTATAACGCCATCGCTTAGTACCACAACTCCTATATCAGCACGCATCATCGAGCGCAGAGTCATAGCATCGATGCTCATCTGCTCGATACCACAACACCACTCGGCATCGACCTTCGAGGCAGAGAGAATAACAATATTCTCATCCCCATAACACTTCCTAAGTTGCTCGATACCACGCATTTGTGCACCACTAATTTCACCATCATTGATGCAAAGCAACACTACGCGACCACTGCGCTGAAGCAGGCTCTCGGTGACATCCTCGCCCTCGGAAGTATAAAGATAAAAATCGTTATAGGTCAAGTCCGCAACCTCCTCACTAATGGTGACAGCCTCCACGAACTCCAAATCCTCATCCATCCAGCAGGCGCTATCCGTACTATCGAAGAGTTGCTCCTCGTTGGTTGTCACGCTCCTAAACTTGAGCATCGAGCGCACAGCATCACGCTCCTCGGCACGCTCACGAAGCACCTCCTCACGAAGATTTCGGCCCTCGTCGTAGGGCATAAAGTCGATAATCGGAAGGTGGCGCAAGGCATATATATTTATAATAAGAGGTACAGCAACCGCAAAAATCAGCGATAGGTAGTTGATTTTCAACTCCTCACTACGCTCGCTACGCCACACAACGAAGGCCATAACAAGCAACACCACATTCTTAAAAAAGGTCTGCCAAGGGGTTAGCTCAATAGCATTACCGAAGCATCCGCACTCACCAATGGGGAGTATCGTAGCGCTAAGGAGTGTGACAACAGTAAAGAGAGCGACGAGGGAGAGTGTAATAGTTGAGACTACCCTACTAAACACCCTGTCGGTGATGAGGCAACCCAAGGCGAACTCCACAACTGAGAGCACAATGGCAATGGTCAGCGAGAGAGGTAACAGCGCCTCCAAAGAGTAGGTAGCAAGGTATTTTTCGACAAAGATGGCCGTACCAACGGGATCGACACACTTGACAACACCAGAAAAGATAAACGTGTAGCCAAGGGCCCAACGTAGCGCAGTCAAGCCAACATTAGCGAAATTAAGACCCATAACTACTTATTAATCAATGGCAAAAGGTGAGCCATAATACGTTCGTAGATAACCTCTGGAGTTGCCATAGTACCCTCCTCGGTAGAACAGTTTACAACCTTGAGTTCGTCGTCTACCTCGGCAGAATCGAGATATACCTCACGCACCCTACGCTGCAAATCGAGCGACGCCTCGTGGATATCCTTGCCACCCTGGAGATAGCTACGGTCGTCGCCCTCGCGCACCTCACTAAGTTTTTTAGCCGTGAAGTTGAAGGGGACATCCAAGAAGAGCGACAAATCGGGCTTAGGGATATTGAACTCCTCGTACTCGGTGTGCAAAATCCACTCTCGGAGTGCATCACGGGTCTCGCCACGCTCCATCTTTGCACACTGGTAGCCTATATTCGAGTAGACATATCTATCGACGATAACGACCTTACCCTCAGACAACCAGCCTCGAATCATAGCCGAAGCCTCCGCCCTATCGCCTGCATAGAGCAGTGCAACTAAGTAGGGGTTTACACCCTCGACAGTGCCGAGGTCGCCACGCAAGAAACGAGCTATGAGGTCGCCATAGACGGGAGCATCGAAACGTGGAAAATGGAGATACTCCGACTCAATACCTTGAGCCAAGAACATATCTCTGAGTTTGGCAATCTGCGTAGATTTGCCAGCTCCATCGAGACCTTCAAGTACGATAAACATATTTTGGGTTACTATTTTAACATTCTTACTGCACGCTCGATACCCAAGGCCAACTGCTCAACCTCACCAAGCGTGTTATACATACCGATAGATGCACGACACATTCCCACTATGCCAAAGTGCGTCATAACTGGCTCGGCGCAGTGGTGACCAGTACGTATGGCGATGCCGAGTTTATCCAATATCATTCCCACGTCGTAGGAGTGGGTGCCGTCGATAGTGAAACTTACGATAGGACACTTATGCTCCGACTGACCATAGATGCGCAACCCCTCAATCGCCGAGAGACGCTCGGTCATAGCGCTAAGCACTCTCTGCTCGTGAGCCTCGATAGCATCCATACCTATTCGCTCGACATATTGCATAGCTTCGGCCAAGCCTACAGCGCCGATAAAGTTCGACGTGCCAGCCTCAAATTTCAATGGCAGAGGGGCGTAGGTTGTCTTAGCAAAGGTAACCTTATCGACCATATCGCCACCTCCCATAAAGGGTGGCATAGCCTCCAACAACTCCTTGCGTCCATAGAGGACGCCAATACCCGTAGGGCCATAGAGCTTATGGCCAGAGAAGGCGTAGAAGTCGTAACCACGCTCGGCAACGTGTCCTCCACCGTGGACAACACCCTGACAGCCATCCACCATAACCACAGCACCAACAGCGTGGGCCTTAGCAACGATAGGGGCTAAATCGGGGCAAGTACCAAGGGTATTTGAGGCCTCAGTAACAGCAACAAGGCGTGTGCGCTCGTCAATGAGGCTATCGAGCATATCGACAATCAAGTCACCGCGCTCATCGAAGGGCAACACCCTCAACTCCGCACCACAACGCTGGGCAGCCAACTGCCAAGGTACAATGTTGGAGTGGTGCTCCATCTCCGAAACCACAATATTGTCGCCCTCGTGGAGAAAGCGCTCACTCCAGGCATAGGCAACCAGGTTAATGGCCGACGTAGCACCCGCAGTGAAGATAATTTCCTGGCTATGCTCCGCGCCGATAAACTTGCGAACTACCTCACGAGCATCCTCATACATCTGGGTCATCTGACCCGATAGGTGGTGAACGCCTCGGTGGATATTGGCATTATACTGGCGCATAAGTCGGTCCGTAGCCTCGATAACGGCCAAGGGCTTCTGGGCCGTAGCACCACTATCGAAGTAGACCAACTCACGATTATTTACCTTGCGACCAAGAATTGGGAAGTCGCCACGCAGAGCCTCAACATCGAACATACGCTACAGCCTATTAAGTTTTTCGTTCAACAACGCCGCAAGGGTCTCCTCAACGCCCTCAATGGCTGAGTGGAGGACTACATCCTGCACAAAACCATCTATCTGCAAGCGCTTAGCATCGGCAAGGCTCAAGCCACGCTGACGCATATAGAGAATAGCGTCGCTATCCATTTGACCAACGGTAGCACCGTGGCTACACTTAACGTCGTCGGCATAGATCTCCAACTGAGGCAAGGTCTCGATATGTGCCTCGCCAATAGTAATATTGCGGCTCGACTGTTCGGAGTCGGTGCGCTGAGCATCGGGGGCTACATAGACCAAGCCTGAGAAGCTGCCGTGCGACTTACCCGAAGCGACACCCTTAACACGTGTGCGAGAGGTACAGTCCGAAGCTATATGGTTTACATCGGCAGTGATGCTGGCCTGATCCTCGTCCGTGAGGACAAAGACACCTCCCAACTCGAAACGTGCGCCACGCTCCATAAGGCTCGCAACAACACGCGTATCCGAAGGCGACACAACAACCTGAGTCATTCGACACTCGCAACCCTCAGCCAAAGCAACAGCCATATTAGTTGCACTATGATGATAGACCACGTGCAAAATATCGAGACGCGAACCACGCTCCATATCTATATTTATGTCCACAGCACCTTCCGAATCGGTAACGAGTAGGCGTGCCACAGAGCCAGACTCAACGACGATGTCGCCACCGACACCCTCGGTCAAAGCCCAAGCACCAGAGCCTACAACGCCCGACGCAGGGAGTCCCTGAGCAGACATAGTAGCTACTAAATCCTTAACAACCATAAACTACTCCTCCTTATAGTCGTTAATAAGCCAGTCGTAGCCCTCCTTCTCAAGTTTTAGAGCAAGGCTCTTGTCGCCAGTATAGATGATGCGACCCTTATACAAGACGTGAACATAATCGGGTACGATATAGTCCAAGAGGCGCTGGTAGTGGGTGATAACCACCGTAGCGTTCTCAGAAGTCTTGAGACGTGTGACACCCGTAGCAACGATGCGCAAGGCGTCGATATCGAGACCTGAGTCGGTCTCGTCGAGGATGGCCAACTTAGGCTCAAGCATAGCCATCTGGAAGATCTCGTTCTTCTTCTTCTCACCGCCTGAGAAGCCCTCATTCACGGCACGAGCCGTAAGTTTTGAGTCGAGCTCCACAATGGCACTCTTCTCCTTCATCATACGGAGGTACTCGCCAGCCGAGAGAGGCTCCAAGCCACGCGACTTGCGCTGCTCATTTACGGCCAACTTCATAAAGTTTGCCATAGTCACACCTGGAATCTCCACAGGGTACTGGAAACCAAGGAAGAGGCCCTTGCGTGAACGCTTCTCGATGTTGAGTTCCAAGAGGTTCTCGCCCTCAAACTCAACACTACCCTCGGTGACGGTGAACTTCTCGTTACCTGCCAACACCGAAGCAAGCGTAGACTTACCAGAGCCATTAGGGCCCATAATTGCGTGTACCTCACCAGCCTTAACGGTGAGGTTGATACCCTTCAATATCTGCTTGTCGCCTATCGAGGCGTGTAGATTTTCTACCTTTAACATATATCGTCTTTTTTTCGTTTCTCAATTATTTACTTTCGATTCCGCTACGCCACTAACCAACCGAGCCCTCAAGGCTTAGCGAGAGTAGCTTCTGTGCCTCAACGGCAAACTCCATAGGCAACTTAGCCAACACCTCACGTGCATAGCCATTAACAATCAGACCCACAGCATCCTCGGTAGAGATACCGCGCTGATTGCAGTAGAAGAGCTGATCCTCGGAGATCTTTGAAGTAGTAGCCTCGTGCTCAAGCACTGCCGATGGGTTATATGAGTCAATAACGGGGAAGGTGTGAGCGCCACACTTATCGCCAATAAGCAGGGAGTCGCACTGCGAGTAGTTACGAGCATTGTCCGCACCCTTAGCCACACGCACCAAACCACGGTAGGCATTCTGCGAACGCCCCGCAGAGATACCCTTAGAGACGATACGTGAGCGGGTATTCTTGCCGATATGTATCATCTTAGTACCGGTGTCGGCCTGCTGGAAGTTGTTGGTCATAGCCACAGAGTAGAACTCACCCGACGAGTTATCGCCCTGAAGCACACAGCTGGGGTACTTCCACGTAATGGCTGAACCTGTCTCGACCTGAGTCCACGAGAGGTGGGCTCCCTCACGGCAGATACCTCGCTTAGTCACGAAGTTATAGATACCACCCTTGCCGTCCTTATCGCCAGGGTACCAGTTCTGCACAGTAGAGTACTTAACATCGGCATCCTTCTCAACGACAATCTCAACAACGGCAGCGTGCAACTGGTTCTCGTCGCGTCGTGGAGCGGTGCATCCCTCAAGGTAGCTTACGTAAGAGCCCTCATCGGCAACGATGAGCGTGCGCTCGAACTGGCCAGTACCCTCGGCATTGATGCGGAAATAGGTCGAGAGCTCCATAGGGCAACGAACACCCTTTGGGATGTAGCAGAACGAGCCATCAGAGAATACCGCAGCGTTGAGCGCAGCGTAGAAGTTATCGGTATAAGGGACAACCGAGCCGAGGTACTTCTTAATCAACTCAGGGTGCTCCTTAATAGCCTCCGAGATAGAGCAGAAGATGATACCCTTCTCGGCCAACGTATCCCTAAAGGTGGTCTTCACCGACACAGAGTCCATAACGGCATCGACAGCGACACCCGCAAGGGCCATCTGCTCCTCCAACGGAATACCCAACTTATCGAAAGTACGCTTTAGTTCGGGATCAACCTCGTCCATAGAGTTCAACTGCTTCTTCTGCTTAGGAGCAGCGTAGTAGATAACATCCTGAAAGTCGATTTCAGGGATGTCGAGGTGCGCCCAGTTGGGGTGCTCAAGCGTTAGCCAATGGCGATAGGCCTTGAGGCGACGCTCCAACATCCACTCTGGCTCACCCTTCTTCTCCGAGATTAGGCGAATGACATCCTCCGACAATCCACGACCAATAGTCTCGGTCTCGATATCGGTGACGAAGCCATATTTATAATCGCCCGTTTGGAGTTCACTTAGTATATCTTTTGTATCTTTTTCCATATCTCTAAATAATAGCTTGCAAAAGTAACAAAAACTATTTAGAATGTCAAAAGATTATCAATCTTTATTTTTTATAGAGGTATAAACAGCACTTATCGCCCCATTCTAAGTCTGGACTAATCGTCCAAACCGAGCACCCTACTCTTGCGGAAAACGAACAGCGTAACGAGTGCTACAACCAGCGTAAGCAGACCGTTGAAGAGGAAGGGGAAGGAGTAGCTCTTAGTGACAAAGAGCCAATCGATGCCATCAATAATGAAGGGTGCAACGAGGATAGCCAAGTAGTTCACCACCATAACCAACGAGAGGGCGAGGGTGGAGAGGTGAGGTGGAGAGTTGGTGGCTGCCTTATCGTAGATGAGGGGTTGCATAACGCCATAACCTAAGCCAGTAAGTATCGCTCCCACAGCGAGTTTTAAGAAACTCGGATGGGGCAACGACATCACCAAGAGGCCCACTCCCATAACCAGCAACGACCATAGATTCGTGGCCTTACCAAGCAGGTTCATAACCCTATTTAGCACAAAGCCTGGAGCCATAATCGCAAGGAAGAAGAGCGATATCAAGAGGCCCGACTTAGAACTACTCATACCACCCTCCGAGGCTAAATAGGAGGTGTTGAACGTAACTACCAACGAGGCATAGGTGATGATAAAATAGAATAGCATCAGCCCCACGATAATCCTGCCATTAAGTCCCTGCTGTCGGCGTTGCGCTCCCTGTGGAGGTTCGGGCTCAGGGCGTGTATGGCTAAGGGCGGGAATGAGGATGAGCGTTACGGCAGGAAGTAGATAGACCACAAAGGCGAAATACCACTTTATATCAGCAAGATAGCCCGTCAAGGATGTAGCACCCACAAGGGCTAAATTATTCACCGCAGAACTAATACCGAGCTGTTTAATACGGTAGTCGCCCGTGAAGTAATCCACCACAAAGCCCGTTGATAGCGGAATGATTATACCTGCGCCGACACCCATCACAGCACCCAAAACAATAAGTTCCACAAGGCTACGTGAGAGCAACGACCCGATGCCACTAATCAAAAATATCGCCGAACCTATGACCAACAACCGAATCTTATTACCTCGCACCGACCAACGGCCCGAAAGCAACATAAAGGGGATAATCATCAGCGAGGGCAACGACTCAAGCATCTCAACCTCCAACTCGCTGGCCGAAGGGAATATCTTATCCAAATCTTCGAGGATGGGTGATATGGCCAAACCTGGAAGAGAGATGATGGCCGAGATAGACCAAATGGCCACTAAGGCCGTGAGTGGTATCGTACCTTTTCCTGTATTTATCTTCATAGTTATACTTTTTTAGGCCAAAAACACAACATATATGCCACGTAAGACGTTTTATATTGAAGATAGGATTTTGATTTTAAAATTTTATTTCATAACTTTGTTGATTGGAAAATAACTAAAACTTAAAATATAACGAAATGAACAAGGATTTACAGATTTTTGACTTGATCGCCGAGGAGCGTTCTCGTCAGATGAAGGGTATCGAGCTTATCGCATCAGAGAACTTCGTTAGCGACCAGGTGATGGCGGCTATGGGTTCGGTTTGCACCAACAAGTATGCTGAGGGCTACCCTGCTGCTCGCTATTATGGTGGTTGCGAGGTAGTTGATAAGATTGAGAATCTCGCTATCGAGCGCATCTGCAAGCTCTACGACGCTGAGTACGCTAACGTACAGCCTCACTCTGGCGCTCAGGCAAATATGGCCGTATTCTTCGCTTGTCTCAAGCCAGGCGATACATTTATGGGTCTCGATCTTTCGCACGGTGGTCACCTCTCTCACGGTTCACCAGTGAATATGTCGGGTATGTATTTCAATGCCGTAGGCTACAAACTCAAGGAGGAGACCGGTAACATCGACTACGACGAGATGGAGGCATTGGCATTGGAGCATAAGCCAAAGCTCATCATCGGTGGTGCTTCGGCATTCTCTCGCGAGTGGGACTACAAGCGTATGCGCGAAATCGCAGACAAGGTAGGTGCTTTGTTGCTCGTGGATATGGCCCACACAGCAGGTCTTATCGCAGCAGGCCTTTTGGATAACCCTGTGAAGTATGCACACATCGTAACCTCAACAACCCACAAGACCCTCCGTGGTCCTCGTGGCGGTATTATCCTTATGGGTAAGGACTTCGACAATCCTTGGGGCTACACCACTCCTAAGGGCGTAGTGAAGAAGATGTCTCAGATTCTTAACTCGGCAGTATTCCCAGGCATCCAGGGCGGTCCATTGGAGCACGTCATCGCTGCTAAGGCTGTTGCCTTCGGCGAGGCCCTCACCCCTGAGTACAAGGAGTATCAGCAGCAGGTAGTGAAGAACTCTAAGGCTTTGGCCGAGGCTCTCACTAAGCGTGGCTACAAGATCGTATCTGGCGGTACGGACAACCACCTTATGTTGGTAGACTTGCGCACTAAGTTCCCAGAACTTACTGGTAAACTCGCTGAGAAGTGCCTCGTGGTTGCCGACATCACAACAAACAAGAATATGGTACCATTCGACTCTCGCACTCCATTCACCACTTCAGGTTTGCGTTTCGGTACTCCTGCAATCACCACACGTGGCTTGAAGGAGGACAAGATGGACTATATCGCAGAACTTATCGACCGCGTACTCTCTGACCCAGAGAATGAGGCAAACATCGCTGCAGTACGCAAGGATGTAAATACCTTGATGTCGGAGTATCCTTTGTTCGCTTGGTAGTAGCGAGCATCAATATCGTGGCGTTAGGGTTTTAGGCCTTAACGCCATTTTATATCTATTATATTATAAACCACAGAACAGACCTATTATGAAGAAAATCGTCGTATGTGCTTTGGCCTTGCTCGGCTGTAGTACGCTTATGGCTCAGCAGGATAAGGGTGGTATCACCGCCGAAATGATGCAGGAGATACGCCTCGGCCAGACAAATTCCGAGGCCGAGAAGGCTGCACGCAATGCTTTGGCCATAAACCCAATAGCAGAACTTGCAACAAATGCCGACAACCTCGCAATGATTGACACCCACTTCTCGCACCGTGTGCGCACAAAGGGTATCACCGACCAGCAGCAATCGGGTCGTTGCTGGCTCTTCACAGGCCTCAACGTCTTGCGTGCCAAGATGATTGATGAGCTCGACCTACCATCGTTGGTATTCTCTCACAACTACCTCTTCTTCTACGACCAGTTGGAGAAGTGCAACCTCTTCCTTCAGGGTGTCATCGACACCAAACACCTCCCTATGGAGGATCGTCAGGTGGAGTGGTTGTTCAAGAACCCACTCAGCGACGGTGGACAGTTTACTGGCGTATCGAACCTCGTGATGAAGTATGGCGTAGTACCAAGCGAGGTGATGCCCGAAAACTACCAGACAAACAACACTACTCAGGTGAGCAACCTCCTAAAACTCAAGCTCCGTGAGTTCGGCCTCACCCTTCGCAACCAGAAGGATCGTCGCGCCCCCGTAGCCCTCAAGACCGAGATGCTCAAGGAGATCTACTCTATGTTGGTGCGTGCCTATGGTGTGCCACCAACCGAGTTCGAGTGGACTCGCCACGACAAGGAGGGCAACCCCGTGGAGACTAAGCGCTATACACCACAGTCGTTCTATGCCGAGTACTTCGGTGATATCGACTTGGAGAAGGACTTTGTGATGGTGATGAACGACCCATCGCGCGAGTACTACAAGGTCTACGAAATCGAGTACGACCGCCACGTCTACGATGGTGACAACTGGCTCTACCTCAACCTCCCTATCGACGAAGTTAAGGCCTTGGCCATCGCCTCTATCAAGGATAATACAGCGATGTACTTCTCGTGCGACGTAGGCAAGTATCTACTCTCAAAGAAGGGTACGCTCGACATCAATAACTTCGACTACGAGTCGCTTATGGGCGTGGAGTTCCCTATGAATAAGGAGGAGCGCGTACGCACCTTCGCCAGTGGCTCGTCACACGCTATGACCCTCATCGCTGTAGACCTCGACGAGGAGGGCAACGCGAAGAAGTGGATGGTGGAGAATAGCTGGGGTCCATCGTCGGGCTGGAAGGGCAACCTCATTATGACCGACGAGTGGTTCGAGGAGTATATGTTCCGCGTGGTGGTGGACAAGAAATACATCCCTGCCGAGACCCTTAAACTCCTTGAGCAGAAGCCTATTATGCTACCATCGTGGGATCCTATGTTTGCATACGAGGAGTAGCGAATGGCAACTGAGATAGAGCGTAAGTTTTTGGTCGTGGGCGAGTATAAACACCTCGCCCACACCTCTACTCTTTTGATTCAGGGCTATATAGCCTCTGGCCGACGTACCGTGCGTGTGCGTATCAGCGACGAGCGTGCGTGGCTAACAATCAAAGGACCATCGCAAGACGGAGGACTCTCACGCATCGAGTGGGAGAAGGAGATTTCGCAGAGCGAGGCCCGCGAGCTACTGCCACTTGTCGAGGGCGCTCTAATCGAGAAGCGCAGATACCTCATAGAGTACGAAGGTCACACCTTCGAGGTGGATGAGTTCTATGGCCAAAACCAAGGCCTCACCATTGCCGAGATAGAGCTTAAGGATGTCGCCGAGGAGTTTTGTCGCCCCAACTGGCTCGGAAGAGAGGTTACGGGTGAAAGACGCTTCTATAACTCACGCCTCCGCGAACACCCCTTCAGCGAGTGGAGCGACGAGGAAAAAGAGTAACCGATAAACCTATGAAACTACGAGCGAGAATAAGAGCCTTGTCGTAAGGCCCAATTTCGAGCGTCGTTGTACCATATTATATATAAGGATAACCACCGCGGTTATCCTTTTTTTGTGCATCATAGATAAAAAAGTTGCAGAAAAATTTGGAGAATCGATATTTTATGCACTATCTTTGTGATATCAAAATGATATCATAACAAATTAGCAAGAACAAAATCAAATTTATAAACCCTAAAAACTCTACCATTATGAAAAATTACACCTACTCTGGTTGGAAACTCAATGGCTTCGTTGCCCTTATCCTAAACCTTGCACTTGTGGGCGCAGCAATCTACGCTATCACCGTGCTTGCAAGCAACACCGTACTCATCGGCTGGGCCCTTGCTCTGCTTATCGCATCAGTTCTCTGCGCAATTATTATGATGTGCGGATACATAATGCTGGAGCCTAACGAGTCTCGCGTATTGCTCTTCTTCGGTAACTATCGTGGTACGTTCTACGACACAGGCTTCTGGTGGATAAACCCATTTATGTCGGCTAAGAAGTTGTCAATGCGTGCCCGCAACCTCAACGTAGACCCTATCAAGGTTAATGATAAGGCAGGTAACCCTATCCTTATCGGCTTGGTTGTGGTATGGAAGATTAAGAACGATGGTGCATACAACGCGGTGTTCGAGATCGATGCTCCCGTGGAGATTGGAGCGACTGGCTACAATACACGTATGAACGTATTGGAGAACTTCGTTGCCGTTCAGAGCGACTCTGCATTGCGTCAGGTAGCAGGCCTCTATGCCTACGACGAGAACTCTAACAACAGCTCTGAGGAGGTAACACTTCGTTCGGGTGGTGATGAGATCAACGACAAGCTCACCGAGGAGCTAAACGAGCGCCTCGCTATTGCAGGCATCGAGGTTATCGAGGCACGACTCAACTACTTGGCTTACGCCCCAGAGATTGCTGCTGCTATGTTGCGTCGCCAGCAGGCCGATGCTATCATCTCGGCTCGCGAGAAGATTGTCGAGGGTGCTGTATCGATGGTTAAGATCGCTTTGGAGCGTCTCTCTACCGAGGATGTTGTGGAGCTTGACGAGGAGCGCAAGGCCGCTATGGTGAGCAACCTGCTCGTGGTATTGTGTGCCGACGAGGCTGCACAGCCTGTAGTGAACACTGGTACACTACACAACTAATAGTCAAGACCTTATACACTATTATTACTATGGCTACGAAGGAGTCAAATACACGCAGTTTTGTTCTTCGCATTGATGGGGAGACTATGGATGCCATCGAAAAGTGGGCAGCCGACGAGTTTCGCTCTACCAATGGTCAGCTGCAATGGATCATTGCCGAGGCCTTGCGTCGCAGTGGACGCAAGCCTCGTGCAAAAAAGGTTAAGGAGGAGTCGGAAAATGTGGAATAGACCAAATTTCTTTAAGATTCGATTTGGCCGAATAGAGAAGTTGGCCAATCGACGTTTAGGCAAGAGCCCCGATGAGGGTGGCAAGTTTGGCTGGAGCGAATTCATCATTATCCTGGCCACAGCAGCATTTGCCAACCAAGACAGACTCCCTGAGACCCTCCCCCATCGTGAACTTATCGCGGCAGGAATACCGACACTAATTTTGTTGGTGGGCTTAGCGGTGGGATACTACCGCTTGGCGCCACGCTCCTGCTGGCACAAAGCCACCTACGCCACAGCCCTGTTGGCCCTCGCGTGGAGCGTTGTGCCTTGGATCCTCTACTTAATAAATGGGGAGAACTTCAGCCTTAACGCCGCTATCGAGGTATCGCTCGGCTCGCTCGTCGTGTGGGCAATAACCCTCGGTTGCGCACTCCGTTTGCGCTATATCCGTCGTCGCTCACAACAGGAGATTGCAATGATGCGCATCCGCGAAAGACGTCGTCGTAATACCCAATACCTATAGACACCTATAGGTTATGGGCTTCGGATAAATCAGAGCCATTGCCACTAATCGGCACAGTACTACAATATACCTAAGCAAAGAGAGGGTAAGGGCTTGATAATCATCTACTACACAATAGGAAAACTTAGAAAAAACTTCTTACTATGAAACGTCTGCTCTTATTAGCAACAGCCCTACTCGGTTGGGGTGTTGCCTATGGCCATAATATAGTCACATACCACGACACCGAGGTAGAGGCCACCGAGGCTTATATCAACGGTAATGACTTCCAGAAAGACCTACTCCTATATGCCGATATGCTGGGCGACACACACCCATACTTTGCCAAGAGCAAGCACCGCGCAACACTCGACAGACGTGTGAGCAAACTATATAGAGAGTGTGGCAAGCTGTCGGACGTTGCGGAGTTCAGAATCCTACTCACAAAACTTGCCACGTCGCTAAATGACGGACATACGGCCATCTACAACTTGGCGCCATCGAATACCATCTTCCCCGTAAGATTCACCATTGATGGCAATAACCCCATAGTTGTAGACCTCTGCTCCGAGGAACTCGGACACCTCCTCGGCAAGGAGGTGCGTAGCATCAATGGCAAGTCGCCAAAACAGATACTCAAACAGGCGCGCGAACTTCTAAGTGCCGACAACGACGTAAACTTCGAGAACTTGGCGACGGAGTATCTTATGCTCACCAACTTTTGGACAATGCTCGGTATGAGTAGCCAGGAGCTACACCTCACCTTCGCCGACAATAGCTCAACCACCGTCAATGCAATTGATAGGTATTGGCAAGAGTTGAAAATTGTGCAACTGCAACAGCAGCAATCTAATAGAGTCACAGCACCACGAAGGGTGTTGTTCGACTACCAAATCTTCGACAAGGAGGGCGTCTGCTACTTACAATTCAACCAGTTTGCCGACAGAGTCACACACCCCCAAATGAAGCAGTTGGCACGCTTCGACGAGTTTATGAGCCAGATGATGGCAGACATCGAGGCCAAGGAGATAAACACCCTCGTTGTAGACCTTCAGTACAACAGTGGCGGAAATAGTGCGCTTGGCAACGTACTGCTCTCGTGGCTAAAGCCTTTCGGGGAGATCGAGCAGTATAGTGCCGATGTAAGAATTTCGGAGTTGATGTTAGAGCGCTACCCCTACTATAAGGAGTTCACCTACGATGGCAAACCCTTGGAGTTGGGAAGAGTATATAGTGCGCCCACGTTCGACCAAAACAGAAAGGTACAGAGCAATAGCAACATCTCGCAAGACTCCACCTATCACGTGCTAAACCTCGACCCAGAACGTATATTTAAGGGCGAAGTCATCTTCATTCAGGGCAAAGATACGTTTAGCAGCGCAACGCTCCTGCTAACTACAGCGCGCGACAACGGCATAGGAAAGATTGTCGGAGAGCCATCAGGAGGTAGACCAAGTCACTATGGAGATATACTCTTCTGCATACTCCCTAATACGACAACTACGGTCACCGTGAGCCACAAGCACTTCATACGTCCCAATAGGGCCAAGGTGGAGTGTGAGTACCTACTCCCCGACGTAGACATCGATACCAACAATCCCGACAAGGATTTGGTGTGGGAGTGGATCGTAGCACACACAACAAAGCAAAACACCGAAACAAAGCGTGTCGAGAAGGAGGATGACTCATACCTCTGGGATACTATATACACACCATCAATGAACCAATAAAAAACTACTTACAATGGAGACCTCGAATATATATCTTGTGGTGATGGCCATCATATTCACCGTGCTGGGTTTTATGATGATGGTTGGCAAGGCTGATTTTGTGATGAAGAGATATGTGCGCGAATCGAAGAAGTATAACCTCGTACGAATGAGATTTCTTCACGCCATCTCCTTCATCCTTATAAGCACCGTATCTCTGCTTATATTCTTTGGCGTAAGCGAGATTGTCGTAGCCTGCATCATCATCCCTTTTGCCATTATACTTGCAATTCTGCAGTTCACCTGGGCAAGAAGAAAGGAGTAGAAAACTACCATAACTATCGAAATTATGAAAATAGGACTAATTATCGCCATTATAGGCACCCTCGCAATTATAATATTGGCTATCGCTATAATGCTGGGCAAGGCAGACTTAACGATGATAGACTACTACTTTAGTTCGCCCGAAAAGAGGGCACAATATAACGTACAACGTCTACGCCTATTGACAGGAGGCACGCTAATCTTCATTATAGCCTTGGAGTGGATACTACCCTTCGTCATAACCGCAGATGCTGCAAGTTTAATTGCACTAATTGTGGTTATTGCTCTCTATAAACTTCTTGAAAGCACGTGGGCAAGAGCAAAGTAAATCCTCAACTGAATTTAGCACCCCGAAGCGGTAGACCAATTTGTTGTCAGAGTGGGTTAGATTTGGCCTCGATATGAAAAAACTCCGGATGGGCTGTACTTGTTGTACTACTCATTCGGAGTTTTGATTAAGAGGTCGAAGATGACCCATTATCACAACAAATTTCTTTTTAGAAGGTTGTAGATGTGGCCTCGATTAAGAGATAAGCCCAGATGGGATATACTTGACGTATTTCCCATTTGGGCTTATGATTGAGAGGCTGCAGATGCTGCCTTATAAAAAGAAATTACTTTTGGCGGAAGTAGATCTGGATAGGCACTCCAGAGAAATCCCACTGCTCACGTAGTTTGTTCTCAAGGAAGCGACGGTACGACTCCTTGATATACTGTGGCAAGTTCACGAAGAAGGCGAACTGTGGCGTAGGCGTTGGGAGCTGAGTGACATACTTAATCTTGATGTACTTGCCCTTAGTTGCTGCTGGTGGGTAGTTCTCAATCAACGGCAAGAAGAACTCGTTGAGCTCGGATGTAGAGATACGACGCTTACGCGACTGGTAGACACGGATAGCCGCCTGCAACACATCCAAAATACGTTGCTTGTTGATTACCGAGGTAAAGATGATTGGAATATCGCTAAATGGAGCTAACTTCTTCTCCAAGAACTCACGCCACACCTTCATAGTGTTGCTATCCTTCTCGACCAAGTCCCACTTATTCACCACAACAACACAGCCCTTACGGTTGCGCACGATGAGGTTGTGGATATTCAAGTCCTGAGACTCGATACCCTGCTCAGCATCGAGCATAAGGATACATACGTCGGAGTTCTCGATAGCACGGATAGAGCGCATAACTGAGTAGAACTCAAGGTCTTCGGTAACCTTACCCTTCTTACGCATACCTGCCGTATCGATAAGGTAGAAGTCCATACCGTACATATTGTAGCGAGTGTGGATAGAGTCGCGTGTAGTACCTGCCACGTTGGTCACGATATTGCGCTCCTGACCAAGCAAGGCGTTGGTCATTGACGACTTACCTACATTAGGGCGACCCACGATGGTAATGCGTGGGAGCGAAGCGTCGTACTCGGCAGAGGTATCCTCAGGAAGATTGGCAAGGATGGCATCCATCATATCGCCCGTACCACTACCCGACATAGAGCTGATGCAGTAGGGCTCGCCGAGACCCAAGGCGTGGAACTCGTGAGAGAAGTAGATGAGGTCGTAGGTATCAACCTTGTTACATACGAGCATCACCTTCTTGCCCGAACGGCGCAAGATGTCGGCCATCATCATATCGAGGTCGGTAATACCCGTGCGCACCTCAACAAGGAAGAGGATGAGGTCTGCCTCCTCGATGGCGAGCATCACCTGACGACGAATCTCGTCCTCGAAGATATCCTCAGAATTTACGGTATAACCTCCTGTGTCGATTACCGAAAACTCCTTACCATTCCAATCGGTCTTACCATAGTGGCGGTCGCGTGTTGTACCTGCAGTCTCGTCCACAATGGCCTGACGCTGACCAACAAGACGGTTGAAAAGTGTTGATTTACCCACATTTGGGCGTCCTACGATTGCTACCAAACTCATATCTCTATATCTTTTATATTTCGCTTATACGCATATTATGGCGCAAAGATAAGACAATTCATTCAATTTTAGAAACTTTGCAAAATATTTACCATATATTTTGGTTTATTTATATAAAATAAGTACCTTTGAAGGATTATAAGCTTAGCCCTCTGGCGGGTAGGCTCCAGATTTTGAGGAATATGAAGAGTTATGTAAGAGATATAGCGTTGGCGGTGATGGTGGCAGTGGCACTCATTATGGGCAGTAGCAAGGCTTCGGCTCAGGCCTGTTGCGACCACACCTTCCACTACGCAGAGGTAGGTAGCGAACCACCAAGGATGGGCACCGAGTGGGGCATTGGCGTTGGTGCTGTCTACACAGGCCTGAGTAGTGTGTCATCGCCCGACATTCTTCTATCGCCACGTTTCGGCTTTCAGGGCCACCTCGATATGGCGATATGCTTCGGTCGCAACTTCGCTATAGAGGTGGAGTTGGACTATGAGGGTGGCTCAATAGATGCCAAGTATCAGGATTTGGAGCGTCGCATACGCACCACCTCGATAGATATACCCCTACTACTCTCGTTGCGCTTGGCAAACAAGCGTGTGCGCATAAACGCTGGCCCAGTCTTCGGTGTAATGTCAAAGGGCGAGTACACCCACAACAACGAGGTGATGATGTTTGGCTCGATAACCCCTACGTGGAATATCGCAGGAGGCATCGGCGTACGCCTTTCGAGATATTTCCTTATCGAGGCACGCTACATCCACGCCCTCACGGACAACAGTAACCAGTTTGGTGGCACGGAGCAGAAGGAGGGGTTAGACTTTAACACACGTTCCTATAAGGTGACCCTCGGTGTGTCACTTGCATTTTAACCGCTTTGGTAGCATAAACAACTATGAGTGAAGAGATTATAAAAGAGATATTGGTGGAGGGTGTAGATGCCCGAGAACTCTATGGCGCACAGGATGCCTACCTTGAGCAGATGCGTGAGCTATGCCCCAAGGTCAAGATTGTAGCACGTGGCGACAAGATTAAGGCCCTGGGTGCTAAGAGCGATGTAAGCGCCTTTGAGCGTAGGATGAACGCCTTAGTGGAGTACTACGTCAAGTATGGCCATATCTCCTCGGAGGTGGTCTCTCAGGCCTTCTCATCAAGCCTTGAGGAGTTATCGTCGGAACCCCCAGCCGTGGATAAGGATGTTATCGTCTACGGCAACAACGGAGCGATAATCCGCGCCCGCACAATCAACCAACAGCGTCTGGTGAAACTCTCCGAGAACAACGACCTACTCTTTGCTGTAGGTCCTGCGGGTTCGGGAAAGACATACACGGCCATAGCATTGGCTGTAAGAGCATTGAAGGAGAAGGAGATACGTCGAATAATTTTGACTCGTCCCGCTGTCGAGGCAGGTGAGAAACTCGGCTTCCTCCCAGGCGATATGAAGGAGAAGTTAGACCCCTATTTGCAACCCCTCTACGACGCGCTCAACGATATGATTCCTGCGGCTAAGTTGCAGAAATTCATCGAGGAGGGCACGGTGCAGATTGCTCCGTTAGCATATATGCGCGGTAGAACTCTCGACAACGCCTTTGTCATCCTCGACGAGGCTCAGAACACTACCCTCTCGCAGATAAAGATGTTCCTTACGCGTATGGGTCGCAACGCCAAGTTTATCGTCACGGGCGACGTAACACAGATCGACCTTCCACGACGCTCGGATAGCGGTCTGACAAAGGCGATGGAGACGCTCAAAAATATCGATGGCATAGGCATTGTAGAGTTCGACAAGCGTGATATCGTGCGCCACAGGTTAGTCAAGTATATCGTCGATGCCTTCGACAAGCGCGAGGAGTTGGAGAATAGCCTACGCAAGGATCGTCGCGAGGTAAATCAGGAGAACTAAAGGATTATATAAAAGTAACTAAATAACTAATAATCAATAAATTAAAACTTTTAGAGTATGGATAAGAATTTGAAAGGCTTAAAGCCAGCATTGGTTTGGAAGCACTTTGCAGAGATCTGCAACATCCCACACCCATCACACCAGGAGGATGCTATTCGTGCCTACATCGTTAAGTGGGCCGAGGAACTCGGATTGGAGCACAAGGTAGATGAGGCTCAGAACGTCTATGTATACAAGCCAGCAACCCCAGGTATGGAGGACCGCAAGGGTATCATCCTTCAGGCTCATACCGATATGGTGCCACAGAAGAATAACGACACTACCTTCGACTTCGCTACCGACCCTATCGAGGCATATATCGATGGCGAGTGGGTAACTGCTAACGGCACAACCCTTGGCGCTGACAATGGTATCGGCTTGGCAGCGGCTATGGCTGCTATGGAGGATGCAGAGCTCGTACACGGTCCTTTGGAGTGTCTGTTCACCGCTACCGAGGAGACTGGTATGGATGGTGCTTTCGGCCTTAAGGGCGGTATGCTCAAGGGCGAGATCTTGCTCAACCTCGACTCAGAGACCGAGGGTGAGTTGTATGTTGGTTGCGCTGGCGGTATGGATGTAAACGTGACATTCAAGTATCGTGAGCAGCCTTTGGAGGGCAAGTTTGCGGCCTACAAGGTTACTGTTAAGGGTCTTAAGGGTGGTCACTCAGGTATCCAGATTGGCACTCAGCGCGCTAACGCCAATAAGGTGTTGTTCCGCTTGTTGCGCCAGGAGACCGAGTCTTATGGCTTGGAGTTGGCATCTGTAGAGGGTGGCAATATGCGTAACGCTATCCCACGTGAGGCTTGGGCTGTTGTGGTTGTGCGTGAGGCAGAGAAGGCTATCTTCGAGGCTAACGTGAAGGCATACGAGAAGATTATCATCAAGGAGTTCGAGGGTATCGAGGACTCTATCGAGATCTTTGCAGAGCCTGTTGAGTGCCCTAAGGCAATCATCCCACACCTTGAGTCACACTCTTTGATTCGTGCTATTTGTGGTTGTCCTAACGGCGTACAGCGTATGTCTATCGCTATGGAGAACTTGGTGCAGACATCTTCTAACTTGGCTATCGTCGTCTCTAACGGCTCTACTATCGAGGTTAAGTGCTTGTTGCGCTCATCTGTAGATACCGAGAAGGGTGAGTTGGCTGGCGCAATCTCTTCAGTATTTGAGTTGGCAGGTGCTGATGTTGAGCTCTCTGGCTCATACAGTGGTTGGAACCCAAATATGAAGTCGCCAATCTTGCACACTATGCTTGAGTCATACGAGAAGCTCTACGGCGTGAAGCCATCTGTAACTGCTATCCACGCAGGCTTGGAGTGCGGTATCATCGGTGCTAAGTACCCAGGAATGGATATGATTTCATTCGGTCCTACCATCTGCTACCCACACTCTCCAGACGAGAAGGTGAACATCGCTTCAGTGGAGAAGTTCTACGACTTCTTGCTCAACACCTTGCGTAACGCTCCACGTAAGTAAGCCACGCTGCTCAAACGCTATACCCAAAATGAGAGAGCAATCGTACACACCAACCATAGGTGACGATGTAAAATGGTTTGTAGTGGTCAATCCCACCTCTGGCGGAGGCAAGGGATTGACCGACTACCCTGCCATCTCTAAGCTGTTGCGAGACAACGGCATACGCCACGAAGCGGTATTTACCGAACATAAGCACCACGCCACAGAACTCACCGTCACGGCAATAACGAGTGGCTACCGCCATATTATCGTGGTGGGTGGCGACGGCACTATGCACGAGGTTGTAAACGGCCTCTTCATCCAGAAGAGCGTTGCCCCCTCGGAGATCACCTTGGCGATGATATCCACAGGCACGGGAAACGACTGGATACGTATGTTCGGCATCCCTACACGCTACTCCGAGGCTATCCGCGCAATTAAGGAGGGTTACACCTTTTTGCAGGATGTGGCAGAGATATCGTACGAGGAGTCGAAGTATCGCCAGAAACGCTTTATGGCCAACGTGGCGGGCTTAGGCTTCGATGCCGAGGTAATCAGGCGCACACTCACGAGCAAGGCCAAGGGCTACCTCGGACGCAGTGGTTATCTATGGTGTTTGATACGCTCCTTCTTCTCGCACAAGGCTACGGGTGCTAAGATTTGGGTCGATGATAAGTTGGTGTTCAACGACCTACTCTTTAGCATCGCCATTGGTGTCGGCAAGTTCAATGGTGGAGGTATCCAGCAGCTACCCGACTCGGTGGCCGACGACGGACTCTTGGACCTCACCATAATACGTCCAGTGCATTGGTGGCACGTCATCTTCCGTATGCGTCGTCTCTTCAATGGTACGATCTACACCATTGGCCATATCTCACACACCCAGGGCAAGAGAATCCGCATAGAGTCCTCGCCCGAAACACCACTTGAAATAGATGGTGAGTTGTATGGTGTTACTCCCGTGGAAATCAACGTCTTGCATCGTGAGGTAAGAGTCGTTGTAAACAAGTCGTTCATCGACGAGATGAAGGCTGAGGCATAGCGATAAACAAGCCATAAAACTATGAATTGGAGACTATTTGGCCGAAGGGTTGAATAGTCTTTTTTTTACCAATCTTAAAAATAATTTGATCACATAACACTTAATAGTGTTAAAGGTTTGTAGGTTCTGAATTTTTTCACTATTTTTGCCCGAAATTGAAATAGCGTGTGTAAATAATAGCTGGCAACAACTCAAAAGGACAATATACAACAAAACAAATCACAATAACATAAAAAACAACCATCTATGAAAAAACTATTCACTATTTGGGCTGTTATGCTCAGCGTATTGTTCGCCGTGGGCTGTACGGAGAATAGCCAGACAGACCAGCCTAACAACGGCAGCAACACCGAGAATCCTGGCGATAACAACGGTGGCGAGAACGATGGCACTACAGATGAGCCTACTCAGCCAGTTATCTCTATCAAGGAGGTAGAGGTTAAGGCAGACTCTTTCACCTTCGAGGTTACAACAAACGTACCTGGTGTGCTTGGTTACACCGTAGTAGCAGAGGGCTTCTCTGCTCCAAAGATGGACGAGTGGTTCGCAGCAAACTCTAAGGAGATTGAGGGCACTGAGAACATCACCATCAGCAACCTCAACGACAACACTAACTACACCCTCTACGCAATTCTTCGCGCTTCAAAGGATGGCAACCTCAGCGCACCTAAGAACTATAAGTTCACAACTCCTGATGATGGTGTAGCAAACCCTATCACAATCGATAACGTCGGCTACGAGGAGGCTACCTTCACAATCAGCCTTCCTGGTAAAATCATCTTCCAGTGTATCGACAAGGCATACCTAACCCATATGGGCTTGACACCAGAGGATTATATCGCTACTGAAGGTATCGGTATCGTTACAAACGGTCCACTTACTGTAGAATGGGTTAATGGCGGTCAGTATGGTCCTTACGAGATGCGTTTGCGTGCTGGTAGCGAGTACTATGTTATCGCCGCTCAGTGCGACAACGCTTCAATACCTAACATCATTGGCGAGATCTACCTAAAGTCGTTCAGCACACCCCACAAGCCTACAACAACGGCTGGTGTGACCACAGAGATTACAAACGTAGACTCTACATCTGTAACCATCAAGACAACCCCTGATAGCGACGTTGCACAGTACTATGTTTATGTAGACTCAGCATCACAGCTCCATATGATTATGGACGACTACGGCATGGACCTATTTTTATCAACTGTTTTGAAGCAGGTAGTAACCTATGGCAATGGTTGGACTCTCACAGCAGCTAACGAGGCTACTTGGGGTGGTCTAACTCCTAATTTCGAATACAGCATCGCACTTATCGTAGAGGATAAGAAGGGTGCAAAGAACGCATCGCTTATCGACTTTACAACAGGCGACCAGTCGATGTTACCTCCAACTATCAACCTCTCAATCAGCGAGGCCGAGACAGATCCTCACAGCAACCTCGTACTAAACATCAAGGCAGATAACGCTGCAAGTGGTAAGGTCGTATTCCGTTCTACAGTAGAGGTTAATGAGCGTCGCTACGACAACTCAGACGAGACTATCGTAAACAACTGGGGTACCCCACTCAAGGCTGAGGAGATTGAGGCTATCAACTCTCCTGAGGGTCTCTCACTCACTATGCCAGACCTTTGGCCAGAGGTAGAGTACACCGCATTGGTACTCTTGTTCAACAAGGAGAAGGTTTCAACCCTTGAGACTACAACATACAACACCCCTGCACAGGCTCCAGCACCACGTGTTGAGTCAGACCTCTTCACATCGCTGCTCGGCGAGTGGACAATGACCTACACCCTCGTTCAGGAGAATGGCATACAGGCTACCGTAAGTGAGGTTGTAACTATCGCTCAGGGCGTAGACTCAAAGACAGAGACCGACTACCGCAACCAGAACCGCCTCGTAATCCTCGGTTTCCCATTCGAGGTGAATGCACAGGGCGAATACACTAAGATGCCTGTTCTCACACCAGCACAACTTTTGGAGATGTTGCCAAACTTATACGCTAAGGGTAAGAACCTCGTTTACCGCGACTACGGTCCAAAGATTTTCCTTGAGATTGGCCAGGGTGACACCCTCAGCGTGCCTACATCACGTGGCCAATACCTCTACAACTGGTCAGATGATGGCTTCCTCAACTTCTTCGGTTGCGACTACAACAACCAGTTTACCGCACCTGCGACATTCCCTGTAACCCTCTCGGCTGACGGCAACACCCTCACTATTGGTGCCCATCACGCTGGCGAGGAGTTCGGTTATGGCATCTACCGTCCTGCGGTATTCCTCAACGAGCAGACGCTTGAGGCGTGCGCAACAAGCGACATCGTTCTTAGACGTAAGTAATTAACAACTGGTGGTGAGGGAGACACCCTCGCCACCTTTAATATAATATAGAAAGAGATGAAAAAGATTCTTTTTGCTCTATTCGCCATCCTCGGCATCGTCGCTTGTGAGCAGGAGCCAAATGTGGAGATGGAGCAGACACTCAAGTTGTCGGTAGATAACAGCGAGATCTACGCCGACGGCGAGCAGGCAGCAACCTTTACCGTGAAGGACCTCCAGGGCAATGTCGTAGAGGGTGCTACAATCTACTTCGCTGAGACCAACGAGGCCTTGGAGGGCAACACCTTCAAGACCAAGTATGCTGGCCAGTATAAGTTCTATGCCAAGAAGGATAATGCGATATCTAACGACATCACCGTCGTAGCAAAGGTCAAGGAGGACACACCTGATGGTCCTGATGGTCCTGATGGTCCTGATGGTCCTGATGGTCCAAACCCTACTCCCGACACACTAACCCTAAGCGTAGACAAGCAGACTATAACAGCTGACGGTGTAGCAGTGGCTACATTCTCAACAGCACTCAATGGTGAGGCTGTGGAGGCTACAATCTACAATGCTCTCGACGACAGCGCATTACAGGGCAACACCTTCTCGACAACCGAGGCTGGCACATACACCTTCTACGCTAAGTACAACGACCTCGTATCGGAGAGCGTGAGCGTAACGGCAGAGGCTGTCATAGTTGAGGAGGAGAAGCCTATCACCATCGAGGCTTCGGCATACTCACTCAAGGCAAATGGCGTAGACACCATCTCGCTCTTGGTTATCCAGGATGGCGCTAACGTGACAAGCAAGGCTACGATCTATGTGAATGGTGGCGCGATGAATGGCAACAAGTTCTCGACAACAACCCCTGGCACATACACCATCTACGCCACTAAGGGCAGTGTGAAGTCGAACGAAATCAGCATCGAGGCCGAGGCCGTAGAGACTGGCACAACCATCGTTTTTGCGGAGGGCGTAACACTCACATCGGGCTGGTATGACGTAAACAAGAAGGGGCAGGGCGACAATGGCGATATCAATATGTGCTGGGCAGCAGCATCAGCAAATATGATTCAGTGGTTCCAGGATCGCTACGTAGCAGCAGGCAACACCCTCCCAGCATCGGCGGTTACGGGCCCTGGTACAAAGACATACAGCAACTTCGGCCCATACGAGTTGGCACTTATGGAGGTCTACCACTCGGAGTGGAACAACAACAAGGGTGGTCACCCAGAGGAGGCTATTCCTTGGTACTTCGAGGGTAAGCTCTATGGCGGTGAGTACGCTTCAGCAGGCTCTCAGGCAGCCCCTTTGACTGAGGGTGGCTACTGGAAGAGCGTTTGGAGCAGTGTCGAGCCACACATCTACCGTGGCTACAAGCACGACCTCTTCCCAAGCCAGTACCCAGAGATGTACACCTACTGCTATAACAACTACTACCTCTGGGGCAATGGCTCATCGTTGGAGGGCAAGCAGCGTTTGGCATACTTCTCTAACCTCGTAGTTGAGTCATTCGAGCGCGGTATGGCGAGCTTGACCATCGCTCTTAGCGAGAACATCGCATCGTTGCACCACTCGGTGACAATCTGGGGCTACGAAATCGACAAGGCTACAGGTCTGCTCACCCGTTTGTGGATTACCGACTCCGACGACCTCACAAGCGAGCCTAAGCAGCAGCTTCTTAACGAGTATAAGGTGAGCATCGGTGAGGGCCAGTCTCACATCAAGCTTTCGGGCAACACACGCTACGGCAACGCCTGGATAGTATCGCTCCACCCATTCTCTGGCTACAAGAAGTAGAGAGTGAGCGAATGAGCTATAAAGTGGGGGTATCGGCCATAAGGTGCGATACCCTCACTCTTTTTATGGGCAGGCGTTTGTAGGTCCATTTATTTTGATTACTTTTGTGGTATGGAGTTCAAGTTAGTGGCAGAGTATAAGCCTACGGGCGACCAGCCTGAGGCTATAGAGAAGATTGTGCAGTCGGTGAGCGAGGAGAGAGCCGAAGGCACAACCCTACTCGGTGTGACTGGCTCTGGAAAGACATTCACCATAGCCAATGCCATTGCCAAAATCAACCGCCCAACACTCGTCATAAGCCACAACAAAACCCTCGCAGCACAGCTCTATGGCGAGTTCAAGAACTTCTTCCCTGAGAATGCCGTGGAGTATTTCGTATCCTACTACGACTACTACCAGCCAGAGGCATACCTCCCCGCGACGGATACATATATCGAGAAGGACTTGGCCATAAATGCCGAAATCGAGCAGATGCGTCTAAAGACCGTGGCGACACTCCTGTCGGGACGCAAGGATGTTATCGTGGTGGCCAGTGTCTCGTGCATCTATGGCTGTGGCAACCCCGAAAGTTTCCATAAGTCGGCCATAAACCTCAGCGTGGGCGACCATATCGACCGCAACGTACTGCTCCACCAACTCGTGGATGCCCTCTACACACGTGTAGAACACGAACTACAACCCTCGACCTTCCGTATTCTGGGCGACTCGATAGATATTATGGCGTCGTTTGGCGAGTATGGCGACCTCTGCTACCGCGTCCTCTTCTTCGACAAGGAGATCGAGGCGATACAGGTCATCGACCCCAAGAGTGGTATGACACAGGAGTCGCTGTCGAATATGACAATATACCCCTGCAACCTATTTGTCACCACACGCGACCAGATAAACAAGGCGATGGAGCAGATTCGCACCGACCTCATCAAGCAGATAGCCTTCTTCGAGAAGGAGGGCCGCGAGGTCGAGGCACAGCGCATAAAGCAGCGTGTGGAGTACGACCTTGAGATGATTGCCGAGTTGGGCTACTGCTCAGGCATCGAGAACTACTCGCGATATCTCGATGGCCGCAATGCTGGAACACGACCCTTCTGCCTCATAGACTACTTCCCCAAGGAACTACTCGTGGTAATAGACGAGAGCCACGTGACAGTGCCACAGGTGCGAGGTATGTATGGTGGCGACAGGGCCCGCAAGGAGAACCTCGTGGAGTATGGCTTCCGCCTCCCAGCGGCTATGGACAACCGCCCACTCATATTCAATGAGTTCGAGAAACTGACCCCTCAGACCATATATATCAGCGCTACGCCTGCCGACTACGAGATAGCGCGTAGCAACGGTACCATCGTGGAGCAGCTCATACGACCTACGCATATCGTAGATCCACCCCTCATCCTACGCCCCTCGGAGCATCAGATAGATGATATGCTCGATAGGATAAACTATGTGGTAGGCAAGGGAAATAAGGCCATAGTAACCACTATATCGAAGCGCTCAGCAGAGGAGCTTTCACGTTACCTCGACCGCATAGGCGTAAAGAATAGCTATATACACTCCGACATCGAGACCCTGAACCGCATCCAGATTTTGGAGGACTTACGCGAGGGCCGCATAGATGTTATCGTGGGTGTAAACCTATTGCGTGAGGGTATCGACCTCCCAGAGGTAAACCTCGTGATTATCGTCGATGCCGACAAGGAGGGATTCCTCCGCAATGTGCGCTCCATAACGCAGATTACAGGACGTGCCGCACGTCACGCCGAGGGCAAGGCCATCCTATATGGCGACAAGGTAACTGGCACGCTAAGGACCTCAATTATGGAGAGCAACCGCCGACGTGCCAAGCAGGTGGCCTTCAACTTCGAGAACAACACCCTGCCCCGAAGCGCCAAGAAGAGTGGCTCTGGCCAGAATAGTCTACTGAGCGAAACCAACGAGGAGGGCGACTATATGCTCAGGGCTATCGAGGAGTTCTCGCGTAGCAAGGTCGAAGAGGACAAAAAGAGCCCATCAGGCAAGGCTAAATATATGCCCTATACATCTACCCCAAACGAGGCTATTATGGCCCAGGAGAGCGAAACAAGCTACACTGCCGAGCCATCAGTGGAGGATCGCGACATTGCCGTTGTGGAGCAGATGATCGACGAGGAGCGCAAAGCTATGGAGGAGGCTGCGAAGAGCCTCGACTTTATGACAGCAGCAAAGCACCGCGATAGGATGCAAGAGTTGAGAAGGATAGCCGAGCGACTAAAAAAATAGAGCTACAAATTGGTAAGATATCCAAGACATCGAGCAATGGCGTGCTAAAATATCGAAAATCTTTCGACGAATAGCAACTATGAAAAAGACAATATTCCGCTACTACTGCAAAAAAGAGCAGAGTAGCGGAATAACTATTTTATGACTAATACGAGTAGCGACTAAAGGGTTATAATCTATAGCACTTCAACTACACTGGCTCGACACGCTCTCATCTTTTGTATAATGCTAACGCGACTGGGGCGTATAGCTATCGAAGGATTTATCGGTATAGAGAACGATGATTCTCTCTACCTGTTTCGAGGGATTTGAGGTCACAGGAAAAATTACATCGGAGATATTTTTTTGCTCTACATTTGACTCCTGAGAATCGCTTTTTTCTTTTTCGTCGAGAGGAGCAGCGAAGAGCGAGGGAGCAACCTCCGAAACGCCATCCTCACGACCAGTGGGTGAGTGGGGCGCAACACCTCCGTTGCGATAGAACTGGCCGCTATCCAAGAGCAACCAATCAGGATTAATTTCGGGGAAGGCTTGCAGGATTTTTACCATAAAATCCAAACTCGGCTTGTTACGATTCGACTTAATATGGGAGATAGCCGAAGCCTCCACACCGATTAATTTCGCAAGCGACGAGGCATTGTGACCCGTCATTTCACACAAATATTCGAGTTTATCCTTCATTTTCTATATTTTTTACAAAGATACAAACATTATTTTTGTAAAGCAAATATTTTTGACAAAAGTAAATTGTTGATATATGTTAATAACATTGACAAATGTAACTGTTGTAATTATAGTAAAATCTGTAAAATCAATACTACTATAATCTAATTTAGTTAATTATGCATTAATTCCGTATTTTCAATCACTTAGATATTATTATGTAATAATATAGCGACATATATAGCCGATTACCTATTTTACACCTATTTATCTATATTCTATTTTATATAGATTTGCTAACCGCTTGATATATAGGTGTGTAAAAATTTAAATTAAATAGTTTGATTCAACTGTTTTATGTCAAAAATAGGGAATATTGGAGGACGTTAAAAGTTTGACGAATGTAACAATTAACAATTATTAACACTGCTGTTAGTTGTTACTTTTGTAACTTTTAATAACTTGTTAGCGTTGTCAATAGTTTACATTTGTAATTACAATTGTAAAGTCTGGGGATTTTTACATTGCTTACACACGTGAAATTGTGCGAAAATCTGCGAAAAGATATAGAGATGATTATTATGTTAAATAATAAAGGGTAGTAGACTGTTAATAACAGCGTACTACCCTAACAACTAATAACTTACAAAGTTATCAACAGCCCCCTACTACTGAAGTGATTTTGCGATTTCTGCAAACTCTTCTGGAGTCAAACTAAGCTTCTCGCGCTTAAAATCTACGTCGTTTTCGGTGTTCATAGGCACCAAATGGATGTGTGCGTGGGGTACTTCGAGACCCAAAACCACTGTTGCGACCTTAATACATCCTGTAGTTGCCTTGATTTTCTTCGCAATTGTTTTAGCGAAGAGGATCATCTCCTGTAACTCCTCGTCCTCCAAGTCGTAGAAATAGTCCACTTCGCGCTTTGGGATGACCAAAGTGTGGCCCTTAGCCAGAGGGGCAATGTCGAGAAAGGCAAAGAACCTGTCGTTCTCTGCAACCTTGTAGCAAGGGATCTCACCTGCTACAATTCGTGAAAAAATTGTTGCCATATACGCTATTAGAATTTAGTAAAAAATTGTTCTGTATTCTTCCTTGCCAAACTACCCTACTTTGTGGTTGCCTCAGCCCCCATTCAGTGGACCTGAAGAGCTGACTCCTGCTCTGCGTGATGAAGAGGTGCAATCACTCTCCTACCAACTCCAGGACTATGGCGAAGCGAGTGCCAGCCTCCATCGCCGAGAACTATATAGGCCTCAACCCACTCTTTGTACACCTTTGCCGAGTTCATTCACATCGACAAGAGACTACGGAGAGTGAATAAAGAAAAAGCGATATTCCTCTTATTTACTCTGCGAAGAGTGTTGCCGTAGGTGCGATAAAATTTTTGTGGTTCACTGTGGCTAAGTATTAAGTAGGCGCTTGACACTATCAATACCGCGAATCTTACGTATGTTGTCGAAGAGCGAGTTCAGGCTCTCGATGTCCTGAACGTAGATACTGATCGTGCCCTCGAAGACTCCGTCGTGGGACTGCACACTGATAGCGCGCATATTGATACTGAAATCGGCCGTGATGACCTTCGTCAGGTCGAGGATAATTCCCGAACGGTCGATACCTCGAATCTCCACGGTGGCAAGGTACGAGAGGGCCTTATGTTGCGACCACTTAATCTCCTCCTTGACGATGTTGTTGCCAAACTGCGAGGCCAGACGAATAAGCCTATCGCAGGTAGATTTATGCACCTCGATAGCACCCGTCTCAGGATTGCGATAACCCACGACCTTATCGCCAGGGATAGGCTCACAACACTCGGCAATGACAAAGTCGGGCTCGTCATCCTCCCTATCATCGCTGAGGATGGTGTCGTCGAGCGATGTTCCGTCGTCCTCCAAATCTACCTCCTCAGGCTCGTCATCGCCATCGGAGATAAAGAGTTTCCAGAACTTGAGTACCTTGCGCGAAGAGTTCTCCTTGAGCAGTTTTTCGAGGTTGTCGAGGTTGATGATGCCAGCACCAATCTTACTATAGAGCTCATCCTTATTGCTACACTCGTAGGCCGCCATAAGTTTGCGAATGACACGGCCGTTGAGCGATACGCCATACTCGGCTAACGACTCCTCAAGGTGCTGCATACCATACTCTATATTGTCGTTGCGCTCACGCTTGAGGTAGTCCTGAACCGACTGACGCGCCTTGCTCGTAGTGACCACACTCAGCCACTCGGTCTTGGGATGTGCCGACTCCGCCGTGATGACCTCCACCTGATCGCCACTATTGAGGCGCGCGGTGATGGGCATTATACGGTGGTTTATCTTGGCACCTATGGCGTGGTCGCCAATCTTGGTGTGTATGTCGTAGGCGAAGTCGAGGACCGTAGCGCCGTAGGGCAGGGAGTGGGCCTCGCCCTTAGGGGTAAAGACCACGATATCGCTTTTGTATAGGCTCAGTTTGAAGTTATCCAAGAACTCCAAGGCACTCTCGGCTGGGGAGCTGAGGGCCTCACGCACCTTGCGTAACCACTTATCCAGACCATCCTCCTCCTGGGTAATCGAGGAGTGCTTATACTTCCAGTGGGCCGCGAAGCCTCGCTCGGCGATGTCGTCCATACGCTGTGTGCGCACTTGCACCTCGACCCATATACCATCGGGGCCCATCACCGTAGAGTGGAGTGCCTCGTAGCCATTCGACTTGGGGATGCTCACCCAGTCGCGTAGGCGTTGTGGGTGGGGCGTATAGATATCCGTCACGCAGGAGTAGATCTGCCAGCACTGAGTCTTCTCCGAGGGGAAGGGCGTAGCCTTGAAGACGATACGGATGGCGAAGAGATCGTAGACCTCCTCGAAGGGTATCTCCTTGCGACGCATCTTATTCCAGATGGAGTAGATGCTCTTAACCCTGGCCTTCATCTCGTACTCTATATTATTGTCGTCCAAGACCTGACGAATGGGGGCCATAAAGCGGTCGATATATTGCTGGCGCTGTGGCTCTGTCTCCTCGATCTTGCGTCGTATCTCCTCGTACTCATCGGGGAAACGGTACTTCATACAGAGATCCTCCATCTCGCTCTTAATGGCGTGGAGACCAAGGCGGTAGGCCAATGGTACGAAGAGGTAGATCGTCTCGCTGGTGATCTTTATCTGCTTGTTGTGGGGCATAGCGCCCAGGGTGCGCATATTGTGGAGCCTGTCGGCAATCTTGATGATGATGACACGCACGTCGTCCGAAAGGGTGAGCAACACCTTGCGGAAGTACTCCGCCTGCTCCGAGCTATCGGCATTGAAGACCCCCGACATCTTCGTCAGGCCATCGACCATATAGGCAATCTTGGGGCCGAAGAGGCGCTCGATATCCTCCACCGTATAATCCGTATCCTCGACAACATCGTGCAGGAGGGCGGCCACCACGGACTTCTTGCCGAGGCCTATCTCCCTCACGGCGATAAGCGCAACCTCTATGGGGTGGATGATATAGGGCTCGCCAGAGCGACGGCGTACGCCCTTATGTGCCTCCTTGGCCAGGAAGAAGGCGCGCTTAATGAACTGCCAATCATCCTCCCTACGGCACACCTTAGCCTTGCGACAAGCCTCAACAAGTTCTTGCCACTTCTGCTCAATGAGAATCTCATCCTGACGGCTATACTCCATAACCCACACGTTTTTTGGTTTAATCTATTCAGCCTTAACTATATGCCAAAGGAGGGTACTCACATATAGTACCCTCAACCCCTTGGTTAGTATCCCTAACGAGTCTATCGAAGCGACGACTCCGCCATAGCATCACGGACACGCAACTCTATCTCCTCCATAAGAGCTGGGTCACCCTTCAGAGCCTCCTTCACCGAGTCACGGCCCTGACCAATCTTTCTGTCGCCATACGAGAACCACGAGCCCGACTTCTTGATAATCTCGTAGTCTACGCCCAAGTCGATGATCTCGCCAAGTTTAGAGATGCCCTCGCCAAACATAATGTCGAACTCGGCCTTCTTGAATGGAGGTGCTACCTTATTCTTCACCACCTTGACCTTGGTGCGTGTACCGAGCTGCTCCTCGCCATCCTTAATCACCGAAGCACGACGGATGTCGATACGTACGCTGGCGTAGAACTTCAAGGCATTACCACCCGTAGTAGTCTCAGGATTACCATATATCACGCCAATCTTGTCGCGCAACTGGTTGATGAAGATACATACGGTCTTGGTCTTAGAGATTGAAGCGGTGAGTTTACGCAAAGCCTGCGACATAAGGCGGGCCTGGAGACCCATCTTCGAGTCACCCATATCGCCCTCAATCTCTGCCTTTGGCGTAAGGGCCGCTACGGAGTCGATGACGATAATGTCGATAGCGCTTGAGCGAATCAACGAGTCGGCAATCTCCAAGGCCTGCTCACCATTGTCGGGCTGAGAGACCAAGAGGCTATCTACATCGACACCCAACTTCTGAGCGTAGTAGGGGTCGAAGGCGTGCTCAGCATCGATGAAGGCAGCGATACCTCCCGACTTCTGGGCCTCGGCGATGGCGTGGATAGCCAACGTGGTCTTACCCGAAGACTCAGGGCCAAAAATCTCAATCACACGGCCCTTGGGGTAACCACCCACACCCAACGCCATATCGAGGGTGATAGAGCCTGTGGGAATCACCGGCACGTCGGCAACGCTGTCGCTCGACATACGCATAATAGAGCCCTTGCCGAAGTCCTTCTCAATCTTATCCATCACTGCCGACAACACCTTGAGCTTGTCAGCATTTACCTGTACTTTCTCTGCCATAATATATTTCGTTTTATTTATTATCCAATATCTTGATTATCTGACCGTAAGCATCCTTGGTATCGACCTTCGAGATGATGTGGGTGATGCGGGCCTCGGCATCGAGGAGGAAGGTGGTGCGAACCACTCCCATATACTCCCTTCCGCACATCTTCTTCTGTTGCCATACCCCCATAGCCTCAAGTAGCGAGTGGTCGCCATCGGCCAAAAGGGTGAAGTTAAGGTCGTGCTTCGAGCAGAAGTTCTGGTGGGACTTCACCGAGTCGGGACTCACGCCCACAATCTTGTAGCCCCTCTTGAGCAACTCCTCCTTACCATCGCGGAGGCTCTTAGCCTCAAGCGTACACCCCGACGTATTATCCTTGGGGTAGAAATAGAGCACCGTGGGTGACCCCTTCAGGTCGGCAAGTGTAAATTCTACGCCCTCCTGCGTAACACTCTTAAACTCTGGGACTCGCGCCCCTACCTCTATCTTTGTCATATCTATTTTCACTATTAATTTGTTCTACATTCAAATCACTCCCAAAGTTACTCTTTTTTTCTGGATTTCGGAAATTTAAGTTAGACATTTTATCTATACAAATATAAGTAACTCTTATATCAGCCGCGCTACCCTATCTGTTTTACCTATCGAAGTTGGTCGTTTTCTGATATTTCACCCGATGACTTAGGCCTCGATGGTGATGGTCACCTGCTGGCGAAAGTCGCTCTCCGAGGTATTCAACTTAGCCCTGCACACAGGACAGCGAATGGCGCACTGGGTGTCGATATGCTGGTTGAGCAACTGCTCCGAAGAGGTAAGGCCAACGATAGTTGTGTGGTAGTCGGTATGCGAGCCACACTCGTTGCAATGGATGTTGTAGTTTAGTCCCATAGTCGTAGTCGTTTTAATAGTTTCCTTATCAATCACGGTGCAAAGATATGGGGGTGTTTTGACAGGTTGTGTCAAAATGAAAATAGTTTAGCGAGAGAGGGTAAAAAAAAATGGAGCGATACCCCCAAAAAGTAGGTATCACCCCATATTCGCGAGTGAGATATGGCCCTATCGCTCGAAAAGGACTGAGAGGAAGACCCCTCCTCCAAGCCCCTCGACAACACCCTTGACCATAAGGAAGGTGTCGTCGGTGGCTAAGTCCGAGGTCGCAGCGAGGGTATTCAGCACATCTGAGGCATCGATCATCACCACCAAGCGGCCGTTGGGCAACTTGAGGTAGCCACGGGCAGAGTACTCCGTGCCGAGGTAGTCGAAGGTACCCGTCACCTTTGCCGAGGTCTCGTCGTAGGCGTAGTAGACATCCTTGATTTGGTCGCGCGTAGCAACGACAGCCAAGCCATTACGACGTAGCGTGAGGGAGCAACAACCCTCGATGATGCCGAGTTTCTGGAGTTCGGCAACGCCCAAGGTTTCGAGTTGCTGGATAGCCACCGTAGCTAAAGGGTTATCGCCCAAGTACTCTATCTTTGCCGACTTATACTGCCACGTACCCAAGACCTTACTCCTCTGCGGAGCACCCTCCTTCAAGAGGTCGTAGGGACTCTTCTCGGCCTGGGGTTGCTGCTGCACCACCGCACCAAAGAGTTGTCCGAGGGCGCGACCCAAGTCGATCTGTGCCACGGCACGCTGTGGGGCAAAAGTGAACAACCCCACAACCACCGCAACAATAGCCAATCTCTTAATACTCAACATATTACTTCTTCAAAGAAAAACCAATCATCATACCGTCGTAGTTCTCCACCACCTTCGACACACCACTGAGCAACGACACCTTAGTACCGAGTGCCTTCAAGAAGTCGAAGAGGCGCTGGCAGTCGTGAACGATATCGAGGCCATCGGCAGTGATAAAAGTGTAGCCCGTCATAGTGCCGAGTTTGAGGAGCGTAGTGTTGAACTCCATAACGAGTTTATTGTCCTCAGCCGTATAGGTATAAGTACCTGTGAGTGTGCGCTTTCCGACAACCATAGTAAAGGTATTATCGGCCTTGAAACTATAGCTGCAGCTACCCGTCTTGATACCCACGAAGTCGTAGGCCTTCTGCAACTTAGGCTCGATGGTCTGCGTAGCGAGAGTACCCAACGCACCAGCCAACGTATCCTCGCTCTTGAGGGTGATAGCGGGGTCGGAGTAGTTCCAGTCACCCACGATAAGTGCCTCGGTAGCCTTACCATCCGTGACCTCGTCGATGATGGTGGTAGCGGCATTCTTAAGGAAGTTGGTGAGCGTCTGTGCCGAGAGGCTTGTGCTAAAGCCTACAAGCGCAACGGCCAAAATTAGTATCTTCTTCATAATCGTTTAGTTTGTGTTCTGAATAATTAACGTTTCAGCCACGCCTATTATTATAATAGGTATGGGCTAAAGCAGTGCGTCGAGCTCCTGCTCCATATCTGCCACCTCCTGCAACCAAGCACGCTCCTGAGCATCAGAAGGCATATGCAAGTCGCCACGAGGTGAGAGGCCCACAGCTCCAACCTTTGGGCCATCAGGCATTGCCGAGCGCTTGAACTGCTGAGAGAAGAAGCGACGGAAGAAGACCTTAAGCCACTTGATGATGGTGGCCTTGTCGTAGACATCCTCGAAGGCCAAGCCTGCCAACATAGCGATCTTGGCGGGGGCATAGCGACGACGGAGGGTGCAGTAGAGGAAGAAGTCGTGGAGGTCGTAAGGGCCTACCAAGTCCTCGGTCTTCTGTGCGATAGAGTCATCCTCGTTGGTTGGCAACAACTCTGGGCTCACAGGGGTATCAACGACGTCGAGCAGTGAGCGCTGGAGGGCACCCTCGGCTCTATTCTTGGCGTACCACTCGACCATATAGCGGACCAAGGTCTTAGGTACTGACGAGTTGATGCCGTACATCGACATCTGGTCGCCATTGTAGGTAGCCCAACCCAAAGCCAACTCGCTCATATCGCCTGTGCCGACAACCATACCGCCACACATATTTGCCACATCCATAAGGATTTGGGTACGCTCACGAGCCTGTGAGTTCTCGTAGGCCACCGAGCGCTCCTCGGCATTGAGGCCTATATCCTTGAAGTGCTGTTCGCAGGCCTCCTTAATAGATATCTCCCTGAGCGTACAGCCCAACTCACGCATCATAACAAGGGCGTTCTGGTAGGTGCGGTCCGACGTGCCGAAGCCAGGCATAGTGACACCGATGATGCCCTTGCGATCGAGACCAAGCAAGTCGTAGGTGTCGCAGACAGCCAACAGCGCCAACGTAGAGTCCAAGCCTCCAGAGATACCCATAACGACATTCTTGCACCCCGTATGCTCAAGGCGCTGGGCCAAACCAGCACTCTGGATAGCGAAGACCTCGCGGCAGTGGATATCGCGTGCCGCCTCATCCTCTGGAACGAAGTAGAGAGGCTCGATATGGCGACGCACATCGCCCTGATAGAGAATCTCATCGACCTCAATCTCCACGACACGCATCTCAGGAGCTTCGGGGTAGTAGAAGGTATTACGTGCGGTACGGCGTGTGGAGATATACTCCACGTCGATATCGGCGATGACCATACGGTCGTTGCGCACGAAGCGCTCGCTAACACCCAATACTCGACCCAACTCCGCAATCACGGCATTACCCGCAAAGACCAAGTCGCTCGACGACTCGCCGTGGCCCGAAGAGGCGTAGACGTATGCCGACATCGTGCGTGACGACTGCTCGGCGATGAGCGAGATGAGGTAGTCGTGCTTGCAGACCGACTCAGGCGAAGCCGAGAGGTTGAAGAGCAACTTAGCACCCTGCACCGCCTGCATAGATGAGGGTGGCACTGGCACCCACATATCCTCGCAGATCTCCACGCCGAACTCCACACCGTGGATGTCGAACATAAGATCGCTACCGAAGGGCACTTCTTGACCTGCAAAGCGAATCATACGATCCTTGATCGAGTAGCCCGAAACCCACCAGCGCAACTCCGAGAACTCGCCATAGTTGGGGATATAGGACTTGGGAACGATGCCCCAGAGTACGCCCTGACCAAAGATCGCGGCGCAGTTATAGAGGCGGTCGGCAAAGACCACGGGAAGACCTACGATACCGATAGTGGGTATCTCCTCGGTCTGCTGCATAAGCCACGCCAAGGCGCGCTCAGCATCGCTGAGCAACTTATTCTGCAACACCATATCGCCACAGGTGTAGCCCACCAGCGATAGCTCAGGCATCACAACAATCTCGACACCCTCCTTGAAGGCATCCTCCATAATCTTGAGTGCGCCCTCGGCATTGCGTTGCGCATCGGCAATATGCACACGTGGCACAGCCGCGGCAACTCTTACATATCCATATCTGTTATTCATCTTAAACTCGTTTTAGTGGTTGAAGCGCTACTCGCCCCAGATACGAGCGAGGTTGATGATGGTATTCATCGCCTTCTGCATAGTGGTAAGCGAGGCATACTCATAACGGCCGTGGAAGTTCATACCTCCAGTGAAGAGGTTAGGGCAAGGCAAGCCCATAAACGAGAGGCGCGAACCGTCGGTACCACCACGGATAGGCTTAACCAAAGGCTTGACACCAGCCTCAATCATTGCGCGCTTAGCCTTGTCGATGACCTGTGGGTGTGGCTCGACCATCTTACGCATATTGTAGTACTGGTCGCGCATATTGAGTGTGAGTACCTTCTCGCCATACTTGCGCTGGAGGAAGTTCACCACGTCCCACATAAGTTGCTTCTTAGCCTCGAACTTGTCGCTGTCGTGGTCGCGGATGATGTAGCTAATCTCTGCCTCCTCGACACTACCCTTGATGCCTACACAGTGGAAGAAGCCCTCGTAGTGCTCGGTATACTGTGGGCGCTCGAAGGCGGGGAGCAAGCCATTGAGTTCGGTGGCGATGTCGATGGCGTTAATCATCTTGTTCTTAGCCATTCCTGGGTGTACGTTACGGCCAGCGATGGTAATCTTCACGCCTGCAGCGTTGAAGTTCTCGTACTCCAACTCACCCTCCATACCGCCATCCATAGTGTAGGCGAAGTCGGCAGCGAACTTCTTAACATCGAAGTAGTCTACGCCACGGCCAATCTCCTCGTCGGGGGTGAAGCCCACACGTATCTTGCCGTGAGCAACCTCAGGGTGTGCTACGAGCCACTCCATAGCCGTAACAATCTCAGCAACACCAGCCTTGTCGTCGGCACCAAGCAGTGTAGTACCGTCGGTATGGATGAGGGTGTGACCCTTGAAGAAGCTCAACTCTGGGAACTCCTCGACACGCATCCACACATCGTTGCCAAGCATAATGTCGCGGCCGTCGTAGTTCTCAAGCACGTGAGGCTTGACGTTAGCACCACTCATATCGGGGGCAGTATCTACGTGCGAGATGAAGCCGATGACAGGGGCGTTCTCCAAGCCACGGGTAGCAGGCAGAGTAGCCATAACGTAGCCATACTCATCCATAGTAACCTCCTTAAGGCCGATGGTCTCCAACTCCTCCTTGAGGTGGCGCAAGAGCACCAACTGCTTGTCGGTAGAGGGGAACGTCGTACTTGACTCATCTGCCTGAGTGTCGAACGACACATATTTCAAAAATCTCTCTTTTAAGTCCATTGTGTTATCTGTTTTTTGTTGTTAGTTCTTAGTTTTATGCCATAAGGAGCCCTACTACTCCTCAATCTTTGCGCGACGTGAGTGCCAGATGAAGTAGGCTATGATAGCCACATACATCGCGATACCGAGGTAGACAGCACCCATAGAGTCGGCCCACGCTGTGAGCATCCAGTCGCAACCTGCAAAGGCCAAGATAGCGCTCACAACACCCATCAACGCACCACCAGCGATGAAGCCCGAAGCGATGAGCGTACCGCGGTTGTTATTAGCCTTAGCCTGCTCCTCGTTCTTGTGGCGGTTCACAGCCCAAGAGACCAAACCACCCACTACCAATGGGGCATTGAGGTTCATAGGGATAAACATACCCAAGGCGAAAGGCAAGGCAGGAACACCGATGAGGGTCAATACAAGGATGAGGCCAGCACCGATGCCGTAGAGCAACCAAGGGGTCACACCACCCATCATAAGGGGCTGGATGACAGCCGCCATAGCATTTGCCTGAGGCGCTACGAGGGCATTCTCACCCACGAAGCCGTAGGTGTCGTTCATAATGATCATCACACCAGCAACGGTAGCCGCTGAGACGAAGGTGCCGACGAACTTCCAAGTCTGCTGCTTCTTAGGTGTTGTGCCGAGCCAGTAGCCAATCTTGAGGTCGGTGATGAAGCCACCAGCCATAGAGAGGGCGGTACAAACCACACCACCGATAACCAACGCCGCAATCATTCCCGACTCTCCCTCAAGGCCTACGCTCACCAATACCAACGACGAGAGGATGAGCGTCATAAGGGTCATACCCGACACAGGGTTAGAGCCCACAATGGCGATAGCATTCGCTGCCACGGTGGTAAAGAGGAAGGCGATGACAAAGACGATGAGCAGTGCCACGATGGTCTGCATCCAGTTGCCCAACACGCCGAACTGGAAGAAGAAGAGCGTAGCAGCCAAGGTAGCGATGAGAATTGTGAGGATTCGCTTCATAGTGATATCCTTCTGAGTACGAGGCTCATCCGTAGCCACCTTCTTACCACCAAACTCATTCTTAGCCAACACCAAGGCGCTCTTGATGATGCCAGCCTGGCGAATGATGCCGATAAGGCCCGCCATAGCGATACCACCGATACCGATAGGACGGCCGATGTAGGTGTAGAGGTTTTCGGGGGTGAAGATGAGCGATGGGTTAGCCAAGATGCTCTCGTTGGTGATGCCCAAGAGCGACACCATAGCCTCAGCGTTCACAGCACTCTCGAACGAGCCCACCAAAGGCACGATGAAGAACCATACGAGGGCCGAGCCAGCGCAGATAATCAAGGCGTACTTCAGACCGATGATATATCCCAAGCCGAGCACCGCAGCCGAGGTATTGAGACCAAAGGTTAGTTTGAAGTTAGCGGCCAAGGCCTTACCCCAACCCCACATCTGCGTCGAGAGCGATGACACCCACGCACCGAAGGTAGAGACGATGAAGTCGTAGAGACCACCAATGAGACCCGCAGCAACCAATATCTTAGCCTGTGAGCCACCCTTCTCGCCCGATACGAGGACCTCGGTGGTCGCCGTAGCCTCAGGGAATGGGTACTTGCCGTGCATCTCCTTGACGAAGTATTTGCGGAAGGGGACAAGCAACACGATACCGAGGATACCACCCAACAACGATGAGAGGAATACCTGGTAGAACTGCGCATCAAGGCCCAAGATGTAGAGCGCAGGGAGGGTGAAGATAGCACCCGCCACGATAACGCCAGACGAAGCACCGATAGACTGGATGATTACGTTCTGGCCCAACATATTCTTCTTGCCACGCATCTGGCCAAGACCTACGGCGATGATGGCGATAGGGATAGCGGCCTCGAAGACCTGACCCACCTTGAGGCCGAGGTATGCCGCAGCGGCCGAGAAGAGTACGGCCATAATGATACCCACAGAAACGGAGTATGGAGTCACCTCCACGGGTGTCTCATTAGCCCCCATAATTGGGTTGTACTGCTCACCAGGATTGAGTTCGCGATAGGCGTTCTCAGGGAGCGACGTTTTAGGTTGATTCTCTTGCATAGTTTTATAGTTTTATTATGTGTTTGCCCGCGTGTGTGCGCATTATCACACAAAGATACAAAAAATTTTCAATCTTCCAAAGATGAAGTGGACTTTGCGGTAGCAATGCGGTACCTTGCCACACTTGTCACATCGTGTCACACCCCCACCCCCTGTGACAATGTGACAAGTGACAAGACAGCGAAAAGTACGGTGGCACGGAAGAGAGCAACACTTGCGCGACGCTTGCTATGCAGTAAGGAATATAGGGAAATTAGTGAATTTAGGGATAGGCTTGCGCGAATAGTTTTCTGAGCGCATTCCTAAAAATACCTAAATACCATAATTTCACTAATGACGTTAGGCGATAGTGCTGAGTG
>CAJGEC010000008.1 GCA_904502285.1 uncultured Alistipes sp. | reverse complement strand
CCTTTGTCGGTTGTCGTTTTATCTATTTCATACCAACAAGTAGGGCCAGGACTTGAACTGCGTTCAGCAGAACGAGAGCAAACCCAGGAGGTTTGATTGGGTATAATACCGTAGGTATAGAAGATGGGGAGAGTGTTAGCGCCAAGCTTGCTTGAGCGACTGACACTCACCCTATATTCATAGTTGCAAAGCAACTCACCCAATCAACCACCACCGACAAGTTAGCCGAGTCGCCCCAGTCAGTGCGAGTTCTATTGTGGGCACAAAAAAAAGGAGCAGTCTAACAAACTGCTCCTTGTGCCCAGAATAGGACTCGAACCTACACGCCGCTAAGCACTCGCACCTGAAACGAGCGCGTCTACCATTTCGCCATCTGGGCTCAGATCGATGCACAAAAGTAGTGTTTTTTTCTTAATTTTTCCTATCTTTGTACAAAATTTATTGCTCATTGGCCTAATGACCACACTGGGCGGTGATAAACTTGAACTACTATAAACGGAATCATTATGGGAAAATGCAAAATATCTGCGGGATGGAAGGTCGCTCTTTGGGTACTCATTCTTGTCCTTATCGACCAGGCAGTAAAGATGTTGGTCCACTTCAACTTGGAAGTTGGCGAGCGTATCGAGGTCTTTTCGTGGTTTAACCTCTGCTATGTCGAGAACAACGGCTTTGCCTTCGGTATGCAACTCGGCAACTTTGGCAGTGGCATCGACTGGGGTAAACTCATCCTCTCGCTCTTCCGTATGGGTATGATTGGCCTGTTGATCTATGGCCTTGGGGTGTTGCTCAAGAAGGGTAGCGAGGTGCCTGAGGGTGTTATCGTGGGTGGTGTTCTCATCCTTGCTGGTGCAATCGGAAACCTTGTGGATAGCATCTTCTATGGTCTGTTGCTCGATACTCAGGATGCGGGCTTGCTTATGGGTAAGGTTATCGATATGATCCATCTGCCACTCTTCAAGTGGGAGAACTGCCCCTCGTTCCTCGACTTCCTTGTCGGTGGCGACGGCTACTTCTTCGGTGCTATCTTCAATGTCGCAGATGCCTATATCTCTGTTGCAGTAGTCTATCTGTTGATTTTCCAGTATAAGTTTTTTAAGTAGCGAGTGTTATGCGTAGACTCCTCTTGCTTGTCGCACTCGTCGTGTCGGCACACTTTGTCGTATCTGCTCAACGCCCTTGGGTAGAGATGGATGTGCGCCAGCAGGAGCGTCTCCTTGCCTCGTCGAAGACCTCGGAGAGTCTGCGCCAAGGTGTCGAACGCCTTGGTAGCCTTACCACTGCAGAGCGTGAGGAGGTGTGGGAGATAGTTACCCAGCAGGCGGTGAAGGGGCCTCTTGCCTCGCTATACCTTTATATATATGAGATGCTACGCTCGGAGGATGGGTCTGCCTCGGCCGAGGATGTCGCTATGTTGCGCAACTATACCCCCTATTTTCTTAAGCGCTGGGCCTCGCAAGGGGATTTGGCTGAGGTCTATAACTATGGCTATGCCTTGGGCCACGAGATGGCCTTAGGAAATCGCCATAGTGTCGTTATGGTCCTTGCCAAGTGCGATAAGCGACGCTATAAACGCCTCTATGGCGATATCATTACCACGCTACAACGCTCCTCCCTGCTTGTGGAACGCACTCTGTTGCTGGCTGAGGACCTCGATATTGACTGTACCCCCGTCGAGCGCATAGCCATAGTACCTCGCGAGGTTAGTGCCGAGGAGTTTATAGACACTAAGGGCGGTGTCGAACCTCTTGAGCTTGTGTCGGGTTTCGAGAGCGAGGTTGAACACCTTGTCGCCGAGGAGGTTAAGATGTGGACGGGTTGCTACTGCCGTAGGGTGGAGACTTCGCTGGGGGATAGGCTTGCAGTTGTCGAGGTGCTTAGCGACCAGGGGCGTGAAGTACTCCTTGTCGATGCTCGCAAGGGGTGCGTTGCGCTTCCCGAACAGATTTATATAACCCCTCAAGGCGAGATTTTTGCACTCGAACTTAGTGAGGGTAGGCTCACTGGCGTAATACGTGGTGCTGTGGAGCGAGGCTCGGTACGCATCGCTGGAGTTGTGCCTATGGAGCACCTCTTGCTTAGGGATGTGAAGTGTAGCGATAAGGGGCTTTGGCTCTTTGTAGAGAGCGAGGGGCGCACACGTGGACTATTTATTGAGAGTGGAGTGCTATGACGGTGATTGCTAAATTCATTGAGTGGCTTGAGGCGGAGCGTCGCTATTCGCCCCTCACGGTGCGCAACTACCGTAGGGATGTTGCCGACTTCTTGGCGTGGCTCAAGCTCTCCGAGGAGGAGTTCGACCCCTCGGTCATCACGCGCGAAGATGTCGTCGATTGGACTATCTACCTCCTCAACGAGCGTGGTTTAAAGCATACGTCGGTAAATCGTGCTACGGCCTCGTTGCGTACGCTCTGGCATTGGATGCAGTCGAAGGGGTTTGTCGGGAAGGATATCTTCGGTACGGTGAAGCAGTTCAAAACCCCAAAACGCCTCCCTGTCTTTGTGGCCGATAGCCGTATGATGGATGTGGTGAATGGCCTAAAGGCAGATATTGAGTCGGATGATTTCGTGCGCCTGCGCGATGCGGTGATAGTTTTGCTTATCTACACCTCTGGTTTGCGCCTTGCCGAAGTCGTGGGTGCTAATGCTCAAGATGTTGCGTCGGACTACTCCTCGATACGAGTTATGGGTAAGGGCCGTAAGGAGCGCGTTCAACCCCTTTTGTCGGGAATGGGTGAGATATTAAAAAAGTATTTTAGTCAAATTTCTTCACAAAATATTTGCACAGGTCAAAAATTTCCATTAATTTTATCTCAGAAAGGGAGGCGTATCTCACAAAGAACCGTGGAGCGCATAGTCAGCAGGGTGCTGAAGAGTTCGGGAGTGCAGGGCAAGACCTCACCCCACGTGTTGCGCCACACCTTTGCTACCCACCTACTCAATAGGGGTGCAGACCTGCGCGAGATACAGGAGTTGCTGGGACATAGCTCCCTCAAGGCCACACAGGTATATACCCATACCGACATTGAGCGGTTGAAGGAGGTAGTCGCCTTGGCTCATCCTCACTCCACTCCGAATGGTGAACAATGACTTGGACAGCCGATGCCACGCGAGCAACGGCACATATATAAACTTAATACTTTATGACCTATGAACGTACAGATTCAGTCACTAAAATTCGATGCGAGCAAGCAGTTGCTTGAGTTCATTCAGAAGAAGATGGATAGATTGGATCGCTTTGTCGATGATCGAGCGGGGGATGTAGAGGTAGTTTTACGCCTTGATCCAGATTCAGAAAAGGGTAACAAAGTAGTAGTGGTTTCGCTCCACGTGCCTGGTAGCGATATTCGAGTAGAGGAGCGCGCCTTCACCTTCGAGGAGGCTGTAGATAACTCAATGGATGTTCTTAAGCGCCAACTTGAGAAGGCTAAGGCAAAGTTCGAAAAGTAGTAGATATGGTATAGCAGACTCTGTTATACCACTTCGATAAAACCCAGAAAATAAAATAGGGACTGTCCTTTTGGGGCAGTCCCTTACTTTATGGGGTTTGGCTGTGACTACTTAGTCAATGCGCGCCACAACATATCCTTGAGCTGTGTGATGTTCATACCCGCTACCGACGAGATAAAGATAGACTCCACACCTTCGGGTAGGTGTGCCTTCATCTGCTCTATGAGTTCGTCGTCGAGCATATCGCACTTGGTGATAGCCAAGAGGCGCTGCTTGTCCAACAATTCGGGGTTGTACTGCGTCAGCTCGCCCAACAAGATCTCGTAGTCCGCAGCGATATCGTCGCTGTCGGCAGGTACCATAAAGAGCAGTACGGAGTTACGCTCGATATGGCGCAAGAAGCGAGTACCCAGACCGCGACCCTCGTGCGCACCCTCGATGATTCCTGGGATGTCGGCCATAACGAAGGAGTGGTCGTCACGCACCGATACGATGCCGAGGTTTGGCTCAAGTGTAGTAAAGGCGTAGTTGGCAATCTTTGGCTTGGCTGCCGACACCACCGAGAGCAATGTAGACTTACCCGCATTTGGGAAACCCACGAGACCTACGTCAGCCAACACCTTGAGTTCGAGGATGAAAGCACCCTCGGCACCCTCCTCACCAGGCTGTGCGTAGCGAGGTGTCTGGTTTGTTGCTGTGCGGAAGTGCCAGTTACCCAAACCACCACGGCCACCCTTGAGGAGTACCAACTGCTCACCGTGCTCTGTGACCTCGCCCACGACCTCGGTATATGTCTCACCACTCTCCTCGTCGGTGAATACCTGCTTGGCTACCGTGCCGAGGGGTACGGGGATGATGATATCCTTGGCATCAGCACCCGTAGAGCGTGCGCCGTGGCCATTCTCGCCATCTTCGGCAAACTGGTGACGCTTATACTTAAGGTGGATAAGAGTCCAGTATTGGCTGTCGCCCTGTAGGATGATGCTACCACCCTTACCACCGTCGCCACCATCGGGACCTCCGAAGGCCACGAACTTCTCGCGACGGAAGTGGCACGAGCCAGCACCTCCGTGACCTGAGCGTGCAAATATCTTTACGTAATCAACAAAATTTGATCCTGCCATATATCTACGTTGTTATATTCTAAAATTAGTACTGCTCCTTCTGGTTTGGGAAGTCGCGGCTCTTCACATCATCTACATAGTGACCTACGGCCTCAGAGATTGTTGTGCCAAGGTCGGCATAGCGACGCAAGAAACGGGGTGAGAAGGCTTGGGTGATGCCGAGCATATCGTGAGCAACAAGCACCTGACCATCTGTCGAGCCACCCGCACCGATACCGATGGTTGGTATGTGTAACTCCTCAGAGACACGCTTGCCCAGAACGGCAGGAATCTTCTCCAATACCAAGGCGAAGCAACCAGCATCCTCCAAGAGGTGAGCATCGCGAATAAGTTTCTCGGCCTCGGCCTCATCCTTTGCTCGTACGTTGTAGGTGCCGAACTTATGAATCGACTGTGGGGTTAGTCCGAGGTGACCCATAACGGGGATGCCTGCCGAGAGTATACGTGTCACCGACTCCAGAATCTCCTCGCCACCCTCAAGTTTTACGGCGTCAGCCTCGGTCTCCTTCATAATGCGTACTGCTGAGTCGAGGGCTACCTTTGAGTTACCCTGATAGGTTCCGAAGGGGAGGTCTACAACGACCAAGGCACGCTCTACGGCGCGAACGACAGACTTAGCGTGGTAGATCATCATATCGAGTGTGATGGGCAACGTGGTCTCAAAACCCGCCATAACATTGGCTGCTGAGTCACCAACGAGGATTACGTCGATACCCGCCTGATCCACGATTTTAGCCATCGAGTAGTCATAAGAGGTGAGCATAGCAATCTTCTCGCCACGCTGTTTCATCTCCGTAAGACGTAGTGTCGTCACGGCTCTTACTGTGCTTTCTACAGACATAGTTTTGTGAAAGAGTTACAAGTGTTTATATCATTCTATCTTTTCGCCCGCAAAGTTACTATAAAATTTGGAATAACCTCATAGTCGGTACACCTATGCTACGACGAATGATTGTTATATCAAGAATTTTATTAGGAAGAATGCAGCCAAGAGATACATTCCCAATGTAAGTTTCTTGTGGTTGCCACTGAGTAGGTTGATGAATATGTAGCTTAGGTGTCCCAGAACGATACCATCCGAGATACTGTAGGTCAGGGGCATAAGCAGGAAGCAGACGAAGGCTGGTATAGCCTCGGTATAGTCACTGAAGTCGATCTCAAGCACCGAGCCCATCATCATCAAACCGACCAACACCAATACGGGGGTTGTTGCGGCGGCTGGGATAGCCAGGAAGAGTGGGGCAAAGAAGAGTGCAACGAGGAAGCAGATGCCAGTAACGGTGGCGGTAAGGCCACTGCGACCACCCTCGTTCACACCAGCAGCACTCTCCACATATACAGCCACGGTGCTTGTTCCCATCATAGCGCCAGCAGCCGTAGAGATAGAGTCCACCATAAATATCTCTCTGAGGTGGGGAATCTTGCCATCCTCCTTGACCATATTTGCGCGACTGGTCACGCCAATCACAGTTCCTATGCAGTCGAAGAGATCGACAAAGAGGAAGGTGAAGACGATGATAACCATATCTTTAGAGAGGATATGATCCCACTCGAACTTCATAAATATAGGCTCGATAGAGGGCGGAATACTAAATATGCCAGTGAGGTGCGTAACACCCAATGGGATGCCTATTAGTGTGGTTATGAGGATGCCGAAGAGCAGTGCACCCTTAACTCGTTTGATGAGCATCACGGAGGTTATCAAGATGCCGATAGAGGCCAAGAGCGCTGAACCAGAGGATAGGTTGCCCAACGACACCAACGTAGCCTCGTTGTTTACGATGACACCAGCGCTCTTTAGGCCGATGAAGGCGATGTAGAGTCCGATACCTGCGCTGATAGCCTTCTTCAGCGAGGCAGGGATGACATCTACAATCTTTTCGCGGAGGTTTGTCACCGTGAGAAGCAGGAACACCAAGCCCTCAAGAAATACGGCGGTCAAGGCAAATTGCCACGAGTAGCCCATAACCATACAAACCGTATAGGCGAAGAAGGCATTGAGTCCCATTCCTGGGGCGAGAGCCAAGGGTAGTTTGGCGTAGAGTCCCATAAATATTGTTGGCAGAGCCGACATTAGGACTGTAGTAGTGAAGAGTGCGCCCCTATCCATACCCGTCTCAGCGAGGATGCTTGGGTTTATGGCCAAGATATATGCCATGGTGAGGAAGGTGGTGATACCCGCCATTACCTCTGTGCGGATTGTGGTCTCTTGCTTGTTAAGACCAAAAAGTTTCTCTATCATCTGTTTGTTTGAGCTAATATTATGACAAAGATACAAAAAAAATCGAAAAAACATATCTTATTCTGCTCTACTATTTTTTTACTTTAGCCACAACTAAATGGAGATATCTTGTATATATAAGTTGAGGAGATTTGGCAAAGTTTATAATTTATGCTATTTTTGTGCAATAGATTAGACCATTACTTTGACCTTTAAACTAATTAACCGATGAATATGAGACGACTCGCATTGTTGGCTATATGCCTAATTGCTATGCCGTTTGTGGCTGATGCTCAGCGCAGTGAGCAACTCTTGGTGCGTGGTTGGCGCTTTACTCGTGAGGATAGTGCCGACTTCAAAAACGTGGGTTACGACGATAGTGCGTGGCAGGAGGTTGTCGTGCCTCACGACTGGGCTATCTATGGTCCTTTTAGCATCCATAACGACCAGCAGAACGTAGCCATCACACAGGATGGTCAGCATGAGGCAATGGAACACGCTGGCCGCACGGGAGGTCTCCCCTTTGTCGGTGTTGGTTGGTATCGTCTCGACTTCGAGATTGAGGATTTCGATGAAGGCAGATGTGCTACACTCATCTTTGATGGTGCGATGAGTCAGGCGCGTGTCTATGTCAATGGCGTGGAGGTCGGTTTCTGGCCCTACGGCTATAACTCGTTCCACTTCGACGTGACGCCATACGTTCGGGAGGGTGTCAATGAACTTGCCGTGCGCCTTGAGAATGAGAATGACTCGTCGCGTTGGTACCCAGGTGCGGGTCTCTACCGCAACGTACACCTCGTGCTTACCGACGAGGTACACGTGCCAGTGTGGGGAACCCAACTCACAACACCTACTGTAACAGAGGATTACGCTAAGGTAGTCTTGCGCACGAAGGTAACTATGCCAGAGGGTGTTAAGCGCGAAAAGTGCCGTATCCTTACCACCATCAACGACCCGGATGGAAGGGTTGTTGCCACTGCCGAGGGTCTCTTGAGCAGGTACGAGACCGACCTCTTCGAGCAGAGCATAGATATTGCCGACCCTCTGTTATGGTCGGTGGATGAGCCTCGCCTCTATAGCGCCTCATCACAGATTTTTGTGGGCGAGGAGCTTCGCGATCAGTACACCACACGCTTTGGCATCCGCACGTTGGAGATAATCCCCGATAAGGGTATGTTCCTCAATGGTGAGCCTACGAAGTTCAAGGGTGTCTGCAACCACCACGACCTCGGCCCATTGGGTGCTGCGGTGAACGAGGCTGCTATCCGTCGCCAGATTCGCATTATGAAGGATATGGGCTGTAATGCTATCCGCACCTCACACAATATGCCTGCCCCAGAACTTGTCGAGGCTTGCGACGAGATGGGTATGATGCTTATGGTCGAGTCCTTCGATGAGTGGCGCACGGCGAAGGTGAAGAATGGCTACCACAAATATTTTGATGAGTGGGCCGAGCGCGACCTTGTGAACCTCATCCACCACTACCGCAACAATCCAAGTGTTGTTATGTGGTGCATTGGCAATGAGGTACCCGATCAGGGCGATGTTATCTGGGGTGCCAAGTTGTCGCGTATGTTGCAGGATATATGCCATCGCGAGGACCCCACACGCCTTGTGACTCAGGGTATGGATCAGCCTCACAATGTGGTACATAATAATATGGCTGCGGTGATGGATGTCGCAGGATTTAATTATCGCCCACACCGCTATCCCGACAACTACTTGCGTCTGCCCCAGCAGATTATCCTCGGCTCAGAGACCGCCTCGACGGTAAGTAGTCGTGGCATCTATAAGTTCCCTGTCGAGCGTCGTTCGATGCAGAAGTATGCCGACCATCACTCGTCGTCTTACGATGTTGAGCATTGTGGATGGTCGAATTTGCCTGAGGACGACTGGATCTGGCACGACGACTTCGAGTGGTGTATAGGCGAGTTTGTGTGGACTGGTTTCGACTATCTTGGCGAGCCTACGCCCTACTATACCGATTGGCCAAGCCACTCGTCGCTCTTTGGTATTGTGGACCTTGCGGGTCTACCGAAGGATCGCTACTACCTCTATCGTAGCCACTGGAATCGTGAGGCGGAGACCCTTCATATCCTTCCCCACTGGAACTGGGAGGGCCGTGAGGGCGAGGTGACCCCGATATTTGTCTATACTAACTACCCTAAGGCTGAACTCTTCATCAATGGTGTGAGCCAGGGTGTTCGTTGCAAGGATATGAGCGTTACGGCCGAAAATACTATGGATAAGGAGGAGAGTGCTACGAGCTTCACACGCCAGAGTCGCTATCGCCTGATGTGGATGGATACGGTTTACGAGCCAGGAGAGGTTAAGGTCGTTGCCTACGACGTGGAGGGTAACCCCGTTGCCGAGCGTACTATGGTCACTGCAGGCAAGCCTCACCATATCGAACTTGAGGCCGATAGGGATGTCATCAAGGCCGATGCCAGCGACCTCTCGTTTATCACCGTGCGTGTGGTGGATAAGGATGGCAACCTATGCCCTAATGCCTCTCATAGGATTAGCTATAGGGTTAGTGGTGAAGGTTTCTATCGTGCTGGTGCTAATGGTAGTACGGTCTCTACGGAGTTGTTCCACGTTCCAGAGATGGAGGTCTTTAGCGGTATGATGACGGCCATTGTTCAGAGCACTGATACTTCTGGTGAAATAACCCTTACGGCGACAGCCAAGGGCCTTAAGCCAGCAAAGATTGTGGTTAAGACCGAGTAACCAGCCCTCCTGCGGTATCAAGAAACAACCCTCCCTTGCGGATAGATTGTTAATGTGCTACTGACCGATTTTAGGGATTATCTTTTGCGAGAAACAGGACACCTTGATAGCGCATCTTCCGAAGAAGTTGTATAAATATCCAAATGTGGCGTATGAGCGAACAACAAGGTTCACTACATACGCCACTATTGTATTAAAATAAAAGTCTCATCTCTTTTTCTTGATGCTAACTTCTTTATACCACAGGTATAGTAAGAATATTGCAACTATGACATCGATGATGTTCCATATAATTCTACCTAATGCAATTGGGAAAAATGGCTGAAAAAGAAGAACTAATACGCCCATTATTATCATCAATTGACTATTATGCTTAGATCCATAGTTAAATGCACTAATGCCAAATACTATCATTGCTACAAAACGTAGTAATTGATAGTAGCCGTATGGCATGTTGAATAAGCATAATAGTAACAAAATGGCCATTATCAATAGCCAATTCCTTGTGAAAAATCTTAAGACCTTCATAGTAATAATTATATTGTTATCTATCTCACCTTAATATGATACCTATTACTAATGTTATAACAGCAATACAAAGCGAGGTGATAACATCAATTCCAGCGCCCTTTCCACTTGCTATTCTTCGCAAGATAAATCCTGTAAATAATGGACCTAGAATGTAAACAACAGGAATGTTAATTAGGAATAACCACCACCAACTAATATTGAATAGTAGTGATTGTGGAATGACAGCTAAGACAAAACCACTTATCCATGGAATAGCACTCATCCAAGGGATTGCCATATACCCACACCATCCATCGCTTGAATTTGAAGCTTGAATGTGAATTCCAAATGCTGCAATAAATGATATTGCGGAAATAGCAAGAAATAAGACATCCATAATATTTCGTAATTTAATTATACAACATTATTCCTGTAATTCAAATGGTACGTAAAATGAGGCTATAATATCACACACCATTGTTAATGTAATAGCAATAGCCTTAAACCAATCGCTATCAGATACATCGAATTGAAACAAAAATACCCAAAATTCAATAGTGGTTATAATTAGCCAAATCGAGATAAGTAAACCAAACACGATTCCTGCAATTCTATTATTAAATAGTTTTGTCAGAAAAACTGTTAGTCCAACTGGTACACATGTTATTATAGGAAGAAGCGATGTTCCTATGATTAGAAACCAAAGCAATCCAAAATCCATTAACCATCCAAATACCATCAAAAGTAAGAATTCTAAGAGGAAGCCTAATAAGTTGCCCCCAACAACTGCAACTACAGATTTGCAAATTGTTTTAATAATTGAATCATTCATAGGTAAATAAGATTAGAAGATAGGATTATCAAAAGTTATCTCATCCTCTGCATCTAATTCGCGTATAATATCCAATATCATAGCGTCGATAACTTCGGGTTTGTAGCCGAATGATTTTGCAATCAACTTGCAACACATTACCTCTTCATTCTTAATATGTCCATCAGCAAGCATTAGGCACACCATGTCATTAAGATATTTTTCTCGTGTGTTAATATCTGATGGCATAACATATTCAATGGATTTATAATCTCTAATAAACTCTTCTAAATCCCTCCGTGATATTCCTTCTCGTTCGCATATTGCAATGATGATCCCTTTTTCAGTGTCATCTATTTTTCCATCAATTAGCGATAATGCGATCAGTGCTTTGATATGTCCAAAGCGGTCATCCTTAGATCGTGATCGAAATAAATCAAAGAATCCCATAGTAACAATTAATTTGTTGATGTCTGTCTCAGCTCCTACGACAGGTATTACAAAAAAAGAAAGTGTGGAGATGATTCCCGTTTATCAATCTGAAGGTTGTGGTATGACCTAAGCAAAAATAAACGATACAATGCCCCACACTTGGATAGTATGGGGATAGGTACGCTGAATGCGTACAGCCACATAGCTATACAAGAAATGAGTGTTGCTCATCATCCTTTTGCTTTTGAAAACTACCACATTTTCAGATTAGGACTTACGAAAAACACTTTCAATATGTCTGCTATTTATCCAATAGCACTACAAATTTAGAAAATATTTCCCAAACGAACAACACTCTCAGGGACATTGTTTGGAGAGAATACAAAAAATCACCTCTCGTTATTAGGCGAAAGGCGAAATCTTAGGGGGACCTTTTAGATTGAATTTGGGCAGCGAGGAGGGAAACAAACCATTGGGCGATTAGGAAGTTTGCAACAAAGGCGTGTCCACGATAGATATGGACACGCCCTTGTTAGTCGGTATGATGCTAATTCGTTACTCAGGGTTAGAGATTGGACGACCCATATATGGGTTGGCTGCCACAGGACCTGTGTAGCGTACATTAATATTCTGCTGGTGTGTACTTACGATATTGATGATGAAGTCGTAGCCACCAGGGATATGCTTAACCTCGATAGTACCTGAGTGTAGGTGTGACTCGGTGCCGTTGATGTCGAGGTTGCTGGCATTATGGTTTGAGTCGATATAGTAACCATTGTCGTTCTCATCGCCACCTACGTAGTAGACACCCTCAGGGATGATTGAACCTACAGGATCTACGCCACTGTAGAACTCTACGTTGATAATCAAGCTCTTAGATATAAAGAAGACTGCAAAGTTTCGGACATCGTAGTCGTAGAAGTGAACACCCTCAACCTTTGTCCAAGCAACCTCCTCCTTAGGCATTGTGCCAGCATCAACAACCCATACGAGGCTGTCGCTCTCGCGGAAGTAGATGTCGTACTTAGCCTCGGCATCGCAGTTCACGGTGATACTCTTGTCGCCTCGAACAACCTTGATAGCCTTATTTGTCTCGAAAGTACCCTCGGCACAGTAGGTATTGTTGTTGCTGTTGTAGAGTGTGAAGGTACCCTCTGCACCAAGCACGATATCCTTAGCCACGAGGAATTTGTTCTGTGTGTTCATTCTTACCTCTGTTTGGCCAACAGCTACGTACCAAGCAATCTCACCTGGCTTGAGGGCTTCGGTAGCCTCGCTTGGGTCAGTACCCTCGCTCATAATATAGTATTTTGTAAGAGACTCGTTGAGGTAGATGTCGTAGGTGCCATCCTCCTTTACGCGGATGCTGCTACCAGCCTTAACGGTGTCGTAAGAGTAGTTGGCCTCGCAAGGAGCACCTGCGCTACCGAAACTCTCGGTGTAGGCACCATCCTTCACAAACATAAAGGTATCGGTAGCTTTGAGTTCCAAACCCTTAACTCCGTAGTAGCCACCCTCCAAAGGCATAGAGAGTACGCTCTGCAAGTCCCAGTTGTTGGTGAAAGAGCCTACGATGCCCCAGCCCTGGATAGCCACAGGTGCCTCAGCACCAGCCTGCTTGATGGTTACCTCCTGCTTGAGGTCGTTGTAGCTTACGGTGATGACAGCGCTACGCTCCTCCTCGTTCTCGTTCGAAGCTACGCTGTAGGCGATGGTTGATGCGGTAACATCGCCAACGGTGATCCACTCAGCCTCGGTAGAAGCGGTTGCAAGAGCCTCCTCCACGGCATTCTCCAAGGTGTATGCGATAGTTGCCTCGCCACCCTCGGCAGTGAAATTAACCTCCTTCTCAGAGGTTACGCTTAGGGTAACAACGTCTGGGGTTGGACCATCTGGGGTCTCAACGGGTTTCTCGCAAGATACGAGTGCCAAAGGCAATGCGAGAAGTAAATAGAAAAGTTTTTTCATAGTATTGGTTTATTTATTAGTGATTATTTCGAAAAAAATCAAAATATATAGCAAAGTTAGTGAAAATAAATTTAATAATGAAACTTTTTTGCATAAATAAGTAGCCCTACAAAAAAGTAAGGGACTGCTCCTCGTATAGAGCAGTCCCTCTTGCTGTAATAGTCTCTCGACTATTTCTTCTCGGTCTTAGCCTCAGCCTTAATCTTAATCTTTGAGAAGGCCTTAACCAAAGCCTCGTTATTGGTCTTTGCTGGGTCGTAAGTTACGGTCACGGTCTTAGTGGCAACATCGACCTGAACATCCTTCACACCCTTCTCGTATGGGATGGTGTTGGTTACCTTCTTTGCGCAACCTGCGCAGTCGATATCGGTTGCGAACTCTACTGTTACGCTCTTCTTTACAGCGTTCTTAGGCTCCTGAGCATTAGCGATGCCGATGCCGAAAAGTGCTACGAGGCACATCAATACAATCTTCTTCATAGTTTATAGGTTTTACTTAATTAACGTATTGGTTATATCTTTTATTGTTTAGTATATGTTGAGGCGTAGGCCGATGTAGAACTTGCGACCCATCAACGGACCCCATACCTGCGATGAGTTGAAGCCCTCGGCGTATGGTGTGTTACCACCCACGATAGGTAAGTTGCCGTGGCCGTTAGTACCCTGCAAGTAGTTTGCGATATTCTCGCAACCGAGGTATAGGGTGAGGTTACTTATCTTGTAGCTTACCTGGGCAAAGAACATAGGGTAGATAGGCGAGAGGGTAGGGTTTGCTATAGCCTTTTCAATGTCGCCCTTTAGCTCTGGCAGGCGCATAGGGCCATTGAGCTGTGCAGTAACGTCGAACACCCATCGCTGTACGGCATACTGGATGTTGATAAGGCCCTTGTAGCGCGATGTTAGAGGGCGCTCCACAAGGTAGTTCTTGCCGTCGCGCTCCACGGTCATCTTTGCATTGGTATAGCGGAAGGTAGCAAAGAGGTCGAAGCCACGGAAAGGAGTCCAGTTGAAGTCGATCTGGTAGTTGTCGGTGAACGAGCGCTCCTTAGTATTATATATAAGTATGGTATTGTCCGCAGTCTCCTGGTCGAATACCATAGTGTTGAAGAACTGCGTACGGAAGTAGTCCACGCTGATAGTCGCCTGGTCGTCACCCGCGAGGTTGAATGTCTGTGAGAGGCTACCACCAAAAGTTGCTGCTGCCTCCATATCATCCTTCAAACCATCAAGGTTGATAATCTCGCGCGAGGTGGTCATCATCCATATATTGTCGGTGATGAGGTTCTGACGACGGTAGCCCAAACCTGCCGAAGCACGCAAGGTGGTGCGTGGGGTGATGCTCCACTTGATATGTGTACGAGGGGTGATGAGGAGCTTGTTGCGTGCCTCCTCACTCTTGACGTAGTAGTCGTCGCTTGCCAAGGCGTAGTCGCCACGGATACCTGCCACCAACGAGAACTTCTCATCCAACTGGTAGGTGTACTCGGCAAAGATACCTGGCTCCATAAGTCTGCCGTTGTTGGTCAAGTTCCACACGTTGTTGTCGTCGTCCTTAGCGCCGAAGTGCGAGTATGTGTCGCCCATCATACGAGCGTAGAACGAAGCACCAGCGTTGAGCGAAGAGCGCTGTGTGAAGTAGTGTGCGTATGTGGCATTGAAGCGGAAGGTATTCTCCATAACATCCACCTTGCTACGGCCGAAGTATGAGTCGGTGAGGTAGTTGTCGTAGTCGAAGATCATCGCTACGTTGTTCTGGACTGCATCGTTAGGGTCGCCCGTGAAGGTGCGCTCGTATCCTACAGGGATACCGAGTTTGGCGTAGGCATTGATGTTGCGGTTGTGGATTGCCGAGCCGTAGGTATTAGACTCAAGGTTCTGCATCATCTCCTCGTAGAGATCCTTGGTGTAGCCCTTCTGGCCACCGAGGCGGTTCTCGTTCACCACCTTCCAGCCCCAGCGTAGCTGGATACCGTCGCTATTCTGCCACAACCACTTGTTTGCCACGTTTATCTGGTTAGCCTTAGGCATATCGGCAAAGCCGTCATTGTTCATATCGTGCTGAGCAGTATCCAATGAGCCGTGAGCCATAATTACGGTTGAGAGGCTCTTATCCTTGGTCAAAGGTATTGCCGACGATACGTTAATCTCGGGACGTAGCTCCGAATCGAAGTATAGGTTGAGGAAGAAACGCTCGTCGTCGGTAGGCTTGCGGTGCTCAAGGTTGATCTGGCCTGTGATAGCCTCGTGGCCTGCGGTCACGGATGCCACACCCTTAGAGACCTGAATAGAGTTGAGCCACATACCAGGGGTGTAGCTAAGTCCGTAGGTAGCACCTGCACCCTGCATAATAGGGCGGTTCTCGTCCAAGATCTGGGTGTATGTACCTGCCAGGCCAAGCATCTTAATCTGACGCGCTCCAGAGATAGCATCGCTATAACCTACAGTTACTGAGGCTGAGTTCTCGAACGACTCTGCCAATGAGCAACACGCCATCTTGCAGAGACCCGCGAACGATATCTGCTCCTGGCGAGCGATGCCCGTAGATTTCGAGTAGTTACCGCGCTGCTGTCCCTCCACAACGACCTCGTCAATATCAACTGCCGAGGGCTGTAGTGCGATATTGAGAGAGGTGATGCTCTTCTCCACCTCCATCTCCTTGATGTCGTAGCCGAGGTAGTCGATTACGAGGGTATCGAAGCCCGATACTCGCTTGATGGTGTAACTACCGTCGGTGGTTGTTGTAGCACCTGCGGTGGTGTTCTTCCAGTAGAGAGAAGCACCGATAAGAGGCTGATTTGTCGTAGCATCTGTTACGATACCCGAAAGCGAGCGCTGAGCCATCGCCAATGTAGGGAGACAAAGTACCAAAAAGAGTGTTATGATAATTGATTTTTTCATTCCTATTGTTAGGTTTAGTGAATATATTTCCGATTAAAGGATATAACTATGTTCTACTCCACGGTGTGTGAGTAGTACCCCAATAGTAATGGGGCCTAATTAGGCCAAGACGGGAGGGGCTCTAAGCCCAGAGGGGAGGCAGTGGGCCTCCAAGGGGGATGATATCCTCTCTGCCCACTCCACCGAGCGGAGGGCGATGAGGTTGTGCGACAACTCCTCCATCGTTGTAGACATCACCGCAGGGGCGAAGAGCAACGATGCGGCTAAGGCCGAACGTGAACCGTTGCGGTGCGACGAATCGATATAGTCGGTGTGGTTGTCACCAAGAATAGGGTGGTGATGGTCGCAACAATCCTTACCTATCGAGTGTTCGGTGTGGTGCTTGTCGCAGTAGTGGTAGTGAGGGTGGTGATGGTGGTGGTCACAGAGCAGGAGCGAGAGGGATGAGAGGGCAGTGGCAACGACATAAATCGCCACCAAGATAGATGCATATACCCTTCTTAATTTCGCCATTGTGCTACTAACTCTTTTACTCCAACAATCCGCACTCCTCGAGTTTGTCAATCCAATGCTGAGCATCACGCTGTGCTATCTGGTCGTCGATGCCGTAGTACTCGGTGAGTAGGTCGGCCACGCGGTTGGTGTCGAAGTCGCTACCCTCGACTCTCTGCCAGAGGTAAAGTGCACTCTCGTTGAGTGATATAATCTTTGTGAGGTCTTTGCCGTGCTTACCTTGCATAATCACGACATACTCACCTGCCATCTCTCGAACTTTGTACTGCTCCTTAATCTTCATAACCCTTAAGTATGAGGCTCATTTGGGGCAAAGGTACAAAAAATATTGTTATACAAAGTATAAATCTTAGAAATTTTGTAACTTTGCACTATGCAAGCGCAAAAAAATGGGACAACGCCACTCGGCGTGGAGGAGATTTTGTACCAAACGTGGGGCTATAAGGAGTTCCGCCCAAGGCAGCGTGAGATTATCGACAGCATCTTGGCGGGGCGCGATACCCTTGTGCTTATGCCCACGGGTGGTGGTAAGTCGCTCACCTATCAAGTTCCTGCGCTTCTGTTCGAGGGCTTGACCATTGTCGTCACGCCACTCATCGCCCTGATGAAGGATCAGGTGGACCAACTCCGTAGACGTAATATATCTGCCGTGGCGGTCCACTCTGGTATGGATCAACGACGCATAGAGATAGCCTTGGATAACTGTACCTACGGCGATGTTAAACTGCTCTATATTGCCCCCGAACGCCTTGCTACCGACGCCTTTAGGTTGCGTCTTAATCGTATGAATATAAGCCTTATTGCAGTGGATGAGGCACACTGTATCTCGCAGTGGGGCTACGACTTCCGCCCCTCCTATCTGCGTATAGCCGAGATTCGCCGTTATGCCCCCGATGCCCCTGTGTTGGCACTTACGGCTTCGGCCACGGAGTTGGTGTCGAAGGATATTATGCGCAACCTCGCCTTTAAGGAGGAGAATGTCATACGCACGAGTTTCTCGCGCCCCAACCTCTCGTATGTAGTCAGGGAGGTCGATGACAAGTTCGAGCATCTGATGCGTATCGTAAGGAATGTCGAGGGTACGGGAATTATCTATGTGAGGACTCGTGAGGGGTGTGAACAACTTGCTGAGCTCCTCAAGCGTGAGGGCGAGAGTGCCAACTTCTACCACGCAGGCTTGCCCGCCTTTGAGCGAGGGCTGCGTCAGGATGAGTGGGGTAGTGGCAAGGTGCGTATTATGGTGGCTACCAACGCCTTTGGTATGGGTATCGATAAGTCGGATGTGAGGTTTGTCGTCCATTTCTCGTTGTGCGACTCGCTTGAGGCCTACTATCAGGAGGCGGGCCGTGCAGGTAGAGATGGCAAGCGCAGTTATGCCGTTATGCTCACGGCTCACGACGACGCCGAGCGCATAGCCAAAATCTTTAAGTCGGAGTTTCCTCCGATTGCCGACATCAAGCGCATCTACGAACTGGTGTGCAACTATCTGCAAGTCGCCATAGGTGATGGTGCGGGAGCCTCGTTCCTGTTTAATATCTACGACTTCTGCCACAAAGCACGCCTCTCGGTAAACAATGTGATTAATGCACTCAAGATATTGGAGCACAACGATATAATGACTTTGGTTGCCGAGCAGGATAACCCTGCTAAGATGATGTTCTGTTGTAGTCGCGACTCGCTCTACAAACTCAATGTCGAGGGCAACGATATGGATCTTATGTTGCGCACCATACTCAGAATGTATAACGGCATCTTCACTATCTTCCGCACTATCAATGAAGACGATATCGCCTCGCAGTCGGGCCTAAGGCGAGAGCGTGTCCACGACCTTATGAAGATATTGTGGCGAATGAATATCATCCGCTATATTCCTGGCTCACACTCGCCAATGATTCTCTTCAATGTGGAGCGTCTGCCCGTAGCCGACATCTACATTGCGCCGAAGACCTATCACGACCGCTATACCTTGGCCTTTGAGCGCTTCGACAATATGTTGCGCTATGCGACCAATAGGGATGAGTGTCGCAGTGTGATTATAGAGAAGTACTTTGGCTCGGTGGATGCTGAGCCTTGTGGCGTCTGCGATGTATGTCTGAGTCGCCGCAAGAGGGGTACGCACGAGGATCTCGAAGAGTGCATTCTCAATATATTGAAAGAGAGTGAATTAAGTGTGAAAGAGGTGGTCTCTAAATTCACTATTAAAGATAGTGTGGTTGTCGAGCAGATGGATAAAATGTGTCACGAAGGTAAAATTTATATCACTTCGGGCGGAAAACTAAAAATTATTGAGTAACTTTGTCGTTTGCAATGGCGGTTAGGCCCTTTGGCGATAGCCCCATTGCCCAAGAAGGATAACCCAGAACTGTTAAATGGCATTTGAACGAACGATAGATAATGAACGACTCTCGGCGATGGAGGCTGCCCGCTTCCCTGGCCGAATAGTTATTGTCGATAGGGATGAGTTGGTCGAAGAGGCGTGTAACGACTTGATGCGTTATTCGGTCATCGGTTTCGACACCGAGACTCGCCCCTCGTTCCGTGCAGGTGTCTCATATAGGGTGGGCCTTTTGCAGTTGTCTACCCCAGAGGTGTGCTACCTCTTCCGTCTCTCGCACATACGCCTAAGTAATAAGATACTCAAGGTGTTGGGGTCGCGTCAGGTGCTTAAGGTGGGAGCCGATGTTACGGGCGACATACGCTCGTTACACGCCCTGCGTAACTTCCACGCCGACGGCTTTGTAGACCTTCAAGTGGAGGCCTCGCGTTGGGGCATTGAGGAGAAGAGTCTCCGCAAACTATCGGCCATAGTGCTTGGTATGCGAGTCTCTAAGGCTCAGCGACTTAGCAATTGGGAGGCAGAGGTCCTCACCGACCAACAGCAGGAGTATGCGGCTACAGATGCTTGGGTATGTCCTCTTATTCTGGAGCGTCTGCTTGCAGAACCTCCTGTGGTTGAGCGAGATATCACGATTATATCGTCGTTGCCACAGCCACATCCACAACAGCAGTCGCAGCCCGCAAAGCGTCGCCATCATCCGCGCCGACGCCACGACCATCGAGGCACACAACAAGAGAAGAAAGCATAGATAAAACATAATAACTATGGCAGAAAATATTACAACCATACACCTACGCCGAGGCAAGGAGGAGTCGCTACAGCGTTGCCATCCTTGGGTTTTTTCGGGAGCAATTGAGCGTATTACGGAGTGCGAGAAGCCTCTTACGGAGGGCGATATCGTCGATGTGGTGACTAAGCAGGGAGAGTTCATTGCGCGAGGTCACTGGCAGATAGGCTCTATTGCTGTGAGGGTGTTGAGCTTTGAGCGTGAGAGTATCGATCAGGCGTGGTGGAATCGTCGTATTGCCGAGGCCCGCAATGTGCGTGAGGCTCTTGGTTTGATTGGCAACGAGACTACGACTTGCTACCGTCTTGTTCACGGCGAGGGTGACCTGTTGCCAGGCTTGGTTATCGACGTATATGAGCGCACGGCAGTTGTTCAGTGCCACTCGGTGGGAATGTATCACTCGCGCCAGGCTATTGCCACAGCTATCCGCGAGGCATATGGAGAGGCTATCGAGGCTATCTACGACAAGAGTTCGCAGACCCTCCCTTTCAAGGCCGACTTGGGAGCTATAGATGGCTACTTGTGGGGACGCTGTGCCGAGCGTGATAATGTGGTTTTGGAGAATGGTCTTAAGTTTAAGGTCAATTGGGAGGAGGGTCAAAAGACGGGCTTCTTCATCGACCAAAGAGTCAATCGTGATCTTGTGCGCCAATACTCTAGGGGACGCAAGGTGTTGAATACCTTCTGCTATACGGGAGGCTTCTCGGTGGCGGCTTTGGCAGGTGGTGCCAAGGAGGTTGTCTCAATCGACCTTTCGGAGCGCGCGGTGAAACTCGCTGAGGAGAACGTACGCCTAAACTTCGGTCAGGAGGCAAACCATACGGCTATCGCTACGAATGCTGTGGAGTATCTGCGAGATATCGATTCGGACTACGACCTTATCATCCTCGACCCTCCAGCCTTCGCTAAGCACCATAAGGTGTTGGGCAATGCGTTGCAGGGCTATAAGAAGATTAATGCTCGTGCGTTGGAGAAGATTCGCCCAGGAGGTATCCTCTTTACCTTCTCTTGTTCACAGGCTGTTAGTCGCGACCTCTTCCGCACAACAATCTTCACGGCAGCAGCCATAGCACGTCGTAAGGTGCGCATCATTGGTCAGCTTACTCAGCCTGCCGACCACCCAATCAATATCTACCACCCTGAGGGTGAGTACCTCAAGGGCTTGGTTGTCTATGTTGAATAATTAAGAAAACGAGATAGTTATGAAGAGAATCATTGTAGCATTGGGAGCCGTAGTTGCGCTCTCGGCTTGCTGTAATAGAGGTGGCGAGGCTGTCGTTATCGACGAGCAGAACCACTTGAACGAGGCCTACGACCTCAGCTATGAACTTGCCACTGCGGTCAAGGAGGCAAAGAGCTATGAGGAGTTTAAGGTGGCTGCCGACAATATTAAGGCTCATAAGGAGGCCTTCCGTGAGCAGATTGGTGGCGAGTCATACCAGATATTCCTTGAGGAGTCGAACCTGATACTTAGCGAGTAGCGCGAAGTCGCTCTTTAGTGTAAAACCCAAAAACGTAAGAAGAAAATGAAGAAGAATACAAAACAGCGAGTTGCGCTATATACATTCTATATACTCTTTGTTGTGTTGCTACTCTTGGGCACACGTTGCGAGTCGCGCGTACACTTGACCACTCCCGAAAAGGATGTTAAGCATATTGCTGAGCTTGCCGAGACGGTACATACTGAGGCCGATTTGCGTAAGGTGGAGAAACTTGCGTCGCAGTATGAGATTGCCTATCGCAAGAGCTATGGAGGTGCTAAGGCACTCTATTTTAAGTCGTTGTACGAGCCTATTGTCGATGAGGCTGGTGAGCGTCGTGCAGCCTTCCGTGCCGAGGAGGATATGATGAGGACTCAGGAGGAGTTGTTCGACTCGTCGCTCTCGGATATGGATAAGGCTTGGACTATGGAACTCGGTAGCGAGGAGCAGGAGCGACAGAAGATTGCTCAGAATAACGAGGTTATCGCCCAGAAGCAGGTTGCCCTTTTGGAGCAGATAGCTACGAAGGAGCAGTATGCTATGGATATTATAGATGCGGGTTATCCACAGGATATGCTCAATAAGCTTGGTGAGATGGAGGCGGCTATCGTCGTTGCCGAGCTGGAGATTGCCGAGGTGGAGCATAACAACTATATCATCGCCCTTGCCAACAAGTTGCAGAGAGGGTTGGACCTAAATGTTGTAGTTGAGGAGGCTTGCGATTGTGAGTGCGATTGCGCGGAGGAGATCTGCCAGGAGTAGAGCCTAACGCATTGTAAATATGGTGGGAAGCATAGTCGATGTTTCCCACTTTTTTTTGTGCTGTAGCACAATTTTATCGCAACACTATTGCAAGTGGCAGATATTTGATTATCTTTGTAATGTCGAAATTTGTTTTCATCCAGACCGGTGCGTAAGGTTAATGGTAAAAATGTGGCACTGAGTGGGTTGTGAGCAGGTTTGAGATAAGAAAAGAGATAGAAACGACTACTAAATTAAAGGGAATATGAGAAAACTTTTTGCACTTTTTGTGATGGCCTTGCTTTGCTTTGTGGCTTGTGAGTCTGACATTACTGGCGACAACGTCAATAACGATGGCTCGACCATTGTTACAAACCACCTTTCGGTTGCTTCGGACTCGATTATCCGAATGACCTATTTGGGAGGCCAGGCGACTATTAGCTGCACCATTGAAGAGCCTTGTGAGGGTGTGGAACTCACAGTCGCAACAGATGTCGATTGGATTGATTACGAGATATCTCAAAATGCGGTGACGCTCACCATCGAGCCTAATGCCGACTATCAGCAGCGTGTTGGAGTTGTTACGCTTACCTATGGCGAGGAGGTCGTTGAGGTCTTCGTTGAGCAGAGTGGCAAATTGGCCGAAGACGAGGTGCGCCTTAGCCTGTTGTCGGAGCGCAAGATGACTTTTGATGCTGATGGTGGTAGTGGAGAGATTCGCTATAGCCTTGAGACCTATGACGCGGAGGCTGTGGTTGAGGTAGAGGCCGATGCTGAGTGGGTCGGCGAGTTCGTCGTTGAGGCCGATAAGGTGGGCTTTGTCGTTGCGAAGAACACTACCATTGAGCAGCGTACTGCCCGTGTCGTTTTGAGCTATAAGTCGGAAAGTGTTATGGTGACCATCATTCAGGATGGTATCTCTAATGAGGTGGTACTCGATGCCAAGAGAAGAATCATCGAGGCTGGCGAGGCTGTGGAGTTTGTGGCAATGCAGGCAAATGAGGATGTAACGGCTGTGGCTAAGTACTTCGACTACTACACCAGAGAGGAGGTCTCAAATCCATATACTATTGCCGAGGCTGGCGAGCGTGTCTTTTATGCTACATGCAATGGTGAGACTTCTAAGGTCTTGACCATCAACATTATTCCTGCGGGTTCACCTGCCTTCCCAGAGGATAGCGACCCTGAAAACTTTACCTTCAAGCACCGTATGTTGCTTATCGACCACACAGGCACAGATTGTGGATACTGTCCGCTGATGATGGAGTCGCTAAAGAGTTTGAGCGAGAATGAAGAGTATAACGATACCTATAATATCGCTATGGCCCACTCTTTCAATACGGATGATAAGGCCTTCACGCTCGCCTCAAGAACGCTTTTCAACTTTTTCAATAAGACAACCAAGATAGCAACGGGATATCCTACCCTTACGTTCAACTATTGGTATAAGAATTCGGCAAACTCAAGTCTCAACTATATCTACACACATCTGAAGAATAATATCCTTGAGAGCCAGAGTGTTGCGGCGGCAGTCTCAACGGCAGTCAAGGGTGATGATGTGCTTGTCAGTGTGGCATTGAAGTCGGAGCGCGACCGTACCTATAAGATAAATATCTTCTTGCTCGAAGACGATATCTATGACTACCAGAATGGAGCGAGTGAGAACTGGATGCACTACCACGATAATGCACTACGTCTAAGCTACTATACCCTCGACTATACCGACATCTCTGGTGGCGAATGGGGCTATGTCGGAAAGAATAGCACCACCTACAAGGTGTTTACTATGCCTACCGAGTCGTCGTGGGTGAAGAGTAACCTCAAGGTGTTGGTGATTATCGCTGCGCAGAACTCCGACAACAAGTACGAGGTGGTGAATACTACGATGTGTCCAATCAATAGTAGTGTTCCGTTTGATTATAAATAGAGAGTACAATAACCTAAAAATCAATAACTACAATGAAAAAACTTTTTACCCTTATTGCACTTTGTGCAATGGCGTTTGTCGCCTGCGACAACACGGATGATGGCCCAACTGGAGGCACATCTAACCATAATTTACAGCTTAAACTTGCCTCAGAGTCTGTGATGCACTTTGGCGTAGAGGGAGGTCAGGGCCAGATTAAGTTCGATTTGGTGGAGGCTGAGACTGAGGCTCAGGCAACTCGCTTTTCTCCAGTTGAGCCTCCTATGCCTGAGGCATCTGCCAAGGCTGATTGGGTTACAGATGTACGTATTGGCGATGGTGTAGTAGACTTTGTTGTAGCGGCTAATGATGCTGAGGAGCGTAGTACGTCGATTACGGTGAAGTATGGAACTCAGAGTTTTATCGTTATGGTTATGCAGGATGGTGTTGTGTTGCCAGACGTAACATTCAACCCTACACACCTTGGCGGTACCTACTATGGTAAGATGCGTACCCGTGGTTTCGACTACTTTGTTATCTTGTCGGATATGCAGCCTAAGGCAGTCACTTCTAAGCCAAGCAACGCTACAGAGTACCGTTTTGACATCTATGCATCTGAGGGTTCTGCCTTCAATAGCACTCACCGTGTGCCTGTAGGTACCTATAAGTTGGATCTTACTCGTTCTGGCGAGCCAGGTACTATTGACGGCTTCAAGGATTGTAGCTACTTGTTTGATGCTAACTACAATGTCACTACGTACCGCGATGCTACGGTAGTTGTCACCGAGGATAGCATCATCGCTGATGTAACCCTCACAAATGGTGAAATCCACCACGTAGAGTATCACGGTAGTACAGTGATGGAGGACTATAGCGAGCCTACCTACGCTGATGTTTACCCTGTAAGTCAGTACACTTCTGACATCAACTTCAATGTGACAGGTGGTTATATCTCAGCCTATTACCGTGGCGACTATTTCGGTATCGGTATGGATAACTGGTTCTTGCATATGATCGAGCAGAAGGCAGGCTTCTCTGGCGTCTACCTCCTCTTCGACTTCATCGTTCCTAAGAGTGTAGGTGGTTGGGAGAATCAGCAGGGCTTCGTTGGTGAGTACAACATCTTCACTGAGACCCCTTCAGACTACTCATATACCATCGGTGCAGGTCGTCTCCGTGATGATAGCCTCCAACTTTATGCTTGGTACCTCAATTGTGTAGGTGGTCAGGTAGATATGTCTCAGGCTGCTCCTCTTAGAGGTGGTACCGTAAAGGTTGAGAGCACTGGTGGTAACAACTACAAGGTTACGGTAGATAGTTTCGACGATAACGGCAATAAGATTCAGGGTACCTTCGAGGCTGTCCTCGGTGACTACGATAACCAGAGCTGCGACTAATCTTCGAAGTTAGTCACGCTTGTTAAAGCCAAAAAAGAAGAGTCTGTCCTTTCGGGCAGGCTCTTCTTTAGTTTAATGGCGTTCCTCTGGTTAAAATCGGGCGAATGTGCGCCAAGATGTGTTGGTCTCGGCCATAGCCTCTATGGCGTCGGGAAGTTGGTGGAAGAGGTCGAGGCCTGTCCACTCTTCTATTAGGTCTACCGAGGTGGCGTAGTTCTCGAAGGTGTCGGTATAGGTGCGGTGCTCAAACCAAAAACCGATGGTCGTAGCATCGCTCACAGCACCTGTGGTGTCGTAGTGTAGCTTTAGTGCCACCTTGTAGAAGTAGTTAGGCACGGGGACACGACGCAAGTCATCCTTTGCCGAGGTATAGGCTATCTCACACCCCTCGTCGCCCTTGGCGAAGGCGATACCCGTAACTATGTATAGGTCATTCTCCCTGGCCTCTATCTGGAGCGCGTTCTCAAGGCTCTGCCAGATGCCACCGTTGAAGCGGTTTTGTATCTGTGGTACGGAGTTGGTAACATAGAATGTCTGCTCCTGCATCTCGCGGTTGCCATTGCGCGAGGCATTGGGGATGAGGTGACCGCGTGAGTAGTCGTCGTTGTAGCTACGGTAACAGAGGTTTATCTGATCCGAGGTGCTTAGCAAAGGGTTGTAGTACCAACGACTTGGGCGCTTTAGTTCGCCCATATAGCGACCCGATAGGGGGTAGGCAACCCAAAGGGTTGTGAGTCGCTCGAAGTCGTAACAGAGGGTGTAGTTGCGCTCACCCTCCGAGAGGATGGTTATTACCTCAGTGTCGCCGTTGGCAACCCCCTTGGGCATCTCATACCAGATGTCATCCTTAGTCTGCGTTGTTGCTACGCTCTCGGTTATGGTGCTATCCGTTGCCGATGAGTGGAACTTATTTGCCACGATGAGTGCTATCAATAGCACAATTACTACGAGATATATTCGTTTCATAGATGGTTTATTTGGGTTAAAACTGCGACAAAGGTAACATATTTTTTTCGATGTGCAGAGGGTAGTTTAGTAGATAAGAGATATAAGAATAGATATTTTTTTGTACCTTTGTATGGTAAATGCTCAAGAGATGAAGATAGGCGTAATATCAGATACACACAACACCTTTGATGCTCCGCTGAGGGAGTTCCTCGAACCTTGCGACGAGATATGGCACGCAGGCGACTTCGGCTCGGTGGAGGTTGCCGATGCCATTGCTGAGTTTAAGCCTCTTAGGGCGGTCTACGGCAATATCGATGGTGGCGTTATGCGACGTATGTTCAACGATGTAAACCTCTTCGAGGTTGAGGGAGTTAAGGTGCTGATGACCCACATTGGGGGCTATCCTCGCCACTACTCGCCTAAGGCCTTGCAACATATTCACGCCTCGCAACCAAAACTATTCATCGCAGGACATTCACACATACTGAAGGTTATCTACGATCCAGTCTACGATCTGCTACACATCAATCCTGGTGGTGCGGGAAAGTATGGTGTTCACGCCGTGCGCACGGCAGTACGCTTCGATATCGTAGATGGTGATATACGTAATCTCGAAATTGGTGAATGGCCAAAATAGTTGATAGATAATAATTTAGGACTATGAAAAAGATGCTTCTATACGTAGCGATGCTACTAATAGCCTCGGTGGCCGTAGGTCAGGAGGTTGATAAGACTACGTTCCATTATGCGACCCATCAGGGTCAAGAACTATTGCTCGACCGCTATAGCGTGGAGGGTGGCGACGAGGCGCGCCCCTGTATGATCTTTGCCTTTGGCGGAGGCTTCGTGGGCGGTCAGCGCGACCATGAGTACTACTCTATCTACTTTGATCGTCTCGCCAAGGCGGGTATCGTCGTGGTGTCGATTGACTACCGCTTGGGACTTAAGGATTTGCCCTCGGATATAGGCATAGTAGGAATGATTGGCAAGATGCAAAATGCTGTAACTATTGCAGTTGAGGATATATATTGCGCCACCAATTTCGTTGTTGCCAATGCGGAGTCGTGGGGTGTAGATACTTCAAAAATTATGCTGTCGGGTTCGAGTGCTGGTGCTATCGCCTCGCTTCAGGCCGAGTGGATGAGGTGTAATGGTGATGAGCGTGCTACGGTACTCCCCGCTGGTTTCCGCTATGCAGGTGTGGTGTCGTGTGCTGGAGCTATCTTTACGGCCCACGGCAAGCCTAAGTTTGATACCGTGCCAGCCCCTATGCTCCTCTTCCACGGAACCTCCGATAGCAACGTGCCCTATAACAAGGCTTCGGTGATGGGCGTAGGCTTCTATGGCTCGAAATATGTGGCTAAGCAGTTGAAGAAGATCGATGCACCATACTACTTCTATTCGGCTGAGTATGTGGATCATATCCTTGCTGGTACACCCCTTTGGGAGAGGTGCGACCTTATCCTTCAATTTATTGAGGATTATGTCATCGAGGGTAGACCCTACCAGCAGGAGTGCGTGGAGAAGAGGGTAGGTGCAGAGCGTCGCCCAACACGTTTTACCGTAAAAGAGTACCTCTCGACAAACTATAAGCGCAAGTAGTACGTTTTGTTGTTACGGAAATAATTCGTAACTTTGCGTGATTATTTAATAATTTGGAATGGGATATCTAAAGATTATATTCTACGGCATCTTAGCCTTTATCGAGCGCAGACCCATATTTTGCCTTATGCTCCTGCTTTTGGCAATCTTTGCCCCCTTTGTCTTCAAGTGGATGGCGTGGGTGTTGTTGGGCCTCCTCTGCCTCGCGGCTATCGGCATAGGCATCGCTGTTTGGCGATATAAGAGGATGCAGCGTCAGCTTGAGGAGCAGATGCGACAGGCGGGAGGTGGCTTCGGAGGGGCAAATCCCTTTGGTGGAGCTAACCCTTTTGGAGGTGCAAACCCTTTTGGAGGAGCTAATCCCTTCGGAAATATGGGTGGAGCGAACGGTATGACCTTGGAGGAGTTTGTGCGCCAGATGACCAGCCAGGCTGATGCTCGCCAGCAGACAAAGAGTCAGAACGAGCAAAAGAAGAGCAGTAAGAAGAACGATGTGGACTCTTCGGAGTATGTTGAATTTGAGGAGATTGACTAATCTCCGTGTACCCAAATAAAGATAAAGATGATTTCTCTGTTCGAACAAATAGGACGCTACTTCCAACTCTTGGGTAAGGTCTTTTCTCGCCCTGAGAAGTTGAGTATCTACCGCCGACGTATATGGTTCGAGATTGAGGCCTTGGGCTTTAACTCCATCTCGCTCACGGCCATCATCTCGGCATTTATCGGTGCCGTAGTGGCCCTTCAGATGGCCATTACCCTTGAGTCTCCATTCATCCCTAAGTTTATGATTGGCTACGCCACACGTGAGGTTATGGTTTTGGAGTTCTCCTCTACGGTTGTTGCTCTGATCTTGGCTGGTAAGGTAGGCTCAAATATCGCATCCGAGATTGGTACTATGCGTATTACTGAGCAGATCGACGCCCTTGAGATTATGGGTGTGAACTCGGCCTCGTACCTCATCCTGCCTAAGGTTGTGGCTACGGTGTTGTTCTTCCCCTTGCTCACACTCTTCAGTATCTTTGTCGGTATCGTGGGTGGTTATGCTATCGCCTATCTCACAGGAATTATGCTTCCGGGTGACTATATCGAGGGACTCTTCTACTGCTTCGAGCCATTCTCCTTCACCTATGCCTTGGTTAAGGGTGCAGTCTTCGCCTTCATCATCACCTCTATTTCTGCCTTTTGTGGTTACTACGCTAAGGGTAACTCGTTGGAGGTGGGCCGTGCCTCGACCCGCGCCGTTGTGGCGAGTTCCATTACCATTATGATTTTTGACCTTATTCTAACACAGATAATGCGCGTATGATTCGAGCCGACCATATATCGAAGACCTTTGATGGCCGTACCGTTCTCGACGATATCACCGTTGAGTTCGAAACAGGTAAGACCAACCTTATAATTGGTCGTAGTGGATCGGGTAAGACCGTGTTGCTCAAGTCGTTGGTGGGACTCCACGACGTCGATTCGGGCAAGATCTTCTTCGACGATGTCTGCTATACGGATCTTAATTTCAAGCAACGCAAGGATATCCGCAAGGATATAGGTATGATATTTCAGGGAGGTGCCCTGCTCGACTCCTCTACCGTGAGGGAGAATGTGCGCTTGCCGTTGGACCTCTTTACCGAGATGAGCGAGGGCGAGAAGCGCGACAGAGTAAACTTCTGCTTGGAGCGTGTCCGTCTTGTGGGTGCCGACCACCTCTACCCATCGGAGTTGAGTGGTGGTATGGTCAAGCGTGTGGCGATTGCTCGTGCCATTGTGCTTAATCCGCGCTACCTCTTCTGCGACGAGCCTAACTCAGGTCTCGACCCCCAGACATCTGTGGTCATCGATAACCTTATCCACGACATTACCAAGGAGTTCAATATCACAACGATAATTAATACCCACGATATGAACTCGGTGATGGAGATTGGCGAGAAAATTGTCTATATCCACGAGGGTAAGAAGTGGTGGGAAGGCTCGAAGGATAATATCCTTGAGGCCGAGAATCAGGAGTTGAACGATTTCGTTTTTGCTTCGGCAATGGCAAAAAGAGCGAAATCTACAGTGAAATTGAGGAAATAGCACCTCGATCATATTAAGAATTTTTAATTTTTCTTGCTAAGTTAGATTAAAAATTATAAATTTGTATCTTGAAATATTGTAATAGCGATATTCAGCAAATTATCTATTAATTAAATACATAAAGAGTTATGATTAAGATTGGTATTAATGGCTTTGGTCGTATTGGCCGTATGGTATTCCGTGCTGCTTGCTCACAGGCAGATAAGTTCCAGGTTGTAGGTATCAACGACCTCTGCCCAGTAGACTACTTGGCATATATGCTCAAGTACGACACTATGCACGGTAAGTTCGAGGGTACTGTAGACTACTGCACAGAGTCTAACGTGTTGATCGTTAATGGCAACAAGATTCGCGTCACTGCAGAGAAGGATCCAGCACAGTTGAAGTGGAACGAGGTAGATGCAGAGTACGTAGTAGAGTCTACAGGTTTGTTCCTCACAGCAGAGAAGGCACAGGCTCACATCGCTGCTGGTGCTAAGTATGTAGTTATGTCAGCTCCTTCAAAGGATGATACCCCAATGTTCGTTTGCGGTGTAAACACCTCTGAGTACGCTGGTCAGCAGATTGTTTCTAACGCTTCTTGTACTACAAACTGCTTGGCTCCTATCGCTAAGGTTTTGAACGACAACTTCGGTCTTGTAAATGGTCTTATGACTACTGTTCACTCAGTGACTGCTACTCAGAAGACTGTTGATGGTCCATCATTGAAGGACTGGCGTGGTGGCCGTGCTGCTTGCGGTAACATCATCCCATCTTCTACAGGTGCTGCAAAGGCTGTAGGTAAGGTTATCCCAGCGTTGAAGGGTAAGCTTACAGGTATGTCTATGCGTGTTCCTACTTTGGACGTATCAGTTGTTGATTTGACTGTAAACCTTGAGAAGCCTGCTACTTACGAGGAGGTATGTGCTGCTATGAAGAAGGCATCTGAGGGCGAGTTCAAGGGCATCCTTGGTTACACTGACGAGGCTGTTGTATCATCTGACTTCTTGGGTGATGCTCGCACCTCTATCTTCGATGCTACTGCTGGTATCGCTATCAACGAGACCTTTATGAAGGTTGTTTCTTGGTACGACAACGAGTGGGGTTACTCAAACAAGGTATTGGATCTTATCGCAGTAATGAAGGCTTACAACAAGTAATCCCTCGGCTACGGAGATTTATCCAAATAGAATGGGCTGTCAAAGCGTGACAGCCCATTGTTTTTTTGCATCATTACCAAAAATAGCCTTTTTTAGTAATTAAAAGAGGATGGCGATAACCACTCACCATCCTCTCTATCGTATGTTGTATCAATTATTGCCCCTATAGCAACTTCTCTATGGCTCTCTCCACAGCCGTCATATCTGCCGTAGGCTCGAAGCGTGCCACTACATCGCCGTCGCGGTTGATGAGGAATTTCGTGAAATTCCATTTGATGTCCGAGGTCTTGTCGTAGTCGGGATTTGCCTCGCGTAGCTTAGTGTCGAGAATCTCGCTGAGCTTATGCCCCTTGTCGAAACCATTGAAGCCCTGCTCGGCCTTCAGCCAGGTGTAGAGTGGCAACTCGGTCGGGCCATTCACCTCGCTCTTCTTCATCTGCGGAAACTTAGTTCCGTAGTTTAGTTGGCAGAATTTTGTTGTCTCCTCGTCGCTTTCGGGCGACTGACCACCAAACTGGTTGCAAGGGATGTCTATAATCTCGAAACCATTCTCGCGGTAGTTTTCGTATAACTTTTCAAGCTCGGCATATTGTGGCGTGAAACCACACTTGCTCGCCGTATTCACCACCAGCACCACCTTGTTCTTGAACTTAGCCAAATCTACCACCTCACCGCTCTGATTCTTAATCTCAAAGTCGTAGAGTCGTCTCTTTGTCTTGCGCTGAGTGCAACAGCACTCCCTCTTTTTTATATCCATATTCTCTATTGTTTTATATCTATTCCTCTTGTTGCAATTACTATTCCGCTGCAAAGATATAGATAAATTCTATAACACAGCACGACTATATCGATTATTTCTATAATATATTTTTATGGCCCTATAACATAAATAAATAGTTTCTCTGCTTGTCTCCGAAATATCCTTTTAATATGCCCTACGATGAAACTATTTTTTAGGGTGTTAAACTCTGTAAAAATCAGGCCCTTATTATCAATAAGTTACATCCTCAAAAGTTAAACTCTCGATTTGGAGATTAAACTATTATTTAGTAACTTCGCCCAATAAAAGAGTATTTCCACCCCAATATGCCGATGAAACGACTTGCTAAATACGTCGTGTTACTGCTCTTGCCACTCTTTGTTGTTGCGTGTGGTGGTCGAGAGATTGACGCAAAACTCGATGTTGCCGAGGCAGTTATGTCCGAGCGCCCCGACTCTGCCCTAACCATACTACGCACCATTGATGCCGATAAGTTATACAGCCCCTCGCGCAAGGCTCGTTATAGTCTTTTGTCTGTTCAGGCAGATGATAAGAACTTTATCGATTCTACGGATGATACTACTATTAGGTATGCCCTCGATTACTATGAAGATAGCGATGACGACTACCGTAAGATGTTATCCTATTACTATCTGGGTCGTATACAGAGTAATAATAACCAAACTATTGATGCTTTATGCTCATTCAATAAGGCAGAGGAGTTGATTGAGTGTTGTGATGATTACTATGCTATTGCATTGATTCATATGCAAATCAGCTTTATATATAGAGGTATGTTTGATTTCGAGAAGAGCTACCACTATCTTCTTAAAGGTAAGGAGTACTACGAAAGAGCAGGGAAGACGAGATTGATGAGATATGCACAGCAGAACGTAGGACAGGCGCTGATTTCGCTATTTAGATATGATGAAGCGGAGCGAGAGTTAAAAGAGGCCCTTGCTTGGTCAATGGCCGAAGAAGATAACGAATTGTATACCTGTTGTACTAACGAACTTTTTAAATTATATCAAGCTCAAAGACAATTTGATAAGGCTATAGAGTTATATGAGGAGTATGTCTACAATAAAAATATAAATAATCTTAAAACAGCAGTGACTACTGCTCAGTACTATGCCTTTATCGGTCGCTGTGATATCGCTGCGATGTATGTGGATGCAGCGCTAAGTATTTCAGCAACACATCGTGACTCCATTATAGTAAAACATCTTGATTACAATATCAGTAAGAATAATGGAGATTACGAGAGGGCACTGACGTTATATGAAGATATAATGAACGAGCAGGATTCTGTTGTTCGTAGCGCTTTATCACATCCGATTGAGACAATGCAACGTGACTACTTTAAGTCAGTTGCTGATTATAATAGGCTCAAGGTGGAGCATCAGCGTTTTATTATCTTCGGTGCGATAGTTTTCGTAGTTGTTATTTCTCTTTTATTTTATGTATATATAAGGAGTAAAAATGCACAAGTTCAGCACTATATGGAAATGGCTTGTGATATGAGGACTTCGCTCTTTATTCAGGAAAACAATATGGGCGAGATAGTGTCTACTATGTCATCTATGCAGGAGCAAATAGCATCGCTCTTTTCACGGCAATATAGTCTGATAGATAAATTATGCTCTACATATTATGAGACACATAGCAGTAATACAACAAGAGATGCTATCTACAAGCAGGTAAAGAGTGAGATAGAGCGTCTAAGTGTAGATGTTAAGTATATCCGAAACCTCGAATCGATAGTTAATCAGCATAAACAAAATGCCATTGCTATCTGCAGAGAACAAGCCCCAGAATTAACTGAAATGGAGGTGAGAGTGCTGATTTATTTACTTGCAGGATTCTCTGCAAAGGCAATAAGTATATTTACAAATGACTCTGTAGGAAATATATATACGAAAAAAAATCGTCTTAAAAATAAATTGCGCACCATTAATACCCCTGAAATCAATTCAGTGTTGCAATTGCTATAATAAATCACTGATTATCAATATGGTATGCCCAGTACGTAAGTGCTGGGCATATCTTTTTGCCTAACATCTTGATTGACAGTTGGTTATAGAATCTGTTAGATTTTCTGAACTCTAAGATGTGTTTAAAATGCTGAAATTCAAGACTTTAAGAGAGAAGTTTGTAAGGCGGTTTTTTAGCCATTTCTTAGTTTGTTTGCATTATTAGGCATAACTTTGCTACAAGTAAATTCTCTAAAATTATCTTATATGAAACGTATTTTTTTTATCTGTGCATTAGTTGCGACATTAGTTTGTTTTTGTATTTCTCCTTTATTAGCACAAAAGCCAATAGTGGCAAGTAAGCCCACAGGATCTGTACCTATTATTATCGTATCAGACCAATACGACAACAATGAAAATAATCGCTCTTTATTGCCCGATGTTGAGGCATATTTTCTAATGGGAGAAGTTACCTTCTTATTCAATCGTAATATAGGTAATGCTGACATATATATCCAGAATCTTTCAACACTTGATATGATTGCTATTAGTGTGAATGGATGTGGTTTAGTAAATGCCTACGTTGGTAACGAAGAGGGCGTATACGATATTGTTATTGAAACAAACGACCAAAATTATTATGGCACGTTCGAACTTATTTAATATAGGTATAAAACAATGTTTAACTTTTAAAAATTTTATGGTATGAAAAAGTATTTTATTATCTTTACAATGGCTGTAGTGGCTATTAGTACGATTTCTTGTGCAGAGGAGTCTCAGAAAGACGAGGTTGTCTTGGAAGCGTATGATAGTGAAATGTATGCAAACTACGTTGAGATGATGTCGATTGTGGAGGAAGATGAGGCTTTTGCCGAGTTAAATGAGCAACTTCTACTATTGGCCCAGGAGTATCCAACTGAGATAGTTTGTCCTCGAGCATCAGTGAGAGTTTGGTTAAGATCAATTGTTCTCGGTGATATAATAGGTGCGTGTATCGGAGGTGGTACTACCTGGAACCCAGTGAGTATTGTCCTTGGTGCTGTGTTTGGATCAATTAAGGCGGCTATAATAGTGGCTAGACAAGATAATGGAGAGAGGTATCGCCCCAGAAGACAGTCATTAGATCCTAACGTAAATACAAATACTATTCAGGGAAGTGCGGAATATTCAGGTTATATGCACAATATTATTGTTAATGATACGTTTGATGAATTAGGAGCCTATGTTTACCAGTATAACGATGATACTATTGTAACTTGTATTGCAGACAAAGCTTATGAACGTATGCATATTTCAGCAACGGAGTACCTTAGTTTCATAAATAGTTATGATCAGCGAAACAGGATTACAGATTTGATAAACTTGTATGATTCAGTTCCAAGTATCCAGCTAATGGATATGATTGTGGAGCAATATCCTAATAGAAGAAATGAAATAGAAAGTGTTTCTATTTTTTGCAATCAATATACAGGATATGAATATCAGGCGACTAAGGATAGCTATACGCAAGCTTATTTAAATACTGTTAGGCAGTCAAACATTTCGACAGAATCAAAAGATTATATTATTTCTGTCGTTCAAATTGCAAATTATAGCGATAAAATGTGGGAAGTAGATGAGAATTAAACAATAAAATTAAATAATAAGTTGATTATGAAACGTTTAGTCTTAACAACTCTTATGGTATTGGCCACTACGTTGACCTTTGCTCAGGAGGGTGAAGTGAGCAAGAATCTGAAACCTCGTTCGCGCGAGAGTTTTATGTCTATCGGTTTTGAAACAAGGGCGGGTGGTGCCTTAGGCAAACAGTATCGAGAGTTTAATCTATTGGATGTAGAGGCAAATTTTGGTTATCACTTTAATGATAGATGGTCACTCCACATCCCTTTTACGGCATCTACTGGTCTTTTCTACGGCTCAATGAACTTCACCGAACAGCTCTATCTGGGTCTCTCTGCCGAGTATAAGGCATATCAGGATAATAAGATAAGCGTTGTAATTGTACCTAAGGTGCAGTCTACATTGGGAAATAAATGGGGCGCAATGGCCTACGATCTCGGTGTGAAACTCGAGTGGCTTGGAAATCCATATATTACCGTTGGCCTCCGCTATATAGATACTTACAGCTCACCAGATCCTCTCTTGCCCATATCAGATAAGTTGTGCCTATATCTATCTCTCGGCATAAGGTTCAACTCGCCAAAGTATTATAAATTAGATAATTAGCAAGGCGGTAAAGGAAAATTGGAAATTCGATTAGGTCAGGATGCTCAATTTTATGATAAATTTTGTAACTTTGTAAAAGAGAAAAAAATGTTACTGATCATAAAATCATAAAACTATGAAACGTTTATTTCTATTAGTCGCAATGGCGGGCTTGGTTTGTGGCTCGTGCGACAAGAACAATGATGAGGCTCCCAATAATGGTGGCGTTTACGACCAAACCTTGGCAGAAGCAACGCTCGCTATCGACCAGTTGATTGCCGAGGGCAAGGATTTCGTTGCCGAGGAGGTTAGTTGGACTGCCGACTGGTATCTCGATGCGCTGATGGAGTATAACGAGGATTTTACTAAGGTGACAAAGATTCACTCAGCTCTCGGTGGCGAACCTTGGAGCGAGACATACGAGCCAGTCTTCTATGTTCGTGATAACTATGTTAAGCGTATAGCATTGACCGAGGAGTTCACTATTGATGATTCGCAGAGAGGTGTCTTCGACTACTACTATCGCATCAAGACCATATATATAGATATGCCTGCGACCGAGGATTATGAGGAGGTAGCCTTTGAGGCAAAGGTTATGGCTGTGACGAGCGACTATGTTGTTCTTGAGTGGACAGCCAACGAGGTGAACTACCGAGGCGTAGTGAAACCTGTTGATCTCCGCATTATGGAGAGTCGCTCGGCAGAGTTGCAAGTGGAGCGTGTCATTGCCGAAATGGGCGAGTTCGATAAGTCAAAGGTCGAGGAGTTGATCTTGGGCAAGTGGGTTGGCGAGACTCAGTTATGCTACGAGGATGCTACCTATCAGCGAGTACATAGTGTTCAGGCCCTCTTTGGCATACCTTATATGGTGCCACAGGCCCCTTTGTGTGATAAATACACATTTAGCGCTGAGAGTGTAGAGGTTATTCGCAACTCTTATGTTGAGCCAGACTCTGAGCCAGTAACTTATAACTTCGACTGGTCTTATGAAGCCGAGACTGCTAACTTGACAATCTCGTTCAACGAAGGTATAGCTTCGGGTGCGCTCGTGGCAATCAATGATAAAGCGATGTATTGGCAGTTCGAGCACCGTGAGGGCTACTATATCCTCGGTTTCCGCAGAGTAAACTAAGTGCACGACAAAAAATTTTCTCATAAACAAAATATAAGAGCCTGTTTAACATCTGTTAGACAGGCTCTAATATTTATTTAATCGCAGTAGGCGACCTACTTGTTTATCTTAGCCCAAGTGTCCTTGAGGGTCACGGTGCGGTTGAATACGAGGTGGTCGGCAGAGGAGTCCCTATCGGGGCAGAAGTAGCCGACACGCTCAAACTGGAAGGTCTGACCCACAGGGGCATCCTTCAACGATGGCTCCAACCAGCCCTCCACCTTAACCAACGAGTTAGGGTTGAGGTTATCCTCCCAAGAGGCCTGACCCTGAGAGTTGTCGCGAGGGTTCTCCGTAACGAAGAGGTTGTCGAAGAGGCGTACCTCGGCCTTCACGGCGTGGTCGGCACTCACCCAGTGGATAACGCCCTTAACACGGCGACCATCGCTCGACGAGCCATCGCCCGACATTGGGTCGTAGGTACAGCGCAACTCAACGATATTGCCCTCCTCGTCCTTGATGACCTCCTCGCACTTGATGAGGTAAGAGTAGCGGAGGCGCACCTCGCCACCAGGACAGAGACGGAAGAACTTCTTTGGAGGGTTCTCCATAAAGTCGTCGCGCTCGATATACAACACCTTTGAGAATGGTACTTCGCGCATACCTGCGTTCTCATCCTCAGGGTTGTTCACTGCCTGACGCATCTCAACACGGCCCTCCTCCCAGTTGGTGATAACCACCTTCAATGGGTTCAACACAGCCATACGGCGCTCAGCAACCTTGTTCAAGTCCTCGCGTACGCAGTACTCCAACTTACCGAGGTCGATGACGTTGTCGCGCTTAGCAACACCCACCATCTCAGCAAAGGCACGTACCGAAGCAGGGGTATAGCCCTTACGACGCAAGGCGCAGATTGTAGGCATACGAGGGTCATCCCAACCCATAACTACGCCCTCCTGTACCAACTTGAGCAAGTTACGCTTCGACATCATAGTATAGGTGAGGTTGAGGCGCGCGAACTCGTACTGGTGTGATGGGTAGATCTCCAAGGCCTGGATAAACCAGTCGTACAATGGGCGGTGAACGTCGAACTCCAAGGTACAGATAGAGTGGGTAATCTTCTCGATAGAGTCGCACTGGCCGTGTGCATAGTCATACATAGGGTAGATGCACCACTTGTCGCCTGTGCGGTGGTGGTCAGTGTGCAAGATACGGTACATAATAGGGTCGCGGAAGAGCATATTTGGGTGTGCCATATCTATCTTTGCACGCAACACCTTTGCGCCATCCTCGAACTCGCCATTGCGCATACGCTCGAAGAGGTCGAGGTTCTCCTCCACGCTACGGTCGCGCCAAGGAGATGGTGTTCCTGGCTCAGAGATAGTACCACGGGTCTCACGAATCTGCTCCTGAGTCTGATCATCGACGTATGCCAAACCCTTCTTAATAAGCACAACAGCCCAGTCGTAGAGTTGGTCGAAGTAGTCCGAAGCGTAATACTCGCCAGCCCAGTCGAAGCCCAACCACTTGATATCCTCCTTGATAGAGTCTACATACTCGGTATCCTCCTTCACGGGGTTGGTGTCGTCGAAGCGCAAGTTACACTTGCCACCATACTTCTTTGCAAGGCCGAAGTTGATGCAGATACTCTTGGCGTGGCCGATGTGGAGGTATCCGTTAGGCTCTGGTGGGAAGCGTGTCTGCACACGTGGTTCACCATTTGCTATCGATGTCTCGATAATCTCCTCAAGGAAGTTCAATGACTTCTCCTTAGTCTCTGTTTGTGTTGTTTCTACTGACATAACTATTTAGTATTTAATCATTTATCTTTTTTGAGATCTATTCCATAGTCGAGCATAACGCTCACCTTCAACCATTGGCGAGTTCCCCAGCCCTTGCCATCGTACTCCATTGTGATACCTGCATCGAGGCCGATACTGTCGTCGCAGAATAGTTTTGAGTATGAGGCGGTTATGACATTATAGATGTTACCCCTCCCCTTAGATATTGCATAGTGGGGGATGCCGTGGTAGACGGCACTGCCATAGCGCGAGAAGTAGGAGTAAAGCCCCTTGCCTACGTAGAGTCTGTTCGAGAGGGTTACGCCCCAGCCACTCACAGCAGCATAGATGTCGCAACCACGAGGCGACTCCCATATATTCTCCATTATGCGGTCTCGCTGTAGCGACTGCACGAAGGAGAGTTGGATATCTACATCCACAGGACCAGCCACAACTTCGCCACCTACGTATGGAGTAAGCATAATGTTGTCCACCACGCCATCCCAGGTCGCGGGGTTGTAGTCCTTGGCATAGTGGCCCATCAGGAAGTCGTAGCCCGCCTTGAACCACGCCACTGAGTACTTACCTGCCGACATAATCATAAACGACTCACGGGTCTCGAAGTCTCGCATTCCCGTATAGTCCATCGCAAACTCTATGAAACTGCGACCCTCATTGGCCTCGTAGCGAGCCAAGACACCACCGATGCGGTTGTTGTAGTAGAGGTATGCTGGGTCGAAATATATTGGACTTCGCAGGCCTCGCATCTCCTTGCGAGGGAATATACCAGCGAATAGTTTAGCCTTGGGGTGCTTCAGGGCGTAGTACATCTCTACGTTCACATCCGAGAGGAACTTCGAGTTGTGACCGAAGTCCTGCACCATATCAGCGCCAAATATTAACTCGTTGTGGTTATGCCACTTAACACCGATTTTAGGCGTTAGACGTGCGCTGAAGAGGGTCTCGGAGTCGTAGTGCTCCATAGGCGAAAACTCCGTATTGTCGAAGAGTGTGGTGAAATCAGCCCCCACGACCAACTCCTGTGCGGAGAGTCGGGGAGTGGCTATGGCGAGGGCCAATAGTACGACTATGTAGCGCATCAATCTTCGCATAACGGACTGTGTATAAACATTTCAAGGCAAAGTTACCAAAAATATTTTATTTTTTTGTACTTTTGCGTCAATATATTTAAAAAACTTTAAAAATTATGCGAAAATTACTCAACGAGGAACTCTGTCGTCCCACCCTTGAGGAGTATGCCGAGGTGGATAAGTTGCCCGTGGTTGTGGTCTTGGATAATGTGCGTTCGGCACAGAACGTAGGCTCTTTCTTCCGCACTGCCGATGCTTTTGGCATTGAGCGCATTATGCTCTGTGGCATCAGCTCCACACCTCCCAACCGTGAGATTCATAAGACGGCCCTTGGAGCCGAGCTTAGCGTAAAGTGGAACTACTTTGCTACCACTATGGAGTGTGTTGAGTCTTTGCGCAGTGAGGGCTATACCATCCTTGCCATCGAGCAGATTGAGGGTGCTGTTATGCTAAACGACTTCAAGGCCGACCCCGACAAACGCTATGCCATCATCTTTGGTAACGAGGTAGAGGGTGTTGATCAGGCCGTAGCCGATGTTGTCGATGGTGCTATCGAGATTCCGCAGGTGGGTATTAAACACTCACTAAATGTTTCAGTGACAGCAGGAATACTAATGTGGGAGATGTTCCGTACTCTGCGATAGGAGAGTTCTAAAGTTTTAAAAAAAAGTAGAGGGTTATCCACGGTGGATAACCCTCTACTCTTATTGTTGATGTTCAATTAGTTACACTTAGAGTAACCGCAAGACATACAGGTCAAGCAACCATTCTGGTAGGCCATCTGCTCCTGGCCACACTGTGGGCAGCGACCCTTGCCACGAGTACCATCCTTGATGTACTGCTTCAAGGCGCGCTCCACACCATTCTTCCAGGTGTTGATGGTCTCAGAGTCGAGGTGGAGGCCATCTACGAGCTGCACTACCTTGTCAATAGGCATACCGTAGCGCAATACACCAGAGATCAACTTAGCGTAGTTCCAGAACTCCTCGTCGAAGAGGCGAGAGATACCACCGATGGTGTTGATATAGCCGTAGCGGTCCTGATACTGGAAGTCGTAACGCTTAGTGCCGTTAGCCTCGGTAACCTTGAGGATGTGGCCGTGGGTGATGGTCTTAGGGATGTACATAGCATCCTCCTCGATCTTACCGGTGAAGATCTCGTAAGGACGGTCATCCTGCTTACCTACGAATGCAATCCAATCCTCCTTGCCGTTCTTGAAACGTACGATGTCGGCAGGGATTGACTCTGGACGGCGGATAGTAGCCTCCGACGAGCAGTTCTTAGTACCCTTGCCCTTATCCTTGACGTCGAGCAATACGCCGTCGCGGCAACCGTCACGATAGACGGTGATACCCTTACAGCCTGACTCCCACGCTGTGCGGTAAACATCTGCTACGAGCTCCTCGCTAACCTCGTTAGGAAGGTTTACGGTAACAGAGATTGAGTGGTCTACCCACTTCTGGATAGCGCCCTGCATCTTCACCTTTGCCACCCAGTCGATATCGTTTGCCGTAGCCTTGTAGTATGGCGAAGCCTTGAGCCACTTGTCGAGCTCCTCCTCCTCGATATTCTGCAATCGAGTGGTGTCGTAACCGTTGATTTCGAGCCACTTGACGAACTGGTGGTGGAATACGTAGTACTCGATGAACTTCTCACCAGTCTCGTCTACGAATGTAGCGCGCTGATCCTTATCCGATGGGTTGATCTTACGACGACGTTTGTAGACAGGGCGGAATACAGGCTCGATACCCGATGTTGTCTGCGACATAAGAGAGGTAGTACCCGTAGGGGCGATGGTGAGCATAGCGATATTTCTACGGCCATACTTAGCCATCTTCTCGCGGAGTTCTGGTGCAGCCTCCAAGACACGCTCAATCATTGGGTTGCCCTGCTCCTTCTCGAAGTTGAAGACACCGAAGGCACCACGATCCTTTGCCATAGCCACCGACGCACGGTAAGCCTCCACAGCCAAGGTCTTGTGTACGTTTACTGCGAACTCGATAGCCTCGTCAGAGCCGTAGCGCAAGCCCAATGCCGCCAACATATCGCCCTCGGCAGTGATGCCAAGACCTGTACGGCGACCCTTGAGGGCCATAGAGCGAATCTTCTGCCACAACTCCAACTCCACACGACGAACATCTGCATCCTCAGGGTCTGAGGCAATCTTAGAGATGATAAGCTCCACCTTCTCCAACTCAAGGTCGATGATGTCGTCCATAAGGTGCATAGCCTTAGCCACGTGGCTCTTGAACAACTCGAAGTTGAACGAAGCCTCCTTAGTGAATGGAGCATCGACGTAGCTCAACAAGTTCAACGCCAATAGACGGCAGCTGTCGTAAGGACACAATGGAATCTCGCCACAAGGGTTCGTAGATACTGTGCGGAAGCCCTCGTCGGCGTAGCAGTCGGGCACACTCTCGCGGATGATGGTATCCCAGAAGAGTACGCCTGGCTCTGCCGACTTCCACGCATTGTGGATAATCTTTGACCATAGCTTACCTGCATCGATATCCTGAGTGATGAGTGGTTTCTCAGCACCGATAGGGAACTCCTGACGATAGCTCTGGCCAGCGATAGCGGCACGCATAAACTCGTCGTCAATCTTGATAGATACGTTTGCACCAGTCACCTTGCCAGTATCCACCTTTGCGTCGATGAACTTCTCAGCATCTGGGTGCTTGATGAGCAACGAGAGCATAAGCGCACCACGACGGCCATCCTGTGCTACCTCGCGAGTAGAGTTTGAGTAACGCTCCATAAATGGTACGATACCCGTAGAGGTGAGGGCTGAGTTGAGTACGGGGCTACCTGTAGGGCGGATGTGTGAGAGGTCGTGACCTACACCACCGCGACGCTTCATAAGCTGTACCTGCTCCTCGTCCATACGGAAGATACCACCGTAAGAGTCGGCGGGGTTCTTGTGGCCGATAACGAAGCAGTTCGACAACGAAGCCACCTGCATATTGTTACCGATACCAGTCATAGGGCCACCCTGAGGGATGATGTAACGGAAGTGGTCGAGGAGTTCATAGATCTCGTCGTGGCTCATACCATTAGGGTAGTTAGCCTCGATACGAGCGAGTTCTTGTGCGATACGGTTGTGCATATCCTCAGGCGTCGTCTCGTAGATATTGCCAAAAGAGTCCTTCAAGGCGTACTTGCTCACCCATACCTGAGCAGCGAGCTCATCACCCTTGAAATACTCCTTGGAAGCAGCGACGGCATCTTCGTACTTTACCGTCTTAAGTTCCTTGTTGTTAGTCTGTTGCGCCATTGTAGTATATATTTATATTATTATTTTTCTCCGTTACAACTGCCCGTGTTACGCCTAATAGGCTAATTCAGGTCTACAAAATTCGTGATTTTTAACGGATCTAACCCCTTTTTGAGTTACTATTTTTTCGACACTTTATCCACAAACCAAGAAAAGGGGTGTCGTAGTGCCTCTACGCTCTGTTTTGCTCCGTTACTCCTCCACCTACAGAGGCGACAAAGAGTTAGGGGTGTAGCCCCACGGACCACACCCCTAACCACTGGTATTATCTATCGAATTACTCGATATCCATCTTTTTTGGCTCGAAGGTCATCTCTGAAACGAACTTGCGATCAGACTTCTTAGCGAAGAGACTCTTCTGCTCAATAACGCAGCTCTGGGGACCTGGACCATCAGAACCACCGTTCTGGTAATTCTCCCACCAGTCGATGTAGTCCTGAGCATCGCCACAACCATCGTATGTAGGACGGTATGTTCTCTTGAAGAGGTCGCTATATACACCATCGTTGTCGATTACGATAGCAACGAGCTCATAGTATCCACCATTCTCAAGACCAGTGTAAGAGTGAGTTGCAGGAGAACCATAAGTGTTAATCATATAGGTAAGACCCCTGACGTAGTTCTCATCATCATAAATCTCGTGCTCGCGGTTTGTCCAATCGTAAATCTCCCAGAAGTAATCACCGTGCTCAGGAATGCTGAACTGGAGCTCTATTGGCAATACGATCTCATAGCCAGAGAGGTATGAGTAACCATTGAATGCAGAGAAATCTGCTGCATCGTAGTAGCCGAGGTCAGCGACTGAGATAGAGCAAGCACCACCAGAACCGTCGCGAGTAGTGAAACGGCAAGTGTAGATAGATGGAGTAGTTGCGATACCACCACGTGAACCGAATGCGTAGAGTACGTACTCAGTTGCTGGAGTAAGCTGAGTGATGGTCTGTGAGTAGTTACCAGTGATGAACTCGTAAGGCATGTTAGCGAGCAAGTACTCCTGACGCTCAGCGTCGTTGTTACCAAAAGTAGCCCACTCGTCAGCAGTTGCCCAACCAGCAACGTAGAAGTCATCGTTAGTTGTCTCGAATGAGATAGTTGCTGTACGAGAGGTGATGTTCGATACAGATGGAGTAATCACGTTGTCAGACATCTCAACATTGCCAGTAGTAACCTTTACAAACTGAGGAGTAGAGCCAACCAAAGCATTGCCGTCCATAGCGTATGCGAAGAGGTAGTATTCGGTGTTAGCCAAAAGCTCGAAGTCGAACTTGCTCATTGGAGTACCATCCTCATAGACGCCCTTGCAAGAGTATGCAGCGATAATCTGGGCCGCAGACATCTCATCCCTCTTCATATTACCCACAGCAGAGCTCCACCAGAACTCGATAGCCTGATCAGGAGTTGTGAAGTAAGGAGTGCCATCAAAACGAACGAGTTCGTTCAAATAGCTATCAATCTCAGAAACCTTCAACACATCGAAGTAGTAGTCACCATCGTAGCCATTAGGAGTGATATCAACAGACACAACGCTACCATCTACCTCATATGGCATATTGAACTGAATATCCTGCTTCTGAGGGGATTGAGTCCAAATCTCGCAAGTGTATACGTCAGAAGCCAAAGCACCAGTCTCGTAGTCGAAGTAGTAGCAGTAGAAGATGTATGGAGTATTAGCATTACCATTGCTTACAGTAACATTACGCTGGTCACCAAATCTTGCTTTCTCCTGCATAACCTCAGCATAGCTCTGACCATAGAAGCTACCCAACCAGTCGTGGTATGCGATATCATCCTCGTAGAGGTCCTCAGGTGTCTGGAAGCCACTTGCAACGATGTAGTCACAAGATGCAGACATCACGATAAATGGAGCATCCTTGTCATCTGGGATAATATCCAAAGTGTAGTCGAACAGAGTGCTTGTTACGTTCTCGAAAGTAAAGCCTGCGCTAGACTTAGCGCTCTGCTTAACGACAAAAGCAACATCCTCAGCGTAGCGATACTTAACAGTTACAACGCACTCACGTGGAGTAGCGCCAGGGTTAGGATCTACGTTGAAACGGAGGATGTTTGAAGTGTTGTAGTTGAAACCGTTTACCCAGCTCTCAGCAGCTACAGCGCTGATCTTCTCGCCAGAGTGTGGGTTTGCACCACCATCAAGGGCCTCGATAGTGTACTCAGCAAGCTGTGAACCGCCAGCAACACCAACCTCGAAGAGATCCTTCTTCATCTTGATTACAGTGTCCTTAACAACCGCTGGACCATTTGTGCCACCCTGGTTAGGGTCGTCTCCTGTGTTTGGGGTCTCTGTACAAGATACCGCCAAAGACAAACAGAAGAGTGGGAGCATCGCCCAAAGCAAATTCTTGAATGTTCTCATAGTTAGTTTTAAGTTTAAGTGATTAATTATGTTTTTTCGTTATTTTTCTTATAAATTACACCACTTTGCGAGGAAAAACTTTCCCCTCAAGGGACAAATATACGAATAAAATACAAATTTTAGCATAAATGAGCAAAAATATTTGAGCCAAGTCTACATCAGTAGCGTTGAGTATAGTGTCGGTATATGTCATCTATATTTGGAATTTGACAATAAAAATCATATCTTTGCTAAAAATATATAACTTAAACAGAACATCGTCTATGAATATTTTTACAAGAACACTCTCGTTGGTTGTGGCTTTTGGTGTTATGGCGCTATCGGCGTGTACCAACGAACCACCAGTGAACGATACCCCTAACCCTCCAGTGGATGATAAGATGTCGTTGGAAATTGAAACGACAACCATAGAGCTGAGTTTTGAGGGTGGTGAGCAGGCGATCCCCTACACACTCAAGAACGGCATCGACGGCATCGACATCGTGGCAGAGTCCGAGGTATCGTGGATTAACAACATCAAGACCGAGAATAGTGTGCTCTACTTCACCGTGGCCCGCAATATGACCACATCGGAGCGTTCGGCCGTACTCCAGCTCAAGTACCCTAACCTCAGTAGCAAGTTTATCTCGGTGAAGCAAGCACCATACGAAGGCCTCGCTTTTGAGTTGGAACTTGCTGATGTGAAATCTACAAGTTGCACAACAAAAATACACCCTTCAGACCCCGAAATGCCATATATCGTCTATATGTCTGAGGTGGACTACTTCTTGAGTGCAAACATCACCACTGCCGAGCAACTCTTCGAGGATGACTACCGCATCTTCACTGGCTGGGCAGAGCAGTACGAAGCATCTAACTTGGAGAAGTTCTTGTATCTGAATCAGATATGCTATCAGGGAGATATGGAGATTGGTTGGACAGGTATGGTCCCTGACCGAGAGTATATCCTCTATGTATATGCCATCGAGTTCAACGAGGAGGGTAGCGACTACACTATGGCCTCGCCAGTGTTCTACGAGTCGGTGGTGTTGCCTACCTACGACTACGAGGACTTGTTGTTCGATGTTGATGTGACCGTGGATGGTCCTATGGTCTACTACGACTTTACACCACTAAACTGGGAGGGTAAATATTATGTAGATATCTACTCGGAGGGCGAATATATGTATCTTGCCGAGGGCGAGACCCCAAGCGAGGAGTATTGCAAGCAGGTGGCAAGCACGTGGCTCTCTATTATAAATATATATATGCAGTCGGGTTACTCAGGCGAGCAACTCCTCGATATTATGTGTTTGCAGGGCCCCGATAGCTATAGCGAACTACGCGAGGCCGACACCAACTATTGTATGGTCTTCTATGGTATCGAGATGGTGGATGGCTTGCCTCAGGTGGTGACTCGACCCTACATCAAGAACTTCCGCACGGGAGTCGTCGAGGCCTCGGATATGGTTATCGACATCAAGGTAGAGAACTGCTACGTGCGTGTCGCAGACATCATCGTCGAGCCAACTACCGACGAGCCATACGTTTTGGTATATGTTGAGAGTAGTATGATACCTTTTACCGAGAATAGCCAAATCATAGAGTGGCTCTCTGGTTACGACCTTCAGAGCTATCGAGGTTCTATCAGTGCTAAGGTTATCGACCTTGTGCCCGATACCGACTACTCGGTCTTGGCGTTTGGTTACTACGGAGGTGTGGTCACCACCGACCTCTTCCGCTACGACTTTAGTACCGAGCCTGAGGGTGTGTGCGACAATAGCGTGTTAAGAGTCGAGACGGGTGGCCCTTACAGCCTTGCAGAACTTGAGGCCGCATATCCCGACACCTACTACAACTACGGTATGATGGAGAGTATGGGTTGGTACTTGATGTATGGCGAGATATTTACCGAGAAGCCTACCGATGTATCGTTCTACTCAATCTATAGCGCAAGTGAGATTGTGGCAGGTGGAGCAGATTGGGTAAAGGAGGATTTGGTGAGCAGTGGCTATGCGCAGGGTAGCGTATCGCTCTTTTCGGGCCAGAACGACAAGTTGTACATTATGTGTGCCGTGACTATGGACGAAAGAGGCAACTACAGCGACCTCTGGATGTCGGAGCCATTCTCTTATACCCTCAACCAGACTACCAAGCGCCCACTCTCTGAGTTTATCGATAAGATGGGCTTGGATAAGGTTGAGACTCAGGCACTCTTGCCAGAGAGTGTGGTAGTAAACCTACAGAGTAAGTTTTAAGGCCAAACATATAAAATAAGTTAGGGGCAGTTCCGCAATGGATAGGAACTTTAATTCTTAACTAATTGATTTTCAGTGTAGGTTTTACGAAAAAAAGCGAAATCCCACATAGAAGACTACATGGAGGTCGTAATCAAGCCAAAAAACTATAAATGCAAAGGCACATAAAACTTTTGAAAGTAAAGCACTGAAATCAAGCATCTTCCAAAGATGTATTGTAAATAGACAACGGTGGCGTATGAGCGAACTACAAGGTTCACTGCATACGCCACTTTTGTCTTGAATTAGTTTGTATTTATTCGGACTAATTTGCAACCGTACTATGATTAACACTCATTGCTTGCTGCGACGCATAGGGCGGTTTGGGTAAACTCCTGTGGAAAATGGGTTTTGAGGTAGGCGGTTGTGTAAACCAAGCGAGCGAACTCCGCCACCCGAGCTTTGGGTAATGACCAACTGCCCTCATTTATAAGTTTGCGAAACAAGCCCTTATGCTTGCTGAATCGGTGGCGGTGGTTGTTGTATTCCTGTTTCTTGCGTTTTGATAACACCTTGCGAAACTCCTCTGCCTCGCTCGGTGTATAGCCAACAAGTTCGGCAATAGCATAGACCTGCTCGTTGTAGAGTATATCGCCACATGTTTCACTCAATATCATCTCAATATCTGGCGTGAAACGAGGCTCCCACGCGATGCCATATTTGCGTGATGTATAGATGTGATTAGTCGGATAGTCTATAATGCTCGCTGTACAAAGCGGTATTAAATCCTCAAATTGCGGTTTGACTTGTTGCAGATACTCTTGCAAAACCGTTCCATCATTACAGCCATACACACCCGTTAAGTCATTTGAGCGTAACAAGGTGTAGAAAGTCTCTCGGTCATCAAATGGTATGTAGTCAAAATTGACTTTATCGCTAAAATATCCCAATAACTGTGCAGTGCGTTGGCTCGGATAAATTGTCAAAGCAGGGGCTTTATCGTCCAACTCTCGTTCGCCCAAGCGCTCCCTATCCTCGTTAAAATCGAGGTTCATAATATCCTTTTGAATTTGTAATGCGGTTGCATTGGTAGCTAGACCAATCGCTGCAAAACGGGGCTTATCGGTCTGCATAAAGCGGTTGAAATCAAGTCCCAAGCGAATAGGGTCTACCTCCGTAATCCCCAAAGCATAGCACACGGCCGATGCGTGAGCAAGGGTACGATGTGGGATTAGAAAATAGTTGCTTTCAATAACCACTCTCCACACGAAATTTAGGTAAGCCATATACCCCTCTACCTGTTCAAAAGTGGCAATCTCCAGCTCTATTCTCGTCTCAATATCGGGCGCTATATTTCCTCTCCAACGGTCGATAGCTCCACCCCAAACCTCGGAGATAAACTCCTCTTTAACATTCTCATCAAAAGGTAACGCCGAACGAAATCTGATACATTCAACCATGACTAATTTTTCCAATTATGTATATTGATTATGGAACAAAAGTAAAACCCCTCTCTGACACATCAGGACAGAGAGGGGAATGTCGTCTATATTAGTTAGCTATTTTTGCCATTCGGCGAATTTTTGTTCCAACTCCTCAGCGGTGCAGAGTACGGTGCGAGGTTTACAGCGCACTGCCTCGCCAACAATACCAGCAGCCTCCAACTGCTCGAGGATGCGTCTGGAACGATTGAAGCCAATCTCAAATTTACGCTCCAAAGGGCTCCCACAAGCCATTCTATTGTTCTCTACAACAAATCTTGCTACCTCAACAAACAGAGGATCAGCCTGCGAAAAATCAAATTTCTGTTCCATGTTTTTTATTTATTAAAGATGGTTTATTCCGTCGCACTAATTCTTTTGCACTCTCTCAGAAATGTAGGCGGTCATAGGGTTTAATGAATTATTCAGATAGTCCGAGGAACTCTTTATAGAACTGATGCCAATAGCGCCAATCTCTTCCCTTACCTATACATGGGTGATGTACACATATTGCATGAATTTCTTTCTCCTTTATATTGTATGTCCAGACAGGTGCTTTATCTCCATTTTCAAGTGTAATTTCCGAACTAACACCATTCCACCCTGGCAAAAAAGTTTTCCACAATCTAACACCCCAAACTATTATATAGTCTGGCATCAGTGACTCTAACACTTCCCTAAATGCTTCGGAATAATCATGATTAAACTCAATTGGACGAGTAGGGCCGCTTTGCGAATGTTGCATATAGTTATAGAATACTACGCTTTGCCAAAAAGCAGAATGTTCTTCAATCGACAAATCCTTTCCCATTACAGATTTTGCAAATTGCATAAATGTTTGCTCGTGTTTTTGTCCAGTATAATTATTTACGACAACATCAACGACATCCTCTGTTTGAGAGAAGCAAGCCTCATCCATACACTCGAAAGAACAACGCCCCAACGCAATACAGGCGGGATTTCTATTTTTATCCTCCTTGCAATAGTGACTTTCGCCCAATACTAAAATTTTCTTCCCAAATATACCTTCAGTATGGTATTTCTCTCCAATCCACGGTCTAAACTTTACATGTTTCATAATCTTTTATTTTTTATACACCTTGAATTTATATTTTGGACTATTGAAATGGTCGTGATAGAGCGATGCCATATCGCAAGCATTTATGTCAATCTCTTCGCGCAACACCTTCGGTGCAAGCACCTCCGTCGTTGCTCCCATAGACAAAATCTTCTGTCTAAAATCAAACGACGGACACAAGCGGTACTCAAAAATCGAATACTCTTCGTTGCGTTCAACTTCGACTTGCGAGTGATGCAGTGGTAGGGTGCGGAGATATTTGCTCTGCCACGAATCGACCTTCAATGCCACGGGCTCAACATCAAAATCCTCATCGCCGATGATAATTCCGTAGTAGTCCTCAAAGAATTTTGTTGCATCGAATTTCTTGGGCAGTTTGAAGGTACGCTCGGTCGGCTCCACCGCCTTGATGCGGTCAAGGGCATAGATACGTAGTTTGTCGCTCATTCCGAGCATATACCATCTCTGCTCAAAAAGTTTCACGCAGTACGGTTCCACCTCAAAAGTCGAGGGCTCCTCACGATGAAAACTATGGTAAGTCATCGAGAGTGCCACACCCTCACGCATCGCATCCACAATAATCGTCAGGTGCTGCTGCCCCGAAGGTACATTTTCGAGCAGTATGCGGTTTTTGAGTTCCTGGCTTTCGTGCAGAATATTATTGACCGAGAAAGTTTGGATAAGCCATTTACGCATACCCATATTGTCGATGCCCTCGCGGTCGGCAACGATATAACCTCGCTGCGAGCGACTATACTTTATTTCTATGTCGAACAACTCCTCCACAGCGTCGGTGTAGCGGTGGAACTGACGCTCCGAAAGCTCCTCGCCACGCCCAAAATGCGACTCGAAACGGCACTGTATCTCTTCGAGCGTGATAGGCCCTCGATTATAGATGGTCGAAACAAACCACACATAGCGGTTGATAAGTCCTGCGGTACTCATAACGGGGTGAAATTTTAGATAAAGTTACAAATTATAATCGAATCCAACGCTCTGGCGAGGATAAAAAATACATCGCCAATGCACCGATAACGATTCCAATTGCTACGGCAGTGGCAGTTTGTTTTCGTTGCCGCTGCTCATTTTCGTGAAATGAGTCGGCGCATCTTTGCCAATGCTCGGCTGTAAAAGGCTTGTTTGCAATGCTCTCCACCAACTGCTCACTAAATGATTTTTCCTTGCGATTTTGCTCGCTTGTTTTCTTCTGCTCCATAATCTTTGCTATTTAATTTTTGTTGCAAAGGTATAATGCTACACTGTCAAATTGCGACAGTGTAAAATTATGTTAGCAAAAAAAAGGAGCCGATTACTCGACTCCTCAACATCCGAAAAATGTTTACTATCCCATAATATCCTCGACCAACTCGTCGAAACGCTTTTCAACAAGTGCATCCCAGAGATTAGACGACTTAAACTCATCCACAGGAATAAACTCCTTGTATCGCTCCAAGAAATCGGGCGTATATAGTTCCTCGCTACGCCAACGATTGATAATGCACTCCCAATCCCACTTGTCGGCAAACTTGTCGAGCATAGCATACGAGAGTTTCAGATTGCTGTTGTCTGACAACTCGTGCCAATCCCATCGGTCGGCAAACTGCTCGATAATCTTTAGGGTAAGCAACTTTTCAGGGGCATTACCCGACAACTCTTTCCAATTGATATAACTCTTGAAATTTTCGAGGATAGATGCTGTCCAAAGCATTTCGTAATTGCAGGACAATGCCTCCCAATCAATCTCACTACGATACTTGCGGAGCAACTCCTCATTCCACTTAAATTCGCGCGACAACTTCTTCCACGCCTCTTTGTTCAACTCTTGCGACACAATTGCATCGCCAAATGTTCTTACGATTACCATAATTCAGATTGTTTTATTTGGTTAAATAGATGTTGCTGCCTTATACACATCGTGCAAAAATCGCTCGGTGTGTTCTGAGTTGTCGCGAGGATCATAGCGGTAAGGTGTAGGTTCCCAATCGCTATCGAAATGGCGTGCGGAGTGTATCCCGCTCAACACTCTCTCGACCGCCACCTCATACTCGAAAATATAGTAGCAGCGAGCGACGATATATGCCTCACGGCTCATACCCTTCGGACAAAGGGCAATATCCTTAAACAGATATTCATAAAACTCCTCATAACTCTCAAACTCCATTTCGTAGGAACTCTCCGGCTCAAACCAAAATCGCAGTGCTGCCCCGCGATATTTCTCAATAAGTTTTTGTTCGTTTGTCATCATCATTATTCTCGTTTTACGGTGCAAAGTTGAGAAATCACACTGCTACATTGTGTCAGAGCAAGAATTATTTTCACACTGACAGCCTTTGGCATTCTCAATTCTCACCTTTGCGGGAAAAATCGCAAATATGAGACGAGAACCCTACAGCCGAGCAACCGATGTGTTGTATAAACTCACAACAATCTACTATCAAGGTAAGTCCGAGGCACACTATCCTCGCTTTGAGGTGCGACGAGAGGTTACAGGCTACTTTCATTCGTTGGAGGATGCCGAGCGGCGTATTCGCAAATATGTAACCGATGAGGAAAAGGCAAAATCTTCTGGGAAGTATCGTTCAGATTACGACTATTATTATGGTTTTGTGGTCGATGAGATACCATTCGATTGGCATCTTACGGGCGATGCACAACATACTCGCATCTATTTGGGAGATGGAGCATTTCTGCACGAAACAAAAGTCTCGGCACTATACAACAAAGATTTGGGCGGAGCACTTGAACCATTTGATGGTAGACCAAAGGAGGAGTGTCGTTTCGAGATTGGCGACTTGGTCGAGGTACTATCGGGCGATACGGTATCGTTGGAGATTGTATATAGTCAGCCGCCAACTCCTGAACGAACCTCGGAAATTCGCCGAAGAGTGCGCGAGGAGTTTCAAAAGAATTGTATTGGAATCACAGATGATGAACTCAATGAGGAGATGGATTATGCACTTGATATAACCGATGACTCCTACACCACACTCGATGGCGACGAGGGGTATATGCCCAACCACTCGCACCCCTACGTTACAAGCCTTTTCCCCGTGCGCCGCAAAGTGCCGTATTTATTGCGCAAAAAGTTAGAGCGAGGCTTGGAGATAGCCCTACAAGAGAACGAGACCTGCCTGTGTTAAGGGCGGGTCTCGTTGTGCTTATTGTTTTGTTAATGGCAAAATTACCTCTATCAGTTCTATGAGGTTTGGCAATGCCGACTCTAAATCGGTATATTTCCAGCAATACCAAGAACTATTACTTTCCCAACTACCAATATTTGATATTGCACCTTCAATTATATTTGCTATATTAGGATCTTTGCCCTCAACACAATAAATACCATAGTATATGTTTGTATCTCTATCTATAACAATTCTAACAGAATGTCCACCGATTTGCAAAGTGATTCCGACAAAAATAATCTTCCCTCTATTTCCTAATGTTATGTTATTTTTCAAGTAAGGGAAGTGTTCTGTCAATTCAATCTTCCACTTCTCAAACATCTGATTTTCTATCTTGCCTTTTAATGTTTCTAAGTGGCTTATTACTTTGTTAATGTCGTCTTGATATTGACGAATTGTACGATAATCATCATACACCTGACCTGTTAAACCAAGTTTTTCCTTGATACACTCTTCTACTTTCATATTTAACTCTTTATCTATTGTTCTTAAACCGAAAATGCCCTCCAAATAGTCTATATATTGTTCCACGGCACAGCGTAACAGATAATCTTTTTCTGGTATAATAGTAGTGACGCGCTCTTTTAACCACGGTAGAATATCATCTCTAAATGATAAATTCATATACCGCTGTGCATATTCAGACTTATATGCGCCCCAAGATTGTTCTGCCGGCTCCGAGCCTTGCTGAGACAGATAGACTACAAAAATTTGTTCATCTGTAAATCCATTTGCCTTGGTACACTCTATATATCTTGATAACTGAGCCTCCTGATCTGTTGCGTTATAGATTTTATTCTCGAAAATAATGGCATATCCACCAGCCTTGTCTCGCACCCAAAGGTCTATTCGACACTGCTCCTGCGTAATCAATGGTCTCTGGATGGCTATGGAACGATATTCGTTATTTTGTTCAGCTATATACGCCAACAGCGATTGTAATACTACATACTCCCCTGATTGCGATTTATATTGCAATAATTTACATAGTATGCGACTATGCCCGTTTTCGTTGATATGTAGTTCGTCAATCAGATTGAGATGATATGGCAACAGATGTCTATTCTGTTCGATGCAACGCTTTACATCTGCCGCCAACTCCATTACAAAACTAATTTCAGACGCTTGCTGCTTTGCATCTTCGCCAACGATATAATCGACAAAGTCGAGTATCTGAGATATTCTGTTGTTATCCATTGTCTTGGGTCGTAGTCTATCACAAATTTAGTAAAATTATTTCATTCTCACAAACTCATACAACTCGCTCAGGTAGTCGTCGATATTTTCATCCAAGTAGAAGCAATCTTTTTGCGGACGCCAGCGATAGTGAACTTCATCGGATAATGGCTCCGTCCATTGCTCAGCGCTCGGCATATCGGCAGATAAATCCTCCAAATAATCGTGGAAATATTGGCGTGTGCGATTGGCTATCTCCTGCCCAAGTCGGATTTCGGGCGCACGATTTTGCTCTGCCTCGCGCACAAACTTATCCCGAAACTCCTCGAACGAGCAACGCCTCCACCATTTCCAACCGCAGCCGTCTTGCTCCTCCCAATGCTGATGCGTGACCTTGACCTCCACGCAAAAGTCGTTCATACGCAGAATGTCGGGAATGGAATAGGGCTTGTGGCAACTCAAATCGTGAACGGCGTGGCAGATGCAGAGGAGGCTCAATTTCTCGGCGGCAGGCTGTACGGACTCATACCAAGTCGTGCCATCGTTGAGGTCGTCTTTTATCCTCAACTCTTCGCAGATCATTTCGGGGCGATAGTCGGCAGGTGAGCGGAGGTACCAGCAAGACTCCACCTCTTCCAATTTTAGATGCTCGCAAGTGTATAGCCAGTCAATAATGCAAAACATCTCGTAGAATTCCGAGCCGTAATAGTCGTCATTCGCCATTGGCAAAACAGAGCTGTGCCCATTCGGCGAAAACCTAAGCGAACCCTCGACCTCCACATCGTCATCAAATTCGGGGTCATAGGTTGTGGTCGCCATCTTACGATAAAGAGCCTCGGTACGAGCGTACATCTTCTGCGTAAGGTCGTACAAACGATTGTTTACCTGCTCCATACGCACTACCTCCTCGGACGTAGCAATAAACATCCTGTCGAGCAGATGTTTGCGCTTCCAGATTAGGCGTTCCACCTGCTCGCATTTGAGTTGCGAGCGAGTCCACTCCATATTAAACTCCACATTTTTGCCCGTGATGGCAAGAATCCTCTCTTCGATTTTCTGCACTTGCTCCCGCAGATGGGTATATTCTTTGTTTTTCATAATAAGTGGGATGTAATTTTCGGCAAAACTACACCACCAAACTGCCCAAATATGACAGATTAGAATTTCAAAGACAAAAAGAGCAGAATGTTGAATTTTATTTAAGCCGTACCAAGTAACACCAATTGACTTTAATTTAGACTACATAGAAGACTACACGCAAAGAGCTAAATTAGAGTACAAGCGATTTGTGTGAGTAATATCGTTTCGTAACACAACTGCCTAATGTATTGAATATAAATAAATTCGGCGGTGAAACATTATTCACCGCCGAAAAAGGATAATCTCAATGCGAACTGCCCCTAATTGTTTGAGGTATGTGACGATTACAATACCGTAACACCTACGCCTGCTGCATAGTAGCTGTGGATATTGAACTTACCTGATGTGTCCAAAACTACGGCAACGATGATGTCGCCACCCCACGAGCTATCGTAGACAAGCAACGACTCGATTTTAGGGTTGAACGAGCTACCAGTATCCTCGTAGCGGTAGTCGGTGCCTACCACGGCCTCCTTATACGAGCCATAGATCTTTTCGGGGTACTCGCTGAAGTTCTCCTTCACGGTGCTCTCAATCTCATTAACCTTACCGCTGAAGCGTACGAGCCATACCTTTGAGGCGTTAGCCGAACGGGTGTCGGTGTTGATGCTTACGCTGATGCGGTCCTCATTCTCGCTAAGTACGGTGACAGCCAAATCCACGGTACCAGTACCATTGTAGTTAAGGTTGCCCTGCTCGATGATAGCCTCGATAGTGGTGTAGTACTCGGTGTCAAGACCAGCAAGTTGTGCTACGCAGACAACCTCTCCAGCACGGCCATTGCTGTCGATAGCCGAAGCGTAGATATAGTATCTGTCGCCTGGGTGGTAGATATCCACTACGGCAGTGACAAGACCCGTCTCAGGGTCGATATCATACTCCTCGCGGTAGTTCTGGTGGTCGTCGGCATCCATAACATAGTCGAGGATGTCGGCTACGGCAGAGTAGTCGTTGTAAGGTGCTGCAAAGAGGCGTACCTTAGAAGCCTTAGCATCTGGGGTGAGGATGACGGTGAGAGTCTCGTGCGATGTCTGCTCAACAATCTCGGCTGCGGTAATCTTAGCCTCGCCAGTGAGCGTAGGACGCTTTGTGGTGAAGGCCTCGAAATCTACGTTACCAACCTTGCCATCCTTGATAGCGATAGCGTATGCGATATACTTGCTACCGATGGCGAAGTAGTCGCAGAGTTGTAGAGTAATAGGTGAGTCGTAGACCAATGGGATGCTGTTGGCAACCTTGATGATGTAGGCCTTGATCTCCTCGTCGCTCTTGCCCTCGAAGTCGAATGAGTTTTCGGTGTCGGCCTTAGCAACCTCAGGGTCGATATATCCAACCACAACCTTGCAGTCGCTCTCCGCAGTCACTGTAGCCATTGCTGAGGTCTCGGTGATATCCTCAACGACGATGTCGATAGGTAGCTCACCATCGAGTTGTGACTCAGGGATAACTACCTCGGCAGTGGTCACGTTGTACTGGCCCTTCTCGTTCTCACCATATACGGCAATGGTGTATGATTGGCCCACGTTGAGCAACAGACCAGCACTCTCCTGACTGTCGATGAGTGAGTTGCGCACGAGATCCTGCTCACTGAAGGTGCGGCTCTCGGTTGCAGAGTTGAACACCGCAAATGGGTAGCTTGGGTCGGGGTTGAGCGATGCCTGAGCCTGCTCGATAAAGATGTTGCGGTCGTATGCGGAGGTGTGAACAGCTCCAGCCACATACTTCACGCAGTGGCTCTTCTTAGTTACCGCCACATCCAAAGAGAACGATGTAAGGTTCTCCACCTTAATCTCCACCACAGGCGATATTACCGAGAACTCGACGATCTCCTCATTACCCTTAAGAAGTGCATTTTCAGCACGGAAGAAGAAGTTGTACTCGGTGTCGTACTCCACATCGAAGCTAACGGTACGTGCCACGTTATCCGAGAACCAGGTGAATGCTTCGGGTGAGTCTGGGCGCACCTCACCATAAGGGCCATAGTACCAGTGGAAGGTATCCTCCGAAGGAGTTACCTCGAAACTTACGGTCATATTCTCCTCGTTGAAGAGAGGCTTAGAGACGGTGATTGTTGGCACCGATGGCTCGAACATAAAATCGGCACTCGTCTTCTGCGATACCACAGCATCACACTCGGCATAGGCCTCCAATACGAAGTTCTTGCCCCACTCGTAAGCAACCTTCACCAACTGCTCCTGGTTGCCCTCCACGACGTTCCACTCTATGCTATCAGCCTCAAGTTCAGTGTTGTAGCCTCTCCAGTACCACTTCTTTGTATTAGATGAAGGGTAGATGGTAGCCGCGGCCTCCATACTCTCTTGGTTGAGGGTTACCTCGCCAATGGTGATGGCTACCTCGCCCTCAGGCATAGCGCAGTAGCGCTCGCTTGCAACCTCGCTCTTTCCTGCCTCGTTCTCGGCGTATGCAGAGATGACATACTCCACACCGTAACTAATGGTCTTGGTCACTGGTTTACCAGCCGAGCCATTGACCTTGGTGTACTCCTCGGTGGTCTTGCCATCCTCGATTTTGTAGTACCACGCAGTGGCATTTGTCGAGGGTACAATCACAGCCTCAAGGGTCATTGTCGATTCCTCGAAATTAACCTCCACGATGCCAATAGTAGGCTTTTCGGGGGTTGGCGTTGCTGGTTCCTTCTCGCAAGCCACGCCAAGGAGTGCGAAGAGTGCAGTAAAGAGTACTGCAAGTTGTTTGATGTGTTTCATAGTGTGTATAGATATTTGGTTAAAATTCAGGAAGTGCCTCGATGCGGTTGAACTCCATTACCTCACCATTGCCTAACGCCTTAAGTAGCATCCTGTCGCCAGGGTAGTCCAATACGACTACGTAGTCGTTGCTCCAGTCGCCAGCGCCATAGTCGTACCACCCCTTGAGGATATACCTCTTTATCTCGTCCTGCTCGATGCGGAATTCACCAGTTCTCTGCACAAAGTACATAGAGCCGAAGTTGCTCCACATCTCGAAGCGTTGCTCCTTGCGTAGGAATGTGATGTAGAGGTTGGTCTGGTCGTCGATGGGTGCGCCGTTCCAGTGTGTCATCGCCCACACACCATCTATGGTGGTGTAGGTCACCGCCATCGTTGGCGTACCATCGTCTATAGGGGTCTGCTTACATCCCGTGCTAAGCATCGCTACGAGGGCGATGGTAAGTAATAGTTTGAATCGTTTCATATTGTTTGTCCTTTATTTCGTTATCGTTATGGTAATCATTCGCTCTGTGGGTGAGGCCTCTATTCCCTCGACGATAAGTATCGTGCGTAGTTCTGTTGCAAGGGCTGCCGCAGGGTCGTAACTAATCATAATGTCGGCCTCGCTATTTGGTGCAATAACCTCTGGCTCAGTGCGCAACGAAAGCCCTGCCACTGTCTCTCGTGCCGAAAGTCGCATAGGACTATCGGTACTATTGGCACAGGCTATGCGCTCCACGCCCCGTGAGTTTATGGTCACCTCCTTGCGACTTAGGCGTAACCCACCCATTCGGTAGGGTAGGTGTGACCAACTATCGCGACTCTCTACCTCGCCCACGAGGGTTAGGCGCAGAGAGGGGTATGTATTATCTAATTCACTGTATAGCAGTATGTTATACCTAAAACTGCTATTGCGTCCCTTAGGGTCGAAATTTGCTACAATCTCCACACTTCCGTTAGGCTCTATGGCCGTAGGCGATGTCGCCACCTTCAAGCATCCGCACGACGAACGCAACTGGGTGATGACAACGCTCCTATTAGAGGTGTTACGGACAAGGTATCGTACCTCGACAACACTCTCATCCGAGATAGTTCCCACATTTACAACACCCTCCTTGCACTCCAAGATACCCGTCGCCTTTGTTGAGACGGAGGGGGTTACCAATGAGTCTAAGGCCTCGCGCGAGAGGAAACCTCGCCCCTGTGCCGAAGCACCAAAGCTGAGGAGCAGAGCTCCGCCAAGGAGAATTAGTTGTCTAAGGTGTCGCATAATTTGGGTTGTTATAGCCAGCCGTTGTCCGAAGCGCTCTCACGCACGGTAATCGTAGCGTGGTGGTCACCACTTGGGCTCTTTACCGTTAGGCTCGTCTGACCAACGCCCACACCCTTGATGGTGAGGTTGTCGCCCTCAAGAGTTGCCGTTGCGATACCCTCCGAGGTCACTGAGGCCTCGGTAGCCTCGACGATGTTATAGTTCGAGAGGGTCAAGGTAATACTCTGGTCGGGTGCGAGGTATATGTTTGGTAGACGCATAGGGCGACCACTCTGGTCGATAGCCTTGAGCAACGCTCCAGCATCCACCAAGCGACCCATCTTGCCCTGATAGTCGGCCAAGTTCATCTTTAAAGGTGTCGCACCAGCCGAACTATGGCGCATATAGTATAGTTTTTCGCCTACGAAGTATGACTCGATGTCGCGTGCTGTAGCATACATAAGGTCACGGAACTCGCTCCAGGTGAAGTGGCGGTTGAGTCGCTTGGCATACGAGAGACCAAGAGCAGCAACACCAGACACGTGGGGACAAGCCATAGATGTACCCTCATAGTAGCCATAGCCTGCAACTCCCTGAACTACAAGGGTAGAGAAGATCGCGCCTTGCTCCTTGAGGATGCCATGCTCGTCGTACTGCTCATCCTGAAGGCCTGGTGTGCCGTAGTACTCAAGGTCGCCACCAGGGGCCGAAAGGAGTACCTCGCTACCATAGTTAGAGTATGAGGCAGGGGTATAGTCCGCAGCGATTGCCGATACAGATATACACTTAGAGTATGCCGCTGGGAAGGATGATTGTGCGGCATACTCATTGCCCGAAGCAAAGATTGCTAAGCCTCCGTCGATGACACCATTGGCTGAGCCTGCGTGGTTGATGAAGTAGTCGAGGGCCTCCTTCTCCAAGGGGTATGTAGCCGCCCACTCCTCCTCCGTAGCAGGGCCTGGGGTGTAGCCCATAATGAGGTTTGATTTTGCCGAGTTGTAGCCCCACGAGCACTGCAATATCACAGCACCATTATCCGCTGCATACTTCATTGCGCGGGCCTCCAAGGCCAATGAAGAGGCATTGGCACCGTCGAAGAGTTGCAACGACATAATCTTGACACCCTTCTGGCCCTTGCCACCGCCAGCGATGCTGGCACAGCCGATGCCATTGTCGTTCACCGCAGCGATAGTGCCAGCGACGTGTGTGCCGTGGCCCGTGCTACCATTCGAGGTCCAAGAGAGGATGCCGCTGTCGCGCACGAAGTTATAGCCATAGCGGTCATCTTTGTAGCCATTGCCGTCGCCATCTACGCCAGCGTGAAGCTCCTCAGCCTCGTTTATCCAGATATTGTCTGCCAGATCGGGGTGGCTCCACATAACTGCCTCGTCCATCACCGCCACGATGATCTCCTGGTCGCCTGTGCAGAGCTCCCACGCCTCCTTGCAACCAGCATCGGCACCTGCCAAGACCTTTGCCCACTCCTGAGCGAAGGGGGCAGAGCCATCGTTGATGTAGCACCATTGGCGAAAGATCTCTGGGTCGTTGAAAGGCATTGCTGCGGCACGTGTAGTGGCTTGGTTTGCCTCGGCACAGCTGATGAAGTGTGGCTCAATATTCTCGTTATAAGCACGATAGATACGGCGGTTACACTGAATCTTGTCTACCTCGCCGAGTTTAGACAACTCCTTCACAGCACGGCTTAGGTCGATACTTTCGTCGAACTCTACGATATACCATAGGTGAAGACCATCCTTGCGTGTGCGCTCCTCGTGGCGAGGGTCAATGGGGAAGAGGCGCTCGAAGTGGTATGCTCCGAGAATCTCAAGCACCTCGTCGGTCGATGGTATTCCAGAGCGTGTGGCATCGCCCCCTGAGCGAGTGATATGCTCCTCAAGGATGCTCTCCATCTCTGGGTGGAATTTGATTATTACCTCGCCCTTGATGACATCGTCGGGGATGATAGCCTCGGAGGGTTGCTCCTTGGGTGCTGGGCAGGTAGTGGTGTCGTTGTAGCAGGCGGTTGCAAGGAGCAGAGCCACCGCAAAATATAGATATCGTTTCATCGTTACTCCTCAGTTTCAGTGTTATACTCGTAGCGACCTCGGTATAGTGGGTACTTCTCGAAGTAGTACTCAGCCGAGGTGGGGGCATTGTCGAATCCGACACTCTGGCCATTGCTATCTACCGCAGCCTCCTGCTGAGGGTAGATAAGCACCTCAGGACCCCACTCCAAGAGGTGTGGGTGGTAGAGCAACCAGTCGGGGAGGTCGCCCGTGAAGAAGTTGAGGTTGATGCGTAGATTTCGCATATTTGGCAAGATGCGAGGGAGTGCGTTCTCCACAGCCCACGTTAGGGTGTCGCCGTGAGCCGCAATATCCTCCATCTGGTATGCTCGAACACTCTCCTTGCCTACCTCGAAATCGGGTAGTCGGCCCTCTAAGTAGTTGTACGAGAGGCTCAACTCCTCCAACTCCTCCCAAAGAAAGAGGTGCTTTAAGGTCTGGTCATCTGCCGTATTATGGTGGATGCCGATACCCTCTTCGCTTTTGGCATTACGTAGGTCGCTGACCGATGCTCGGCGGTTGCTTGCTAAATCCAGTGAACGCAAACGAGGAAAGTTCTCCTTGCGGATAACCTCAGGGATGGTGTTGAAGTTGTTGGAACTAAGATCCAACTCTTCGAGCGAGTCTCCCAACTTAGCAAAATCCTCAGGAAGCGACACAAGACCGAAGGCCGATACACGTAGTGCCTTGAGGTACTCCAAGTCGCAGACCTCGTCGCAAAGGTGTAGACTCTTAAGCATAGTGTTCACATTACCAAAGAGCGAGAGCGTCTCCAAGTATTTGAGATACTTAATCTCCATTGGCACGTCGTCCTCGGTGTCGAAGTAGCTAAGGTCGAGGTCGCGGACACGGCCTACGGCATCTGCCGAAGGGAGGTCTCTATCTGTTGATTCCCAGAGACGTACACCCTCCCAGTGGCGCATACTCTCGGTCGTAGAAATGGCGGTATTAGACCAGCAACCAAGTTTCTCGTAGATGGTAACTATGGCCAAGGAGTCGCCCTGGCGGTTATCCTCGATGAGGGGCGCTGCGGCCTGGTTGATAGTAATCGAAGAGAGTTCCACGCCCTCGCTCTTTAGGCGGAGGGTAGCCACACGGCTACGTGGCTCGGTGTTCATCTTCCAATCGACCTTAAGGGTGGTCTTTCGTGGGCGTGCGCCACGATCCAAGGTTAGGTTGTAGTCGTCAATTACCATCCACTCAGCACCATCAGTGCCATAGTCGGCAACCACCTCAAACTCTACGTTGGTAGTCAGTTCGACACTGAAACTACGCTCTGTGCGTGCTGCTGAAGCACTCAGGTTGATACTCTTGTTGGCAGGGGTAATCTGCTTGGCGTAACCCTCCTGTGCGACGTCTATCTTCTTGAGGATTGAGCCCATCGACGAGAAGTGGATAATTGTCTGTCGAGGGTCGTTGATGAGCGTAGAGTCTACCTTGATGGTACAGCGCACCTCGCCACGGCCATTGGCTGGCGATACCATAACCCAAGGCACATCCGTCACTGCGGTCCACTCCTTGTCGGAGCGGATGACGATGTCGTAACTACCACCCGATGGCAGAGCCTCGATGAGAGAGGCGTCGGCCTCGAACCCTGTGATTGTGGTGGTGTCATTTGTGCAGGCACTCGCCAAGAGGCCTAACGCACAACATACATATATATATAACTTCTTCATAGCCTAAATTCGTTAGTCGAGGTTGAGGGCGTCGCAACCACGGATATCCTGTGTTGAGTCGTAGATAAGTTCGTAGTAGCCCATCTCGATATATGGACATACGTTAGAGAGGTCTATCGATATGTTGGGGTTATCCTTAATCTCGAAGAGCAGGATATATGGCGAGATGGTATCCTCAATCTTGCGTAGGTCGTTCGAGCCGATGTAGAATGCCGTCATACCCTTGTGTGTGTGAAGACCCGTGGGCCACTCCTTAAGTGTGCGGTTACCCTGGTCGTCGCGCTGCTGACGGATGCTCATCACTGTAAGCCTATCAACCGACAGAGGGGCGTATGGGAACTCGCTGAAGGCATTGCTCGATAGGTCGATACCATAGAGGTAAGGAATTGTTGAGATGCTGAAGTCGTCGTAGGGCAATGCAGTGAGGCGGTTGAAGCTGAGGTCTATAGTTGTGAGGTTTTCACTGCCAGAACCTATGAGCGCACCCTCCTCGATACGGCGCATACCGTTCGAGCTAAGCATAAGAGTTCCGATGCGCGAACCTGAGCCCATAAGGCGCTTAGGTAACTCCTCGAAGGCGTTGTCAGCCAGATTGAGGGTAGATGTGTTCACGCCGCGCCAAGCCTCGCCATTGGCCAAGGCCGATATGTTGTTCGACGAGAAGTTCACCGTGAGCATACTATATACGGAGGTGGCGCTAAAGATGTCGGGAAGAAGAGTGAGGGCGTTGTTCGAGCAAGAGAACTCCTCAAGTTGGCTCACGCCACAGAAGTAGCCATCCTCGGCAGGGTGCAACTCCTCGATACGGTTGTAGTCGAATAGGATTGTCGTTGGGGCTACCTCCTTGCCAAAGGGGTGTGCCACACGTAGGCGATTGCTGTTACAATCCAACAGACCTATCTTCTTCATTCGTCGTAGGTAGTCTGTCGAAGGGGTCTCCTCAAGGTTGTTGAAGCCAATATAGAGAATCTGAATATCCTCGCCCGAAGCACCATCGATAAGAGCCTCCCAGTCGGCCTTAAGTTGCTCGGCCGAGATGCCATAGTTCACAGCCACGTTGAGCGACTGCACGTTAGGTAACTCGGTGATAAGTTCGCGAGGCAAGCGGTCGAGGTTAGGGCAGTTGTATATCTCCACATCCATAAGGTTTGTAAAGTTTGCCCACGACCACTCGTTGCGTTCCTGGTAGTATGGCGAAGATTCTGCCACCTCCACGAAGAACTCCTCGGCCTTGATAGGGGAGTTGGCGATGAAGAGTTGCTCAAGTTTTGTAAGACGCATCACAGCGCGCGAGATTCCCTTGATGCCATTGGTAAGATTTCCGAAGGCTACATCCTTGAGTTCTATGCGACTTGCGAGGATAGGACGCTGGTTAGGGTCGCTGTTTATTGCCTGCTTGAGTTCGGCACTCAGACCCTCACGGCCATCGCGCTTGAGAGCTGTGGTGTAGTAGTCCATAGCCTCGATACGGCTCGATGTCGAGGCGTCGTAGCCACCGATGAGTTCGTTGTGGTTGCCCAAGTAGAGCAACTTCAAATCTGTAAGTTGGCCTATGGCGTCGGGAACGATACCCTTAGCGCCGAAGCCTGAGAGGTTGAGGTTTTCGACACGGCCCTCGCTATTGAGGGTTACGCCAGGCTGGTCGCCCCACATATCTATATCCTTGTCGAAATTCCAGTTTGTGCCAGAGGCGTACTCCTCGCCGTGGAACGACCAGTTAGGGCCATCCAACGCAAGCCAGATCTCCTTCAGGGCCTCATAATCCTTGATATGCTCGGCTGTGGCAGAGAGCAAGATAGGCACTTCGGCAACGACATTTAGTTGGTTGTCCACCACGCTAAACTCCGCTGCGAGGTCGTTGATGGTGGCACTCCCAAGACGGTTCTTAGCCTTGGTGTCGGAGTAGGTGGTGTACGAGGTGATGGTGTATCTACCCGCCTTGAGCCAGTGTGAGCCCGCACACTCCATATATGCACCCAGCGTTGCCTTGTCGCTTGTTGTATCATACTCCTCTACGAGGGTGGTCATCAGAGCCTTGAAGGTGGTTGTCTCCTTCGAGAAGTTGTTCTGCACGGTGATATCTACCGCCTTAATCCTCTCGAAGAGGTAGTTGCCCTCGAAGTCGGCACGTGTGGTGAGTTGTTTGCTTAGTCTGAATGATATCTTTCCTCGCTCGACACACTCCACATCGATACTCTTGACGTTGAGACCGCCCTGCACCACTTCGAACTCGCCAGCACCCTCACCGATATACAACTCTGCGTCCATAATGTCGTAGATGTAGTAGCCGATGATGTTGTACTTGCCAACTAAGAGTTGTAGCTTGTCGCTCATAACACCCCACTCGGCACTCTCCTCGTCGTAGGCCGAGAGTGGGAGGGTCTGCGTTATTGTCGAGCCACTGCTCTGCATTACCACCTTGATCTTGTAGGCATCAGCAAGCCTCTCCAAAATGTCGGTAGCGCGTGTCGCGGAACTCTCCATCGATGCCTCCTTGACGAGTTTAAATTGTACGTAGCCATACTGCGCATCGAGGTCCGATGTCTCCTTTTGGCATCCAAAGAGGAGGAGTGTCGCCAGAGAGAGTAGGCTCCATAGCCTTGCTATATGATTCATATTGTTGAGTTTTTACGTTTCAATACTTCGTTGTTATTCGGTTGGTGGGGTTACGACCAAGAGTTTCTTGGCTGTGCCATCCACGGTGAATACCACGTAGATAGGCTCCGAAGAGGTAAATCCATCTTTTGGTCCCCAGAGGTGTACTGCAAGCACCTCGTCGTTATTCTCACCGATGTAGTACTCGTTGTCGGCCATCTTTAGGCGGTTGCCACAATACCACAACTCCGCACCTGCGATGCCCTCATCGTAGTTTGCCGTAGTCCAGTTCTCGATGCGTGGATCTACGATAATACCTGGCTTCTTACCCTCCAGCGTGTTGGGGAATGGACACTCGAAGAGCTCGCTAACGCCATACTCGGCCATTAGGGCTTCGTCGTTAAGTGGCGTACAAGGAATCTCGTAGGTGGTGATTGAGTGGTAGGCATACATACCCTCGTAAGCACCTTGCTCTGCAAGGTCGCACTGTGCAAATTCGATGAGCGTAAACTTCTGATAGTCATACTTCATCGTTGGAAGATTTATGCCCGAACTATAGTCTAATTCAAACAATGAATCATACATAGATGACGCTATATCCTCGTATATCTTGCGAGGCAAGGCCAATACGATGCCGTAGCGAAGGTTCTCCGAAGGCTCTACCGTAAGAGCCATACGACTCTTGTCGAAGTGCATCCAACTCTGCTCGGCAGGAACTATCTCGAATGTAGGGATGCCTCGATCAATACGCTTCTCGATGAAGATAATCTCGTAGTCGTCGTTACGTGCGGTGATGGTGTATTGCAACTCGTTCTCGATAGTTACATCCTCCTGGTCGCCACTCTGAACGAAGGTCTTGCCATCGAGAGCTACTCTCCATCCGAAGAGGTTGGCTGTTGGGCCTACGAAGGTGAGTTTATCATCGCCCATACCCTCAAAGAGTATTGGGAAGTCGAAGGTTGTCGAGCCTGACTCGTTGGAGAAGGTGATGGCGTAGCCATCCTCCTTGGTGATGGCGTAGCGCTCTCTGTCGCCATCCGCTACGATGCGCAACTTAGCCAGACAAGGCTCGTCAGGAGTTCCTGTGATTGAGCCACCCTCAATCTCCACCCACTCTGGGAATGTGGTGGCTGCGAAACGGAAGTTCGCCTTCACGCTCACCTCACTCCAGGTCTCATAGCCGATGGTGATAGCATCCAAGGCCTTGTTATTCGTGTCGTAGATGCTGAGTTCGAGTCTACGTCCACTACGCACAATGGTAGCTATGGTAGCTGTCTGGCCTCCAAGGGTCATAGTTATTGTTGCCGTGGTGACTTCGTCCTTAAGACCGTCGTCGGTGATCTTTAGTGTTACGGCATTCTCTCCTGCCCTGCCCGAAATGTCGAGCATATCGCCATTGGGAGTCAGGAACTTACACCATACCGCATTTGACGATAGTTGCCAGTCGCCCGCTACGTTGAATTCGAGTGTTGGGTAATCACCCACTTCGCACGATATCTCTACCTTGGTAGGGAATACCGCGGTGTTATCAGCCTCTTTCTCGCAACTCCAGCCCAAGAGTGCTACGACCCCAAGCGTTGCGGTGACGATTGACTTAAATAGGTTGTATCTCATATTATCACTATTTTAATCTTGCTAATTAGTTGATACTCGGTGGCTTAGAATCCTTCGCGCATAATGCGCTCGGCCTCCAAGTCGCTTATCCACTCGAAGATATTTACGTATGTTCCCACAACGCCCACACCATCGACGTACATCATCGTATAGAGAACGAGGAAGTTCTCACAGGTGCCGTAGTAGGAGGTGTAGCCCGTAGGCTCGGCCATCATCAACTTGCCGTTGCCATAGATAGTACCAAAGGCCTCACCCGTAGTACCCAAGACCTGCTCTGTCAAGGTGACCGTGGGGTTGAGCCTATCTTCAGAGTTTAGCTTAAGGCCTATGTCGTAACCATCGTAGAACATATCCTTGACGATGATAGCGCTCTTATCTTCGGGATCGCGCTCGGTGCGTACCAAGCGAGCCTCGGCATTCATATACTGCATAGTCCACGTAGAGGTTATCTTGGCGTAGCCCGTGAAGTTGTTGATGTCGAAGGGGCAACATCTCTGAAGTTGCACCTCGCTCTCGATGCCATAAGCATCCCACACCAACTCTGGGTCGATAACCAAGCGTAGTTTTATGCTGAGCATAGAGTTTATGTCGATATTCTCGGCCAAACCCTTGATGCGGACCGCTGTGGTTAGTTCGCCCTTCGGAATGGTGAGGGTGTTCGACTCAAGGATGTAGTGTAACCCCTCAATAGCGCTGGTCTCCGAGGCTACTACCTCAACACCAATGGTGCGCTCCTCATTGGCGGTACGTGTAGCCGAGATAGGAATCTCGAACCACTCCTCGCTATCGAGAATACCCAAGGTGTGGCTGTCGGCCGAAAAGAGTATGTAGTCAGGACCCTCGTAGGTCGTTTTCTCGGCTTGGCATCCTGCCAAGAGACCCAAGAGGGCGATGCCACTGTAGAATATATGTCTTAGTGTTGTCATATCGTTGAAATATATGTTGTTACGACTATCTGTTGCTCTGGTTAGGCTCTATCGATGCGCCTGGTGCCTCCAACTCGTGCTGAGGGATTGGCCACACGAAGAGTGGGTCGTCAGCCTCAATCTTTAGTGAAGAGCCATTTTCGAGAGATTGCTCCTGAGGCTTGCGCTCGAAGCCCTTATGCCAGCGCTTGAGGTCCATTAGGCGGAAGCCCTCCATATACAACTCTTTGATGCGCTCCTCCTCGATAATCTGCATAGCGTTGTTTGCCGTTAGCGACACACCGCCACCGAACGACTGGTAGCGCGCCTCACGCAACGAGGCGATGTCGTTAGACGCAGCACCATAGTTACCACGGCCCTCGGCGTAAGCCTCAGCACGTATGAGATACTGCTCGGCAAGGCGCAAAGGCTTAGGCATCGAGACGTGGAGTATGTTGCTGTTAAAGAAGTTCATATTGCCAAAATACTTGACCAAGAGTGGCCAACTGAGGCCGTGGCTATGACCTGTGGTGTAGGTGTAGAAGTAGTTGCCATAGCGCAAGTCGTTCTGGTCGTAGAGGTTGAGTACCATTTCGGCAGGAACGTAGTCTGGCTTCATCGAGGTATAGTCGTAGTTGAAGAATACCTGACCCAAAGCACCTCCGTAGGAGTTGATGGTGAAGCCCACCTTCCAGATAATCTCTGTCGCCTCGTCGTATTGCCACATATAGCTGAAGTGGCTGAGGTCGGAGGTTAGGAGTGTTGTTGTAGAAGATAGCGCATAGAAGCCACTCTCAATAACCAAGGTAGAGTACTCTATTGCCCTCTCGTAGTCCTTCATATATAGTGCCACACGCGCGCGCAAGGCGTATGCTGTGTACTCGTTGAAGTAGCTCGAACTATAGATGCTTCCGCTAAACGACTTCTCGTCTAAGTCCATAAGTTCGGCTGCCAACTCCAAATCCTGAATCACTCTGTCGTAAGACTTGGCCAATGACGAACGACGCATAGGCTCGTCGGTATGGTACTTGGTGACGATGACCACACCCAACTCTTGCTCGGCCTGCTGGCTACTTTCGTAGGGCTTGCAGAAGAGTTTGATGAGTTCTGAGTAGGCGTAGGCACGTGCAAAGTAGGCCTCACCACAGATTTGGTTGTACTGCTCCCACTCATCGTCGTTAGTAAGGGTAAGTTCCACACGTGGGGCGTACTCAAGCATAAAGTTGGCACGGGCGATGACGTCGTAGAGCGATGCGTAGACCGCCGTAATCTCGCTATTGGTCGAAAGGATATCCCAGCGCCAGATGTTACCAAAGGTGTTGGTATAGCCATTTACGGCGTATGCCAAGTCGCACTGGATATCGGGCAAGATGGTTAGGTAACCGCTGTAGAGTGCGCTACTCTTGAATGCCGAGTAGAGACCTATGGCTGCCTGGTCGAACTCGTCGAGGGTATTTATCGCCTTATCCTGAGGAATGGCGTTGTCGGGGTATTTGTCGAGACAAGAGGATGTCGTACCCATAAGGGTAACCATCACTAATAGAAGTAGAGTATTATAGAATCTTTTCATAGTGGTAGCGATGTTTAGAAGTTGAGGTCGATACCCATAGAGTATTGTCTCGACATAGGGTACTGAGCCTTATATACGTTGCTCGAAGCCTCTGGGTCGATACCCGAGAATGGGGTTATGGTAAATAGGTTTTGTGCCTGAACGTAGATACGTATGCCACTGAAGAATTTGCTCTTGCGCAGAAGCGACGAGGGCAACGAGTAGCTGAGCATAAGGTTTTTCAGACGTAGGAATGAGGCATCCTCCAAGAAGCGTGAGTCCATCTGTGGGGTCACGCCATAGCGAGGTATGTCGGTGATGTCGCCAGGCTCCTTCCAGCGGTCGTAAAGCAGGCGCTTCGACTGGTTGTAGCTTGAGTAGAGGCCGTTGCTCTCCTCGAAGAAGCGGTCGTTGTTGAACATCCAGCGGTCTGCCACCCACGCAAATTGTGCCGAGAGGGTGAGGCCCTTCCACGACAACGACGTGCCGAAACCGCCCTGCCAAGGGGCCATATAGCTCTTGCCGACCATAACCTTGTCGCTCTCGTTGTACTCGGTGGTCACTTTGCCATCCTTGGTGAGCCAGAGGGCATCTCCCGTAGCGGGATTGACGCCAGCATAGCGGTTGATGAAGAACTCTCCCACGGAGTGGCCCACGACAAGTTTGGTGCTTGTCGAAGAGACCTCATACTCGTTGAGACCGTTGTATAGTTCGGTAATCTTATTCTTGTTGTAGGAGACGTTGGCCGAGATATTCCATACGAAGCCATTTGAACGAATCACGTCGGCATTGAGTTGAAGCTCTACACCTCGGTTTACCATAGCACCGATGTTATCCCAGCGGTAGCCCTCGCCCTTGTCGGCATAGGATACAGGCACGGACATAAGCATATCAGTAGTTAGCTTATTGTAGAACTCAAGGTCGAGGTTCAGGCGGTGCCAGAAGCCGAGGTGGAGGGCAACATTTGTTGTCCAGAGACGCTCCCAGCCGAGATTCTCGTTGCCACTCTGTGCAGGGAAAATACCCATCTGGTCGTTGTAGTTAGCGCCTCCGCCAACCAAGGCAAGATGGTCATAATTAGGAATCGAGGAGTTTCCCGAAGTACCCGTACTTACGGCCAACTGCGCTGTGGTGAGCCAGTCGGTGGTGTCGAGGAAACTCTCGCGCTTAGCATCCCACATAAGGCCCAACGACCAGAACGTAGCCCAACGGCCACTGCGACCAAAGCGCGACGAGGCATCGCTACGAAGTGAGAAGTCGGCATAGTAGCGGTCGTCGAAGGTGTACTCCGCACGGCCAAAGAACGAGAGGAAACTATAACTATCGGTGGTGTCGCTCCAGGTCGTAGCACGCGAGCCCGACGAGAGAGTAGTTAAGAAGTCGTTGTTCTGACCCTGTGTGATAAGTTGGAAGCCCTCGTAGCGGTAATCTACACCCTCCTGGCCCAACATAAAGTTGAGTTTGTGGCGACCATCTATTGTTGTGCGATAGTTTATCGTATTTGTCACAGTGAGGTTTAGGGCGTTGTAGGCGGCACGGCCAGCAGCACCATTACCATTGTTCGGAGCATAACTTGGCATCGACTGCATAAAGGCTGTCGAGTTGGTGAAGTCGGCACCGAACTGCGAGCGAATGGTGAGGTTTTCTATGGGGGTAATCTCGGCAAATACCGTGGTCAGCACCTTGTACTTCTTGTTTAACTGGCGGTTGTTCTCCATCCACTCCAAGGGGTTTTGGCCTGTACCGTTCCACGAGCCATCGCCCACCGAAGCCACAGAGCCATCCTCGCGGTATGGATCCCAGTAGGGTAGCATAAAGCGGCTTGCAGAGATAGGGGAGTAGAGTGCATACTCGCCATCCTCGGCCTGCTGCACCTGCTCGTAGACAGCCATAGTATTTGTTCCCAAGCGCAACCACTTCGAGGCCTTAACATCGGTATTTGCGCGTATGTTGAAACGACGGAAGGTAGAGCCGATGGCGATACCATCTTGGTCGTAGAACGAGCCAGAGACGTAGTAACTCATCTTGTCCGTAGCACGGCTCACCGAGAGGTCGTAACTCTGAAGCAGAGCATTATCCTTGAATACCACGTCGAGCCAGTTGATGTCTGTTTGGCTGAGGAGATCGTAATTCTGTCCTGCGTCGATACCTATCTCCTTCTCGAAGGCGATACGCTCGGCAGTATTCATCAATGCCCAGTTGCCGTGGGCCAACTGCGAGATGCCTAACTGAGTGCGGAAGGTGATCTTTGCCTGGTCGGCAGTCGTTCCTCGCTTGGTGGTAATCACAACGACACCATTGGCTGCACGTGCGCCATAGATAGACGAAGAACTTGCATCCTTAAGCACCGACACCGACTCGATGTCCGAGGGCGATATGGCGTTGAAGTCGGAACTTGAGATAGGCACACCATCAAGGATGAAGAGTGGGGCAGTGCCCGAGTTGATGGAGTTCGTACCACGAATCTGGAACGTAGCGGCCTTTGATGGCTCTCCCGAATTTGAGAGTACCATAAGACCTGGGCTCTGTCCCTGAAGGGCCTGGTCGAAACTTGCTGCTGGCACACTCTCAAGCTTCTCGCTCTTGACGGTAGAAACGGAGCCTGCGATAGTGCCCTTTTTGCGGACACCATAGGCCACGACCACAACATCCTCGATAAGTTCACTACTCTTCTCAAGAGCCACGTCGTGCGTAATCTCCTTCACACCGCTGGGTACGGTCCAGGTATGTGTCTCAAGGGCGATGTATTGATAGGTGAGTGTTGTGCCTTCGGCTACGGTGATGGTGTAGTGGCCATTGACATCTGTGGCGACACCCGAAGTGGGACTCGATATGACAGATGCGCCGATGAGGGGCAGTGCATCCTCGGCAGTTGTTACAGTACCGCTAACCTTGACAAGGTTCTGAGCCGAAGCACTCAGGGCGAAAAGCACTAATGAGGCTAAGGTCAGAAGCGATATAAATAGATGTCTCATTTATGTGAATATTTTATATGCTAAAAATATGTTATAGTTTACAAAAATATGTAAAATATGCTGATTAACCAAAAAATAGAGGATATAAATTGGTGATATATAGGCGATTTTATGTTGCACGGGTTATGTATTGCAACAGGTAGCAATGTAAAGAAGTTATGACAACGAGTGAAATAAAATCGTTTGTCGTGTGAAAAAAAATGTTAAGTTGCTGATAATAGGATAGATGCAGTTTTTACCAAAAAAGATTTATAAAAAATTATAATAAATCATTTGCACGTAACGGAAATTTGTATTATCTTTGCACTCGCAATTAAGGAAAATCGGCTAACAGCCATTTAACGATACATCGCGGGGTAGAGCAGTTGGCAGCTCGTCGGGCTCATAACCCGGAGGTCGGAGGTTCGAGTCCTCCCCCCGCTACCATAGAGGACAAATCATTAGATTTGCCCTCTTTTTTTATGGTAGCGGGGG
>CAJGEC010000007.1 GCA_904502285.1 uncultured Alistipes sp. | reverse complement strand
AGACTATGGAAGTAATTCTTATCAAAGACGTAGAGAACTTGGGCTACGCAAACGACATCGTTAACGTACGTCCTGGCTATGCCAACAACTACTTGATTCCTCAGGGTTTCGCTAAGGCTGCTACCGCTTCTGCAAAGAAGGTACTGGCTGAGAACCTTCGCCAGCGCGCTCACAAGGATGCTAAGATCCTTGCTGACGCTCAGGCATTGGCTGAGACCATCAACAACCTTCACCTCACCCTCACAGCTAAGGCTGAGGAGGAGAAGATCTTCGGTGCTATCACCTCTGCTGACCTTGCTGCTGCTTTGCAGGAGAAGGGTATCGAGGTTGATCGCAAGAACATCACCGTTGATTCTGTAAAGACTCTTGGTGAGTTCGAGGCTGTTGCTAAGCTTCACCGCGAGGTTAAGGCTACTATCAAGTTTGCCGTTGTTGCTGAGTAATCACAACAATTAGGACTTCGGTCCGACATATAGGACATCGTAGGTTTAAAGCCTACGATGTCTTTTTACGTTTAACTTACCTCGCACTACTATCGGTTCATATAGCCAATCTGCGCCTATTAACGAACAATAATTTGCAACATTGTTCGTTAATTCAAAAAATATGTGTAACTTTGTACGCTTATGTACATAAGCGAGAAAAAAATAGTAGCAATGAGGTCTCTTTTTGGATATATAGCAACGGTAGTGATGATTGCCATCACTATAGCGTCGTGTAGCGTGGTAAACAATGCCATCAAGTCGGGCGACCCCAACTTTGCCTACAATCAGGCTTTAGATCTCTACTCACAAGAGAAATGGGATAAGGCATCGACGCTCTTTGAGGCTTGTCGCCATATCTACGTGGGAACACAGCGCGAAGACTCGCTCAACTTCTACAACGCTCACTGCAAGTTTAAGACTCATAGTTGGGATGAGGCCTCTACCCTACTCAACGAGTATCGACGCAAGTTCAGCCGTAGCCCATTCATCGAGGAGGCTGAGGGTATGTATGCGCTTTGCTACTACTATATGTCGCCACCACCTGAGCGCGATCAGACAATAACCACCCAGGCCATCATCGCCATCACAGAGTTTATGTCGCGCTACCCCAACTCGGAGTACATACCTGAGTTCAACGATATGCTCAAGGAGCTTACAGAGCGACTTATGGAGAAGAGCTATATCAATGCCTATACCTACTACAAGATTGGTCGCTACAAGTCGGCTATCGTGGCATTCAAGAATGCTATGAAGCGCTACCCCGACTCTCACCGAACAGAGGAGATGATGTACTACTCGACGGTATCGGCCTATAAGTTGGCATCGAACTCAATAGAGTCGAAACAGTTGGACAGATATATTGCGATGCTCGACCACTACTACACATTCCTGGCGGAATACCCAGAGTCGAAATACCTCAAGGAGCTTGAGCGTATGGCTAAGGAGGCCCGAAACTTTATCGACAAGAATCGCAAAACCGAAGAGACTATTTAGAGGATAACAAATAAACACAATATAAGTTATGGAGATTAAGAAGACCGTTCCCAGCAACACTGTAACTCGCAAGTTGGTAGATCTCGATACGCCTACAGGCAACATCTACGAGAGCATCAACATCATCGCTCGTCGCGCTAACCAGATCGCTACAGAGCTTAAGATCGAACTCAACCGCAAGCTCGCAGACTTCTCTGCACCAACAGATAGCGCTGTGGAGGAGACTTTCGAGAACCGCGAGCAGATCGAGATTTCTCGCCACTATGAGCGACTCCCTAAGCCAGCACTTATCGCTACTGAGGAGTTCCTCGATGGTGACATCTACTTCCGCCACGGCTCAGAGAAGTAAACCCCTTGAGGGCATTTGTGTACATAACAGAGTAACGATATGCTTAACGGAAAGCACATAATACTCGGTATAACAGGCAGCATAGCAGCATATAAGGCCGCTATGCTGTGCCGTCTTTTAGTGAAAGAGGGTGCCGAGGTGAGGGTGATTATGACACCTCTTGCAAAGCAGTTTATCACCCCTCTTACTATGGCGACGCTCTCGAAGCACCCCATCCTCGTAGAGTTCTTCAACCCTGAGAACGGTGAGTGGAACTCTCACGTATCGCTGGGTGAGTGGGCCGATATGTTGCTTATCGCTCCTGCTACGGCAAACACCTTGGCTAAGATGACTACGGGAGTGGCAGACAACCTCTTGCTCACTACCTACCTCTCAGCACGTTCGAAGGTAGCCATTGCCCCAGCGATGGACTTGGATATGTATGCACATATCACCACCCAGAACAACCTTCGCACTCTTGCCGAGCGCGGCGTTGCCATCATCGAACCTGAGGCTGGCGAATTGGCAAGTGGCCTAATCGGCAAGGGCCGTATGGCTGAGCCAGAGGAGATTGTTAAGCAGGTGAAGGAGATTTTTGCTAAGGAGTGTGTGCAGACTCTTGCGGGTAAGCACTATATCGTAACCGCTGGCGCTACTATCGAACCTATCGACCCTGTGCGCTACATCACCAACCACTCGACTGGCAAGATGGGATATGCCATTGCCGAGGAGTTGGCACTGCGTGGTGCAAAGGTGACATTGGTAAGCGGACGTACAGCGCTTCAGACTCCTAAGGGTGTTGAGCGTATGGATGTAGTTACGGCAGAGGATATGTACAACGCTACCACCGAGGCTTGGAAAGAGGCTGATGGTGCAGTTATGTGTGCCGCCGTTGCGGACTACACCCCTAAGTGCGTTGCCGACCAGAAACTCAAGAAGTCGGACGACGATATGTCTATCGAACTCAAGCGCACAAAGGATATCGCCAAGGAGCTGGGTGCTACAAAGGGGGATCGCATTTTGGTAGGTTTTGCCCTTGAGACCAACGACGAAGAGGCTAATGCCGAGGGTAAGTTGAAGCGCAAGAACTTGGACTTCATCGTACTTAACTCGCTAAGAGATAAGGGTGCTGGCTTTGGTGGCGACACCAACAAGATTACCCTTATCGATGCGAATGGTAACCAGGAGCACCCACTTATGTCGAAGCGAGAGGTTGCCTCGATTATTGTGGATAAAATTGAGAGTATCAAGAGATAAAAGACTATGCTTAAAAGCCTTACGATAGAGAATTATGCTCTGATTGAGAGCCTTAGCGTGGAGTGGGACGAGCATCTTAACCTCATCACGGGTGAGACAGGTGCCGGAAAGTCCATACTCTTAGGCGCATTAGGTCTACTGCTCGGTGCCAAGAACGAGGGCCAAGCGACGAAGGACCTTGAGCGTAACTGTGTCATAGAGGCTACTTTCGATATTAAAGGGCTCGACCTCAAGGAGTTATTCGAGGAGAACGACCTCGACTATGAAGATGAGATTGTAGTTCGTCGAATCATTACCCCTGCGGGCAAGAGTCGCTCCTTCGTGGGCGATATGCCCGTGCAACTAAGTGTGTTGAAGGAGTTTGGTTCTCACCTCGTGGATATCCACTCGCAACACCAAAATCTTATCCTCTCGTCGGAGGAGTTCCGCACAACCACCATCGACACCATTGCCGAGATTGTGGGTCTGCGTGAAACATACCGAGAGAGACTTATCGCACTGAACTCTCTTCGCAAGGAGTATCAGCGTATGGTCGAGGAGATGGAGACAGCACGTCGTGATGAGGAGTGGTTGCGATACACCGTAGAAGAGTTTAGGGTGGCTAAACTTAAGAGTAACGAGCAGGCTGAGACCGAGCAGAAATTGGCAATTTTGGAGAGTGCCGACAACATCAACGAGGCACTTACTACATTGCGCAATACTCTTGATGATGAGGAGGTTGGAGCAATTATCTCACTCAGCCGTTCAGAACGAGAACTTACCTCATTGGGCGAGAAATACCCAGAGGGTGTGGCACTGGCGCAGAGACTAAAATCTGTCGTAGCTGAACTCAAAGATATAAGCACCACAGCTGCCAACGAGGTGGAGCATATCGACGCTGACCCAGAGACTTTACAACGCCTAAGCGACAGGCTCAACACCATCTACTCGCTACAGATGAAACATCGAGCCGAGTCATACGACGACCTTCTAAACAAGGCTAATGAGTTTGAGGAGCGACTCCGCACAATAGACAATAGCGACAGCCACCTCAAGGAGTTTAAGCAGAGGATGAATGAGGTTGAGAGTGAGTGTCGAGCAATGGCCGACGACCTACACAACCGTCGCAAGGAGGTGTGCAAGAGTATCGAAGAGCGAGTGGTTGAGACCCTCAAGATGCTCGGTATGGAGGATGCTCAGTTCATAATTTCCATAGAGCCAACGGGTGAATTGACACCGCTCGGTAGCGACTCAGTAAAATACCTATTTACGGCAAACCGAACCACAAAACCTATGGAGGTTGAGCGTGTAGCATCGGGTGGTGAGCTATCGCGTATTATGCTATCGCTCAAGGCAATGATTGCCGAGAAGAGGATGCTTCCTACGCTTATCTTCGACGAGATTGATACAGGTGTTTCGGGTCGCATTGCCGATGCTATGGGCCAAATTATTTCGCACCTCTCGACCACTATGCAGATTATCGACATCACCCACCTACCACAGGTTGCAGCAAAGTCGGGCTCACACTTCGTAGTATATAAAGAGGAGGGTCGCACAAACATACGTCGTCTGTCAAAGGCCGAGCGCGTAGACGAGATTGCCAAGATGCTCTCAGGAAGTCAGATCACCGAGGCCGCCCGCAAGCAAGCGCGCATACTTCTTGGATAATCCAACTCGCTAACACACAGTTCAAGAGGGGTGATATCGATAATCGAATAGCCCCCCCACTCCACTCCACCACTAAAAAAAAAACAAAAAAAGCAGGAGCATCACGCATCCTGCTTTTTTGTGGTTGAGCTACCGAGATTCGAACTCAGAATAACAGAACCAAAATCTGCTGTGTTACCGTTACACCATAGCTCAATCGTTGCTCGTAAGCGGTGCAAAGATAGTGTAAAGTTTTGAAATAGCAAAATTTTAGCAACCTTATTCTTACTCTCGGAATTGCAGTTGATCTATTATTCGGATTATACTACAACTTACTCAAGAACTTCTCGCGGTTTACGACAAAGCGAATGTGCTCGCCCTCACCAATGAGAGTATCACCGTCGTATGCCGAAATAGCAAAGGTTAGTTTGCGACCCTCAATAGCCTTAAGTTCAGCAATTGCACTAATCGAATTGCCTACCTTTGAGGGCTTTAGGTGTGAGGTCGATATCATTGAGCCTACGGTTGTCTCACCCTCCTCGAGGTGAAGAGCAACAGCCAACATAGCGGCATTCTCCATAAGGGCAACCATCGCTGGTGTAGCAAGAACTGCCATATCGCCCGATCCAATATACTCTGCTGTGTTACCATCCATAACACGCATCACACTCTGGTGTTTTAGTCCAATTTCCAACATAGTTATCTAATTTTATAATGCGAAGATAGTAATAAATTTGGTATCGCACACCATAATCGAGACAAAATTTCGTTATATTTGTAGTATGAAACGACTATGCCTCATAATCCTACTTCTTTTATCGCTCCTCACAAGCGTTGATAGTGTTGTTGCACAACGCTACAAGAGTGGTATTCGCAAAGCATATTGGGGCGTAGACTCTAAGGGCGACTCCACCCTATACATCACCCTCTCCGAGATTCGTGTCTACCACCGCAAGCGCGACCTCAGAAACCACCAACGAATGGTACGTGCCGTAAAAAAGGTCTACCCATTGGCTATCGAGGCCGCTAAACGTATGGAGGGATTAGACCAGAAACTCGCTGAGTTTGAGCGACGTAAGGATAAGAGGGCATACACTGCAGCAATTGAGGATGCACTAAAAGAGGAGATATCGCCAATGCTCTGGAAGATGACTCGTTACGAGGGCAAGATACTTCTTAAACTTATCGACCGAGAGACCAACCACACAGTCTTTGGCATCATCAAGAATTTCCGTTCGGGCTTCACTGCGGGCTTCTATCAAGCCTTAGCAAAACTCTTTGGTAACGACCTCAAGTTGGAATACGACCCTGAGGGCGAAGATGAGATTTTGGAGTATATAGTAAAATATTATCAGGCGGGACTTCTTTAACCTACCCCGCTACTTTGCGTAAGTCGGGTCAGTAGAATCTATCAATTACCGCCCACGGATGTCCGCTTACTGCTCGTGATACACCATAATAGTTAGCAACAAGAATAAAAAAGGGAGAAACTCTTCCTTTTTTAATAGGCTTTTCGTATATTTGCACGATGATCGATCGCGAAACCATAGACCGAATTTATGCTGCTGTCAATATCGTAGATATTGTTGGCGACTATGTCACGCTCAAACGTAAGGGTGCGAACTACGAGGCGTGCTGCCCCTTCCACCAGGAGAAGACCCCCTCGTTCAAGGTCTCTCCAGCACGTGGCATCTACAAATGTTTCGGCTGTGGAAAGTCGGGTAACGCCATAAACTTCATTATGGAGAGCGAGAGTGCCACCTTCCCAGAGGCACTACGCATCTTGGCCAAACGCTATGGCATCGAGGTTCGCGAAGAGGCAATGACCGATGAGGATATAGCTCGCAACAACAACCGCGAGAGTATGTTTGCACTCAATGCCTGGGCATCCGACTACTTCCAACGATATATGCATTACGAAGATGAGGGGCGCAGCGTAGGTCTCTCCTACTTCTCGTCGTTGCGCGGTTTCACGGATGCCACAATCAAGAAGTTTGGTCTCGGTTTCTGCCCCTCGCAAGGAGGTAGATTCTCCGAGGATGCTCGTGCGGCTGGTTATCAGAGGGAGTTTCTCCTTTCGACGGGTCTCTCCATAGAGCGCGAGAGCGATGGAGCTTTGCGCGATAGATTCTACGACAGAGTCATCTTCCCTATACACAACATTTCGGGACGTGTCGTAGGCTTCGGTGGTCGCACCTTAAGAACCGACAAGAAGGTTGCCAAATACCAGAACTCCCCTGAGAGCGACATCTACAACAAACGCCGCGAATTGTATGGTCTCTTCTTCGCAAAAAAAGAGATTCAACGAGCCGATTACGCAATCCTTGTAGAGGGTTATGCCGACGTTATTTCGATGCACCAGGCGGGTGTGGAGAATGTGGTGGCATCATCGGGAACTTCGCTCACGGAGGATCAAGTGCGCCTACTCAACCGCTTCACCAACAACATTACCCTTATGTTCGATGGTGATGCTGCGGGTGTCAAGGCAGCTCTGCGTGGTGTAGACATCATCCTCAAGGAGGGTCTCAATGTGCGTATCGTACTACTCCCAGAGGAGCATGACCCCGACACTTTTGCTCGTGAGAATAGTTCAGAAGAGTTGGTAAAATATATCAACGACAACGCTCAGGACTTCCTCACTTTCAAGGCCCGACTGCTCCTTGGTGAGGCTACAAATGACCCACTCAAGCGTACCGAGGCGATAAACGATATGGTACACTCCATCTCGCTCATCCCCGACCAGATTAAGAGGTCGGAGTATGTGCGCCACTGTGCCGAGGTAATGTCCGTGGACCAGCAGACCCTTGCCGTTGCCGTAGCACGAGAGTTGGATGGAATAAAGGGCAACCGCGAGGCTCAGGACTTCCTTCAGCGCCAGCAACAACGTGAGCACCAGCAAGCAACGCCATCATCGCTCTACGTGGCTAAGCCCGAAACAAACGAGCTACCCTCAACCACAACGACACCTGGAGGAACGACTGCCGAGACTCTTGAGCGAGAGCTTACGAAGTATCTGCTAAAGTACGGCCACCTCAATTGTTCGACCTTGGAGGATGGTCAGGAGTTCAACTTCAATGTCGCGGAACTCATCTTCTCGGAGTTGGACAGCGACGAGTTGGAGTTCGAGATAGAGGTTTATCGCAACATATTGAACTGCTACCGCAAGGAGTGGGAGGTCAAGGGTGTTGGTGCGGAGATTCCAACGCATATATTTATCAACAACACCGACCCAAACATCAGCCGTGTGAGCATCGACCTTCTCACCTCCGACGACAACTATGTGATAAGCAAGATTTGGCAACAGAAGGATGTACACATTGAGAGTGCCGAGGAGCAACTTGCTGAGGGTGTGCCTAAGGCGATGACCGTCTACAAATGGCGAACATTGGATAAGCGAGTCAAGGAGTTGCAGGCACGTCTGGCTGCAGGAGAGGAAGACTCAGCGATAGTAGCACTCCTGACGAAGTACCACGCAGCCCGTGTGGCTATAGCGAAATCCGTTGGCCGACTGATTTAGTGGTGTGGCTGTGGCCCGAACACCAAGCATACAAAAAAGAGGTGGGCTCGGGGCGTCGACGTATCACTACGCCAACAGTGTGCAAACAGAAAATAAACTTAAAAGATGTGTAAAACATATCAAAGATAAAAGAATTAGTTACCTTTAACCGAGTCCACCCAACCCCCTCGTGGCAAAAGACGTGCCGTAACGGAGAGATATTTGTAGTAAAAGAGAATAAAAGTGGGAACAATAGGACAAGGAGTAGGTATTAAGAGTTTAGGAAAATATGTCAGACTACAGAAATATAAACATACGCAACAAACGTGCTACCTTCGACTACGAGATTATCGAAGAGTATATCGCAGGCATCGTCTTGGTGGGAACCGAGATTAAGTCGCTACGCTTGGGTAAGGCCTCTCTTGTAGACTCCTACTGCTATTTCGAGCGTGGCGAGTTGTGGATTCGCAACGTCAATATTGCCGAGTACACGTGGGGTACGTGCAACAACCACGTGCCTAAGCGCGACCGCAAGCTATTGCTCAACCGTAAGGAGTTGGACAAGTTGCAACGCGCCCTCCAGGATAGGGGACTTACGGTGGTGGGCCTACGCCTCTTTATCAACGAGCGAGGCTTAGCAAAGGTGGCTATTGGCTTGGCTCGTGGTCGCAAGGCCTACGACAAGCGCGAATATATCAAGGAGAACGACGCTAAACGCGAAATGGACAAGGCTATGAAGAGCCATCGCGGATAATAACAACCTAAGAATATGGCACTTATACTATCAATAGAGACTGGCACGGACATCTGTTCCGTAGCTCTTGCAAATAATGGCGAACTTATGGCTCTTCGCGAGAGCGACGAGGGTCGTGACCACGCAAAGAAGGTGGCACTCTTCGTGGATGAACTCCTCAAGGAGACTGGCGTTCAGCCCGACGACATCGACGCTATTGCCGTGGGTAAAGGCCCTGGCTCATACACAGGCTTACGTATCGGAGTCTCCTTTGCTAAGGGTCTCTGCTACGCACTAAATATTCCACTTATCGCCATCGGCTCACTCGATGCCCTAACCGAGGTAGCCCGTGAGGACTACGACGCTGGCATCCTCGACATCGAAGAGGAGGAGTGGAACAACGCTCGTCTCTGCCCTATGGTCGATGCACGACGTATGGAGGTCTATGCTCAAATCTTCGATAACCAAGGAGCGGCACTCTCTGAGGTGGTGGCCGAGGTGGTCGAGGAGGATAGTTTTAAGCAGTGGCGCGAGGAGGGCAAACTTGTCATCTTCGGCAATGGCGCAAAGAAGTGTTGCGAGACTCTCAGCGACGCTACCTACATCAGTGTAGCTCCATCGGCACGAGGCATCGTAGCACTTGCCGAGGAGGCCTTCAAGGCTGAGAGGTTTGAGGATTTGGCATATTTCGAGCCATTCTACCTCAAGGACTTCATCGTCATCCCATCAAAAAAGAGACTACTCTAAACATATAAAATATGGCATTCCCTATCGAGAATAAACTCGTTGTAGCCGTTTCGTCATCGGCACTATTCGACCTTTCGGAATCGGACAAGGTATATAACGAGAGAGGCTTAGCGGAGTATCGTCGCTACCAGGAGCAAAACATCGACTCACCATTGGGTAAGGGTGTTGCATTTCCATTCGTCAAGCGACTTCTTAGTTTTAACGAACTCTTCCCTGAGGAGCAACCCGTGGAGGTGGTACTCCTCTCGCGCAACTCTCCAGAGACTGGTCTCCGCGTATTCCGCACCATAAAGCACTATGGCTTGGATATCACTCGTGCCTCGTTCTTCTCAGGCGAATCGCCATATAAGTATCTCCCAGCATTCAACGCATCGCTCTTCCTTTCGGCTTCGGAGCGAGACGTTAAGTGTGCTTGTAATGCTGGTTTTGCTGCGGGTCGTGTCTTGGATAGCGAGGTTATGGACGACGTTTACGATGACCAACTACGCATAGCCTTCGATTTCGATGGTGTAATTGCCGACGATGACAGCGAGAAGATATATCAGGAGCAGGGTCTCAAGGCCTTCCACAAGCACGAGGCAGCAACCCTAACACCCTTAGACCCAGGACCTTTAGCAGACCTATTGATAAAGATTTCGAACTTGCAAAAGCTTGAGATTGAGCGTATGGCGCAACAGGCCGACTACCAGCGAAAACTCAAGATTTCCATCGTCACAGCACGAAATGCACCTGCACACGAGCGCGTAGTGAATACCCTAAAGAGTTGGGGCGTGGAGGTGAACGAGGCCTTCTTCCTCGGTGGTATCTCGAAGGATCGTGTTTTGGAGATTATGCGCCCACACATCTTCTTCGATGATCAGATGTCACACCTCGACCACCTTAGAAATGTGCCAGCAGTACATATTCCTATGGGTATAGCGAATGAGTAATTGATGAAGGAGTGGTTTAAGGCTGTAGTGTCAAGAATCAAGGCGTGGCTCTCCCACCTCTCATTTCGTACAGGTGTTATAATATTAGCACTCTGTATCCCTTGCTATATCCTCTCATTTGCACAAATGATGCTCCCAATCTCCAATACCGCAAAGGTGGTATTATGGTTTATACTCTTCGGAATGGCCAAGACCACACAATATACTGGCCTTACGATAATCGGAGTCGAGGGTTGGAAACGTCTTAAAGAGTGGTTTAAGCGCAACAAATAACTCAAAAACAGATCATCGCCAACCATTGTCGTTATTGCAATAGTTGGGATTTTAGCGCTATCGCTACTTATAGCAGGAACGATATCTAATTATTATTATAATCAGGTAAATATCGTTTGTCCTTTCCACTTTTTTTTATATCTTTGTGCGATTATCGCTATATCAGCGTATTGAACTCTTTTTTAAGTGCGTAGCGATACAAACCGACAATAATTAAAAAGATATACTATGAACATTTCGTACAATTGGCTAAAGCGCTATCTTGACGCAGACCTCTCTGCGGAGCGTATGGCAGAGATTTTAACCGAACTCGGTCTTGAGGTAGAGGAGTTCGAGAAGATAGAGACCATCAAGGGTGGCCTCAAGGGTGTTGTAGTTGGCGAAGTTCTCACCTGTGAGGATCATCCCGATTCTGACCACCTCCACATCACAACAGTAGATGTTGGTGCCGAGGCACCTCTTCAGATCGTTTGTGGTGCTGCTAACTGCCGTAAGGGCTTGAAGGTTATGTGTGCTACCGTTGGTGCAGTCCTTTACCCTATCGACTCTGATGAGGAGTTCAAAATCAAGCGTAGCAAGATCCGTGGCGTAGAGTCGTTGGGTATGCTCTGCGCAGAGGATGAGTTGGGTATCGGTCGCAACCACGAGGGTATTATGGAGTTGCCTGAGGATGCCGTAGTGGGAACACCTGCAAAGGAGTACCTCCACATCGCTGACGACTACCTAATCGGTATCGGTCTTACACCTAACCGCGTAGATGCTGCGTCACACATTGGCGTTGCTCGCGACTTGGCTGCATATCTCAAGAGCCGTGGCGAGCGTGTAGAGTTCCGTCTCCCATCGGTTGAGGAGTTCAAAGTAGATGACACATCACGCACTATAGAGGTGGAGGTTATCAACAGTGAGGCTGCTCCACGCTACGCAGGTATCACCGTGAGCGGTTGCAAAATTGCGCCATCGCCAGAGTGGATGCAGAACGAGTTGCGTGCCGCAGGCATCAACCCTAAGAACAACCTCGTAGATATCACAAACTATGTTTTGTTTGAGTTGGGTCAGCCACTCCACGCCTTCGACGCTGATAAGATTGAGGGCAACAAGGTGGTTGTACGCTCGGCTGTCGAGGGCGAGAAGTTCGTTACGTTGGATGGCGTAGAGCGCACCCTTACAGCAAACGACCTTATGATTTGCTCTGCCGAGAGACCTATGTGTATCGCAGGTGTTTATGGCGGTCAGGACTCTGGTATCTCGGATGAGACGGTGAACGTATTTATCGAGAGTGCCTACTTCCACCCTGTATGGGTACGCAAGACTGCTAAGCGCTTCGGTCTAAATACCGACGCATCATTCCGCTTCGAGCGTGGTGTAGACCCCAACATTCAGGTTTATGCCCTTAAGCGTGCTGCAATGCTTATGCAGGAGTTGGCGGGTGGTCGCATCACATCGGAGATTATCGACATCAACCCTACCCCAGCTAAGCTCTTCGAGTTCGACTTCTCATTGGAGCGCGCTCGTAAACTCATCGGCAAGGATATCGCCGAGGAGACCTTTATGACTATCCTCGACTCGTTGGATGTTGAGGTACGTGGTCGCGAGGGCGAGGTATTGCACGTCGCAGTTCCACCATATCGTGTAGATGTACAGCGTGAGGCCGACCTCATCGAGGATGTATTGCGTGTCTATGGCTATAACAACATCGAGATTTCAGACCACGTGAACTCGACCTTGTCGTATGCACCAAAGCCAGACAAGAGCCGTCTCCAGAATATCGCATCGGACTACCTCTCGGCTAATGGCTACACCGAGATTATGTCGAACTCGCTCACTAAGTCGTCATACTACGAGGGTTGCACAACATATCCTGTGGAGCGTTGCGTAAAGATTCTAAACCCTCTCTCACAGGACTTGAACGTAATGCGTCAGACATTGATGTTCAATGCTTTGGAGGCAGTGGAACTCAACGTAAACCGTCGTAACGGCAACCTCAAGATGTATGAGGTGGGTAACTGTTACTCTTTCGCCGAGGAGAAGGCTTCGGAGGAGAACGCATTGGCTAAGTATGAGGAGACCTACCGCATCGGTATCACCGTAACGGGCCTTGCAACTCAGTTGTCGTGGAACTCTAAGGCTGAGCCATCATCGTTCTTCACACTTCGTGCTATGGTCGAGAAGTTGCTCAAGCGTTTCGGCATCGACATCTACGCCTTGCAGTGTGAGGGTCTTGAGTCAGACCTCTACGCTGATGCTATCGTGCTTAAGCAGGGTCCTAAGGAGGTATTGCGTATGGGCGCTGTATCACCCATCATTCGCAAGAAGTTTGACATCAAGCAGGAGGTTTACTTCGCTGAGATCGACTTCGACCAACTTATCAAGATGACCAAGAAGTCGAAGGTACAGTTCAAGGAGCTCTCTAAGTTCCCAGAGGTTAAGCGCGACCTTGCACTCTTGGTTGATAAGGGTGTTACCTTCTCGCAGTTGCGCTCTATAGCCTTTGCCACCGAGAAGAAACTCCTCAAGTCAGTATCGTTGTTCGACGTTTATGAGGGCGACAAACTCCCTGAGGGCAAGAAGTCATACGCCTTGAGTTTCATCCTCGAGGATAAGAACCAGACCCTTACCGACAAACAGATTGAGCGTACTATGGCAAATATCCAAGCTCAATTGGAGCAGAAGACAGGCGCAGAGATTCGTAAGTAGTCTTGCACTGTAACCAAACAAAGTAAAGGGGTGTCATTACGACACCCCTTTACTTTACATATCAATCAGCCGTAATCCACGCCCCCAAAGATAAGGGGGCGAAGATAGGACTATTAATGTACGAAATGCTCCAAAGACTTCATAATATTTCGTGAGTGAAGCACCATAGTCTTTGTCTCAGTCAAGATATTGAAGAACAACATATTAGCCGATGATGAGCCACCCGTATCACGCAAACGACGCAACTGATTCTGCATAACCTCGTCGATAAGATCGAACATTTCATCGCGCATATTAAGAATCTTATCCATAGTGTCGAAACTACGTGTGCGAAGCATATTATTAATCTCTCCAAAGATCTCCTCCACACGGTCGTTGATGCGCTTAAGGTCGTAAACCTGCTCCTTAGTAAGACCCGTATGGTTGTTATCCACGTGTTTATAGCAAGGGCGTGTAATGTGCAACAACGCCTTACTTGTCTCAGAGATATAGTCCACAACCTGAACGTAGTAGTGGCCCGTATTCACGTCGCTATCCTCAAGGTTGCGCAACAATGGCAACAACTCATACTTCTGCTGGCGTGTAGAGTGGTAGAACTCCTCGGCCTCCTTGACCATATCGCGAAGCACCTTGCGATTCTCCTTGAACACAGCGACAATCGTGCGGTCATAGATCATTGTCACCTTCTCCATCGAAGAGCAGACGTGCTCGGTATAGGTGATAAGTGCCTCCTCAGGGCTCTGCTTCAAGGCATCACCAATCATCGCAACGGCAGACTCCTCAACCTTATCCTCCTTCTTTTTAGCTACGTTACTCTTGATGATAAGGCCTACGCAAACCAACGTAACACAGATAATAGCGATAGTGCCTCCATAAGCCAAGATAAGCGTAACAGCAAGAGCAATAACAAAACCACCTACGGCCGTTACAAACCAGCCCATAATAACGGTAGTAACACCCGTAATACGATAAACGGCACTCTCTCTACCCCACGCCCTATCGGCCAATGACGAACCCATAGAGACCATAAAGACTACGTACGTAGTAGATAGTGGCAACTTGAGCTGTGTACCTATAGATATAAGTATGGCAGCTGCAGTAAGGTTTACCGTAGCTCGAATAAGGTCGTAATTGACATCTCCGCGCTCATCCTCTGGAAGTGGCTCGAAGCGACTATCAATAGCCTCGATAACAGACTTTGGTGTTAGTCGAGTAATGAAGTCGTTGAACATACGCACTGCACGCACTATGCCACGAGACATCACCGTTGCCTCGCTGTTGGTTGGTGCCTCCTCGCTCTGCGACGACAACTTACGCTCGGTCTCAATCACTCGCATAGCCTTCTTTGAGGTAAAGAGCGTGATGACCATAACCAGACCTGCAGCACACATAATCCAGAAGTTGGCCTGTGTAGGCTGGCTGAGAGCCTCCATCGAAGTAGGCTCGACACCCGAATTATGTGCAATCATATATGAGTCATAACCCGCATAAGGCACACCGATAAAGTTCACAAGGTCGTTACCAGCAAATGCCAAGGCCAACGAGAAGGTACCTGCAAGAATTGATACTCGCAAAATATTTACGTTGAAACGCTGCAAGAGCCACAAAACTACCGAGCAAACTACCCAAAGAATAAGTAACGAGAGGCTCGTATTGTTATTCACGAAGTCGAGCAAGACCATAGGGATAAAGCCCGAATTCTTAAGACCCTTGAACACCGTAAAATATACGATACCAGCCAAGGTGATACCACACCAAAAGGCTCCGAAACGCTTGAAAATCTTATGATAGCGGAACGAGAAGATAAGACGTGAGATATACATCAGAAGGTGACCAGTAACAAAGGCCAAGAGGACCGAAAGCAGAATACCCGACACAATACCTAAGGCGTTACCCGAATTGATATACTCTCCAAGACTCGCCGTAGTGGTATCACTCCATATATTATATAGTGCCAAGGCCATAGCCGAGCCGAGCAAACCGAATACCAACGAAACGGTAGTAGACGTAGGCAAACCCAACGAGTTATAGATATCCAAAAGAATGATATTCGAAAGCATCATACCGAGGAAGAGTATCATAATCTCCTGGTAAGAGAACATCGCAGGATAGAAGACTCCACTACGCGCTACGTCCATCATACCACTCGACGTCATCACTCCGACCATAACGCCTACTGCTGCAACAGAAAGAATCACACTCTTCTTGGCAACCTTAGAGCCAAATGCCGAATTAAGGAAATTAACTGCATCGTTGGAGACTCCGACGATGATACCCATAACTGCAAGAACTGCGAGGGTAATAACAATAAATAAATCCATAGGTTTCTAAATATTTTTACAAAAATAAGAAATAATTGTTACAGAATTGTTACAAACCTATTAAGAGAATGTAACACGCGGTCTATCGATTACCTTAGTATCAATAGATAAAAAAGTGTTTAGCAAGTTTGCTACATTGGGAAATAGTTATTAATTTTGTAACAGTTGAATATATAAAATAGTGGGCATAAAACATCGTATGAGTGATAATAACCGACATAGAATTTTGGTCGTAGATGACGAAGAGTCGCTATGTGAGATTCTGAAATTCAACCTAACAAAGGAGGGGTACGACGTAGTTACGGCCTATAGTGCCGAGGAGGCTTTGGCTCTAAAACTAACGGATATAGACCTCGTAATTTTGGATATTATGATGGGAGAACTTAGTGGCTTTAGTTTTGCTAAGATTCTAAAAACCAGAGAGGAGACCTCTCACATCCCAATCATCTTCTGTTCGGCATTGGACAACGAGAGCGACAAAATAAAGGGTCTGGATATGGGTGCTGACGACTATATATCGAAGCCCTACTCCGTGGCAGAAGTTATGGCTCGTGTGCGTAGCGTTCTACGTCGCACCTCGCGTCCCGAACGAGAGGTAGAACATAACTCCGAAAGCATAATAAGATTCAATACCTTAGAGGTAAACATCCTCAATAAGCGCTGCTTCATCGACAACCAAGAGATCCAACTCACGCGCAAAGAGTTCGACATCTTGGAGTTGTTGCTATCGAACAGAGGTAAGATCCTTTCGCGCGAGCAGATAATGAAACACGTATGGAGAGAGGAGGTCATCGTCTTGGACCGCACCATAGATGTAAATATTACACGTATGCGCAAGAAGTTAAAAGAGTATGGTAACCATATAATAACAAGAACAGGATATGGATATGGATTCGAAGGCTAAATTATTCAGTTATCGCGGGGGAATGTACCTACTTTTAGCCCTGCTCACAATCTTGCTTATCGGAGGTTTTATCATCTACCGATTCTCGTTACTGAGCCACCAGAATATCGTTAATACGCTCGACGAGGGTATCTTCTTTGGCATCATCGGTGTAGCCATCGCAACGGTGGTTATTGCCCTACTGCTTGCCGTACGCCTCAATCGTAATCTACAAAGCCTTCAGCGCGCTGCGATGACTATGGAGAGCGGTGCCGACATAGGCTCGATTCCTGAGTTTGCCAATGACGAACTCGGTGACGTTTCACGCCATATTATTGACCTCTATCAGCGTCTGCATCAGGCAAATAAGGAGGTTCAAATAGAGCACGACAGAGCCCTGCACGAGCAGCAGGAGAAGTTGCGTATCAAGCGCCAACTCACCAACAACATCAACCACGAGATTAAGACCCCCGTGGCAGCTATTCAGGGTTATTTAGAGACGCTCATAAACTCAACTGATATAAACGATGAGGAGAGAAACGCCTTCATCGAGAAGTGCTATACCCACTGCTTACGTCTGACTCAACTCCTCCACGACGTATCGACAATTACCCGCTTGGAGGATGGTAGTTCGCGCATCGTCTGCGAGAGTATCGACCTCAGGGCAATCATCGACGAGATCGCTTCGGAGGTGGCCCTTTTGCCCGATGACAAGCGTATGCGTATGAACATATCACTTCCTGAAAAGGTGGTTATCAACGGCAACTCAACCTTGCTGATGTCTATATTTAAAAACCTAACAGACAACGCATTGGCATACTCTGGAGGACGAGACATATACATCAAATTGGTGGAGGAAACTGCTAATTCCTATACACTCTCCTTTGCCGACAATGGTATCGGTGTAGATGAGGAGCATATCGGTCATATTTTCGAGCGTTTCTACCGCATCGACAAGGGTCGCTCTCGCAAGTTGGGAGGCACAGGTTTGGGTCTCTCAATCGTGAAAAACTCGATACTTTTCCACGGTGGCGACATCTCGGTATGTAACCGCAAGATGGGCGGTCTGGAGTTTACCATTACCCTACCTAAAAGTTTGTCGTAGAGGCCTCGAAGCGTAAAAAGCCGTCCAACCGAAATAATTGGGGTTGTGTTTTTTGTAAAATTCTGCAAGGAATAGCGAAAAACACAACCACTTCTTTTTGATTATTCCCAATAATTTCCTATCTTTGCGCGTTATGTATTACTACATAAGTATCCCGCAAAGGATACGATAATAGTTAAGAGACAAAAACAAAAAAGCTGATATGGATATTTTATCAAAGATTATCAAACTATTTTTCGGTACAAAGGCCGATAACGACTACAAGGAGATTGCTCCTTACGTAGAGAAGATTAAGGCGGTATATCCAACAATTATGAAACTTAGCAACGACGAACTTCGTGCTCGTTCGGCAGAGTTGAGCAAGATGGTTACAGACTATATCGCCAAGGATGAGGAGGAGATTGTAAAGAACAATAACCGTTTGGAGGATCCCAACACGTCGATCAAAGAGAAGGAGCAGATCTCTAAGGCTATCGATGTTTTGGAGAAGCAGATTGATGCTAAAATCGAAGATAAGCTCAAGGAGATCCTTCCTGAGGCCTTCGCCATTATGAAGGATACGGCTCGTCGTTTCGCTGAGAGTGATACTGTAGTGGTTACGGCAAACGACTTCGACCGCAACCTCGCAGCTGAGCGTCAGGACTTAGTCTCTATCGAGGATGACAAGGCTATCTACTCAAGCCAGTGGACGGCTGGTGGTAACACCATCAAGTGGGATATGGTACACTACGACTCACAGCTCTTTGGTGGTGTTGTTCTTCACCTCGGCCGTATCGCCGAGATGGCAACGGGTGAGGGTAAGACCCTTGTGGCTACACTCCCTGTCTTCCTAAACGCCTTGGCACATAAGGGCGTACACGTGGTTACGGTGAACGACTACCTCGCACGTCGTGATGCCGAGTGGATGGGCCCTATGTATCAGTTCCATGGACTCTCGGTAGCTTGCATCGACAACACACGTCCTAACTCTCCTGAGCGTCGCAAGGCCTACAACGCAGATATCACCTTCGGTACGAACAACGAGTTCGGCTTCGACTACTTGCGTGATAATATGGCCTCTGCACCAAAGGACCTCGTTCAGCGTAAGCACCACTTCGCAATTGTCGATGAGGTCGATTCAGTACTCATCGACGATGCTCGTACACCACTTATCATCTCTGGTCCTGTACCACGTGGTGGCGACCAGCTCTTTGCTGAGTACCAGCCTGCAGCACGCTATATCTATGACCTTCAGAGCAAGATGTCAGCATCGGATGTTGCTGAGGCTAAGCGACTCTATGCCGAGGGTAACCACGACGAGGCAGGTAAACTCCTCTTGCGTGCGCATAAGGCAATGCCAAAGTACAAGGCTCTCATCAAGTTCCTCTCGGAGCCAGGTGTTAAGGTGTTGATGCAGAAGATAGAGAATATCTATATGCAGGATAACGAGCGCCGTATGCCAGAGATTACCGACGAGAACTATGTTGTTCACGACGAGAAGATGAACACCTTGATTCTTACGGACAAGGGTCACGAAGTGGCATCTAAGCGTTTCAACGAGGAGGGTTTCTTCGTACTTCCAGATATCGGTGCTGGCATCGCTGAAATCGAGCACGACACATCGCTCGACGCTATGGAGCGCACACAGAAGAAGGATGAGCTTATCTCGGAGTACGCTATCAAGGCTGAGCGTGTACACACTATGAATCAGCTTCTTAAGGCATACTTTATGTTCGAGAAGGAGGTTGAGTACGTAATCATCGACGATAAGGTAAAGATCGTAGACGAGCAGACAGGCCGTATTATGGAGGGTCGTCGCTACTCAGACGGTCTACACCAGGCAATCGAGGCTAAGGAGGGTGTGAAGGTTGAGGATGCTACACAGACCTTCGCAACGGTAACCTTGCAGAACTACTTCCGTATGTATCACAAGTTGGCAGGTATGACAGGTACTGCAGAGACTGAGTCTACGGAGTTCTGGAACATCTATAAATTGGATGTTGTGGTTATCCCAACCAACAAGCCTGTAATTCGTGACGACCGCGAGGACTTGGTCTATAAGACCGAGCGCGAGAAGTATAATGCCGTTATCGCAGAGATTGCCAACCTCGTAAATGAGGGTCGCCCAGTATTGGTGGGTACTACCTCAGTCGAGATTTCGGAGTTGTTGAGCCGTATGCTTAAGATGCGTGGCATCAAGCACAATGTGTTGAATGCTAAGCAACACCAGTTGGAGGCACAGATCGTTGCTGAGGCAGGTAAGCGTGGCCAGGTTACCATCGCTACCAATATGGCGGGTCGTGGTACGGATATCAAACTTACACCAGAGGTTAAGGAGCTTGGCGGTTTGGCCATCATCGGCACTGAGCGCCACGAGAGCCGTCGTGTAGATAGACAGTTGCGTGGTCGTTCAGGTCGTCAGGGCGACCCAGGTTCTTCACAGTTCTTCGTATCGTTGGAGGATAAACTTATGCGCCTCTTCGGCTCTGACCGTCTCGCCTCTATGATGGATAAGATGGGCCACCAGGAGGGTGAGGTTATCCAGGCAGGTATGATGACCAAGGCTATCGACCGCGCACAGAAGAAGGTCGAGGAGAACCACTATGGCGTGCGTAAGCGCTTGTTGGACTACGATGATGTTATCAACTCACAGCGTGAGGTTATCTACACCCGTCGTCGTCACGCCCTCTTCGGAGATCGTATCGACATCGACCTCAACAACCTTCGCCACGACTTTGCACTTAAGTTCGTAGAGAAGAACGAGGGATGCTCTTTCGAGGACTTTAAATTGGAGTTGTTGTACGAAGTAGCATTGGAGACCACCCTTAGCGAGGAGCAGTATAACAAGATGAAGCCAAAGGATCTTATCGAGGCTATCGTCAATGATTTGACCGAGGCCTACGAGCGTAAGATGGCATTCTTTGCCGACTTCTTCGAGCCACGTTTGGCCCCTATCTACGCTAAGTTCGAGAACAATATGTCAATAAATATGGGCTTCCCATTCACCGATGGTCGCCTCACATATAGCGTACCTGTGGAGTTGCAGAAGTGTAAGGACACTAAGTGTGCAGAGATCTACCGCACCTTCGCAAAGATTGCACTCTTCACAACCATCGACGAGTCTTGGCGAGTACACCTTCGCGAGATGGACGACCTACGCCAGAGCGTACAGAATGCTACCTACGAGCAGAAGGACCCATTGCTCATCTACAAGTTGGAGGCATTCCAGCTCTTTAGTAAGATGCTCGAAGAGATTAACCGCACGGTACTCCTCTCGCTCAACAAGGTTTATGTGAACGAGCGAACTGCGGAAAATCGCGGTGTGGAGCAAGCACGTGAGCAGCGTAGCAAGGTAGATGTCAATAAGTTGCAGGCATTGCGCACACAGGCTGCAGCAAATGCTGGTCAGGGCGATAAGGGCAAGGCTTCACCTATTAGAGTAGATAAGAGCGTCGGCCGTAACGACCCTTGTCCTTGTGGTTCGGGCAAGAAGTATAAGCATTGTCACGGTAAACTTGGTTAGTGGTTATGGGATACAAGGAGCAGAAACAGCGTCAGTTCGACCTGAGATATTTGCAGATGGCACGTGTTTGGGCAGAAAACTCATATTGCGTGCGTCGCAAGGTGGGTGCATTGCTTGTCAAGGATAAGATGATTATCTCGGACGGCTATAATGGCACACCTGCTGGCTTTGAGAATGTGTGCGAGGATGATATGGGTAAGACTAAGCCATACGTGCTCCACGCCGAGGCCAACGCCATCACCAAGGTCGCTAAGAGTGCAAACAACTGCGACGGCTCGACCCTCTATGTCACCGCCTCGCCCTGCATCGAGTGCGCCAAGCTGATTATCCAGGCAGGTATCCGTCGCGTAGTCTATGCCGACCCCTACCGCAATGACGATGGCATCGAACTACTCAAGAAGGTAGGCATCGAGTGCGTACAGATTCCAGAGGTGTAACACCTTGTTGGTTTAGATATTAAGAGCTGTTCAGTACGATTTGCTGAACAGCTCTTTTCATTTATGGCTATCTGCTCTCGCAGTAGAATCAATAAAAAAGGTTGCCCAAGATATTCGAGCAACCTTACATACATTACCGAGCTGTTATGCTACTTCCACAAGTTGCGTGGGTAGATACCTCGCTCAATAAGTTCTTCGATTTTGGCCATAAGTTGTGGTTTATCCTCCTTATAGGTTACACCAAACCAATCAGACGTGGTCTTGAGAACACGCATAGTAGCTGTGCCATCGTTGATAACCTTATTTACCATAAGAGGGATAAAGAACTCCGACTTCAAGTTCTCGATATTTGCCTTGAGGAACTCCTGGAAGAAGTTCTTTGAATAGACGAAATAGTCAGGGGTGAAGCCAAAGAGGTTCATCGACACAGGGGTATCCTCAGCCAAAGGCTCATCAGCACCGCCATCGTGGAAGAGGATAGTGCCATTAACACGCTCAATCTGTGTACGCTCGACCATACCCTGAAGGTTGCCATCCGAATCTACGGTGCATACACCGCGCGACACCGTACCATTCTCCGACAATGTCTTAGAGACCTGATAGCCAACCATACAATACTTATCCTTGCTACCCTCTAAACCAGAGAGGTAGTCGGCAATAGTGGCGTATGCCTCACGACCATAGAAGTCGTCAGCATTGATAACGGCAAAAGGCTCATTGATAACCTCAGCTGCCATCATCACCGCGTGGTTAGTACCCCAAGGCTTCACTCTTCCCTCAGGCAATGTGAAGCCCTCTGGGAGGTAGTCCAACTCCTGAAAAACATACTCAACAGCAATCTTACCGCCAAAACGCTCGGCATTAAAGACCTCCTTGAAGTCCGCCTCAAAACTATGGCGGATAACAAAAACCACCTTGCCGAAGCCTGCTCGTATAGCATCATACACCGAGTAATCAATGATAGCCTCACCATTAGGGCCTACACCATCCATCTGCTTGAGTGAGCCATAACGTGAGCCCATACCAGCAGCCAAAACTAAAAGTGTTGGTTTTACCATAATCCTATATTATTATTTATCGAATTATTTATTGGCACAAAGGTAAAAAAGTTATTGCAAAATACAAAGTATCTGCTCATTTTCGTTATCTTTGCAAGATAAATATAAAAGTAGAAAACCTATGATACGAGAAATATGGGAGCGTTTGACTGAAAAACAGTTGCTGTCGATGCGCAACCGAACAGACGATGAAATAAATTGGAAGATAAACATCTCGCCATTAGCCCTTTGGGGTAGCATCATCACGTTGCTAATTATAATATTCACGGTGTTGCTTGTCCTTATGGCCTACACCTCAATTCTCGACATCTTGCCAGGATACCGCACTAAGGCCGAGAGACTCAACGAGGAGCTCACCGAAAACATTATGCGCCTGAACGACATCGAGCGCAATATGGAGGATATCAGAGCATATAACGAGGCCGTGGCTACGATTATGGGCGGAAGTACCCCTACGCTCCACTCTACAGTCCTAACGGACACCATTCGCTACGACAAGTCGCGAATACTCCCTACACGTGCCGACTCTCTCCTAAGAGACCTCCTCGAAAGCAACACAAGCGAGTACTCGTTATCAAATACCAAGCCACTGCGTTCTGAGGCAGCTATGTTTAGTGCACCTATGCGAGGCACTATAACACGCAATTTCGATGCCCCAGAGTCGAGTTTCGACATCGCCATTATGCCGATAGATATGAACTTCTCGGTAATGGCCATAGAGAATGGTAGTGTAATTGCCGTCGAGAGCCAGAGCGAAGGTCTTAGCAGTATCACCATTCAGCACAATGGAGGTTATATATCTGTTTACAAGAACCTCGCTGAGAGCCTCGTACGCAAGGGACAGACCGTGCAGAGTGGCTCGGTGATTGGCCGTATCGGTGAGAACAATGGCCAGGAGGAGACCATCTCAGAACTCGGCTTTGAGTTGTGGCGCGATGGTACAGCACAAGACCCAGAGCGTTACATCCTATTTTAAACAGAGGTAGTTATGAGCAAGGAGAAGATCAGCATTTTAGGTTCTACGGGCTCCATCGGTGTTCAAACTCTCGATATCGTACGTCGCTATCCCAACCGTTTTCAAGTAACATCTCTGGTAGCACATAGTCGCTGGCAGGAGTTGGCCGAGCAGGCACGTAGCTTCGACGTGGAGAGCGTAGTGATTGGCGACGAACGCTACTACACCCAACTCAAGGAGGCGCTCAAAGATACAAAGATAGAGGTGATGGCTGGAAGCGAGGCTATCAACCACGTAGCGCGCAGTTATCGTAGCGACACCGTGGTAAATGCCTTGGTCGGTTATGCTGGCCTCCACCCCACACTCCTTGCCATCGAGAGTGGCAAGCGCATCGCCTTGGCAAACAAGGAGACACTGGTCGTGGGTGGTGATATCGTGATGGGTGCAGCCAAGCACAAGGGGGTGGAGATTCTGCCTATCGACTCGGAGCACTCAGCAATTATGCAGTGTCTTGAGGGTGAGAAGCGTCGCAACATACGCAACCTTATAATCACCTGTAGCGGAGGAGCTCTGAGAAATATCCCACGTGAGGAGTTGGCAAGCGTAACACCCGAAATAGCACTCAAGCACCCTCAGTGGTCGATGGGAGCAAAGATAACAATAGACTCTGCGACACTGGTAAACAAGGGTTTCGAGGTTATCGAGGCTCGCTGGCTATTCGACATAGAGCCCGAAAGAATCAAGGTAGTAATCCACCCACAATCGATAGTTCACTCGATGGTAGAGTTCACCGACGGAGCAGTTAAGGCACAACTCGGCACAGCGGATATGCACACACCAATCAGTTACGCCCTGCTATACCCAGAGCGTAGCGAAGAGGCTATGGAGGAGTTCTCGATACTAAACTACCCTACACTCTCGTTTATGGATGTGGACAGGGAGAAGTACCCAGCCTTAGACATCGCATACGACTGCCTCGGCAAGGGTGGCACGGCAGCCTGCACGATGAATGGTGCTAACGAAGTGGCCGTGGCGGCATTCTTGGCGCACAAGTGCGGATATCTCGATATCGTCGAGACAATAAGGTATGCGCTTCGAAACGCTACGTTTGTGGCAAAACCAACAATCGACGACTACGACGATGCTAACAAGGAGGCTCGCGAGTTGGCACGCAGATATCTCAAACTATAGTAATTAATAAAAGTAACAAAATATGACAGGTATCTTAATTCAGACACTACAATTCTTCGCATCACTCTCGATGCTCGTCCTTATCCACGAGTTCGGACACTTCATCACGGCACGTATGTTTGGCATTCGTGTCGATAAGTTCTATATCTTCTTCAACCCTTGGTTTTCGCTCTTTAAGCGCAAGGTGGGCAATACGGAGTATGGCATCGGCTGGATTCCTCTTGGTGGCTACGTAGGCCTATACGACAATCGTGAGGTGCTCATCGACCGTGAGACAGAGATCACAAAACAGCGCGAGGAGGCCGAGGACAAACTCAAGAGACTCAAGAAGGGTGGCCAGAGTGAGGAGATTGCCGAGGTTGAAGCCGAGATAAAGGGCTATGACGAGGCTATCAAGGAGGTGCAGGAGCAGTTCCGCACGTTGGAGCCTACGAAGGATGAGTTGCGTGGCAAGCCCGCTTGGCAGCGACTTATTGTTATGGTGGCTGGTGTGGTGATGAACGTACTCTTCGCCATTGCCATCTATTCGGGTATGATGTTTACCTGGGGTGAGACCTACTACCACAACGACGATATGGTCAATGGCTATCTCTTCAATGAGGAGGCTGAGGCCCTCGGCTTCCAGGATGGCGACCGCATCCTAACCATTGATGGAGAGAGCATTGGCAACATAGGTGAGATTTCGGAGCGACTCCTTATCGTAGATCACGACCTTGAGGCTAAGGTGGTACGTGGTCAGGAGGAGATAACCTTCACACTCCCTCTCAACGACCTCGTAGCTATGCGCGAGCGTGGCGGTTTCCGCAACTTCATCGGCGAATTCGTGCCATTTGTCATCCAGAGTGTTGAGCGCCAGAGCGCAGAGCAGGCTGGACTTATGGCAGGCGACAAGGTTGTGGCTATCAACGATGTAGCCATCACGGACTTCATTAGCGCAACCCCTCTGCTCAGCGAGGCAAAGGGTAGCGACGTAGTACTTACCGTGGAGCGTAACCAGGAACTTGTAGCACTCACACTCCCCGTTGATGAGAATGGAAAAATCGGTGTTACCATCGCTACGGTTGCTCCACGACAGATAGAGTACGGCTTCTTTGAGTCTATTCCTCAGGGATTTAAGCATACGGGCGAGGAGATTAGCTCATACTGGAACCAGTTGGTTATGATGTTCAAGCCAGAGACCAAACTATACAAGGAGATGGGTGGTTTCATCTCCATAGGAAGTGTATTCCCCGATTCGTGGAACTGGTATAGCTTCTGGAATATCACTGCCCTACTTTCGGTAATCCTTGCAGTGATGAACCTCTTGCCTATTCCTGTGTTGGATGGTGGCCACGTATTGTTCACCCTTTGGGAGTTAATCACGGGTCACAAGCCAAGCGAGAAGTTTATGACCGTGGCCCAGAACATAGGTTTCTACCTCCTCATTGCGCTTCTCATCTATGCCAACGGAAGCGACATCCTACGCCTCTTTAACTAAACACAATGTAGTGCGATGTCAAAGATTAAAAAGGTATTCTTCTGCACAGAGTGTGGCTACGAAACTCCTAAGTGGTTGGGTAAGTGTCCATCCTGCTCGACCTGGAATAGCATCGTCGAGCACGTAGTACCCAAGGAGTCGAAGTCGGTAGCACAGCGTGTGGTAACAGCACCCAAGTCCGAGCCACAACGAGTACAGGATATAGAGGTCAGCACAACTCAGCGCATCGACATCGGAAACAACGAGGTGAATCGCGTATTGGGCGGTGGCCTCGTCCCAGGAACATTGGTACTTTTGGGCGGAGAGCCAGGCATCGGTAAGTCTACCCTATCGTTGCAGTTGGCCCTTACGAACAACAACCTCAAGACGCTCTACGTGTCGGGCGAGGAGTCGGCCGAGCAGATTAAGTCGCGCGCCAACCGCATAGGCATAAAGAATGAGGAGTGTATAATCTACACCGAGACTCTACTCGAAAATATTGTAGCGCAGATCGAGGAGATTCGACCAGATGTCGTCATCATCGACTCTATACAGACGATGTCTACCGAGTTGGTGGACTCCTTCCCTGGTAGTATAACCCAGATTCGCGAGTGTGCCGCTACGTTGCTCAAGGTTGCTAAGAGCAACGGCATATCTATCTTCATCATCGGACATATCACCAAGGAGGGAACTATCGCTGGCCCAAAGATTTTGGAACATATCGTCGATGTAGTCCTTCAGTTCGAGGGCGACGTGAACAACAACTACCGCATCCTCCGAGGCCTAAAGAACCGTTTTGGTGCAACCTTCGAAATAGGTGTCTTCGAGATGAGGGAGAATGGTCTGAAGGAGGTGGAGAACCCCTCGGAGATTCTTCTTTCCCACTACGACACGCCACTTGCGGGTTGCGCCGTGGGAAGCACTGTGGATGGACTACGCCCCTACCTTATCGAGGTGCAGTCGTTGGTGAGCGGAGCCGCTTACGGAACACCTCAACGCTCAGCCACAGGCTTTGACCAACGTCGTTTCAATATGCTTTTGGCCGTACTGGAGAAGCGTGTGGGGTTGAAGATGTTCCAAAAGGATGTATTTCTCAACTTCGCAGGAGGCTTCAAAATTGCGGATACAGGAATGGATCTTGCTGTAGCAGCTGCCATAATATCTTCATACTTCGACAGACCCCTTATGGAGGGTCTATGTTGCGCTGGCGAGATAGGTCTTTCGGGCGAGGTACGCCCTGCACCTCGCACCGAGCAACGCATAAGCGAGGCTGCTCGTCTGGGCTTCAAGCGCATCGTCGTATCGGGATTTATGGATAAGAAGATTAAGCGCAACAACGACATTGAGGTTGTTTATATATCGAATATCGAGCAGTTGCCAAGAGCAATATTTGCCCGAGAGTAGCGCGATAGGCAAATCGCAATATAGAGCGGTATAGATTTTGAGACTCCCCGAAGAGAACGTGGGAGTCTTTTAATTTAATACTACAACTATATGAGAACATCCGATTTTGATAGCATCGTAGCCACCGAGAGACTAATACTCATTGACTTCTATGCCACGTGGTGCGGAGCCTGCAGGATTATGGATCCGACGCTCGACCGTGTGGCATTGGCAATGAGTGATATGGTGACCGTCGTGCGCATAGACATCTCATCGGCGTCGAATAGCGAGTTAGTCCGCCGATACAACATCGTATCAGTACCAACACTTATGCTCTTCCATCGTGGCGAGCCTATATGGCGTGATAGCGGAGTCATAGCCTTCGACAGGCTATGCACCATAATCCGTCGCCACCAGACGGTAGATGTCTTTTAGAAAAAAGAGAGGGAACTTAAGCACTTAGTCTTAAGTTCCCTTATCTCTTTCCACGGAGTCTACTACTGATACTCCATTCGCCAACCCAACTCATCAACGATAATCTCCTTAGTTTTACAGTCGGGCATACTCTCGAAGAGCGACGGTAGGCCAATCTTAACCGACTTATCACGTGAGGCCACATAACACATCAAAGCCACAACTCCCTGAGCGATATAGGTAGAGTTTGGATTTGCCCTAACGGCCTTCTCCGATGCGATAAAGGCCACTTCGCTCGTTGTGCGCTCATTACGTGATGCCGCCATAAGGGCTGCATAAGCAATCATCTCGTTACTCTCGGTAGACCACACGCCCATCAACGAGTTGATATCGTAAATTTTTGACAACAAGGCAAAGGCCAACTCCTCGGCTAACTCTGCATTAACAATACCACGCGACCAAAATGGGAATTCGTGGGTATCGAGCATCTTGGCATCAGCAATATGGCAAGCGCAGAGTTTTAACTCCCTGACCTGCTGCTGATAGAGGTACTTCGCAAAGGCATAATCCTTTGGCTCGTGAGCAACAATCTCTCGCACCGTAGCGATGCTAACACCATAGTTAAGGCCATAGTTCTGGCCGTGGGTCGCCATACTCTCGGACACTGCGCCATTCATCTGCTTGCGCAACTTTCCGAGCAAGGCTATCATTCTCTGTGTGAAATCCATAGTCACAAATCTTAACGTGAGGGCTGTAGGAACATCACCGTCTGACCAAATTCATACAATGGCAAGATGCGACGTGCCACAACCTGCTGACCCAAAGCGACAACCACCTCTGCATTATTAGCATAGCGGTAGGCAACCTTGCCCTTCTCGGCAGATGCTGGGTACTCCATCTGTGAAGGGGTGATAACAACCATAATTATCTCGCCCGAAAGATCGTCCTTCTCAACAATACCACTCGTGGCGCTTAATCGAGCAACTATGGATGTAGTCTGCGACGCATTTACTGGATATATAATGCGCTCGGCAGAACGTGTCACAAGGCTTGTTCCGTAGAACATAGCGAGCAACTCTCTCTCCATCTTATCCATCTCGCGCAAGGCACTCTCAAGACCTGCGCCATAGACACCATCACCAAAATCGCCAGTCACAAGTTCGTAGCGAGAGCGACGCAACGCAAAAATCTTGTCGGCAGCATCCTTAGCCATAGCCTCTACACTCTTCTCCGAAGCCGACATCTTATCAAAAGAGAGCAACGACTGAGTGGTTGGTTGAGGCTCTGCAACAGCGATAGCCACCTCATCGTCGGCATAGTAGGCATCGTCACGCAAAACAGCGACATCTGCACCTACCAAGCGATACTCATCTCTATTGACCAACGAGGCACGGTTACCGAGATACTTCTGAGCGTATCGAGCGTATGGTCCTGCAACAAACTGCTCACGCTCAACAACTAAATCGACGACCAAAGTTGTGGTAGCCTCAGCAATCTCTACATTGCCATTCTGCTGGTAAACACCTATACGCTTCTTCACAACCTGCTGTGCCGAAACATCAAGGGCCATAGATAGCGCCATAACCACAAAAAATATCTGAAAAAATCTTCTCATACCTCTCTCTTTTTTAGTATAATGGGCAAAGATACGTAATTATTTTAGTTCAATCAAAACATAAGATAAAAATCTTGTGTCAGGGCACGGTACTCCTCTGTATATTCGCCATCCTTGAGTTGGATAAGGAGTGTATCGCAACGGGGCATAATGGGTTTATTGCTCTTGACAAACTCCATAAGCAGACGTTTGGGGATATCCCCCTCGCGTGTTATCACCGTAGTCTGGCGACTCAGCCACAGACGCTCGAAGGCAACCCTCCTAAAGCGTGCGCCACACTCAAACGGAAGCACGATACTGAGCCTACCTCCCGCACAAAGCAACTCCTCGGCAGCCGAGACTATATCGGCATAATCCAACGTGGTAGTATGGCGAGCCATGGCGCGTACTGCGTCGGGCGACGGGATAGAATCTACAAAAAAAGGTGGGTTAGAGACAATATGATCGAACTGCTGTTGTGGTCGATAACTACGCAAATCAGCACAACCAACCTCCACACGCTCACCCCAAGGGGATTTATCAGCATTGGCCCTGGCCTCCACAGCAGACTCCTCGACAATGTCAATAGCCGAAATCTTAGCCTTGTTATTGCGCTGAGCCACCATAAGGGCGATAAGTCCTGTTCCCGTACCAGCATCCAAAATATGGCTATCACCAGCAACATTGGCCCACGCACCAAGCAATACACCATCTGTGCCAATCTTCATCGCAGAGTGGCTATCATCAATGGTAAATTGCTTAAACTTAAACATATAGACTATTTAGTCGAACATTCGCGAGATACCCACGCCAAACAACGAATAGTCGTAACGCACAGGGTCGTCATTAGAGAAGTTGCGCAATGTGGCAGTGAGTTCCTCCACAGCCTTCCAATCATCTTGCTTGCGATTAAGGAGTCCAAGGCTACGACCCATTCTTCCTGTATGGAGATCCAACGGCATATAGAGTGCCGACATTGGAATCCTCTGCCACAAGCCAAAGTCTACGCCTCTATCGTCGCGACGCACCATCCAACGAAGATACATAAAGAGGCGCTTACACGCAGCACCCTTATCGATTGAGGATAGGTGTTTCTCCGAATGGGGGTTATGGTCCACGGCGTGGAAGTCGTGTCTGAAGTCAGATAACACCTTACGTAAATCCCCACACTCCTCATAATGGCTCTCGAAGTAGCCACCAATGCTACCCCACTTAGTAACTATATGGCGCAAGGCTCGAACAAAATCCTGAAAATCTCCACCATTGAAGGTGCGGTGTACATAACTGCTGAGTGTTGCGATCTCCTCGTTAGAGGCATTGACAACGAAGTCGTATGGCTGATTATCCATATAGCGCATCATACGGTGAGCACTCTGCACAATAGCCCTACGGTTACCCCACGCAATGGTTGCTGCAAGGAAACCAGCAATCTCCCTATCCTCGGCACGAGAGAAGGAGTGGGGCACACTAATAGGGTCGGCCTCAATGAAGCTCTCATTATTAAACTTATCGTGCAGGCTCTCAAGGAGTTTAAACATCTCCTCGTGGCTCATATCGTTATAGTATCGCTCCATCCTTCATCACAATTTTTCTGTCGGACATATCGGCCAACGTCTCGTCGTGGGTGACGACCACAAAGGTCTGACCCATACGGTCGCGCAACTCGAAGAAGAGCTTATGAATGTCGTCACGAGTCTGAGTATCGAGGTTTCCCGTAGGTTCGTCGGCAAGCACAACAACAGGGCGATTAGCCAAGGCACGGGCGATGGCTACACGCTGTTGCTCTCCTCCAGACAGAGTGGCTGGCTTATGCTCCAAGCGGTGCGACATAGCAACCATTTCGAGCAACTCCTTGGCACGCTGCTCAGCATCACTACGACGCTCACCCGCAATAAGCATAGGCATCATAACATTCTCTAAGGCAGTAAACTCGGCCAAGAGTTGATAGGATTGGAAGATAAATCCAATATGTCGGTTCCTAAACTCCGAAAGGGCATCGTCACCGAGTCCAGCGATAGAGATCCCATCGATGATGACCTCGCCACTATCGGCCGACATCAGCGAACCCATAATCTGCAATAAGGTACTCTTTCCTGCGCCACTCGCACCGACGATAGAGACAATCTCCCCATCCGACACAGATAGCGACACACCGTGAAGCACCTCCAAAGTGCCATAACTCTTCTTTATGTTACGTACCTCAATCATAATCTTTTATTATATATGTTAGCCAAACGAAGCACCTGCACCGTCTGGGCTACATCGTGAACACGAAGTATAGCATTTCCGCCCCTAAGAGCCTCCCACGCAAGGGCCAATGAGCCAGGTAACGACTCCTCAGGGGTAATACCCAGACTCTTATATATCATCGACTTACGCGATACACCAACGAGGATTGGGTAGCCCAACTCCCTGAGAGAATCCATACCTCTGAAGAGTTCGAAGTTCTGCTCTATGGTCTTAGCAAAGCCAAAGCCTGGATCTATAATAAGGTTTTGTCGCTTGATACCCCTCTGCTGTAACTCCTCGCAACGGCGCAAAAGATACTCCTTTACATCGGCGACCACACCTCCCTTATAATCTGTCAATGACTGCATCGTAGAGCAGTCGCCTCGCATATGCATAGCGACATAAGGGATGTCACAACGAGCCACGATGCTGGCCATAGCCTCATCTTGCTCACCAGCAGATATATCATTTGCGATGAATTCGCCATACTCCGAAAAGGCGCGCTCGACGATAGCCGAACGGAAAGTATCGATAGAGACTACCACGCCTCTATCTATAGACTTGACTGCCTCCAAGCCTATACGGACTCGCGACCACTCCTCTTCAAGGCTTACATCCGCAGCACCTGGGCGTGACGAATAGCCACCTATATCGACGATAGTAGCGCCCTCGGCGACGGCTCGTTCAACACTCTGTCGGCACTCCTCAAGCGAATGGTTTCGACTCGATGCATAAAAGGAGTCGGGGGTGACATTCACGATAGCCATTACGTGGCTATCCGAGAGATTAATTTCGCTGGGCTTGAGCAACATAACTTAATCGGCGGTGAAGTTGTTCAACATCTGACCTTAGATTGTCGATATCTATATTTACGATTGTATATTTAGCCCTTTCGACACGCTCTTGGTCCGAAATCTGGTTGTTCATACGAGCGACAATCTGCTCACGCTGTGCGCCATCACGCTGCATAGCACGCTCGATGCGCAACTCCTCAGGTGCCATAACAGCAACAGAGACATCTACCCTCCTATCGAGCGATGCCTCAAACAAAATGGCAGATTCAAGGACTACATAGCCACCCTCCTGCTCCAAAGCCCACCTATCGAAATCATCCATAACCGCAGGGTGGACAATAGCATTGAGAGCCTTCAACTCTTCGGGATTGCCAAAGACACGCTCGGCAAGATATATCCTATTAAGCCCCTCGACACAATAGACCTCACTACCAAAACGCTCCACAAGACGCTCACGCAAGGTATTATCCTCGTTCATTAGGCGCTTAGCACGAGAGTCAGAATCGTAGACAGCCACGCCAAATTCGGCAAGGATGGCACACACAGTACTCTTGCCCGAACCAATACCTCCAGTAATACCTACCTTATACATATATATAATATGTTACTCCTCTACTGAGGCTATGGTAGGTAGGTTGGTAACTGCCACAACATCGATATCGCTCATTCGTGCAGCAAGGGCTTGCTGAAGCGAGACACCCGTAACGTGGCGATAGGTTACACCGTTATCATCAGTAACCTCCTTGTCGTAGCTCAACTCCGCAGATGGAATGCTGAAGCAACTGCGCTTCGACGACATAGTGTAACTGATGAGGTTAGTACCCTTGCCACGGATTGTGCAACCCACCTCAAACTCCTGGCCATCAACAACGATAGTAACCTCGTGGTCTGTCGTATAGGTCTCACCCAACTTCGTAATATACCAAAGTACAAATGCCGCAAAGAGCATAGTCACATAGACCGGAGAGATGTAGTTTCTAAGACTGCTAAATATATTTGCCATAACAATTAAAATTACTACGTTATACATAAATTGCCAATAGGCAACATCGTGGAGCAAAGATAAAAAAAATAAGCCGCAACCTCAAAAGATTGCGACCTATTTTTATCGATTATATCGTTTTAAACTACTTCTCCTCGTTTACAACGCCCTCAAGCTTCTTACCAGCCTTGCGCTGAAGGTCGTAAGCGATAGGTGTTGCGATAAATACTGAAGAGTAAGTACCGATAACAACACCCAAAATCAAGGCGAAGACGAAACCACGGATGGTCTCACCACCGAAGATGAAGATTGCCAACAAGGTTACCAATGTAGTACCAGAAGTGTTGATGGTACGTGACAAGGTAGCGCAGATAGCGTTATCGATATTTGTCTTGATATCACGCTTTGGATAGAGACCGATGTACTCGCGGATACGGTCGAAGATAACCACTGTATCGTTGATAGAGTAACCGATGATAGTCAAGATCGCAGCGATGAACGCCTGATTAACCTCCAAGTTGAATGGCATAATAGCATACAACATTGAGAAGATACCGATAACCAAGAGTGCGTTGTGTGCCAAAGCAACGGTAGCACCCATAGCCCACTGCCAACGGCGGAAACGGATTGCGATATACAAACCGATAGCAACCAACGCGATAAGAACTGCGATGATAGAGTTTACGGTCATCTCAGAAGAGATAGACTCATTAACCTGCTCAGAAGATACGATACCCCACTGAGAAACGCCATCACCAGCTGTACGGAACTCGTTGAAGCCGAAACCATCGATAGTGAAGTACTCGTCCAAAGCAGAGAACAAGAGACGATCAACTACGTCGTTTGCCTCCTCGCCCTCAAGGCCCTCTGGCTGGTACTGAGTCACGATACGTACCTGGTTGTCATCACCGAACTGCTTAACCTCAACAGATGAGTTAGCAGCATCAGCAACAGCCTCGAACTCAGCAGAAACGCTGTCACGAACATCCTCGATATTTACAGTCTCGTTGAACTTAACAACGTATGAGCGACCACCAGTAAACTCAACACCCTGGTTCAAGCCGATAGTCATCAACGAGATGATTGAAGCAACTACCAATACGCTTGAAACGATGTAAGATACCTTACGCTTATTGATAAAGCTGAACTTAACATTCTGCAAGAAGTTCTCAGTAAACTTGCGAGAGAATGAAACAGTGCCACGACGCTCTGCACGTGCTTCGATCAATACACGAGTTATGAAGATTGAGCAGAACAACGATGTGATGATACCTACTACGAGGGTTGTAGCAAAACCCTTAACTGGACCTGTACCGAAGAAGAAGAGTACGATACCTGTGATAATGGTAGTAAGGTTACCGTCGATAATCGCTGAGTATGCGTTAGAGAAACCATCCTTAATAGCGAGTGTAAGGCCCTTACCAGCACGCAACTCCTCCTTGATACGCTCGAAGATGATGACGTTAGCATCGACAGCCATACCCATTGTCAAAACGATACCTGCGATACCTGGCAATGTCAAAACTGCACCAAATGATACCAATACACCGAAGAGCAACAATACGTTGCAGATAAGTGCCAAGTTAGCATACCAACCTGCTGTCTTATAGAAGAATGCTACGTAGAGCAATACAAGGCAGAATGCCAATACGAATGAGAGCAAACCAGCCTTGATAGACTTCTCACCAAGTGATGGACCAACAACCTCAGAGTAGATGATAGTTGCAGGTGCTGGAGACTTACCTGAGCTAAGTACACTTGCCAAATCCTCAGCCTCCTGAGCGGTGAAGTTACCTGTGATAGATGAAGAACCACCATCGATACGGTCGTTTACACGTGGTGCTGAGTAAACATAGTTATCCAAAACAATAGCGATAGAGCGACCAACGTTTGCACCAGTGATGTTACCCCACTCGATAGCAGTCTTAGAATCCATTGTCATAGATACCTCGAAACCACCATACTGACCACCTGCAGCACGTGCGTTGGTGATACCTGAACCATCCAATACTGGAAGCAATGCACCATCCTTACCCTTAAGAGCGTAGAGGAGGAACACACCCTTTGAGCTATCAGTAGAGCTCTTGTTTGACCAAGCGAGCTTAACGTCTGCTGGAAGCATATCAGCAACACCGTCGATAGCCAAGTAATCGTTGATACGCTGGATGTTAGACTTATCAGCAGCAGCAACCAATGGCTCGTAGAGGCTGAATGAGCGAACCTCACCATTCTCTACAGCAGCTGGATAAGATGACATAAGTAACTCGCTAAGTGGAGTGTAGCTTACCTCAGTCTCATCTGCACCCTCAGCCAAGAGATACTCGCGAACAACTGCATCAGCATCAATGAAGAGAGTCTTCATAATAGCGTTTACATCCTCAGTGTCGCAAACCTGCCAGAACTCAAGGTTAGCAGTAGATGCCAACAACTTGCTCACACGCTCAGGCTCCTTAACACCTGGCAACTCAACCATAATACGGTTGGTACCAGCAATAGGCTGAATGTTTGGCTGAACAACACCAAGAAGGTCGATACGTGTTACCAACACCTCGTTCATCTTTGATACTGAACCAGCAACGTGCTCGTTGAGCTGTGTTGCAATAACTGCAACATCCTCAGTGCCATAGATAGTCTTCAAATCCTCAGCAGTCATCTCTGCAAGGTAAGCATCAACAACTGCTGATGTACCCTCCATCTTTGACGCTACCTTCAATGCTGACTCGATCTTGTCGCGAAGAAGGTTGTTTGATGCTACAGCGATGTCGTTGTAAGCGTTAGTGCGGATAACGTCCTCAGCCTTAATCTCAAGCATCACGTTCATACCGCCCTTAAGGTCGAGACCCAAGTTCAACTCCTTCTCCTTACACTCACCATAGGTGTAACCGAGATAGACATTCTTGTCCCACTTCTCATCGAGATAAGCCTGGGGATTCTCCTGCTTTGCAGCCTCTGCCTCGATACCACGGGTAACGAAGGTGAATGAGAGCTGCCAGATGCTTGCAATACCCAAAAGGAGTGCAAGCCACTTGATAATTCCTTTACTCTGCATTTTTAAAAGTTTAATTATTTGTTATTGTTTATGTATTTCCTTACTTGGCGTAACATCAAACAAATCAACTCGACGAACTCAAATATTCGCGCGTTAATCGCGCAAAGATAACAAAAAAATCGCAATCCACAACTGCGGACTGCGATATTTTTCGCCCTTAGGCTATTTTATTTTGTGATGAGTTCCACTACAAAGTCAATATTATCCTCTTCGAGTTTACCTACCTCCAAAAGTATGCCACCATTGACCTTATCGAACTTAATTTTTTGACCACCGACCAAAGCTGTAGCAGAGACAACCTTGCAGTCGAGAGGTAGATACAACACATCTTGATCGAGTTCAAAGATGTGAACGTAGAGTTTGTCACCCTTACGTGTGGTGCATCCCCATTCGTGCTGAGGAATATCACCCGCCACTGTGCCGTAGACACTCTCACCATTAGCCGACATCCACTCTCCCATAGCCTTCATACGCTCCACTGCAACCTCAGGCAACACGCCATTAGGCTGAGGGCCTACATTAAGCAACAGATTAGCACCCTTGGCTGCGGTAGACACAAGATAGCGAACAAGGGTCTTAGCGCTCTTATAATTCTGATCTACAACCTTATAACCCCACATACCATTCATCGTCTGGCAAGTCTCCAAAGGCAATCGACTAATCTCCTGACCCGACAAGCCGTGGCTATTCTCACCTGGCAAGTCGCGCTCAAAAATCTGGATATCCTCACCCTCGAAAGGTGTCACGTGGTGGTTGTTAGCCACGAGGCACGAAGGCTGCAACTGATGGACCATAGCATACTGCTCGTCGAGCTGCCAATCGAAAGGTGTAGCATCCTCTTCGTGATCCCACCAGCCATCAAACCAAATAGCACGGATAGGGCCATAGTTAGTCAAGAGCTCGGTAATCTGGCGATTCATAAAGTTGTAATAATTATCCCAACTCATCAACTCCGCATTACGACCCACAACACCCCTGCCTGTGCGGCCACGAGGATAGTCGTCACGTGACCAGTCGGTGTGAGAGTAGTAGAGGTGCAAGGCGATACCCTGCTTTTGGCACTCCTCAGCCAGCTCCTTGAGCACATCGCGCTTGAATGGTGTAGCATCGACGATATTGAAATCCGACTCGGCAGTATCCCACATCGAGAAGCTATCGTGGTGGCGCGTAGTGAAGCATATATATTTTGCTCCCGACGCCTTAATCGCCGACACCCACTCCTTAGCATCGAAACGATGAGGATAGAAGGCATCGGCAGCCTTAGCATACTCATCACGGTTGATACCCTGAGCATTCTGCAAATACCACTCACCCTGAGCATACATACTATAGATACCCCAGTGGATAAAGATTCCGAAACGATCCTCCGAAAACTCCTTACGCGAGCGCAAGTTCTCCTCGGTAGGTTGATAGTTCTGAGCCGTTGCCGAGCCAAGCAAAAGCACCGACAACAACGAGGCTAATATCATCTTCTTCATATAGTTAGAAGTTTTAGTTACATAGGTTAAAATTAGGAGTTTACCCCCATTAATCCATCTTCAAGACAGCCAAGAAGGCAGACTGTGGCACCTGCACAGAGCCGATCTGGCGCATACGCTTCTTACCAGCCTTCTGCTTCTCCAACAACTTACGCTTACGCGATATATCACCACCATAACACTTCGCAGTAACATCCTTACGAACAGCCTTGACAGTCTCACGAGCAATAATCTTAGCACCAATAGCGGCCTGAATAGCGATATCGAACTGCTGGCGTGGGATAAGTTCCTTAAGTTTTTCGCACATCTTTCTACCGAAGTCGTAGGCGTGGTCTGCATAGATTAGCGACGACAACGCATCGACGGCCTCTCCATTAAGCAAGATATCGAGTTTTGCGAGTTTACTAAGCTGATAACCCGTGCGATGGTAGTCGAACGAGGCATAACCCTTAGAGATACTCTTTAGCTTATCGTAGAAGTCGAAGACAATCTCCGACAGCGGCATCTCGAAATTAACCTCCACACGATCCTGCGTTATAAAGGTCTGATTCTTCATCACTCCACGCTTATCGATACACAACTTAAGCACGTTACCCAAGAAGTCGGACTTGGTGATAATCTGCGCAAGGATATATGGCTCCTCAATTTTTGCTACCTTGGTAATCTCAGGGAGACCCGATGGGTTATGGACCTCAAGCTCCTCGCCCAGAGTCGTCGTAATGTGGTACGACACGTTAGGCACGGTGGTAATAACATCCATATCGAACTCGCGATAGAGGCGCTCCTGGATAATCTCCATATGCAACAGGCCAAGGAAACCACAACGGAAACCGAAGCCAAGAGCCAATGAACTCTCAGGCTCGAAGGTAAGTGAGGCATCATTGAGCTTCAACTTCTCAAGCGACGCACGTAAATCCTCATACTGGTCAGCCTCAACGGGATAGACACCCGCAAAGACCATAGGCTTAACATCCTCAAAACCAGCAATAGCCTCCAAAGCGGGATTTGCTACCGAGGTAATAGTATCACCCACCTTAACATCCGTAGAGTTCTTGATACCTGAGCAGATATATCCTACATCGCCCGCCTTAATCTCATCGCGTGCGACCATCTTCAACTTAAGCACACCAATCTCATCGGCATCATACTCGCTACCCGTATTAAAGAACTTAACGTGCTCGCCCTTATGGATTGTGCCGTTGAAGACACGGAAGTAGGCGATAACACCTCTAAACGGATTGAATACCGAATCGAAGATAAGGGCCTGCAACGGAGCATTCTCGTCACCCTCTGGGGCTGGGACACGCTCGACAATAGCCTCCAAGACCTCCTCGACACCCTGACCAGTCTTACCCGAAGCCAACAAGATATCCTCATCCTTACAACCAATAAGGTCGATAATCTGATCCTTGACCTCGTCAATCATTGCCGACTCACAGTCGATCTTATTCAAAACGGGGATAATCTCAAGATCCTGTCCGAGAGCCAGGTAGAGATTAGAGATAGTCTGCGCCTGGATACCCTGAGTAGCATCCACTACAAGCAATGCACCCTCGCACGAAGCGATAGCACGCGATACCTCGTATGAGAAATCGACGTGTCCTGGGGTGTCAATAAGGTTGAGAGTGTACATCTGGCCATCACGAGCCTTATACTCCATCTGAATTGCGTGGCTCTTGATGGTGATACCCTTCTCGCGCTCAAGGTCCATATCATCGAGTACCTGCGCCTGCATCTCTCGCTGATTGAGCGTATTAGTCTTCTCCAATAGACGATCGGCAAGCGTACTCTTACCGTGGTCGATATGTGCAATAATACAAAAGTTGCGTATGTTTTTCATCCTTCGATGTTTTGATTACATAGTTTAGCACGCAAAGATAATAAATTTTTCGATATTTTCAACCATAAACATCACAGCAGATTAACATTATGCCAAGTTCATACCATAACGCTATGGATGGTCGTAACTTTCTGACATTTCAACAAGGTAAAAACTGACATTTTGTCACTTTTTCGGGCGTGGCACATAGTTTGCCACCAACTCAAAAAGTTCGAAAAACAGAAACATAACAACTAATAACAAATAACAACTATGAGAAGTGGAAAAATTGGGGTAACAACAGAGAATATATTCCCCGTAATTAAGAAGTTTCTTTACTCTGACCACGAGATTTTCTTGCGTGAGCTAATCTCGAATGCTGTGGATGCCACACAGAAACTAAAGACCCTCGCTTCGAAGGGCGAAGCAAACGTAGAACTCGGCGACCTAACGATCCGCGTAGATGTAGATAGCAAGGCTAAGGTATTGACTATCACCGATAGAGGTATCGGTATGTCCATAGACGAGGTTGATCGCTACATCAACCAAATCGCCTTCTCTGGTGCCGAGGAGTTTATGGCAAAATACAAGGATCAGGCTATCATTGGCCACTTCGGCTTGGGCTTCTACTCTTCGTTTATGGTGGCCGACAAAGTCGAGATCTTCTCGCAGTCGTTCAACACCGAGGCAAAGAGCGTTCACTGGAGTTGCACAGGCTCTCCAGAGTTCGAGATGGAGGAGTTGGAGGAGAGACTTGAGCGCGGTACTCGCATCGTACTACACCTCTCGGAGGATTGTAAGGAGTATGCAGAGCGTAACGAGATTAGTTCATTGCTCCGTAAATACTGCCATTTTCTCCCTATTCCTATCGCCTTTGGCAAGAAGCAGGAGTGGAAGGATGGCAAATATGTAGATACTGCCGAGGATAACATCATCAACGACACCACCCCACTTTGGACTCGCAAGCCATCAGAGATAACCATCGAGGAGTACAAGGCCTTCTACGCTGACCTCTACCCTACCAGCGAGGAGCCACTGTTCTACATTCACCTTAATATCGACTATCCGTTCAACCTAACAGGAATCTTGTATTTCCCAAAGTTGCACTCTAACTTCGATATTCAGCGCAACCGCATACAGTTATACTCTAACCAAGTATTTGTTACTGACGAGGTTAATGGCATCGTTCCTGAGTACTTGACACTCCTTCACGGCGTTATCGACTCGCCAGACATTCCGCTCAACGTGTCACGTAGCTACCTTCAGAGCGACTCTAATGTCAAGAAGATTTCAAGCTACATCACTCGTAAGGTTGCGGATCGTCTCCAGGAGTTGTTCAACACTATGCGTCCCGACTACGAGGCTAAGTGGGACGACCTCAAAATCTTCATCCAGTACGGCATCCTCACCGACGAGAAGTTCGCCGAGAAGGCTCACGGCTTTATGCTCTGGAAGTCTATCGAGGGCAAATACTACACCCCTGAGGAGTACACTGAGAAGGTGAAGGAGGCGCAGACAGATAAGGATGGCTTTACCATTATGCTCTACGTAGATGATGTTGTGGGCAAGAACGCCTTTGTCGAGGCAGCCAAGGCCAAGGGTTACGACATTCTTGAGATGAATGGCCAACTCGACAACCACTATGTTCAGTACTACGAGTCGAAGAACGAGAAGATTCGTTTTGTGCGTGTAGATAGCGACGTTGTGGAGAACCTCATCCGCAAGGAGGAGCGTATGTCGATGTCCCTCTCTTCTGAGCAGCAGCAGATTATGCGCCCTGTATTTGAGAGTCAGATGCCTAACGACGAGAAGATAAACTACCATATCTCGTTCGAGGGTATGGCAGTAGATGCTGCCCCAGTGGTAATCACACAGAACGAGTTTATGCGCCGTATGAAGGAGATGGCGGCAACAAGTGGTGGCGATATGAGCCGTTTCTATGGCCAGATGCCCGACAACTTCACCATAACCGTAAATGGTAATCACCCTATCGTTCTCGACATCCTCAACGAGGTGGAGAGTGCCTATGGAGATAAGCTACGCACCATAAATAAGAAGATTACTGCTGCCGAGCAGGAGGAGAGTCGCTTCGAGGAGACGATCAAGGATAAGAAGGCCGAGGAGCTAAGTTCTGAGGAGAAGGAGATGCAGGAGAGCCTCTCAAAGCGCATCTCTGAACTCCGCGTGGAGCGTGACACACGCCTTGAGGAGATTGGTCGCGAGAACCGCAAGGTGCGCCAGATTATCGACTTAGCCCTCCTTTCCAACGGTATGCTCAAGGGCAAGAACCTTACCGACTTTATCCAGCGCAGTATCTCGTTGATTGAGTAGAGATAAGGTCAAATAACAAAAAAAAGTAATGATGCTTTCGTGGCATCATTACTTTTTTTTACTCTATATAAGTCCTTGCTACAACGCCATAAGCATAAGCAGCTGCGCTGTCAATACTCGCAAGAACATAACAACAGGATATACCGTAGCATAACTTACCGCTGGCATATCGTTACCCGAAGATGCACTTGCAAAGCCCAAGGCTGGAGGATCGGTCATAGAACCAGCCATAAGACCCATAATAGTATAGTAGTTGAGCTTGAACTTCAAACGCGCCAAGAGGGCTACCAACACCAATGGAAGTACGGTGATGATAACACCATAGCCAATCCACTTGTAACCACCACCTACGATAGCATCTACGAAGCCATCACCAGCACCGATACCTACCGCTGCAAGGAACATAGCAAGACCTATCTCTCGCAACATAAGGTTAGCACTCATAGTGGTATAGGTGACGAGGTGGAAGTGAGGACCAAAGCGACCCAAAAGGATTGCGATGATAAGTGGTCCACCTGCAAGACCCAACTTAACAGGCTGTGGCACATTCATCAAAGGCAATGAGCCGAGCAACACACCCAACGCAATACCGATAAATACGGGCAAGAGGTTTGGATGGTCGAGCTTCTTGAGAGAGTTACCAAGCACCTTCTCAGCCTGAGCAACAGCAGCCTCAGGACCTACAACCATAACCTTATCACCTACCTGCAACTCCATACCCTGATAAGGGATAAGATCGACACCTGCACGGTGAACACGGGTAATATTGATACCATAGCGAGTTCTGAGGCGCAAATCCGAGAACTTCTTACCATTAATATCCTCACGTGTGATAAGGATTCGGCGAGATACCAAAGGTGTAGACTGCATAGCCGTAGCACCCCACTCGTCGGCTGTCATCTCCACTGGCTTACCAAAGAATGCCAAGATAGCCTCGCTATCCTCCTCAGTACAGATGATACGAAGACGGTCGCCTAAAACGAGCTTTGAGTTACCATCAGCCATAACAATCTCGCCCGACTGGTGCATAATGCGCGACACCACAAATTGGCGATTGATAAGCATATGCGCTACGGCAATGGTCTTGCCCTCCAACATAGTGTTGTTGAACTCCACAGAGTAGCGATGTGGGAGGTTTGTCTCGTTGCTCAACGCTGCAAGACCCTCATCCTCCTTCTTGAAGTCTACGCGCATCACATAGCGCATAATGATAATCGTAGCGATGATACCGACAACACCCAATGGGTATGCTACAGCATAACCCAACGAAATGGAGTCTGCGATTGCAGGGTTAGCCATACCTGAGTCGGCATAGGCCTGCTGTGCAGCACCAAGACCTGGTGTGTTGGTTACCGCACCCGAAAGGACACCCACCATTGTTGGGAGTGGTTCGCCTGTGATGAGGTGCAATACATAGGTTGTTGTCACGCCAAGCAGGATGACCAAGGAGGCCAAGCCAATAAGTTTCAATCCTCCACTCTTAAGTGACGAGAAGAAACCTGGTCCTACCTGTAGACCAATGAAGAACACAAAGAGTATCAAACCGAACTCCTTGATAAAGTGCAATGTGTCGTGGTGGATAGTTCCTGAGTCGAGGAAGTGTCCGAAGGCAATACCCGTGAAGAGGATCCACGTCATACCGAGTGAAATGCCCTTAATCTTTATGCGACTAAAGGCGATACCCGAAGCAATCACCGCCGCCAACACAAAGACTGTGTGGGCAACCGATGGATGCGCAGGATCACCACTACCCATAACGACGACCTTGAGCCAATCTAAATTCATAGTTTATAAATGTTTGGGTTATTATAATTTCGTTTATGCGAAAAATCGCGGGCAAAGATACAATTAGTTATTTAAAAAGTAAAGTTTTATGCCAACAAAATATCTGTATTATGGGTTTATGTATCCTCTGAAGCCTTGACAGAGTGGTATAATTAAGGATAAGTGAGTGATATTGTTGTTTTTTTTGTTGGTTAGAAATAAATTTATTACCTTTGTGCGGTTGTAGCGTAAGGTTACACTTCTACTATAGATATATAATTTAACTATAAAACAATATTAAGTATGACTATTACAGCATCTGACATCAAGATTGGTATGTGCGTAGAGATGGACGGTAAGACCTTTATCGTTGTAGATTTCCAGCACTGCAAGCCAGGTAAGGGCCCTGCATTCGTTCGTTCAAAGCTCAAGAACTTGGAGAACGGTAACGTACTCGACAAGACCTTCTCTTCAGTATCACAGAAGATTGAGCAGGTACGTGTTGAGCGTCGTCCATACCAGTTCACTTACGAGGATGACCTCGGCGCACACTTTATGCACACCGAGACCTTCGAGGAGATCAATATCGACAAGAACCTTATCAACAACTCAGACCTTATGGCTGATGGCCAGATTGTCGAGGTTATGTTCCACACCGAGAAGGAGACCGTTCTTTCAGCTGAGTTGCCTCCAATCGTTGATATGGAGGTTACTTACACCGAGCCAGGTGTTCGTGGCGATACCGCTTCAACTAACTCACTCAAGGCTGCTACAGTAAACACTGGTGCTATCGTTAAGGTACCTTTGTTCATCAACACTGGCGACAAGATCCGCGTTGATACCCGCACCCGCGAGTACTACGAGCGTATTAAGTAATTAAGTGTCGTAGCGATTCAACCTTAGGCGTGTTCAAGAGATTGGACACGCCTTATTGTTTGTGGCAGGGACTCTACCACTCGTAACGCACCCTCCTACAATTCGTAGCGCACCCTAAAAAAACTATCGCCCGAAGGAGTGAACCTTTCGGGCGATAGTATTTAAACTTGGCGACTGACCTACAAATTAGCAAGGCAGTAGTCCACCATCTTCTGACGGATATTCACCATATCGTCGGGACGCATAGAGTGGTTCTGGTCTGGATAGACCATCATATCATACTGCTTACCCGCACGATTCAAGGCACGACACATCTCCATAGCGTTCTGGAAATGTACGTTATCATCTGCCGTACCGTGGATAATCAACAAGCGTGTGTTGAGGCTGAGGCGGTCAGCAAAATTGATTGGTGAGTTATTGTCGTAGCCCTCAGGATTATCCTGTGGAAGACCATTATATATCTCGGTATAGATAGAGTCATAATAACGCCAAGAGGTCACAGGGGCAACGGCGATAGCCATTTTGAAGAGGCCATCTCCCTTGAGAGCGCAACCCAAGGCCATAAAGCCACCATAAGACCAACCATAGATACCCAAGCGCGAAGCATCAACGAAAGGTTGTGCCGCAAGATGGCGAGCAAACGAGAGCTGATCCTCAACCTCGGCATAACCCAAATTACCGTAGGTAACCTTCTTATACTCCTCGCCACGATAACCCGTACCGCGAGCATCGCAACAAGCCACGATATAACCATTACGTGCCAATGTCTCCTCCCAGTCGGTAGTCCAACGGTTGGCAATCTCCTGAGATCCTGGGCCTGAATACTGGGTCATAAGGACTGGATACTGCTTATGGGCATCGAAATTCTCAGGGTAGATAAGGAAGTACTGCAACTCATCACCTCGCTCGGTAGTGAACGTAGCATATACGCGCTGGTATGTAGGCTCAACAGCCGATGGCTCATCAATCATCAACGAGCGCACGAGCTTACCTTTATTATTATATACCGCAGCTGTTGGGTAGCAGTCAGTTGCAGAGTGCTCAGCAGCGAAGTAGCTCATATCTGCCGATGGGAATACGCGCCAATAGCCAGGCTTCGAGAGCAAGCACTTCTTATCGCTACCATCGAGGTTGATGGTGTACAAGTGGCGCTCCAAAGGTGACTGCTCGGTAGACATATAGTAGAGGCTCTTCATATTAGGTGCCATACCAACGAAGTCGGTAACCTCCCACTCACCCTCGGTAATAGCATTGAGGCGACCCTCGGTAATAGAGTGCAAGTAGAGGTGGAACCAACCTGTGGTGGTCTCCTCACGAACGATGAATCGGTCGCCATCGATGAAGGTGATGGTCTTATCGTTAGGACGCTCAACATAGCGCTCGTCCTGCTCGTCGTAGATAACACGCTGTGAACCATCCTCAGCAACGAGGACTACCTCAAAGTGGTTCTGGAGACGATTCACTCGGTAGAAGAAGAGTGCGCCAGCAGGGGTATAGCCGATACGTGGGATATACTGGTCGGTCTCCTCGCCTGTATCTACCTGACGAGTCTCCCCAGTGGCGATATTATATACGTGGAGTGTAACAATAGAGTTCTCATCGCCAGCCTTAGGATACTTGAAGCGGTAGGCAGTGTTATAGAGTTTATTATCGAAACGCATCATCTCGAACTCCTTGACACGGCTCTCATCAAACTTCAAATAGGCGATCTCCGAGCCATCAGGCGAGAACTCATAAGCCTTCGTAAAGCCATACTCCTCCTCATATACCCAGTCGGTAGTACCATTGATAATATGGTTCCAATTACCATCGTCGGTGATGTTGAAAATGTCGTTGGTAACGAGGTTATATAGGAAGATATCGTTGCGGTAGGACATAGCCAAATAGCGAGAGTCTGGCGAGAAACATACGTCACGAACATCGTCGATACGAATCTTCGAGCCATCAGGACACGCTACATAGTAGTCCGAAATGTAGGAGTGGCGATAGATCTCCTCGCGTGGCGACTCTCCGTCCCACATCTCATAGAGAGCCATAGTGCCATCTGGCGACTTAGCGTACGACATAATGAGATTCTCGGCCGTAAAGACTACAGTGCCATTGGATGGTTTCTTATAATCGAAGAGGAGGACCTCACGACCACGCAACTCCATATATTGATCAGTTCCTTCGGCTGGAGTGAGGCTCTGTGGCGCAATATACTCAGGTGCGCTCTGGGCTCTACTCTCAACCATCTCCAAATAACTAACCTGTGCCGAGGCAGTAACAACGGCTCCAAGCAGTGCTAAAATAGACAAGATTCTTTTCATAGTAGTTTATCGGTTTAATTTATCTTCGGGTTAAATATCGTCTATCGAGAAGTCGTAACTTAGTCGCTTACCTGTGGTAAACTTCGAGTTGTCGAGTTTCGAGTTGAACTGATCGACAGTAACACGTATATTCTCCTCATAAGGAGGCATCAACAAATCGAAATTGAGGGCGTAGTTGATAGCCGTCTCGATGATTGATACCAACGACTCTCTATCGATCTTGCGACTACCAAAGGCCATAGGGCGCACCAACGTCTGGCGCTTACCCTCCACGAAGAAGGCCTTCTCGCGGTTGATAAAGATGCGACCAATGAGGTAACCCTCGTCGGCATTACGGTTGTACTTCAACGAGTCAGAGAGGAAGTTATAGATGTTGATAACGCCAATGTAGGAGTTATCTCTATCCTGCTGGACATAGCCATTCTGCCAGATGATATGATTAGAGTCGAACTCGAAGATGTCGGTGTGCATCTGGAAGAGTAAGATGTCGCTGGCAACCTGAAGTTGTGCCTCGAACTTACCTCTATCGCGATACTCGATACGCACACGGCGGTCAAGTTTACCGTCGAGCTCATCATCTATCTCCGAAGCCATCTCGAACAGGGTCTCCTTGAGTTCGTTGAAGGTAGAGAAGGTGTTATCAAAAATCTGTTGTTTCAGAGTAGACTTCTTAACTATCGACTCCAAAATTTTCTCTCGTAATGTACTCATACACTATATCTTAAATTTATTTTCGTTCTCTATCGTAGACGAAGAGATTGGCCTACGACAAGCGCATCCTCAGGATGGATTCTATTCAACTTGGCCAACTGCTGAAGGCGGATACCATAGAGTTGCGACAACTGGTAGAGGGTCTCACCCTCAACCACACGGTGCAACATATCGCTACCACTCCAACGTGATGCCTTGCGCTCGATATATACCACATCGCCCTCGTTAGGCTCTACGCCCTTCGACACGTCATTAAACTTTCTAAGGGTCGCAGGGGCAATGTCGAACAACTCGCCAAGATGCTCATAGTTATCCCCTTGCTTAGCCACAACATAGTGCGCGCCATTAGTGAGGTAGACATTATAGCCCTTATGCGAATTTATCGTTACTCGGAAGTTGTTAGGGTCGATACCCCTATCGGCATAGGCCTTGGTGGCATCCTTAACTGCCGTCTGTACAATCTCCGTCTCGACAACCTCCTCACTATTTGGGCCGTCCACAGGCGATGCTACCAATGCTGCGAACTCCTTAGCCATATACTCATCATACTTGGCGATACCATTCTTCTGGTCGAGGAGCCCTAAATTATAACGCTCGATAAGCGAGATTAGGCGCTCGGCATAGTCGGGGGCAGTGGCATAGCCTGCCGTTTTAAGACCCTTAGCCCAACTCTTATAGTCGTCGATATCGTAGGCGAAGAGGAACTCATAGCGCTTACCCTCGCTGAGGAATTCGGCGTGATCCTGGAACGAAGCCTCCACAGTATCATAGACACGGAAGCAGTCGTCGGGGTTGTCGTCGGAGTGAATGATACTCTTTCCGGTCCACGACTTCTTGCACTTGATGCAGAAGTGGTTGTTTGCCACACGCGCCAAGTAGCCATTGCCGAAGCCCGACTCAAGGATTGCCTGAGCCATGGTGATACTTGCGGGGATACCATAAATCTCCATATTTTCCACCGCCGTAGTGCGCCATTTATAGATATACTCCTCTGGGGTCATCTTCTCCCACTGCTCAGTTGGGGCGAGTTCCTTTCCCTTTTCGGGTTCTGCGACTTGCGCCCTCAGTGAAGCAATAGAGCTTAGAAAAAGGGCAAGCATTAATATCGATATCTTAACAACTTGACTCATATCAAATATTCTTTGTTATGGCATACTTTTTTGCAAAGATACAAAAAGGAGAGGTAATATAAAAGTGTGCAAGTCGCTTTTTTGCGGAAAGAGTTGATATTTTAGTTGATAAAAGCGTAGTTTTTCGATGACAAGAAAAAAAAAGAGTGCTGACATAGGCCAAACAAAGCCATACGCCAGCACCCTTAAATCTAAGATTTAATCGCAACCAAACGAGGGGTTAGAATGCCACAACAGGAGCAACCTCTGCACCCTCCTGAGCCTCGAACATCTCCATCTTCTCGAAACCAAACATCGAAGCGATAAGGTTGGTAGGGAAGCGACGAATAGAGGCATTGAAATCACGCACCTGCTGATTATACTCCCTGCGCTCGGTAGAGATACGATTCTCCGTACCCTCAAGTTGCTTCTGCAAATCCATAAAGTTCTGATTTGCCTTTAGGTCTGGATAACTCTCCGAGATAGCGATAAGGCGACCAATAGCCGAACCCACCTCATCCTGCCTCTTTGTCCACTCGGCCATCTGCTCTGGAGTAGCCGTCGTTGGGTCGATATTCAATGAGGTAGACTTAGCACGTGCCTCGGTCACGGCCATTAGTGTCTGCTCCTCGTGAGCAGCATAGCCCTTCACCGTAGCAACGAGGTTAGGAATGAGGTCTGCACGACGCTGGTAAACAGTCTCCACATTTGCCCACGCCTCCGACACCTTCTCTTGTTTTGTCACCAATCCATTGTATGATACAATGGCCCATACGACAACCACAGCGACAACGCCAAGAACAATCCATAAAGTTTTGTTTTTCATAGTTTTATATTTTTAGTTAATATCTCTCTTTATACTACCAACTTGAGCCAGAGCCTCCGCCACCGAAACTTCCTCCACCGAAGCCTCCACCACCAAAGCCTCCTCCGCCAAAGCCACCACCACGATAGCCTCCGCCCATAGGGAAGAGCCAAATACCTCTGCCACCATTACCTCCATTGCTATCAGTATGGTCGTCACCATTACGACGACGCACGTGGTCCTTATCGCAGTGGTCGCAGTGGAGCTTTTCGACTATAATCGTACTCTGCCCCATCTGCATACGCTCGGTACTCACAACTCTCAACGTATGGTGCTTGCAATAGGGACACTTATTCTTTTGATACTGATTTACAAGTATTAAGATGATTGGCAACACGACCATCACCAACACCATCAGAAGGGCCAATATCATCGCCTCGGCATCGGCCTCGTCTTCATTTGAGGCACGTGGCAACTCTCCGCCTGAGAGCACCTCGTCGATAGCACGCATACCCTCGACCATACCCTTTGCATAGTCACCTCCGCGAAAGTAAGGCACCATATACTCCTGTTGTATGCGGTAGCAAAGCACATCGGGTAACACCCCCTCAAGGCCATAACCCGTATGAAAGCGTATCTCGCGCATATCTTCAACGAATAGAATACCCAGTCCGTTGTCGAGTTCGTCGTCGCCTACGCCCCAACTCTTGAAGAGTTCTTGTGAGAAGCCGACCATATCACGAGGATAGATATCCTTCAAAACGACAATGGCGACCTCGGCAATACCTCGCTCCTTAAGCGAAAGAGACAACGAGTCGAGCGTAGCAACAGCTTCGCTCGGCAGGATAGCATCGGGATTCGAAACGAAACGCTCCCTATTTTTCAGTTGCACATTCTCGACCTCCTCCACTTTGTAGCCTCTCGCCCCTACCTCAAAGACCATAGAGAGGAGCATCACCACAACAAAGGAGAGTCGTAGCATTATTCGACTTTTCATATATAATAAAATACGGGTGATGCCGATTTATTGTTTCAGCCCCACCCGTAATATCACATTTTTTTTTAATTTTCTATCGCTTAGAGTCAATAACCTCAGCCAATCGACCAAAGACCTCGTCCATAGTACCCAAGCCATTTACCTCGGCATACTTGTTCTGCTTGGTGTAGTGGTCAGCAACGATAGCCGTCTGCTGGCGATAGACCTCAATGCGGTTGCGGATGACACTCTCCGAACTGTCGTCGGCACGACCAGAGTCCTTGCCACGAAGAAGAATACGCTTAACCAACTCCTCCTCAGGAACATCCATATAGATCATAACATCGACCTTTGAGCCTATCTCTTCGAGCAACGTATCGAAGATCTCGGCCTGAGCTGTTGTGCGAGGAAAACCATCGAAGATGCAACCCTTGTCGTTGTGAGTACGCATATAGTCACGCACCATCTCAACTACGATAGAATCGGGAGCAAGCTCACCACGAGAGATATAACCCTCCATACTCTTACCAAGCTCAGTACCACGCTTAATCTCCGAGCGAATAACCTCACCTGTCGATATATGATACAAATCGTAGTGCTCTGCCAAACGAGCAGCCTGTGTACCCTTGCCACAACCTGGAGCACCGAAAAGTATAATATTTAACATATCTTATTTAAGTTTTACGTTATATCTTATTAATAGTCGTTTTAAAAAAATTTGACGCAAAGATATATTTTTTTTTGCAATTATCCAATCAAAACGATACTTTTGCAAAAAATTTAGAAAATATTTAAAACATCTAATATCTTATTCAGATGGAGAAGAAAAATAGCACGGAAATCGCCACTCTTGGTGAGTTTGGCCTAATTGATCGTCTCACCTCAAAGCTTAAGAGACGCAACGACAGCACACTTTTGGCTTCGGGAGATGATGCCGCAGTCATTGACCTCGGCGACGAGTTGCTATTGCTAACTACGGATATGATGACCGAGGGTATCGATTTCGACCTCAGCTACTTCCCACTCAAGCACCTCGGCTACAAGGCTATCGTGCGTGGTGTAAACGACATCCTTGCGATGAATGGTCGCCCTGAGCAGGTCGTAGTGGCACTCGGCATCTCGGCAAAAATCTCGGTAGAAGCACTCGATGCCCTCTACGAGGGTATGGAGCAGGCGTGCAAAGAGTTGGGCGTAGATATCGTGGGTGGTGATACCACCGCCTCGATGAATGGTTTGGTGATAACAATCTCAGCTACAGGACGCGTTAAGCGCGAAGAAATTGCCTATCGTTCAGGTGCTAAGGAGCACGACCTCATCTGCATCACCTCGAACCTCGGTGGCGCATATATGGGTCTCCATCTCTTAGAGCGCGAGAAACGCGTATTGAAGGATATCGAGAACCCTGAGCCTAAGTTCCAGGGGTATGAGTACCTCCTTGAGCGCTACCTCAAGCCACGCGCACGTACAAACGTATTGGAGGCTCTGCGCGAAGAGGGCATAAAGCCTACTTCGATGATTGACCTCTCGGATGGTTTGGCTTCGGACCTACGACAGATTTGTCGCTCGTCGAAGTGTGGCGCACGCATCTACCTTGAGCGCATACCTATAGCTCGTCAGACATCGGAACTCGCAGAAGAGATGCACATCGACCCCGTTATCGCAGCGTTGAATGGTGGCGAAGACCACGAGTTGCTCTTCACCGTTCCTTTGGAGATGCAGGAGAAGGTGATGAAACTGGGATTAGTAGACGTCATCGGCCACATCACTCGCGAGGAGTCGGGCGTGATACTCGTAACCCCTGATGGCGAGGGCATTGCCCTTAAGGCTCAGGCATTCGACCGTTAGGCAATATCTCAATCTTGATACAAAATAGGCTGTTGGCGTCCCCAACAGCCTATACTTTATCACCAGCAGAGGCTACTTTGTGGTATATATAAGATGCTCCAACTCCCTAAGTAGGTTACGCTGGGGGTCCTCCGGAGCATACAGGGCAAAGATAACAACTAAGGCCTCGGAACTCTTCTCATCGATGGTTGTATAGCCTACGAATGGGCCACCCATAAAGTCGTTGGCAACCTCCCACCAGCCACGCACCTCGAACCAAACGCGACCATTAATATCTATATCCGATCTAAACGACATTGAGGATGGCTCGTTCGACAGACGCATATACGAACCCGAAGCACCCTTGCTCGAAATCGTTGCCAACTTCTGATCTATAGCACCCATAACCGAAAGGGCCTGCATATCTACTGGAAGCGTGGTGTCGCAAGGGGTCTTGAAGGCAAAGATATACTGAGCACGTGCGGGATAGTCGCGTATATACCACAACAACTCCTTATCTGCGGTATTAGCCTTATAGAAGTGTGCCGGGATAATCATCTCTATGCCCGTATGCTCCTTGAAGTCGGCCATCAGCAACTCGGCAGGATTTACCGAATAGTATCTATTGCTCTTATTACGCTCACCCTTCTCGAACTCCTCACGAATAGCATCATCAGCCTCATCGAAGAGGGATAGGGCAGATGCTACACTCGGAGCCGTCACGGTAACCACGGTCTGAGGGCGCGCATAGAGATTCTTCGATACGGCGTATGTTGCCTCATCAACCGTGGGGTTGATGCTCACCACAAAGAGGTTAGGGTATTTTCTATCGATATCCGAGGCACTGCGCGGAGCAACCTGCTTCACTATATTGAAGTAGCCCTGAGGACGTGTGAGGCCTGGGGCCGACTCCTCCAGCAAATCGCACACAGCATACGACAGGTCGCCACGCCAAGACTCATCGTCGCAGATAACCACAACATCATAGGCTTCACCCGCTGTGGTCTTCTCAGGAAGAGTATTTCTTACGGTGCAACCACAACTAAAGGCCATAACAAATGCAATAAAAAGGAGAACTCTATTTTTCATACTCTAAAACAATTTATTGGTTCAACCACAAATAGCGAGCAAAAAGCGCGTCGCTATATATACAAAGGTAGTCATAGTTTTTCGATTTACAAAAAAATAAGTTACTTTTGCATCACCGATATACTTTTGATAGATTAAGCGGATGAGAATTAGACCAGGCATATTGCTACAGTGGCTCTTTCCGAATGTGGTATGGAGCATCGAGGATAACGAGGGTATCTACCTCACCTTCGACGATGGCCCTACGCCAGGCGTTACAGAGTGGATACTCCAAACCTTGGAGCGCTACGACGCCAAAGCCACATTCTTCGTGCTGGGAAAGAACGTAGAGTTGTATCCCGACCTATACCAGATGATACTCGACAAGGGGCATAAGATTGGCAACCACACCTACTCCCACCAGAAGGGTTGGGGTATGCCTCTTGATAGATATATTGAGGATGTAGACTTGGCTGGCGATATGCTACATACAGAACTCTTCCGCCCACCCTACGCACGTATCACTCGAACACAGTTGCGCCAAATAGCCCAGCGCTATCGCGTGGTGATGTGGAACGTACTATCGCGAGACTATAACAGGAAACTATCTCCAAAGGCTTGCCTCATGGGCACAATAAAGGGGTTGCGTGGTGGCGATATAATATCATTGCACGACAGCGACAAGTCATTCCGTAATACCAGCTATGTACTACCCATTCTCTTGCGTAAGGCTCACGAATTAGGGTTGAAATGTAAAATTTTGGAGTTGTAGCAATGAAGATAGTTGTAGCAATAACAGGGGCCAGTGGCGCCATTTATGCCCGCCAATGCTTGGAACTCCTACTTAGCAATAAGGGGGTTGAGAAGTTGGGTGTAATCCTAAGCAAACATGCCCCCGATGTCATTAAGGCTGAAGGCATAACACTTCCCGAAGATGAGCGAATCACATATTTTGATAACGACGATATGTGGGCCTCGGTAGCCAGTGGCTCGGCTAAGTGGGATGCTATGCTCGTTGTACCAGCATCGATGGGCACAGTTGCACGTTTGGCCACAGGTGTTTCGCAGACTTTGATTGAGCGCGCAGTAGATGTGATGCTTAAGGAGCGCAGGCGCGTGGTTGTGGTTGTACGCGAAGCTCCCTACTCGCTAATTCACCTTCGCAATATGACTACGCTAACGGAGTGTGGTGCTATAGTATTTCCAGCATCCCCCTCATTCTACTTCGGCACAACGACGATAGAGGAGCTCTGTATGGAACTCTCACGAAGGATTGTGGGTATGTTGGGAGTGGAGGTAGCGCATCGCCAGTGGGGCGAGTAGTTGTGCGCCTACATAGTTCGTATATAGTGATAATCCTTGGCTAACTGCTCCTTAAGGTCGGTGATAGAGGAGAAGCGCTTCTCATCGCGAATCTTCTCTATTAGGCGCACTACAAGACGACGACCATAGAGGTCGCCAGAGAAATCTATGACATGGGTCTCAAGAAGCAACTCCTTGCCCCCAACAGATGGGCGCACACCCACATTGGACATCGCTCGATAGCAGACACCATCGATAACAACCTCCGACACATAGACTCCACGCTCTATATCTGGATAACCCTCAAGGGTCATATTTGCGGTAGGAAAGCCCAATGCACGACCTATCTTACGGCCGTGAACAACCTCTGCCTCAATCTCAATCATCACTACTTAGTCATTTGACTTGTTAATTTCCTAACTAAACTATACTCCGAGAAGAACTCACGGGCAAAGACGCGCAAAATGGTGTAGAGTGGAATGGCCAAGAGCATACCCCACACACCTGCGACATATCCCGCAATGGAGATACATAAGAATATCTCCAAGGGGTGAGCCTGCACACGATCGGAATAGATGGTCGGCTGTATAATAAAATCGTCGATGAGCTTCACAACGGCAATCGTTGAACAGAGAATCAGCACGGTATGTAACACATCTCCCTCGATAGGTGAGATAATGGCGATGCACAACGACAAGAAGCTGCCGATGACAGGGCCAGCGTATGGTATAAGATTGAACACACCGATAAGCAAGCCGACAATAAGGGCATCGCTACTCTTCATACCGAAGATAAGCATCGCCACCGAGATAACCACGATAAGCAACAGACTCTCAACCATAAGGCCACCAAAATAGCGCGACAAAAGGGTTGTGATAGAGTCCAAGGCATTGAATACGTTGGTGTGGTACTTATCAGGGAAGAAGATTGCAACAAGGCGGTAGAACAGACCATCCTCCTTCATAAAATAGAAGGTGATGAACGACACCGAGAAGAAGGCTATGGCAGCACTCTTAATCACCGAAGCGACACTCGAAAAGGTCTTCACGTAGTCTACATCTACGAGGTTCAATATAAAGTTTTTGAAGGCATCGCCCACGTCGTTGAACTCCAACGAGAATGTACGCTGAAGCATAACTCTTAAGTTGCTTATCGAGGACTCTATAACGGCAGTGACACCATCCCAATCCATAGCCGCCAACTCGTGAACCTTGCCAAAGAGTAGCGGAATGAAGAGCGCACAAAGAAGCCCAACGACCACCCACATAACAACGAGCGTTATGGCCGCGGCTAAGGTGCGCGACATCGAGTGATTGAACAGGCGTATACGCAACAACTTAACTACCAGAGGACGACCTACGAGCGATAGAATTGCAGCCAGAATAATGTATAACACTATCTGCCAAAAATACCACACAAGGCCCAAGACCAAGCCAATGATGGCAATAGATATCACCCCCTTGATAATCCTCTCGACGTTCATCCTAAGTATCTCCTCTATTTATTACGCTTCAGACGTGCGATAGGCGTCTGCGAGCCGATGACAGGGTCACCAATCTCAACAAACAACTCAGCATCCTTAGGGATAAGCAAATCTACACGTGAGCCAAACTTGATGAAGCCCAACACGCTATTCTGATCCACCTTATCGCCTGGCTTAACGTAGTTTACGATGCGTCGTGCCACGAAGCCTGCAATCTGGCGGATAAGAACCTTGCAACCGCTGGTATGGCGCACAACGGTAGTGGTACGCTCATTCTCGGTAGAAGACTTAGGGTGCCAAGCCACAAGGAAACGGCCGTGGTGGTGCTTGAAGTACTCCACCTCTCCAGGCACAGGCATCCAATTGACGTGTACGTTGGTAACAGACATAAAGATAGATATCTGAAGCATCGGGCCACTTATATATTCGTCGGCCTCGACAACCTCCGTAACAACGACACGGCCATCGCAAGGCGAGAATATCAACTCCTCATCGTGAATCTGAACACGTCGTGGCTCACGGAAGAAGGCTGCAACGAAGAACCAGAAGATGAGCAAGAAAATAGACATAAACCACATTATGGCACTCGGCGTATCCAAAAAGAGGTAGACGAGCAACCATATCGAAAGACATATAAGGCCTGTGATGCCTATAATGATATATCCCTCTTTGTTAATCTTCATAAGGTATAGTTTTTTAGGTTAGTATTCGATTATAAGTTTGGTACTACAACAACTACAAGGAGGTAGATAAATGCAAATGGGGCAGAGAGAATCAATGCATCGAAGCGGTCGAGGATACCACCGTGGCCAGGCAAGATATTACCTGAGTCCTTGACACCTGCATCACGCTTAAACATCGACTCCACCAAGTCGCCTACCACACTCGACAACGACACCACAACAGAGAGACCGAGCCATACTCCGAGGTTACCACCTACGACCACGGCACCCACAGCACCCATAACCATAGCACCTATGACACCTCCTACGAAACCCTCCCACGACTTCTTAGGCGAGAGGCGCTCACACATCTTATGGCGACCAAGGGTGATACCTACCAAATAGGCAAAGACATCGTTACCCCAGACGATAAAGAGGTAGAAGAGGAATACCAGAGGAGTCCAGCCAAGTGGTGAGAGCATAAGTGGCACTGTCAGCATCAACGACATAGGTACAGCCACGTAGAAGATTCCCATAATGGTAGATGCTATATTAAGCATTGGGGTCTTTTTAGCAAGGAATACCTCACGTACAAAGATAAGGGCTATGCCTACTACAAGAACTACGAAACTAGCCACCAACCCTACTTCGCACACTGCTTTAGCAACCCAATCTAATTTACCATTATCAACGTAATTAACCCACGCTCCTAAAGAGATTACACATCCCAAAACATATATGGTGCTGATAAGCATTCCTAAACCTCGCTGTGGCTCTACTCCCTTAGCTGCAACAAGTTTATAGAACTCCCAAACACCTATCACCGTGATTAAAAGCATCAATGTTCCGAAGCCCCAATAGCCCATATAGGCAGCTACCACAACAATTGCCAACAACACGGCACCGCTCAATGTTCTAACTATCAGGTTACGAAGTTTATCGCTCATAGCTCTACCCTTGTTAATCTGTCAATAATTACTTATTATCCTGAGCCTCAGTGCTCTGCTCTGACTCTTCAACTCTCTCTGGCTCAACAACGACACTCTCCTGAGTATCGGTCTCCTCCTTATGCTGAGCAGGCTTACCCAAGATAGACTCAATATCCTCAGTAAAGATAGTCTCCTTTTCAAGCAACAGGTCGGCGAGGCGCTCGATATTCTCGCGCTCGGCCACCACAATCTCTTGAGCCTTTGCCACAGCCTCATCAACGATACGGCGAACCTCCTCGTCAATAAGTTCTGCGGTGCGCTCCGAGAATGGTTTTGTGAAGGTATCACGCTGACCCGTAGCATCAAAGAAGCTAACATTACCAACCTTTGGACTCATACCGTAGTATGCCACCATAGCATAAGCCGTCTTCGACGTACGCTCCAAGTCGTTCAATGCTCCCGTAGAGGTGACATCCATAATCACCTGCTCGGCAACGCGTCCCGCAACCAAGCCAGATAGCTTATGCATAAAATGCTCGACATTGTGATTAACCCTCTCCTCAGGGAGATACCACGTAGCACCCAACGAACGGCCACGAGGTATGATGGTTATCTTGAGTACGGGATCGCAATGCTCTAAACGCCACATAACCGTAGCGTGACCCGCCTCGTGAATAGCTGTAGAGCGACGCTCCACGGGGGTCATAGGCATATTTCTACGCTCCAAACCTCCTACGATTCTATCGATAGCCGCAAGGAAATCCTCCTGTGTAACACAACTCTTCTTATGACGTGCAGCGATGAGCGCAGCCTCGTTACATACGTTTGCGATATCGGCACCAGCAAAGCCAGGAGTCTGCTTAGCGAGGAACTCCCTGTCAAGACCCTCAGCGAGTTTTATCTTACGAAGGTGTACATCGAAGATCGCCTTGCGCTCCTTAACATCGGGTAGACCCACCTCAATCTGGCGGTCGAAACGACCAGCACGCATAAGGGCCTTATCCAAAATATCTACACGGTTGGTAGCCGCCAAGACAATAACACCAGCATTGGTCTGGAAACCATCCATCTCGGTAAGCAACTGGTTGAGCGTATTTTCGCGCTCATCATTGCCAGAGAAGCCCGAATTCTTACCTCGCGCACGGCCAATAGCATCAATCTCGTCGATGAAGACGATACAAGGTGCTACCTTCTTAGCCTGGTCGAAGAGGTCGCGAACACGTGAAGCACCAACGCCCACAAACATCTCGACGAAGTCCGAACCAGAAATCGAGAGGAACGGCACATTGGCCTCGCCAGCAACAGCCTTAGCCAACAACGTCTTACCCGTTCCTGGAGGGCCTGCCAAGAGCGCACCCTTAGGAATCTTAGCACCCAACTCCTGATAGCGCTTAGCATTCTTGAGGAAGTCTACAATCTCCATAATCTCGATCTTAGCCTCCTCCAAACCAGCAACATCCTTGAAGGTCACCTTATCCTTAGCATCCTTATCTGAGGTCTGTGTGCGAGCTCGGCCAACACTCATAATATCCTTACCGCCACCAGCACCACGTGTCATCGAGCGAATCATAAAGATAAAGAACACTATGAAGATTAGCCAAGGGAGGAACTCAAGGATATAACTCATCCACCCCTTCTCAGTGCGACCATACTTCACAACTACTGGCTCGACCTCTGGGTTAATCTCCTTGGCCTTAGCCTCAGCCGTAGCAATGCGCTCAGCAAAATACTGAACATCGCCACCAGTATTAAAGACAACCTGAACACCTGTCATCGGCACCGTAGCAAAACGCTCATCCTTAGCCAATGAATCCAACATATCTTGACGCAAATAGAGACTCGCCTCCTCCTTATCGCGAACCTCAATGCGCTCAACACATCCCTTCTCAACCAGTTCATCAACCATATTCCAATCACCCTCCACAGGACGAGTGTTTGGAGTATCCATCATCGAGTAGCCAATAATAACTATGGCCACCAAAGCCCAGAACCACATAAAATTAAAACGTGGCTGCAGGGTCTGCTTCCTATCTTTTTTCATATTCAAGCATTAAATTAGCAATGTGCATTAAACGCACTACTAATCTATTTTATTACTCGCCGAACTCGTAACGCTTCATTGGAGCATCAGCCCACAACTCCTCAAGACGATAAAACTCGCGCAACTCTGTCTGGAAAATATGAACGATAACATCTGAATAGTCCATTGCTACCCAGAATGAGTTCTGACGACCCTCAACGCGCACTGGCCACTCACCCATAACCTCAAATACCTTCTCCTCGATACCCGATGAGATAGCATCAACCTGAGTTGTTGAATCGGCATGACAAACAACAAAGTTCGAACAAATAGCACCATCAAAACCCGACAAATCGAGCGAAACAATACCCTTTGCCTTTTTATCATCCATAGCCTCAACTATCGCATTGATCAATTTCTCCAAATTCTCCATAGTAACTCTCTTATTTTTAACTATTTAATTCAAAATCTTCGCACGCGCATACTACACACAAGCGTACAACTAAGATACAATATCCTCGCAAAGATAGTAAAAAAAATCGAAAAAAGAAATATTACTACCCCATTCATCCAAAGAATAGTCACCAAACAATAATCTTGCCCTATTTTACCCTTAGAAATCCGAACAAAAAAGAGCAAAATATCAACTATTATAAACTACTCTATTTGTCGCACACTACAGTTGCTGACCTAATCACCAAAACCAAACAATATGCAAAAAAATATAGCCCGACAGCAATAGTGCAGTCGGACTATATTTATCTAAAAATAAGTCAGTTACATAACTAAACCTTCTCCTGATCTACGCAATCTAAGATTGTCTTACGCAGAGCCTCAACAATGGACTGTTTTACATACGTACGGCTAACTGCCAAAGCAACGCGACGAGAGGTCACACCCTTAGCAATACTCTTCACTCTATTACGGCGAGACTCTGGGATAAACTCCAATGCCATCTCCGGAATAATCGTCATACACGAGGTGCAATCGACCATTCGCATTAGCGTATCCAACGACCCCGACTCGAAGTAGAAATGGGAAGGAATATCGTGGGCCGCCTGACACAACTCAAATATCTGGTCACGCATACAGTTACCTCGACTCAAGAGGATAAAATCCTTGAAGTCGATATCCTCGATGCGGATATTCGATCGCTCGAAGAGGGGGTGTGATGGCGAGACATAGGCGTAGAAATGGTCGCTGAAGAGGTCGTGTTCGGTGATGCCATCACCGCACGTTCCAGAGGCCACCAACGCAGCATCAATCTGGTCGCACTTCAACGCCTCGATAATATCGGCCGTAACCATCTCGTGAATCTCAAGTTCTACGCGTGGATACTCCTTAATAAACTGAGGGATAAACTTATGCAACAGGTATGGAGCAATGGTTGGAATAACACCTAAGCGCATCTTTCCTGCCGTCTCACCTCGCATCTCTGCAACCGACTCACGAATGTAGTTATAGGAGCGTAATGTCTCTCGCGCCTGCTCCAAAACCACCTCACCAACAGCCGTTGGAATGATAGGCTTCTTCGTTCTGTCCAAGAGAATTACGCCAAGCTCCTCCTCCAACGCCTTAATCTGCATAGAGAGCGATGGCTGTGTGACAAAACAATGCTCCGCAGCGACAGAAAAACTACCGCAATTCGCCACTGCCATAAGATATTCAAGCTGGATTATAGTCATAACATTATAAGTTATCTTCGTTTCGCATAGGCAAAATTATAAAAAAAATCTATATTAGTCAAGTCTCTATAGTAAAATTGCCAAATTTTTCCTATTTTTGTCGCCTACGAGCGTAATATACCAAAGGTAGGCTCGACAAATTATGAATGATAATACACTAATACAATGGGAAAGAAGATAATACTTACAGGAGATCGCCCAACGGGCAAACTTCATTTAGGACACTTCGTCGGCTCACTTGGCCGTCGCGTAGAGTTGCAGAACTCTGGACTCTACGACAAGATTTTTATTATGATTGCAGATGCTCAGGCCCTCACCGATAATGCAGACAACCCCGACAAGGTGCGAGACAACATTATCGAGGTGGCATTGGACTACCTCTCTTGTGGTATCGACCCCACTCGTTCAACCATCTTCATTCAGTCGTACGTAGCAGAACTAACCGAGTTGGCATTCTACTATATGAATCTCGTCACCGTTCAGCGTCTACAGCGCAACCCAACGGTGAAGGCCGAGATTCAGTTGAGAGGTTTTGCAGAGAATGGCGCCGAAGAGGAGAACTTGCAGCGCAAGGGTACGCCAGTAGGCTTCTTCACCTACCCTATCTCTCAGGCTGCAGACATCACTGCGTTCAAGGCTACTACCGTACCTGTGGGTGCCGACCAGGAGCCTATGATTGAGCAGACTCGCGAGATTGTGCATAAGTTCAACTCTGTCTATGGCGAGACACTCGTCGAGCCAGAAATTATGCTCCCAACAAACTCTGCTTGCCTCCGTCTTCCAGGAACTGATGGCAAGGCTAAGATGTCGAAGTCGCTGGGCAACTGCATCTATCTCTCAGACTCTCCAGAAGAGGTCAAGAAGAAGGTGATGAGTATGTACACCGACCCTGACCACCTCAAGATTACAGACCCAGGAAAGGTTGAGGGTAACTGCGTATTCACATACCTCGATGCCTTCTCTCGCCCTGAGCATTTCGCTAAGTACTTGCCCGAATATGAGAATCTCGATGCCTTGAAGGACCACTACCGTCGTGGTGGCTTGGGCGATGTAAAGTGTAAGAAGTTGCTCATCGCCGTATTGGAAGAGATGCTTGAGCCTATTCGTGAGCGTCGCAAGTACTACGAGCAGCATATCGAGGAGGTCTACGACATTCTTCGTAAGGGCTCCGATGAGGCTCGTGCCACAGCGCAGGAGACCCTTGAGGAGGTTCGTCGCGCTATGCGCATAAACTACTTCGAGGATAGAGAACTCATCGAGCATCAGGCTGCGGAGTATCGCAAGGAGTAAGCGAAAAAGAGGTTTCAACCCAACTTAAAACCAATGGCTACAATTCAAAACATAAAGGAGTATATCTACCAAGGATATTTGGCTCTCACCCGTCGCCTCACGAACTCACAGACGATGGCAATTCTTGCTATTCTCGTGGGATTGTGCGCTGGTGTTGTAGCCTTCATATTCAACACTCTGCTCCACACCATCACCCATCTGCTGACATCGTGGACCCCTGCCGACCAGGCACAATGGCTCTACTTGGTCTACCCCGCTATAGGTATCATCCTCGCAACACTCTTTGTGAAGTATATCGTAAAGGATGGTATCTCGGAGGGTGTTACACGTGTGCTTTACGCTATGTCGCGCAACGACTCTCGCATCAAGAGCCACAACTGCTGGACTTCGGTTGTGGGTGGTGCTACAACAATCGGATTTGGTGGTTCTGTGGGTCCTGAGGCACCTATCGTTCTTACGGGTGCTGCCATCGGCTCAAATATTGGCAAATTGGCACGTCTGAACTACAAAAACATCACGCTGTTGCTCTGCTGTGGTGCTGGTGCTGCGGTGGCTGCGGTCTTCAAAGCCCCAATTACGGGTGTAGTCTTCGTGCTTGAGATTCTTATGCTCGACATCACATCGAAATCTATCATTCCGCTGTTGATGGCCTCGATGACTGCAACAATCATCTCACTCTCGTTGCACGGCTTCTCACCTATCTATTCGGTATCGCTCACCGAGAGCGATATGTTCCAGGTGGCTCAAGTACCACTCTTCATCCTCTTGGGATGTTTCTGTGGCGTGATGGCCTACTACTTTACCTCGGTAAACTCTAAGGTCGGAGGCTTCTATAAGGGTATCACCGAGCAGTGGCGTAAGTGGCTCTATGCTGGCCTCACCCTCGGTATCCTCATCTTCATCTTCCCTCCGCTCTATGGTGAGGGTCACAACAGCTTTAGTAGCCTTATGTCGGGCGAAACAGTAGAGTTGTTCAACAACACTCTCTTCTACTCGCTCAACGAGGCCGATTGGTTCCTTATCATCTACCTCATCGCCATCATGCTCTTCAAGGTTGTGGCAATGGCAACGACAAATGCTGCTGGAGGTGTGGGTGGTACGTTCGCCCCCTCGCTCTTCGTGGGTGCCTTTGCTGGTGCTACCTTGGCGGTAATCTGTCGCACAGTATTTGGTTGGGAGATATCTATTACGTCGTTTACCCTGGCAGGTATGGCAGGTGTGATGTCGGGCGTAATGAAGGCCCCTCTTACGGCTATATTCCTTATCGCCGAGTTGTCAAATGGCTACGGACTCTTCATCCCTCTGATGATCGTTTCGTGCATATCGTTTGCCGTGAACTATGGTCTCGACCGCGACTCCATCTACACCAAGCAGTTGCGTATGCGTGGTGAATTGCTAACCCACGACAAGGACTCGTCGGCATTCGTATTCTTGCGTCTCGACCAGCTTATGGAGACCGACTTCATACGCCTCAGAGAGTCGATAACCTTGGGCGATGTGGTAAACATCATCTCCAACGCTCGACGTAACATATTCCCCGTGGTGGACAACTATGGCAAACTATTGGGTATCGTACAACTCGACGACCTACGCCACGATATGTTCGATCGCGACAAGTGGAGCAAGTCGATTATGCACTATATGATACAGCCACCAGATAAGATTCTGGAGCACGAGATGATACAGAGCATTATGCCACGCTTCGAACAGAGCAATACGTGGATGCTCCCTGTGGTGGATAAGGAGAACCACTACTTAGGTTTCATCGCTAAGTCCCAAATCTTGAACGCCTACCGCGAGGCCTTGGTGAATGTGTCGCAGGCAGATTAATGAACGAACGAAAACTAAAAAACGAAAATATAGATTATGGCATTACAATGTGGAATCGTAGGACTTCCGAACGTGGGAAAGTCCACACTATTCAACTGCTTGTCTAACGCACGTGCGCAGGCAGCAAACTTTCCTTTCTGTACCATCGAACCAAATGTGGGCGTTATCACCGTACCCGATGAGCGCCTCACAAGACTCGTGGAGATTGACAACCCCAAGCGTGTTGTGCCTACAACCATCGAGATCGTAGATATCGCTGGTTTGGTAAAGGGTGCTTCAAAGGGCGAGGGCTTGGGTAACAAGTTCTTGGCTAATATCCGTAACACCAACGCTATTATCCACGTGTTGCGTTGCTTCGAGAATGACAACATCACTCACGTTGATGGTACTGTAGATCCTGTACGCGACAAGGGTATCATCGACACGGAGTTGCAACTCAAGGATCTTGAGACCATCGAGAATCGTATCGGCAAGTGCCAGAAGCAGGCTACCGCTGGCGACAAGGTTGCTAAGCGTCAGTACGACATCCTCTGCCGCTATAAGGAGGCTTTGGAGCAGGGGCTCTCGGCTCGTACCGTGGAACTCAGTGCCGAGGAGCGCAAGGTGGTATGGGATCTTAACCTCCTTACCGACAAGCCCGTATTGTATGTATGCAACGTAGATGAGGGTGCGGCCCTTAACGGCAATGCCCACACCGAGGCTGTACGAGCTGCTATTGCCAACGAACACGCCGAGATGCTCATCGTGGCAGCGAGTGCCGAGGCCGACATCGCAGAACTTGAGACCTACGAGGAGCGCCAGATGTTCCTCGAAGATTTGGGACTTAAGGAGTCGGGCGTGAGCCGTCTTATCAAGGCTGCTTACCGCTTGCTCGACCTTCAGACATTCTTCACTACGGGTGCCGACGAGAGCCGTGCGTGGACCTTCCGCCGTGGTATGAAGGCCCCTGAGACCGCAGGTATCATCCACTCAGACTTCGAGCGTGGCTTCATCCGTGCCGAGGTTATCAAGTATAACGACTACGTAGAACTTGGCTCGGAGCGCGCTTGCCGTGAGGTAGGTAAGATTGGCATCGAGGGTAAGGAGTATGTCGTGGAGGATGGCGACATTATGCACTTCCTATTTAACGTATAACAGACTAACACTTCTATTTTATGAATAACCTTTGGAAATATATCATCATTGCTTCGGCCGTAGTGCTTTCATCAATCGTTTTCGCTTCGGCCTATACCCAGCGCTACCGCTCAAATACTGGATCAGTAACCGTTACAGGTCTTGGCGAGACAGTGTTCACTTCGGACCTTATCGTCATCAACGGTAACATCGAGACCGAGAACTACGACGCTGCCGAGGGCTACCGCACCTTGGAGCAGAGCCGTGAGAGCGTAATCAACTTCCTCACCTCTAAGGGTGTTAAGCGTGAGGAGATTTCGTTCAATATGCCTTCAACCTACAAGATGTCGGAGTCTATTTATGAGAATGGTGACTACATCGGTTCTCGCTTCTCTGGTTATAACCTCTCTCAGTCGTTCACCATCGAGTCGTCGGATGTCGATGTCGCTGAGGCTGCGGCACGTGAGCTTCCATCATTGCTTGCTCGTGGTATCACCATCGAGGTCTACAACCCATTGTACTACTACTCTGGCTTGGAGAGTGTGAAGCTCGACCTCTTGGCTGCAGCAGCTTCGGATGCTCACGAGCGCGCTAAGAACATCGTCGAGAACTCTGATGCAGAACTCGGCAACCTCATTATGTCACGTGCGGGCGTATTCCAGATTACCGCAGCTACTGGCGACGAGGAGTTCTCGGCAGGTGGCTCGTTCAACCTCTCTTCACGCGAGAAGAAGGCGCGTGTAACCGTACGTGCAGAGTATAAGATTAAGCATAAGGCAAAGTAATTTAAATAGTAACAACATAAATATCAAGATATTATGAATCGTGAAGTAAGAGTTCGTTTTGCGCCAAGCCCTACAGGCCCACTCCATATCGGAGGTGTGCGCACAGCACTATATAACTACCTTTTTGCTCGCCGTCACGGAGGCAAGATGATTCTCCGCATCGAGGATACCGATTCTCAGCGTTTCGTTCCAGGTGCCGAGGAGTATATCATCGAGTCGCTCAAATGGTGTGGTATCGAGATTGACGAGGGTGTGGGCGTTGGTGGTCCTCACGCTCCATACCGCCAGAGTGAGCGTCGTGAGATATATCTCAAGTATGCTAAGCAACTTATCGATGCTGGTTGGGCATACTACGCCTTCGACACCCCTGAGGAGTTGGACAAGTTGCGTAGCGAGGCCGAGGCTGCAGGTAAGACCTTTGCCTACAACTTCGAGGTACGCGAGCAGTTGCCTACATCGCTCTCACTCTCTAAGGAGGAGGTCGAGGCACGTATCGCTCGTGGCGACCAGTGGGTAGTACGTTTCAAGATGCCTGAGAACGAGGTTGTGAAGATGGACGACTTGATTCGTGGTCACGTGGAGGTAAACACATCGACCCTCGATGATAAGGTACTCTACAAGTCGGCAGATGCTCTTCCTACCTACCACCTCGCAAATATCGTCGATGACCACCTTATGGAGGTGTCGCACGTAATTCGTGGCGAGGAGTGGTTGCCTTCGTTGCCTCTCCACTACTTGCTCTACCGTGCATTTGGTTGGACAGATACTCAGCCTGAGTTCGCACATTTGCCACTCTTGCTCAAGCCTACAGGAAGTGGTAAGCTCTCGAAGCGTGATGGCGACAAGATGGGATTCCCTGTATTCCCACTCTTCTGGACATCACCTACGGGTGAGACATCGCGTGGCTACCGTGAGGATGGCTACCTTGCTGAGGCATTTATCAATATGCTATCGTTGCTCGGTTGGAACCCAGGTACTGAGCAGGAGATATTCTCTATGGAGGAGCTTATCAACGCCTTCTCGTTGGAGCGCGTATCGAAGGCTGGCGCACGTTTCCAGCCCGACAAGGCTAAGTGGTTCAATGCACAGTATATGCACACACTAAGCGACGAGCAGTTGGCTCCATATATGCAGCCAATCCTCAAGGCTCACGGTATCGAGGTCGCTGACGAGGTGGCTGGTAAGGCTGCGGGCATTATGAAGGAGCGTATGACCCTAACGACAGATATGTGGGATTTGACATCGTTCTTCTTCGTTGCACCTGCGGAGTATGAGGAGAAGTTGGTCAAGAAGCAGTGGAAGGGCGACAACCCTGTGATGCTCAAGGCTCTCCGAGGCGTCTTGGAGGGTATCGAGGACTTCTCGAAGGAGAATACCGAGGTGATAGTACGTGCTTGGCTTGAGCGCGAGGGCTACGGTCTTGGTCAGGTGATGAACACCTTGCGTTTGGCGTTGGTGGGTGCTGGCAAGGGCCCAGGTATGTTCGACGTTACGGAGTTCATCGGCAAGGCAGAGTGTCTTGCGCGTATCGACAACCTTATTAATAACGTAACACCTTTGGAGTAATGGAAATTCTACAGCATATATGGGGCTCGACACCTGAGGGTGAGGGCATCATACTCTACACTATGCGCAATAGCCGTGGCTCGGAGGTACAACTCTGCAATATCGGTGCTTCGATCGTGAGTGTGAAGTTTGCCGACCGTCAGGGCAACATCGACGATGTTGCTTTGGGCTATAAGGATGCCTTGAGTTATATCGGTGATGGTGCAGCGAGTGGCAAGAGCGTAGGCCGTGTGGCTGGTCGCATCGCACGTGGCTATATGGTTGTTGATGGTGTGGAGTACCGCTTGGAGGTAAACAACGGCCCTAACCATCTTCACGGAGGCTCTAAGGGCTTTGCCAACCGCTATTGGGAGGGTCGTGTAGAGACCAACCGTGTGGTATTCTCATACATTGCCGAGGATATGGAGCAGGGCTACCCTGGCGAGTTGGTCGTGGAGGCTGTTTACGACTTCGACGACGAGGACAACCTCGAAATTACATACCTCGCAAAGAGCAATAAGACCACCGTGGTAAACCTCACCAACCACCTCTACTGGAATCTCCACGGCGAGGGCTCGGACAAGACAATCCTCGACCACGAATTGCGTCTCAACTGCTCTCAGGTATTAGAGATGGATACCGTGCAGATTCCTACGGGCAAACTACTCGATGTGAAGGGCACGGCCCTCGACTTTACCGAGTGGCGAGAGTTTGGCAAGGAGATAGACTCGGAGTTCAACAACATACGCACCTACAGAGGTTACGACCACTGCTTTGCCGTGGATGGCTGGCAGAAGAATATCCTCAAGGAGGTAGGTGAGTTGCGTTGTCAGGCTACGGGACGTAAGGTGACAATACTTTCGTCGCAACCAGCAGCCGTACTCTATACGGGTAACTGGTTGGCTGGTGGATGCCCTCTAACCAAGTCGGACAAGTACTACAAGGATTATGCAGGTGTGGCTATTGAGTGTCAGGGATATAGCGATGCTGTAAACCACCCACACTTCCCCTCTATAGAGCTAAAGGCCGACGAGTTGTACTGCCAAAAGATAGTATTCCGTCTCGGCACATTTTAACCCTTAGAACGATACTAAAATGGATAAAAAGGCGACGACTTATAATACATCATGTGTATTATAGTTTCGCCTTTTTTGCCTACCAAAAACCTACAAACTAAGATGAAACGAGCATTAATTGCTACCATAGCAACCCTACTCTTTGCATCTTGTGTGACCGACCCTATGGAGCAATCACACGATGGTGCTACTTCCCAGAGTAAGATTGTCAATCCGTCGGCAACACCCGCAGAGGGACTCCTTTTGGTGCGCCTTGCCGAGGGGGCTACACTGCCCTCCTTCAGCGATGTCGCAGGCATAGCTATCGAGGCTGAGTTGCTAATCCCTCGTTCAGCCATTCGAGAGCACTCTTCGTTAGACAACTGGTACATACTTCGCTTCGACAAGAGTGCCGATGTAAAGGGTGTTGCGTCGCGCATCGCCACTAACGAGGCAATCGACAGAGTGGAGTACGACGTAGAGATGAAACGTCCAGAATACCAGAGTTTCGGCACTGTTGCGGGCCGTCCAGAGCCTACACGTGCCGTGGAGTACCCCTTCAACGACCCTGAGTTGCCTTGGCAGTGGCACTACCACAACGACGCTTCGTTAAGCGCCGATGCTGTGGCTGGCGCAGATATCAATGCCATCAATGCGTGGAAATACTGCACGGGCGACAACCGCATCGTCGTTGCCGTGGTGGATAGTGGCATTATGTTCGACCACCCCGACTTGGAGGATAATATGTGGTATAATGAGGCTGAGCGTTTCGGCCTTACGGGCGTAGATGACGACAACAACGGTTATGTCGATGACATCTATGGCTACAACTTCGTCTGGGATAGGGGCGATATCACCCCTGGCGACCACGGAACACACGTGGCAGGTACTATCTCTGCGGTGAACAACAACAGCTACTCAGGCTGTGGCATTGCGGGAGGTACGGGCAAAGGTGATGGCGTACGCCTTATGTCGGTGCAGATCTTCGATGGCGATGACGGTTGCTTTGGTCACCAGTTGGCCAAGGCTATATGCTATGCCGCAGATAATGGTGCTGACATTGCCAATAACTCTTGGGCATATCAGCCCTATACCTACAACACCGATAAGGACTACACCGACTGGAATGGTGTCCTGCAGGAGGCTATCGAATACTTCAAAGCCGAAGGTGGCAAGGATAGTCCTCTGGATGGTGGTCTTATGATTTTTGCTGCGGGCAACGAGTCTTCACCCGTAGCCGACTACCCTGGTGCTTACTATAGCAACGTATGTGTGTCGGCAATGGCTCCAAACTTCACCCCAGCCTACTACACCAACTATGGCCCAGGTGTGAACATCTGCGCCCCAGGTGGCGATGCTACCTATGGTACCATTATGGCTATATCATCTACATCATTAAACCTCTCAGATGGCGGATATGAGTACATGCACGGTACGTCGATGGCTACGCCTCACGTAACGGGTTGCGCTGCACTCGGCCTATCGTACGCCCTAAAGAGGGGGTATCAGTATAGTGTGGATGAGTTCTGCAACATCCTACTTACATCTGTCCACGACATCAACCCATATATGGTCGGCTCACGTGAGTACTTCAGCCATAGTTCTGGTAAACACGAGGAGTTTGAATTGGCACCATACAAGAATAAGCTCGGAACGGGATACATAGATGCTCACCTGCTACTTATGCAGATGGACAACACCCCTTGTCTCTACCTAAGCACAGGTGCTGAGCAGAGTCTCTCGCTCGACGCATTCTTCGGCGAGGCATCAGAGATGCTAAAGTATGAGAGCTGCACGATGGAGAACGATACGCTTGAGACATTGGGCATAACAGAGATGCCACAGATTGTAGGCGGTATGCTCAAGATTAGTTGCACCAAGCCTGGCGTTGGTCGAATCAAGGTTACGGCTATCGTCGGTGGCGACGAGATAGGTGGCGACTACAATATGGGCGGTATGACCGTTGAGCGAGAAATAGAGTTGGTAGTTCGAGGCTCAGTGGCCACGAATGGTGGTTGGTTGTAAACCCTTAAAACCATATGACTATGAAGCAATTTATATATACACTTCTTGCTACTGTAGCACTTCTTGGTAGCTCGTGCGAGCCAGTAATCATAACAGAGAACAATCCCGACGTATGTTTCTACTTCGGCAAAGTAACCATAGAGACAACCGAAAATGAGGCTACTTTGGAGATGGTAAAACCATATATCACCGTAGATGGCATCAAGGATGAGAGCGCAAGAGTATCCATCATCTATTGGGAGGCTCTCAACGAGGCAAGCATCACCGAGCTTACGGAATACACCACCACAGAGGAGAACAAAATAGTATTCACACTGACAGGACTCAAAACTGAGACCAAATACTATGCCTACGTCAGTGTAGAGTGTAGTTATGGTAGCGAACGTGAGGGATTCGAGTTTATGACCCAAAAGCACAAGCCCCAAATTTCGACACGTGTAAGGAGCGAGTTCGAATTGGATAGAGGCCTGTTTGCTACGGTAAAGCTCAGCGAGATAGAGTACAAGGTGGATGGCAAGGATGAGGCTATTGCGTTTGTTAAATTTGAGTATAAGCACAACAACGGAATGGCCAATAACGAGTGGGTAACCCAGGAGTATGCGGGAAGCAGCATCAACGCAGGTCGCCTAACTATAGATATACCTATGCAGGGCCACAACTACCTCGTAGAAAAGGGTAAATACGACTACCGTATTATCTTCGTACCCGAGAATAGCGACCTCGATACTCGCAATGTGCAAGAGAGTGAGTTCCAGACCTCATACGCCAAGATTACATCGAAGTTCACAGCACCTATCGTTAGTCTAAAGGAGAACTATATCGATGCATCTATTCTTGAGGCAGAGGTCTTCCTCGACGGTATTGCTGCCTCCGACTACGACTCTGCATCCCCCTTCTACGGCTTTGCCTACAGAGAGAAGCGCAGCAACGAGTGGACGATTGTGGAGGCTGAGCGAAAGAGTAATGGCATAGCGACAAAGATTGCAAGACAAGACCTTGTGGAGGGTGCTACATACGAGGTTAGGGGCTATATCTCGGCGGGTAAGCAGAACTTTATATGCACATCGGACATTGTAGAGATCACTCTCACCTCTAACGACCAGCCTGTGACTCCCGACCAGCCTATAGTGCCAGAGCCTCCCGTGGGTGGCGACACATCGACAATTGAGGGTGTATGGCATCTTACAACTTGGCGTGGCGCAACCCCATCGTTTGAGGTATATCTCGACATCACTGCTACGGGAGGAATAACCCTCTACCAGTGCATCGAGAGCAGTTATTGGGACATTTTCCAGAGTACGGCAGCTATTGAGGAGGGCATTATCAACGGCGTCTACACCGATGGCACAGCGTGGGCAACCTCATACTACCTAACCGTAGATGGCGACGCTATGACGTGGGTGGATAGCAACGACCCTACCGACATCTCTATCTACAGCCGTTCGGAACTTCCTGAGCAGATACCAACCAAGGATGATACACGCGCTATGACATCTACAAGGTTCTTGTAGAGAACAAAACGCAAATTAAATGGGCTATCCAACATAATGTTGAATAGCCCATTTTTTGGTAGTTGCCCTACCCTAATACCTATGATTAGTTAAGGGTTGGAAGGAATGAGTACTCCTTACCGTAGTACAAGTGCTGCTCTACGTAGTTTGCAGGGTAGGTAATCTTAACATCAACAACCTCGCCTGCCTCGTTAGTTACAAGCTCATACTCTGGGTTTACAAAGCCACCGTAAGGCTCGATATTGAGGGCCTTGTTACGTGCGATAACCTCGTTGTGGAACTCAGGGTTAATCTTAACAGCATAACTCTCAATAAGCTCCTTACAAGCCTCATAGTCACCCTCAGACTTGATGCGCTGAACCTCGTAGAGAAGCTCACCGAACAACTCACGGAGACGCTCGAAGTCGTTTACAACAACATAATGCTTGCCATCCTTCTCAACAATCTCAATAACATTATGCTTCTTACCCTTAATATAGCACCACTCAGCGATAAGCTTACGGTTACGCATATGTGACTCCTCAACATTCTTACCTGGCTCGATACGTGAAAGCTGGGTCTGAAGACCATTCATAATATACTTGCTATACTGAGCCCAAGCAACATCCAAAGTAGGGATAAGACCCAACTCGATGAGTTTAGGATCGCCGAGGTAGTAGAGAGCGAAGAGGTCGGCACGTGCCTCCTCCAAAGTTGAAGAGTAGGTGCGCAACTCGTTACCCTTAGTACCTGGAGCCAACTGACCTGAACCGTGACCAAGGCACTCGTGCAAGTCGGTGTGGAGGTCGTCAGAGTACTTACCGTAGAGTCTCATACGCTCGCGGTCCTCCTCGCGGAGTACGAACTCCTCAGCAAAACCATTGCCCTGAGCAGCCTTATCGTAAGCGTAGGTGATGTTATCGATAGTTACAGACTTAGAGCCGTGCTCCTTACGAATCCAATCGGCATTAGGAAGGTTGATACCGATAGCCGTTGCAGGATAGCAGTCGCCACCAAGCATAGCCACGGTGATAACCTTTGCAGAGACACCCTTAACCTCAGCCTTGCGGTATGCAGGGTTGATAGGTGCGTTATCCTCGAACCACTGAGCATTAGCAGCCATAATCTCTGTACGGTGGCAAGCCTCCTCATCGCGGAAGTTTACTACAGACTCCCAAGAAGCCTTGCGACCGAGTGGATCACCATAATCCTCGATAAAGCCATTTACTACGTCTACGTTAGACTCAGTATCCTTAACCCAAAGAACATTGTATGTGTCGAAATCCTTGAGATCACCAGTGTTATAGTACTTGATAAGTGCCTCAAGAACCTCACGCTGAGTAGGGTTAGCAACAGCAGCAGCCTTCTCCAACCAGTAGACAATCTTCTCAATTGCTGGAGAGTACATACCACCAATCTTCCAAACCTTCTCTACGATCTTACCATTCTCATCGCGCATCAACTTAGAGTTGAGACCATAAGAGATAGGCTCTGGGTTACCCTCGTCAGCAGCAATCATACCTGCGTAGAAAGCCTCTACCTCAGCCTGTGTAACACCCTCGTAGTAGTTGTTTGATGAAGAGGTGATAACATCAACGCCAGCAGTCTGGTTGAGACGTGAAGCGTAGAGCTCAGCGTCGAAGATAATCTGGCAGAGGAAGTCATCCTCAATCTGACGGTTCTCGTCGTTGATATATGCTGCCAACTGCTCCCTAAACCAAGCCTCAGAGAACTCTGGGGTGAACTTGTCGTTAGAGTAGTGGTGGTGGATACCATTAGCGAACCACACCTTCTTCAAGTACTTCTCGAAAGCCTTGAACTCGTCGCCCTCACGTACCTCAGAGGCAGTGTAGATAGTCTCCAATGTGCGACGTACTGCGAGGTTGTACTTAAAGTTCTGATCGAAGAGAATATCACGACCACACTTTGCTGCCTCAGCAAGGTAGTAGATCATCTCCTTCTCCTGGAGAGGCAACGACTCAAAGCCTGGTACCTCATAACGAATAACCTTAATATCGTCGAAACGATCGACAATCCAAGGCTGCTCAGCAGACTCAGTATCCACATTTGTGGTACAAGCCGTAAGTGCAAGAACACTCATAACTGAAAATCCTAATAGTTTGTTCATCTTATAAATTTATAAAGGTTTGCAAATTTGGAGCAAAAGTACAATTTTATTGCGACATACCCAAATTTTCCATCGCCACGAGGGTATTAATTATCTATTTTTCATTAACTTTGCGCACCGCAGAACAAAACCTCTGCACCTATTTATAATAGAAACCGTAATCGAGAAACTCAAGATAGTATGTTGATCAAGGGAATATCTACAATCGCTCTGCTCATCTGCTCCAATATCTTTATGACGTTGGCGTGGTATGGCCATATAGCCTTCAAGTCGCAACTCCAGCGCTACGGCATCGTAGCCATCGTACTTATCAGTTGGGGTATTGCCCTCTTTGAGTACTGCTTCCAGGTGCCAGCCAACCGCATCGGTAGCGCAGAACTCGGAGGCCCCTTCACCCTCTGGCAGTTGAAGGTCATTCAGGAGGTTATCTCGTTGGTGGTCTTTACACTCTTTGCTGTGTTGTTCGTCAAGGGCGACCCCTTGCGCTGGAATCACCTCGCAGGATTTGCCTGCCTCGTCTTGGCGGTCTACTTCATCTTTAGAAAGTAGGTAGAGGCAACTCAAAAATAGTTGGGACTGTTCGACAACATACTCGGACAGTCCCTTCTTTCTTTACACCACGTGCAGTTGCAGACGACCACTATCAACAAAAAAAGAGAGCATCACTGCTCTCTTTTTTCTCTGTGCAAGTCGTTATGTCTTACTCTGCAATAGGTACTACGCTAACGAAAGACTTACCAGATGACTTCTTGCAGAAGCTAACTGTACCGTCAACCAATGCAAAAAGTGTGTGGTCCTTACCCATACCCACGTTCTCACCTGGGTTGTGTACTGTACCTCGCTGACGAACGATAATGTTACCCGCCTTAGCGTACTGACCACCGAAAAGCTTTACACCGAGTCGCTTGCTCTCTGACTCACGGCCGTTCTTAGAACTACCAACACCTTTTTTGTGTGCCATTTCTCTCTACGTTTTAAGGGTTTAACAATTAATCTCCTCAACGAGAACCTGCGTCAAGTACTGACGGTGACCGTTGCACTTCTGATAGCCTGTTCTACGCTTCTTCTTGAACACAAGAACCTTATCGTCCTTCAAGTGCTTCAAGATCTTGCACTTCACTGTAGCGCCTTCTACAACAGGTGCGCCAACCTTAACCTGACCGTCGTTGTCTACAAGCAGGACTTTGTCGAAGCTCAAGGTAGAGTTTTCCTCTCCCTGGAGACGGTGAACATAGAGCTTACGACCCTTCTCAGCCTTAAACTGCTGACCTGCGATCTCTACTATT
>CAJGEC010000006.1 GCA_904502285.1 uncultured Alistipes sp. | reverse complement strand
TGAGTAGCAAAGGTTACGCTTACGCTTGTTAGTCTTTTTGGTCAGGATGTGACTGTGATAAGCGTGCTTACGCTTGATCTTACCTGTGCCGGTGAAAGAAAAACGCTTCTTTGCAGCGGCATTTGTTTTCATTTTTGGCATTGTTACAAAGTGTTAATTAGTTATTAATAGCGCGCAAAGGTAAATAAATAATTCCAATCTGCAAAATTATTTACCCAATTTTTCTCACTCTTACGAGCCTCCACCACGCCTACATCCACTACTTGCTGGGCAATTTAACCACAGCTCTGATAGGTAGGTGGTCCGAAAGGATGATGCTCTCGTCGGCGTAGTAGTTCACCGCCTCCATATCCTCCGAGATAAGAATGTAGTCGATACGCAGTGTGCCGTACATCGGTCTGAAGGTGTAGCCATAGCCACTACCGCTCTCCACGAAGGCGTCCTTGTGGTGCTTCTTGAGCGCCTTATAGACATACGACATAGGGGTATCGTTGAAGTCGCCACAGACGATATTCGAGTATGGGGTCTCCATAACCACGCTACGCAATGTATCTACATAACTTGCTCTTATAGAGGAGTTGTTGGCTATGCGGTCCACGATGCTACGCATACGGTCGCCATCCTGCAAGATAGTACCCTGCTCAATATCCTCGCTATCTACGGCCGAGATGCTCATCGTGTGGAGGTGGTTATTGAAAATACGCACGGTATCGCGCTTATTTACCACCACATCAACCCACTGCGACGTACCACGACCCTCACCAGAGATATTACCCGAAGCGATGATAGGGTGACGGCTATAGGTGCGCAACACCACATCGCCAGCCTCCACAACATCATTGCTATAGATATGCGTATAGCGCGACTTAAAGACCGAATCGACACGCTCCACACCCTGGATATTGCGTGCATACTCCTGCAAGCAGACAACATCCGTAAGCTCCATATTGGCGAAGTAATCGACATAGCCATCCACCGCACGATAGGAGATGTCGTTGCGGAAGCCACGCAGGTTATAACTCATAATCGAGAGACTATGGCTGGCCTGCTTAGGCTCCTCGACCTTGCGCAAGAAGTCCACGTTGTAGAAGTCCGAGACACGGAAGAGACCAGGAATAAGCAACAGAGCCACCACACCCGCAATCTTCCAACGTGCCGCGATGAGCCACAAGAGGCAGCATACAGCCACCACCATATATAATATAGGTGCGAAGATGCCGACGATGGTCAGTGAGCCGAAGGCTGCAGGTGGCACATAGGGGGTCAGGTAGGCAATGATCAAGGCGATGGAGAATGAGAGTGTCACCGCCAAAAGCAGAATCACACAGAGCGCAGTGAGGAAGCTGTGTCTCTCGCGTCGGTGTGGCTTTCCCAGAGGGTTATTCCTGTAGGTCTCGCTGTTGTTTGACATAGGAGTAGTGTTTTGTGTTCGCTTTTCGTCCCACTTAAGGTCCTACAATTGGCGAACTATTGGTTAGTAATTGTTTGTGTCGTTTAGTATAAAAGTGTAGTGTTGTTCCTTGGCCGAGCCATTAGTAGTAGAAGCGACGACGCCACCTCCACCACACCAAGAGCAACCATCCAAAGAACATACCGCCGAGGTGGGCAAAGTGTGCGATACCATCCTGAGCATTGATGATGATGAGGAACAGCTCGATACAGCCGTAAATCACCACAAACCACTTAGCCTTGATTGGGATTGGCGGAATGAGCAACATAATGACATCGTTGGGGTGCATCATACCGAAGGCGAGCAACAGACCAAAGACCGCACCCGAAGCACCTACCGTAGGGGTAAGCAGATAGTTATATAGCGCCTGGTATGTCTCATAGTTGTTGATATCTATAAAGGCGATACCGAGTTGCACCAGCGCTGCACCGATGCCACAGACAAAGTAGTAAACCAAGAAGCGCTTTGTTCCCATCTCGGCCTCCAAGCCTCGGCCAAACATCCACAAGGCAAACATATTGAAGAAGAGGTGCGAGAAGCCTCCGTGGAGGAACATATAGGTCACCGGCTGCCATATATGGAATAAGGGGCTATCCGTTGGGAAGAGCGCAAACAGCGCATATACACTATTAGTATTCAAGAGCATAGTCGCCAAGTAAGCCACTACGTTTGCTATAAGCAGATTATATACTGCTGGCGACTGCGATACGATATTTCTATAATACGTAGACATCTTATATTCTTATTATTCAATTACTTAAGCTTTTTACACAACTCCTCGAAACATATCTCTGCCATCACAGGAGCTCCCAAAGGACTAAAACTTGGGTTGTCGCATCGCTCCAGACGACCCAACAAGGCCTCTACATCCGAGCGCTGCAGACCACGGCCATAGCCCTGAGCGCCACGGCGAGCCATCTGCTCTGCAAGGCGCGACTGCTCCTCCTCCAACGGCATATCTCCCTCGTCGATGCTATGCACAAGGCCATAGATGAGTTCATCCAGAGGGGTGGCTATGTCGAGTGTTGCGGGGCGACCCAGCACCGAGATATGGCCCTCGCCACGATACTCTATCTCGAAGCCCAAGGCCGCAAACTCCGTAGCGTGCTCCTCCATAAGGCTATACTCCTCCACCGAAAGGGTCAGCTCCTCGGCAAAGAACATACGCTGTGTGGGTGCTCCTCCCGCCGTCATAGACCTCAATATCTCCTCGTAGAGGATGCGCTCCTTGGCTCGGCGCAGATGCACCACGACACCCTTACCGCCATAGATAGCCACGGCATACCCTCCTGGCAATGGCATAGACTCCTCGAAGGTGCGGTGAACATTGCTCTGGGAGGTAACAAAGTCGAAGCACTCATCCGATGCCGAAACCTCGTCGTCGATATACTCTATAGAACTCTGCGAAGGCACAGTGTCGTACTCCTCGCCAAACTCGTAGACCACGCTGGGCTTAGGTTGTGAGGGCTTGGGCATAGCGCCATCGTAGGGCACGTCGAAACCCGTAAATGGTACATCGGGCAACGGAGCTGTAGGGTCGATATACTCCGAAGCAAAGGGGTTGTAACTGCTATTTATCGAGGCACGAGGCTCGTGGTAGATCCTCTGCTCCTGACCCAACACAGGGATATTTACCTGTCCCTCCATCGTGAAGTCCATCAAGGGCACAGCTCCCGTCTTAGCGAGAGTCTCACGCACCGCAGCCTGCAATATCTCAAGGATGAGGTCGTGGTCGGCGAACTTCACCGTGGTCTTCTGCGGATGGACATTGACATCTACCCTATCCGCATCGACAGTTATATATATGAAATATGAGGGCATACAACCATCAGGGATGAGTTTTTCGTATGCTCTCACTATTGCTCGTTGCATAGCCGAAGAGGCGAAGAAACGACCATTCACGAAGAGATACTGCTCGTTATTACGCTTCTTAGCGGCTTGGGGTACTCCCACAAAACCCTCGATGCGGACTACCGAAGTAGAGACCTCCACATCCAAGAGGTTCGTCTTTATATGTCGGCCCACGATATCGACGATACGGCTACGACGATTGGTTGGCTGTAACGAGAATATGGGGGCATCGTTCTGGCGTAGTTCGAACTCGACGTCGTGGTTGCAGAGCGCTACACGGATAAACTCCTGCTTTATCTGCGAGGCAAGGCGCGAGTTGTCGCCATCGATAAATTTTCGGCGCGAAGGGACATTATAGAAGAGGTTGCGCACCACAAACTGCGACCCTCGCGAGCAGGAAATGGGCAACTGCGAACGGAACTCACCACCCGAAATCGTTGTGAGAGTACCGAGTTCATCGCCCTCTCGACGTGTGCGTAACTCCACCTCCGACACCGCAGCAATAGAGGCCAAGGCCTCGCCACGGAAACCAAAGGTGCTAAGCCTATAGACATCCTCGATAGAGGATATCTTCGAGGTGGCGTGGCGGTCGAAGGCAAGACGTGCATCTACTGCCGACATACCGCAACCATCGTCCACAATCTGGATGAGGTCCTTACCGCCATTGCGGAAATTGACACGCACACACTGTGCCCCCGCGTCCAAGGCATTCTCCATCATCTCCTTGACCACGTTCGACGGTGCATTGACAACCTCACCTGCGGCAATCTGGTTGGCAACAATCTCTGGTAGTAGTTTTATGCAATCCATAACTCGCTATTGTCCAACTATTTTTCTACACGCTTATTATCTACAATCTCCACATCGTCGTCGTAGATATTCAACGTAGGATGCTCCCTATTCCACTCCTCAATCTCGTTGATAATCTCAGGGGTTAGGCTCTCGAACTCCGTGAAGTCGATGTCGCCGTGCTTCTCGTAGAGGGTGATGGAGAGCTCCTCCTCACTCTCATCTACACGCACACGCTCCACATCCGTAGTCACGTGGCCCAACTTCTCCTGCTGGGCACGCTCGGCAAAGCGCACAAAACGGGGCAAGAAGATGAGCATAGCGAAGCCCAACACCACAGCTATAAGCAGTAGGCGCAACATACCCGCCATCGCTCCGCCCTCACCTCGCGAGGCATCACGGGCCTCACGCTGGGTACGTATATACTTGCCAGGAGTGTAGGGCTCTGCATCCTCGGACGATGTGCCGTGCAACTCCCTACGACGATGGTCACGCTCCTCCTTTACGGGGTCGTAGTATCGTGGTATGTAGTTGAACTGGCGTGGATGACGCTTATGTGGTCTAAAAAATGACATACTCCTTAAATTAACTATGAAACACCCTCCTAAGGCGTGCTATTCAACTGCGGAAGAAGGCCTTGATGCGGTCCAAGATATTCTGGTTCTCTACCTTCTCTGCCTCGCTGAAGTGTGGCTGCTCGCTGAGTTGCTCCATAAGTTCACGCTCCTTGGCTGTAAGCGAGGTAGGGATGGTGATATCCACCAACACCTTGATATCGCCACGTCCTCGGCCATTGAGATCTGGGAGACCCTTGCCACGTAGGCGCAACACCTTACCAGCGTGAGTACCTGGGACAATCTTTATGCGTACACGGCCATCAATCGTAGGCACCTCTACCTCGCCACCGAGGATAGCGGTAGCCACGGTGATATTCACCGAGTACTTGAGGTCGTTGCCGTCGCGCACGAGTTGTGGATGCTGCTCCTCCTCGATAAGCACAATCAAGTCGCCATTAGTGCCACCCTGACGGCCAGCATTACCACGACCACGCACCGTGAAGGCCAAGCCCTCAGCTGCACCAGCAGGTATATTTACCTCGATGACCTCCTGGCCACGCTCGATACCCTCGCCGTTGCAGTGCTCACACTTATTCTTAATCACACGGCCAGCACCCTGACACTCAGGACATACGCTCTGGGTCTGCATACGACCCATAAAGGTATTCTGCACCGTAACAACATAACCCGAACCACCACAGCGACCACATGTAGTCTGCTCGCCATCCTTCGAGCCTGTGCCGTTACACTTCGAGCAAGCGACACTCTTATTAACCTTGAGCTTCTTGGTCACGCCCTCGGCAACCTCCTTGAGCGAGAGCTTCACCGTAACACGGATATCCGTACCTCGGTTGTTGCGACGCTGGCGACCACCGCCAAAGCCACTAAAACCACCGAAGCCACCACCTCCGAACGCTCCTCCGAAGATGTCACCAAACTGCTCAAATATATCCTCCATAGAGAAGCCTCCACCACCGAAGCCTCCAAAGCCGCCTGCTCCGCCAGCGCCATTCATTCCTGCGTGACCAAAACGGTCGTAGCGCGCACGCTTCTCCTCGTTCGAGAGAACATCGTAAGCCTCGGCAGCCTCCTTGAACTTCTCCTCAGCCTCCTTATCCCCAGGATTCTTATCGGGGTGGTACTTGATGGCCGCCTTGCGGTAGGCCTTCTTTATGGTATCAGCATCGGCATTACGCTCGACGCCCAACACCTCATAGTAATCTCTCTTTTCAGCCATATAACATCTATAATTCTATCATTCTCAAGGGCTTACTCGCCCACAACAACCTTTGCATAGCGCAACACGTGCTCACCGAGTTTGTAGCCACGCTGAACACAGTCGATAACCAAGCCTCGCTTATCCTCACCAGCAGCGAAACGTGCTACGGCCTCCTGCTCCTCCTCGTTGAAGGGCTTGCCCACGCAGTCGATAGCGGTGATATTAGAGGACTGAAGAACGCTCTCGAACTTCTTCATCACCAACTCCTCGCCCTGACGCAAAGCCTCGATGTCGTCGCTCTTCTGCGATGCCTGAACAGCGCGCTCCATATCGTCGAGGATAGGAAGAATCGCCTTCCAAGCACCCTCGCAACCACGCTCCACCAAGTCCATCTTCTCCTTGAGCGTACGCTTGCGGAAGTTGTCGAACTCGGCCTGAAGACGCAAATACTTATCGCGCCATACGGCAATCTGCTCCTCCAATGAAGGCTCGACTGACACATTGTCATTCGCACCCTCCTGCTCCTCTGACACATTGTCAGTCGATTGCTCCTCGGCAACACCCTCAGTGGTTGCCTCAGCGCCCTCCTCCAGATTTATATCTCTCTCTTTATCAGACATTTGATTACTCATATTTATTTCTTATTTTTATTTTATTCTATACTATTGTTCAAATTATATGCCTAAAAGGAATATTGTTGGTCTTTTTGCCATATCTGGCACTCCTCGCTTGCGCCACTCGGCAACCTCCAACGTGAGGATAAACTCCTCAGGCGAGGTGATATCCGTTGCCACCGTGAGGCGTATGTTGGGCTGAAGCGTCTTTAGCATAGTCTCAAAGAGCTTGACGTTGCGATAGGGGGCTTCGATAAATAGTTGGGCCTGACGCTCCTGCAAAGCCCTGCGTTCCAACTCCTTAAGGCGCTTAAGGCGCTCACCATCCTTGATAGGCAGGTAGCCCACAAAGGCAAAGGACTGGCCATTGAGGCCCGATGCCATAACCGACATAAGGATAGAGGATGGGCCTACCAAGGGTACTACCCTAACACCCTTCCTATGTGCCAAGGCCACGATATCGGCTCCAGGGTCTGCGACACCAGGCACTCCCGCCTCCGAGATGACACCCGCAGAGCGACCCTCAAGCACAGGCTTAAGCATACGCTCTACATCACCACTTGAGGTGGTATGTTCGTTGAGTTCCACAAACTCCAACTCCTCGATGCGTCGTGCCACCCCAGCACGGCTGAGGAATCTACGTGCCGAGCGCGTATTCTCGACGATGAAGTAGTCGAGCGAGTTCATAACATCCAAGTTCGCCTTTGGCAACACATCCCACACATCGCGCTCATCGCTGATGGGGCAAGGAATCATATATATCGTACCCTTCATTATCGCTCGGTATAAATTCGTTTTACGCGTTGCGAGATAGAGGTCATAATCTCATAACTTATGGTATCCAACACCTTGGCCATATCCTCCAGCGTATTACCCCTCTCAGGACCAAAGATAGTGACCTTATCGCCGACCTCCACACCTCGTATATTGCTGATATCGACCATCGCACTATCCATACATACTCGGCCAATGATGGGGGCAGAGTGACCATTCACCCTCACCGACCAACGACCATTACCCAAGTGGCGATCCAAGCCATCGGCATAGCCCACAGGGATAGTGGCGATGGTAGTATCGCTCTCTATGCGAGCCGAACGGCCATAGCCCACAGACTCTCCCTTGGCCAACTGCTTAATCTGCACGATACGTGTAGAGAGCGTAGCCACGGGGATAAGCTCCTCGTTATGCTCGAAACCAAAGCCATAGAGGCCCAAGCCCAAGCGACACATATCGTAGTGAGCCTCCTTGAAGCGCACGATAGCCGCCGAGTTGGCCAAGTGGCGCAGAGGTGTGTAGTCGAGCCACTCGATGAGTTGCTCGCTCATATAGTCGAAACGCTCTATCTGCTGGCGTGTGAAGTCATCCTCCTGGGGCATATCTGCTGTGGCGAGGTGCGAGAAGATAGAGGCTATGCGCAGTGTGGGGTCGAGGTGTATGGCGCGACCCAAGAGGTCCACATCATCCTCCACGAAGCCCAAGCGGTGCATTCCCGTATCGAGCTTTATATGTATTGGATAGGACTCGCGGTGGGCACGGTGGGCCGCACGGCGGAAGGCATCCAACGAGTGGAAACTATATATCTCTGGCTCCAAGTCGTGAGCAATCATCACGTCGAAACTATCCTGGTCGGCATTGAGCACCACAATAGGCATAGTGATACCCTTCGAGCGGAGTGTGATACCCTCGTCGGCAAAGGCCACAGCGAGGTAGCGAACCCCCTCGTGCTGGAGCATACGGGCAACATCCACATCACCCGTGCCATAACTTCCTGCCTTGACCATAGCCACAATAGGATGGTGCTGAGGCAGGTGACGACGGAAGTAGTTGAGATTCTTCTTCATAGCCGCCAAATCCACCTCTAAGGTTGTGGTGTGGGTGCGACGCTCCAACAGGCGAGCAAGGCGCTCGAAACGGCTGTCACGGCTACCCTTCAACAAGATCACCGAGTGTGCCCAGCGCTCCTTCGAGAAGTTCTCGATAAGTTCGTCGGTCGTGCGATAGAAGGCCGAGCCTCTGGGGAAGAGCTGCTGGTATGAGGAGATAGTGTCTCCAACACCAATAAGGTAATCGACACCTGCACGACGTACCGCCTCGGCAATGCGACCATAGAGTTGCTCCTGGTCCATACCGCTCTGTCTGATATCTGAGATGACGGCCACCCTACGACGACCCATCGACTGCAAGTGCAACGCATCCAAGGCCACAATCACCGAGTTGATATCGGAGTTATAGCTGTCGTCAATAATCATAGAGTTGTCGATACCCTCCTTCAACTCAAGTCTCATAGAGACCTTAGCCGAGAAGATCGCGCCATCGACGCTATAGCCCAACCTACGCATAAGGGCCGAGACGTGTAGCGCATCAACCGAGAGGGCATCGCTAAGTTCCAAGGCGTAGTCGTTGCTCTCGGTGCTACTATCGATGAGTTCCCTATCGCCATAGAGTTCTTTTATGCGACGCGCCAAGGCTGGGTACTCACTACTATATATAATTGTCTTAGCCCTCTGGGCCAAGCGTAACTTCTCATCAATCTTTGCCTCCTCCGACGGGAAGTTCGCCGAGTGGGCATCACCAATCGACGTAACTACAACCACCTCTGGGCGTATCATCTCCTCCAAGCGCTCCATCTCGCCAGGCTCGGAGATACCAGCCTCAATGAAGGCAACGCGCTCACTTCCATCGAGCATCAGCAACGACAGAGCCACACCGAGTTGCGAATTATAACTCTTGGGCGACGCAAACGAGTGTACGGCGTCGGGCATAGAGCGGGCCGCCCACTCCTTGACTATGGTCTTGCCATTAGAGCCAGTGATGGCCACTACCACACCCTTGAACTGCTGGCGGTGGTGGGCCGCAAGCCTCTGCAAAGCTACTAACGTAGACTCCACAACCACCATTCCGCAACGCTTGGTGGGTAACTCCACCTCACGCTCGACGATGAAGGCCTCAACACCTCGCTGAACCATACGGTCTATAAATTGGTGGCCGTCGTGATTCTTGCCATCGATGGCCGCAAAGACGACACCCTCCGAGGCCACCACACTGCGTGAGTCGGTAGCAACCTCCCTAACCTCAATATCCTCGCCTCGTAGTTCTCCACCTACGATTTGCGCTATGTCGGATAATAAGTATCTCATAACTAACTATTTAGTAGTCTACATCTTAAACGTAACTATCGTGATACCTGCACCACCCCTGTCGGCGTGGTCGTCGGCAACAGTTGCAACATCTCGCACCGTGCGCAGGTAGCGACGTATCTCCTCCTTGAGCGCTCCCGTACCCTTGCCGTGGAGGATGGTGACACTCGACACCCCCACCATCAAGGCATCATCAACCAAGTCCTCGACAGCCTCCAAGGCCTCCGCAGCGCGCATACCGCGCACGTCGATATGGTCTTTGAAGTTTAGCTTGCGCTCCCTGATATCTACCGACACTACGCTACGTGCCGTAGTTGGGCGAGTGGCCTGACGATACTCCGATGACGAGACAGCCTTCAAGCGCGACACATCGACCATAATGAGCATCTCGCCAAAGGCCACCTGAGCCTTCTTACCCTTAATCATCTTCACCACACCTGGGATATCCTGGCCCTCAAGTTTTACCTTGCTACCCACCTCAATAACCTGTGGTGCTGGCTCCTCTGGGCGTGGGGCAACGACACCACCCTCTCTCTCGCGCTCCTCGGCACGTTTCTCTCGGCGCTCCCTACGACGAGCCAAGCGCTCCATCTCGCGCTCGATGCGCTCATCGGCCTCGCGCTTTCCATTGTCTGCACCCTCGACGAAGGTCTCCAACTCCTTACGAGCCAAGCGAGTGAGCTCCTTCTCGGCCTGCGACTCACGAATGGTGCGTATGGTGTTCTCGATGGTCCTACGAGCCTCCGCAACCAAGGCCTCAGCCTCCTTTCGGGCCTGCTCAAGGATCGCCTTGCGCTCATCCTTGATGCCCTGCAAGCGGTCGCTATAGGTCTGCTCCAACTGCTCCACCTTCCTATCCGTAAGGCGTATGCGGTCGCGCTTCTCGGCCCAATAGCGCTTGTCACGAGCAATCTCGCGCAACTGCTTTTCAAGGTTTATATGGTCCTCACCAGCCTTATCCATCGCCTTGCGCACGATATCTTCCGGAAGACCAATCTTGCGGGCCACCTCGATAGCAAAGGAGCTACCTGGCTTACCCATCTCAAGGCTGAAGAGGGGTTGTATGTTTCTGACATCAAAGGCCATAGCACCATTAGCAACACCCTCGTTACGTGAGGCGAAGTACTTGATGTTGGCATAGTGGGTGGTGATGACACCGTACGCCTTGCGCTCCACGAATCGTTCGAGGATAGACTCCGAGATAGCACCTCCAATCGTAGGCTCTGTTCCCGAACCAAACTCGTCGATAAGAACAAGCGTATCCTCCGACGCCTCGTCGAGCATAGCCCTCATATTTACCAAGTGCGACGAGTAGGTCGAAAGGTCATTCTCCAACGACTGCTGGTCGCCAATATCTATCATAAGTGACTTGAAGAGTGGAAATTCCGAGTTCTCCAACACAGGAACCAAGAAGCCACACTGCACCATATACTGCAACAAGCCCGTACTCTTCAAGCAGACCGACTTACCACCAGCATTAGGTCCTGAGATGACCAATATGCGACGCTCATTGTTCAGCTCCATATCCAGTGGCACAATGGCCTTACCCTGACTACGCAAGGTCTGTTGCAACAACGGATGGCGGGCCTGACGCAACAGAAGGCGACCCTCGGTGGAGATAATAGGCTTCACCGCCCCATTCTCCAAGGCCCAACGAGCCTTAGCCCTCAAGGCATCAATCTTGGTGAGGTAAGCCTCGATAGTGGCAAGGCCCTCGACCTCGATTCGCAATTCCGCAGTGAGTTGCGTAAGGATACGGATAACCTCCCTGCGCTCCTCATACTCCAACTCCTTGAGTGCGTTATTCAACTCAACAACCTCCACGGGCTCGACATAGAAGGTACGTCCCGTAGCCGACTCATCGTGGATGAAACCCGCAATCTTGCGCTTATTTGCCGCTGCCACGGGAATCACGGCGTGACCATCGCGGATAGATATCATAGCGTCGGCATCGACCAAGCCCGAAGCCTTAGCCCTCTGAAGCACCTGCTGAAGGCGCTTAGCTACTTGGCCCTCGTGCTCACGGATAGCCCTACGCAAGGAGTGTAACTCCTCGGACGCCGACGAGCGCACCTCACCCTTATCATCAATGACTCGTTCGATGGCGCGTTGCAACTCCGGGAAGATGCTCACATTCTCGGTCAAGGCCCTCAGACGAGGGTAACTACCCTCCCTACGTGAGCGGATGAACTCGACAATTTCGGACACCGCCCTAAGACCACCCAACAGGGCTACACACTCAGCCTCAACCAAGTAGCTACCCTCCACGGCAATCTTCTCGACAATGGGGCGCAACTCCTGCTGCTCACCAATGACAGCCCCTGGCTCCATAGATATCACCAGACGCATCTCATCGGCCAAGGCCAAGCGCTCCTCGACGATAGGCACCGAGCGCGAGAACTGCTCCCCACGAATCACCTCCTTCGAGGAGTTGATGGAGCATAACTCGACAATCTGCTCACGGATGCGGTCGAAGCCTATGCGTTGTTCGAAATTCGATGGATAAATCATAAATCTCTCCGCTTCTGCTGGTTACTCTGCACTCTCGGTTGTAGCCTCGCGCTTAGCACGTCGAGCCTCGCGCTTAGCCTCCTTCTCGGCAATCTTCTGCTCCGAAGTGCCAAACAACGAGAAGTGAACATATCGCATAGGGTTAGCCTTCAAATCCTCAAGCAAGAGGCCAAGGTTGTTGCCAGCGGTGTTGAGCGAGTCGTAGAGTTCGCTGTCGTTGAGCAACTTACCCACAGTACCCTCCTGGTTGTTAATCTCAGCTAACACGCCATTGAGCGATTCGACGGTAGTGGTGAGTTTCGACACTACATCCGCCTCTGCAAGTTCGCCAGTGAAGTTATCCAAGTTAGCAAGCATCGAGTCGATACGTGCCTCGTTCTCGGCCAACGTATCGGTGAAACTGCTTAGGTTGTTCAAAGCACCCTGAATCTGACCCGATGCCAAGACCTTGTCGATAGTTGCCGTTACTGACTCCAAGTTTGCAACCAACGACGTGATAGCCTCGCTATTGCCATCGAGCATAGTGTGGAGGCTCTCCACCGTAGCGTTCAACTCCTCGATGAGGGCTGAGCCACCGTCGGCCAACATACCAATCATATCTGGCTTCACACGACCCTCAAGGAAGGCATCATTGGCGATAGGCTCTGCCGAGTCACCCTGCTTGATGACGATCTCCACGCCACCCATAAGGCCCGCAGCACCCATCTCAGCAATGGAGTTCGAAGGTATCATATCCTCGTACTTAGTCTCAACGGCCAACTCCACCAATACCCTATCGCGCTCAAGCACGATGTCGGTGACGTTACCCACCTTCACACCACGCAACTTAACCTCTGAAGACTCCTGAAGTCCCGATACGTCGTCGTAGTAGACATAGTAGATGTTGTTTGTGAGCAATACGTTCTGGCCACCAAGCCACTTGATGCCCCACCACGCAACGGCAATTACCAATACGGCAAAAACGCCAACCTTTAACTCTCTTTTAATCTTCATAACTATATTTTTTTGTTTTAACTTCGTACTATTTTGTCACTATCGCCCCGTCGCGGAAACGCACCACGAAGGCATCCTTGAAACTCTTGCGCACCTCCGACAAGTCAGCCTTAGCCTCCGCCGCGGTGGTATATATTCCGTAGCAATACTTGTATTTGTAGCTACCACTACCCATCACCAGATGCACAAGACCCTTGTAACTCTTGAACTGCGAGTCGTTGATATCCACCTCCTTACTGCTTGATATGAGCTGGATGGTATAGCCCTCACTCAACTCTTCTTGCTCCTCCTTGGCAGTGGTCTCTGTGGTCTCAGTCGTCTCCTGCTTCTCTACGCTCTGCTCCGCGCTCTCTGCGCCCTCCGTGGAGTGCATACCGTCGAGCGTATTAAAGTAGGTGATGATAGCATCGCTAATTGCCGTAGCCATCTCATCCTTAGCACCCTTCGACATCATATAGTTGTAGTCCTCGGCATTAGTAAGGTAGGCCAACTCCACAATAACACCTGGACACTCGCTGTAGTACAACACCGTATATACCGTACCCGCCTTGACACCCAAATTCTTGAGGCCACACCTCTTAGCCAAGTTGTCGCAACACTCCTGAGCGATGAAACGGCTGAAGGGCTCATTCTCCAACTGGCGCGCGAGAGCCATCATAAAGCCCTGCGACTTACGGTCGATATCCTTGGGGTCGATGAAGTCGCCATCGTCGGCATAACGCTCACCCACCTTGCTATTCTGCGACATTAGTTTCTCGTCGAGGGTAAGCACCCACGCCTCGCAACCACCCCTCGATGGATTCTCCAAGGCGTTGGCGTGGATAGCAACATAGAGGTCTGCACCCTTTTTATTGCTGAACTGCGCACGAAGTTTGTTGTCGTCGTTCTGACCCTTATGGTATGCCGAGTCGCTACTGCGTGTGAGATAGACATCCAAGTCGGGCATCTTCTCTTCGAGACGTTTTTTGACCCTCTTCGACACATCCAACACATAATCCTTCTCAGCAATATCACGCTGCACCTTTCCGGGTCGTGGACCTCCGTGGCCTGGGTCGATAACTACAACCCTTTTTGGCTGCGACGACGCAACATTTTGCACCGTCGAGGCGTTTACTCCTAACGGGAGCAACAGCACAGCGAGTATAACTATTATGAGATTTCTCATAAAATAAAGCGATTATGTCCAAATTATTACTATCTTTGCAAGTTGTAATGCCACCTTCCCACGAAGGGCTTTACCCCTCGGAAGTGTGACAATACCCTATGTGTGGGCCGTTTTGCCGACCGTGTCGGCAAAGTTATAAAAAATTATTGAATTTTGAGACATATTTTCTTAAAATATCTAACCTCTGCGTTGCTCGTTGCAACCTTCCTCTGCCTAAGTTTTGGCTTGACGGAGGCTGGAGCGGGTGGTTTTGGACTATTCCAGACCCGCGATAGTGCAACCGTCACAACACCCCAAAGAGATACCACCGCCGACAACTCAAGCAACCGTCGCTCGGTGAGTGCCCCTATGTTCTCGGACATCATCAACGGTAAGGCTGCCGACTCCGTGGTCTTCGATGCCCGAAACAAGATGATATATAGTTACAAGAGTGGAGATGTGACCTATCAGGGTATGAATCTCAAGGCCGACTATATGAGGGTGAATATGCAGACTAAGGATGTCTTTGCCCACGGCTACCCCACCGACACCATCGATGGTCGTGTGATAAACACACACCCTGAGTTCTCGGATGGTGGCTCGCCATACTCGATGGACACCATCACCTACAACCTTGAGTCGCGCAAGGCAAAGATTAAGGGTATCGCAACACAGGAGGGAGATGGCTGGCTTATCGGTAGCAGTGTGAAGATGCACCCCGACGAGACCATCCACATCGGTAATGGTATGTACACCACGTGCGACCATACCGACCACCCACACTTCTACTTGGCAATGACTCAGGCAAAGGTAATCCCTGGAAAGAAGATTATCACAGGATATGCCTACCTCGTGATTGAGGATGTGCCAATCTACTTCCCTGGTATCCCTGAGGCCTTCTTCCCTATCAACGTAGGTCCTAAGTCGGGTATCTTGATGCCTACCTATGGTGAGGACGCCAAGGGTTTCTTCATCCGCGACTTGGGTTACTACTTCAAACTCGGCGAATATATGGACCTCGCCATCCGTGGCGGTATCTACACCCTCGGCTCGTGGGAGGCCTCTGCCGTATCGCAGTACGTGAAGCGTTATAAGTTCCGCGGTAACTTCAACCTCCAATTCTCGGCTATCCGCACAGGAGAGAAGGGTGAGGCCGACTTCGTGCAGCAGAACAACTACAAAATCCAGTGGACACACTCGCAGGACCCCAAGGCAAACCCTGGCTCCACATTCTCCGCCTCGGTGAATCTCGCCTCAAGTGGCTATAGCCGCTACTCGGCAACCACCGTAAACGACATCCTCGCCACACAGACCAACTCCTCGATTTCATACTCGAAGAACTGGGAGGGTACGCCATTTTCTTTGTCGTTGAATATGTCGGTGTCGCAGAACTCAAAAAATAAGACTATCTCGGTGACGATGCCAACCATCGCCTTCAACGTAGCGAGCTTCTATCCTCTCAAGCGCAAGGAGGCCATTGGCAAGACCCGCTGGTACGAGAAGATTAAGATGAGTTACTCGATGAAGATGACCAACTCGGTGAGCACCACCGAGGATGCTATCTTCACCAAGGAGACCCTCAGCAAGATGAAGAATGGTATTCAGCACACCATACCTATCTCTACGTCGCTCTCGCTCTTCAACTACATCAACATAAGCCCATCGTTCAACTATACCGAGCGCTGGTACTTCAAGAAGGTGAGTCAGCAGTGGAACAACGAGACCAAGAAGGTGGAGACCCTCGACCCAGAGTATGGTTTCTGGCGACTCTACAACTACAACGCCTCGGTATCGGCAAATACCACTATCTATGGTACCTACGTAGCTAAGAAGAAGACACGTAAACTACAGGCCGTGCGCCATACCCTCACCCCTAACGTAGGCTTCAGCTACGCCCCCGACTTCAGCCGCCAGATGTATGGCTTCTACGAGAGCGTGCAGACCGATACTACGGGTAGGTTCAAGGTCTACTCACCATTTACCGACAACGCCTATGGCGTTCCTGGAAGTGGCCAGCAGCTATCCCTCACCTTCGGCCTTTCGCAGTCGTTGGAGGCTAAGGTGCGTACCAAGGATACGGTGAAGAAGATAAAGATTATCGACCAGATATCTATCAACGGTTCGTATAACTTCTTGGCGGACTCTATGCGTCTGTCGAACTTGCCCATCCAGTTGCGTACCACCATCTACCAAAATATAGCCCTTAACCTGTCGCTCACGCTCGACCCCTACGAGGTGTCGCCACAGGGTGTGCGCTACAATAAGTTGATGTGGAAACGTGGTCTTCCGGGCCGTGTGCAGAGCACAAGTTGGAGCTTTGGCTACACCTTCAAGTCGCGCGAGGATAGGTCGCAGGTGGCAGGAAACGATATCACCTCATTCCCTGCCGAGTACTTCAACTCGTGGTCCGACCCCTATGGTCAGCTCAACCCTGCGATGCGACGACAATGGATGGCGGGCCAATACTATGACTTCTCCATACCGTGGAACTTCGGATTCAACTATAGCATCAGCTATAATGCCCAGTATATAAATAATGGTACGACGGGTTACAAGAAGAATATCCAGCAGACGGTGAACTTCAACGCCAGTGTGCGCCTAACCTCAAAGATGATGATTACGGCGACCTCAGGTTACGACTTCACCTCACGCAAGATGTCTATGACCTCGCTCTCATTCACCCGCGACCTCCACTGCTGGCAGATGTCCTTCACCTGGATCCCATTCGGCAACCACAAGAGTTGGGCCTTCAACATCGGTGTAAAGGCAGCATCCTTGGCCGACCTGAAGTACGACAAGAGCTACTCTCAGTACGACTATATGTACTAAGTCCAGGTTAGGGAGTGTAGGGCGATTAAGGAGGTTAGGGAGGTTAGAGTTACGGTTTAGCGTAATACTTTATAGGTTGCACAAGCCTCCCCAATTTCCTTATATTTCCCAATTTCCTTAAACTCCTTAAACTCCTTAAACTCCATAAGAAAACAAATCACCCCAGGACAGAATCCTGGGGTGTTTGTTTTGCGAGGTGTCTATTCCCTCGCTATGTTTAGAAGTCGTATAACAAGCGCTAATTTTAGGCGCACGAAGTTCGAAAAAGCGGAGTTTACACACACCAGCCACCCCCACTTTGTTGTTAGAATAGTGCAGATACTTTCGCTCGGCGAATTTCGAGGCGATGGGCTGTACTTGGGCGTACTGCCCATTGCTGAGATAATTCGTTAGCGGAAGTAGATGCGCTGTTATAACAACAAAGTAGCCTTGTTAGACGGCTTCGTTAGGCACTGCTATAACAACAAAGAACTACTCAAGGTTCATCTGATCGATAAGAGCCTTAGTCTGTGGCTTGTGACCACGGAAGTTCTCGTAGAGCTTCATAGGGTGCTCGTGACCACCGCGCTCAAGCACCTCATAGCGGAACTTGTTGGCAACCTCCTTAGAGAAGATACCCTTCTCCTGGAAGTAAGAGTAGGCATCTGCTGCAAGAACCTCTGCCCACTTGTAGCCGTAGTAGCCAGTAGCGTAACCACCGCTGAAGATGTGGGTAAAGGCAGGACCCATAGCGGTATTCTCTACTACAGGCATAATCTGTGTTGGAGCCAATGCTGCACGCTCGAACTCAAGGATGTCGCCCTCGTATGGGGTAGTCAATGAGTGCCAAGCCATATCGAGCATACCGAATGAGAGCTGACGTACGTTGAAGTAAGCAACGAGGTAGTTCTTTGCTGCTACGAGCTTCTCAACCAACTCAGCAGGCATAGCCTCACCAGTCTGGTAGTGCTTAGCCCAAAGGTCGAGGTACTCCTTCTCTGTAGCCCAGTTCTCCATAATCTGTGATGGCAACTCCACGAAGTCGCGCTTTACAGATGTGCCGTTGATAGACTCATACTTACCCTTAGCAAGGATACCGTGCAAGCCGTGGCCGAACTCGTGGAGGAAGGTAGTGAACTCGTCGAAGGTGAGCAATGATGGAGCATTCTCAGTAGGCTTAGTGAAGTTCATCACGAGCTGTACCAAAGGACGCTGCTCAACACCGTTAGTGACATTTGTACCGCGGAACTCAACCATCCACGCACCAGCGCGCTTAGACTCGCGTGGGAAGAAGTCGAGGTAGAGGATAGCAAGCATATTGCCCTCAGCGTCGTTCACCTCGTAAGCAGTAGCCTCTGGGTGGTAAACCTCGATCTCAGGTGCTGGAGTGAAGGTAAGGCCATAGAGACGGTTAGCAAGCATAAAGACTGCATCCTTAACGCTCTCAAGCTGCAAGTAAGGCTTAATCTGCTCGTCGTTGATAGAGTACTTAGCCTCCTTATACTTCTCGCTATAGTAAGCCCAGTCCCAAGGCATAAGCTCGCCCTCGAAACCGAGAGAGTGTGCATACTCAGCAACGGTAGCTACATCGCGCTTAGCATAGTCCAAAGTAGCGTCGCACAACTCGTTGAGGAAGCCATTTACTGTAGCACGGCTCTCAGCCATACGATCCTCCAAAACGTAGTCTGCATAGCACTCGTAGCCCAACAAGTTAGCGATCTTGAGGCGCAAGTCGGTAATCTTGCGGATATTCTCCATATTGTCGTTATCGCCACCCAAAGCACGTGCGTTGTACTGCTTGTACAACTCCTCCTTAATGTCGCGCTGAGTAGAGTAGGTCATAAATGGGCCATAGCTTGGAGCCTGAAGGGTAACTGTCCAACCCTCCTCGCCACGTGCCTTAGCATCTGCAGCAAGACCATCCTTCACGAAGTCTGGCAACTCCTCGACCTTTGCAGGGTCGGTGATGTTAAGGGTGAAGGCATTGGTTGCAGCCAAAGCGTTCTGACCGAAGGTAAGAGTGAGGTTTGACAACTCTGTAGTGTAGTTGCTGTACAACTCCTTATCCTCGCCCTCAAGCAAAGCACCAGAGCGCGCAAAGCCCTTGTAGGTCTCCTCCAACAACTGACGATCCTCAACGTCGAGGTCGAGGCTCTCGCGCTGCTCATAAACAGCCTTCACACGAGCAAAGAGCTCTGGGTTGAGAGATACGTCGTTAGAGAACTTTGTGAGCTTAGGAGTGACATTCAAAGCCACCTGCTGCATAGCATCAGAGGTGATACAGTTGTTCAACACGAAGAATACGCCAGTTACACGGTCGAGCAAAGCACCTGCCTGCTCCATAGCAACGATAGTATTCTCGAAGGTAGGAGCCTCAGGGTTGTTGATGATAGCGTCGATCTCCTCGCGATTCTTCTCGATAGCGTAGTCGATAGCTGGCTCGTAGTGCTCTACCTTAATCTGTGAGAATGGTGGAGTCTGGTATGGGGTATCCCACTCCGCCAAAAGAGGGTTGTTTGCAAGGTCTGACTGTGCGCAGCTTGCAAGACCCATAGTCAATGCTGACATAGCAAAAAATAGTTTTTTCATACGTTATTATTTATAAGGTTTCATCTCTTTCTTGGGTTGAAACGACAATGTTGTAGAGCCACCTTGCGACAGCCCTACAACACCATATTTCGTACTCCTACTTATTAACCAACGTAGGCTTCTTAGTCTCCTTCACAGGAATCATTGGACGCTTACCTGGATCGGCCTTGATAGATGTACCCAAAGCCTCTGGAGCAGTCTCCACGACCTCGGTCTCTACAACCTCCTCTACTGGTTCCTTCCACAAGCCACGAGCCTTGAGCATAGCGGTCTTGTCGGGATTTGCGCCACGGAAAGTGCGATACATATCCATACCAGCACGCTGACCACCCTGCGCCAAGAGGTCGTAGCGGAAACTACGAGCAAGCTCCTTGTCGCAAATATCGCTCGACTCCTTAAATGCTGCGAAGGCATCCTTGTCGAGGACCTCTGCCCAGAGGTAGAAGTAGTAGCCCGAAGAGTAGCCACCGTTGAAGATGTGAGCGAAGTAGGTATAGCGATAGCGAGGCTCGATCTCTGGGATAAGACCACGGCGTGTAGCGAGGTTATACTTCTCGAAGTCGTTGATATCCAAGTCGGTGTATGTCTCCAAAGTGTGGATATCCATATCGATAAGTGCTGCTGCAGCCAACTCGGTGGTTGTGAAGCCCTGATTGAAGAGCGACGCATTCTGCATCTTAGCAATCAAGCGGTCAGGAATAACATCACCTGTGCGGTAGTGTACAGCGTACTCCTTCATAATCTCTGGCTCGAAGGCCCAGTTCTCCATAATCTGTGATGGCAACTCCACAAAGTCACCCTCAACATCGGTCAAGCCACGGTAACGAACATCTGCAAACAAGAAGTGGAGGGCGTGACCAAACTCGTGGAACATAGTCTCAGCCTCGTCGAACGAGAGCAACGATGGGGTGTCACCTACTGGAGGTGTGAAGTTGCAAACGATGCCTACGACTGGTGCCTTGCGCTCACCATTCACATAGCGCTGCTCAGTGAAGTTACCGCACCAAGCACCACCGCTCTTCGACTTACGTGGGTATGGGTCGAGGTAGAGAACGCCGAGATGCGACTGATCCTCGTCGAGCACCTGATATATAGTACACTCCTTATGGTAGCGAGGTGCTACGATAGGGCGGAAGGTGATGCCATAGAGGCGGTTAGCGAGGTAGAACATACCGTCGCGCACGTTATCCAACGAGAGGTACTTGCGAATCTCATCCTCGTCGAGCTGATACTTCTTCTGGCGCACCTGCTCAGCGTAGTACCACCAATCCGACTTCTCGAAAGCCTCACCTGGGTAATCCTTCTCGAAGAGAGCCTTCATCTCCTCCAACTCACCCTTAGCAGACTCCAAGGCTGGCTCGAAGATCTCGTTGAGGAGTTTGTAAACAGCCTCAGGATTACCTGCCATCTGGTCGTCGGTAACGTAGTGTGAGTATGACTTGAAGCCGAGCAAGTTAGCCTTCTCAACACGCAAACGTGCCATATCCTCAGCCAACTGCTTATTGTCGAACTCGTTGTCGTTGTTGCATCGCATAATATAGCCGTTGTACAACTCACGACGGAGATCACGATTCTTTGAGTAGGTCAAGAATGGCAACATACTTGGCTTGTCGAGAGTGAAGACATAACCCTCCTTGCCCATAGCCTTAGCCGCCTCAGCAGCCTGATTGCGAACACCCTCTGGGAGGTCGGCAACCTGTGAAGCATCGAGCAAGAGTGAGAAGCTACCATTCTCGGTTAAGAGGTTGTTACCAAAGCGGATAGACAACTCGGCCAACTCAGCATTAATCTGCATAAGGCGCTCCTTAGCCTGACCCTCAAGCAAAGCACCCGAACGCACGAAGTCGTTGTAGTTCTTCTCCACAAGGCGCAACTGCACGTCATCGAGATTCAACGACTTACGATTCTGATATACAGCCTTAACTCGCTCGAAGAGTGCCTCGTTGAGCATAATTGAGTTGTAGTGCTTCTCGATGGCTGGCATCATACGATTCTGAATCTCCTGCATCTCCTCATCGAGGTCCGATGATGAGAGCATACCGAAGATAAGATTCAACTCCCAGAGTTTGATACCAGCGTTATCCATCGCTACGATGGTATTCTCGAAGGTAGGCTCCGACTCGTTGGCAACAATGGCCTCAATCTCCTGGTTGTGCATCTTCATAGCCTGCTCAAAGGCTGGCTCGAAGTGCTTAGTCTCTATTTTGTCGAACGGAGGTATACCAAATTCGGTTGTCCACTCATCAAGAAGTGGGTTACCTGTCTCGACAACAGCGTCGCTACTACACGATAGATTCATAGTCATAGCAAACAATAGTGATGATAATGTTAAAAGGCGTTTCATCTATAATTTTTTTTAATTAACTTTGCAAAGTTAAACAAATTTATTTGGCAATGCAACTATTTTACGCTCCAGACATTACACTTCCTCGTTATACGCTCAACGAAGAGGAGTCGAAACACTGCATTCGTGTCTTAAGAATGAGGCTCGACGACGAACTACATATCACTGACGGCAAAGGCAACCTCTATCGCTGTAAAGTGGTGGATGACAACGTAAAACGCTGTACCGTAGAGGTCGTTCACACCACCCCAAATTACGAGCCCCTACCCTACAAATTGACGATGGCCGTAGCACCAACAAAAAATATTGACCGTTTCGAATGGTTCTTAGAAAAGGCTACCGAAGTTGGTATTTATGAGGTATTTCCCTTGGAGTGTGACCACAGCGAGCGCCGTCAGATAAAAATCGACCGCGAGGAGAAGGTGATAACCTCGGCCGTCAAGCAGTCGCTCAAGGCCTACCACCCTACCCTCCATCCGATGACCTTGTTCAAAGAGGTGGTGACGATGCCTTTCGAGGGCGACAAATTTATCGCCCACTGCAACGACACTCTCGGAGAGAGGGAATATCTTGGTAAATTGGTAAAAAAAGAGGGCAATACGCTAATTTTAATTGGTCCAGAGGGTGATTTTTCGCAAGAAGAGATTACCTTTGCGCTCGATAACGGATTTAAGGCAATCTCTCTCGGCAAGGAGCGTCTTCGCACCGAGACCGCAGCACTCGTTGCTACTGTGATTACCTCGACAATAAACAAGTTATAACCAAACTTAAATAACAATGTATTTTTACACTCTACTACTGGCAGTATGTGTCATCGTAGCAATCTTCCTCACACCGCTACGCCATAAGGTGTGGGTCGCTACGGGCGCAGTTGCTCTTTCGGCCATCGGGGCGATAACCCTCGCTATTATGGCATTCGCCAATGGCCCTGTGACCTTAGCGGAGTTCCACTCGCCACTCTTCGGCAACGAGACTATCGTGGTGGATAAACTCACATCGCTCTTCTTGGTCATTATTTCGGTGGCTTCTATCACCACAACAATCTACTCTAAGGGGTATGTCGGAGGCTACTTCAACCGATTCTCGCCTGCCCACATCTCGCTGCACTACTCAAGCCTTGTGGTGTTGGTGGTGTCGATGATGATGGTGGTGATGTCGAGCGGAGGCTTCTCGTTCCTCTTCTGGTGGGAGTTGATGACCATCGCCTCGTTCCTCTTGATTCTCTTCGAGGCCGACCGTCAGGATGTGCGACGTGCTGCGATTAACTACCTCGTTATGATGCACATAGGCTTTATCTTCCTAGTCATCGGCTTTGTGCTTTTATACAACGTAACTGGCTCAGCAAACTTCTCAGCTATCGTCGATTACTTCAAGATGGAGGCCCCGCTTCCACTCTTCGTAATCCTCTTCATCGGTTTCGGTATGAAGGCGGGCCTCTTCCCTATGCACGTATGGCTCCCTGAGGCTCACCCTGCAGCACCATCACACGTATCGGCAATTATGTCGGGCGTGATGATTAAGACGGGTGTCTATGGTATTATGCGCCTTATGCAGTCTATCGACCAGAATACCGAGTTGCTCTTCGACATAGGTCTTATCGTACTACTTTCGGGTATCATAACAGGTCTTTGGGGTGTCATCCTCGCAGCGATGCAGAACGACATAAAGCGCTTGTTGGCCTACTCAAGTATCGAGAATATCGGTGTCATCCTCATCGGCTTGGGTATCGCTGCTGTGGGTCACGCCGCAGGTAGCGACCTTATCGGTATGTGTGGTCTCTGTGGCGCACTGCTCCACACCGTAAACCACTCGCTCTTCAAGACTATGCTCTTCCTCAGCGCAGGAAACATCTACTCGCGCCTCCACACTACCACAATGAACCAGATGGGAGGCTTGGCTAAGTATATGCCCGTAACGGCAATCCTTATGCTTATGGCGACAATGGCGATTTGCGCCTTGCCCCCATTCAATGGCTTCGTATCAGAGTTACTTATATATATAGGTATGTTCAATGGCGTTAGCGATGGTCACGAGGTACTCTACTCCGTGGCTGGCATCATCGCCCTCTCGCTCATTGGCGGTATCGCCGTATTGGCCTTCACCAAACTCTATGGCGTAGTATTCCTCGGCTCTCCACGCTCACACCACGTGGCCGAGAGTAGCGAGGTGGATAACATCCGCATTGGCGCTATGGCCATCCCTGCGATGTTCATCCTCTTCATCGGTCTCTTCCCTCAGTTCGCCATTCGCCCAATCACTATGGTTGCTGAGGCTATCTCTGGTGCGGACAAGGCTATCGCCATCAACCACTTCGCCCCTACCCTTGAGGCATTGAGTGGCGTTTGCTGGGTACTCATCAGCATCGTCCTTCTACTCTTTGCGCTGAAGCATCGTCTACAGAGCCAGCGCACCATAGCTCAGGGTCCTACGTGGGGTTGTGGCTTCACCGCCCCAAATATTCGTATGCAGTACACTGGTGAGTCCTTCTCGGAGGGTCTTGAGAATATCGGTAAGCCTCTTATCAAGGATAAGGTGGATGGCCGTGCCGTGGATAAGGGCGAGATATTCCCTTCGCCACACAACTACCAGGTCGAGCATAAGGATAAGATGGATAGTCTGTTCAGCCTCTGGTGGATGAAGGTTATGCACCGCATCAACGAGTGGGTTATGCGTCTGCGCACTGGCCGCGTAAACAACTACATCACCTTTGCGTTGGTATTCTTCATCGTAGTACTCATCCTCACTATCGTAGGTATTCTCTAAATATTTGATGCTATGTTGGTAAAACTACTAAATACACTACTTATGGTTGTCGTGGCGCTCTCCATTACGGGTGTCATCAACCGTACTCGCGCTCTGTTGGCTGGAAGAAAGGGTATCCGCTTCCTCCAGCACATCTACAACGTGAACTTGCTACTACGTAAGGGCGCAGTCTACTCAACTACTACAACAGCTCTCTTCCGTATCGCCCCCGTGGTCTATCTCGGTGCGACACTCTTGGCCTTCCTCTTCATCCCTATTGCCGACCTTGAGCCATTGCTCTCGTTCCACGGCGATATCGTGTTTGTGGCCTACCTGCTCGCCCTCTCGCGTGTGGCTATTGTCCTGGCGGCTATGGATACGGGAAGCTCTTTCGAGGGTATGGGTGCTGCCCGTGAGGCCCTCTATGGTGCTTTGGTCGAGCCTGCCCTGATGATGGGTATGGCAACCCTCGCCCTCTTCTGTGGCTACTCGTCGTTCGCCGACATCTTCGCCACAGCGCAGGAACTCAATATGAACCTCACCATCGTACTTCTGTTGGTGGCATACGTCTTCGTCGTCATTATGATTATCGAGGCTGGCCGTGTCCCTGTGGATGACCCAAAGACCCACCTTGAGCTTACGATGATTCACGAGGTTATGTGTCTCGACTATTCGGGTGTCGATATGGCACTTATCCACATCGCGGGTTGGCTCAAGAACGCCATCTTTGCCATCATCGCAGCAAATGCCGTGGCTGTGGCCTTCTCGTTCCACTGGTGGTTTGCGACACCTTTGGCTATCCTTGCTACGGGTATTGCCATCGGTGTTGTGGAGTCGTTCAGGGCTCGTAACAAACTTTCACGAAATGCCACATTCATCCTGACCATCGTTGCAATGTCGGCCCTCGTGTTGCTCACAGGATTCCTACTCATTCAAAACATCGAAATCTAAGAGATACCTATGATACTATCATTAATTATTCTCTACGTCCTAACGCTCATCTATTTAGCCATAGCTGACCGTTTCCGCAACCATACAACCATCCTTGCCCTTCAGGGATTGTTGCTCTTTGGTATCGCCATAGCACGTATGCACGAGTTCCACCCTATGGAGATGAGTTTCATCATCATCGAGACCCTCATCTTCAAGGCAATGGTCATCCCTGCAATCCTGCTCCACGTCATCAACAAGACCAAGATTAACCGCATCCACTCCTCATCGTCGCAGTTCGGTGCTTTGGCGATGTCGATTGTGGCCTTGGTGGCAAGTTGTACCATAACCTACTATATGGCCGACCAGCGCACCGATATGATATTCTTCGGTGTGGCCCTCTACGCCTTGCTCTCAGGCCTCATCCTTATCGTGATGCGTAAGCGAGTCTTTGCCCACCTCGTTGGTTTCTTGGTTATCGAGAATGGTGTATTCCTCTTCTCGATGGCTATCGGTGTTGAGTTGCCTATGCTTATCAACATCGCCATTATGCTCGATATCCTTATCTCGATCCTCATCCTCGGTATGTTCCTCCAGCGTTTGGACAACGACATCCACTCGGACGAGACAGATGCTCTAACCTCTATTAAAGATTAACAACGATGGAAATGCTCGCATATATCATACTCTCGCTACTCTTGGCAGTAGCACCCCTTGCAGTGCGCTCTGAGCGTGCTACAAACATCATTGCAGGCCTCTTCTGGGTTGTGCAGGTTGCGGCCATCGCCCTACTCCTCGGCTTAGGCCAGGTAGACAGAGTGATGCTCACCATCTTCCGTGCCGACACCTTGGCCGTAGTATTCCACCTCTTGCTCACCGTGGTTTTAGGCTTCTCGTTACTCTTCTCGTCGTCGTACCTCAAGGCCGAGAACGTCTCTACCAACTCATACAAGACCTACTACACCCTGCTTATGCTACTCTCGGTAGCCATCACCTGCGTCTACTACTCACACAACGTGGCTATGACCTGGGTATTCCTTGAGGCTACCACTATCTGCTCGGCAGGTATCATCTACCACCGCGAGTTCAAGCAGTCGTTGGAGGCTACGTGGAAGTATATCTTCGTATGCTCTACGGGTATCGCTATGGCATACCTCGGCATCCTTCTGCTCTCTACCGTCGCAGAACACGGCTCGTTGGATTATACAGCCCTTCAGGAGGTTATCAGCAAGGGCAACCCTCTATACCTCAAGGTGGCATTCCTCCTTATCGTTGTAGGCTACAGCTGTAAGATGGAGATCTTCCCACTCTACACCGTGGGTGTCGATGCCAACTACGCTGCTCCAGCCCCAGCCTCTGCATTTATCTCTACCGCCTTGGTAAATGCTGGTTTCATCTCTATCTACCGCATCTACTCGCTCTACGCATCTACCGAGGTATTCGTATGGGCGCGTCACCTGCTCATCCTCATCGGTATCTTGTCGTTGGCCGTGGGTGCTATGTTCCTCCGCCGTACCAACAACTACAAACGATTCCTATCCTACTCTACGGTCGAGAATATGGGTATCGTGGCTATCGGTATGGGTATTGGAGGCATCGGCCTTTGGGCTGCGGTGTTCCACGTTATGAGCCATACGCTGGTTAAGAGTTCGGTATTCTATCAGGTGGGCATTATGCGCCATATCTACGATAGCTACAGCATCAACCGCATTGGTAACTATATGAACATCAACCGTGTGGGCGCTATCGGCTTTATCGTTGGCACATTGGTACTCTTGGCCTTCCCACCATCGCCACTCTTCGTTTCCGAGGTGATGATCTTCACCGAGATTGTATCGGTGGGTAGTTGGTGGCTCCTCTTGGCAATGCTCGTTCTTATGTGCGTTGTAATCTACTCTATCTGGGGTCGCACACTCCGCTTGGGTTACCACAGCAACCAGGATGAGTTGCACCTCTCGGAGGTAAACCGTCGTCTCTCATACTGCGCAGCACTACTCCTGCTCGTGGCTATGGTGTTCGGTGTATGGCAGCCCGCCTTCCTCAAAGATGCTATCGACGTTATTGTAAATATCGGCTAACGCTATGAAACTATATCACGTAACAAATAACAGCGCCTCACATATCGCCCTGAGCGACATCCCCGTAGTGGAGTACGTTGAACTCTACAACGACCTCAAGGAGCGTATGTCACAACGACGCTACCACATAGGCCACTACTTCGCTACCGAGATTGAGAACGGACTTAAGTTCTTCCTCATCCTCTTGGACGACACCACTTCCGAGGTCCTCGTAACCTCCTTCGTTCCAGACTACTATAGCGAGGGTTTGGCATCACTCACAGCACTACACCCAGCGTTCCACCCCTTCGAGCGCGAGATTCACGAACTCTACGGTGTGCCCTTCGATAGCCACCCTTGGCTCAAGCCCTTGCGCTTCAGCCACGACCGTCGCGACAAGAGCTCTACGATGGATAGCTACCCATTCTACTCTATCGAGGGTGCGGAGTTGCACGAGGTGAATGTAGGCCCTATCCACGCAGGTATCATCGAGCCAGGTGCCTTCCGCTTCATCTGTGCTGGCGAGCAGGTACTCCACCTTGAGATTGCCTTGGGCTATCAGCACCGAGGCGTCGAGGGCGAGATGGTACGCAACCAAAACCGCCTACGACAGACCCTTATTGCGGAGTCCATCGCTGGAGATACTGCCGTTGGTCACGCCACAGCATATGCCGAGGTAGTTGAGAAGTTCGCTGGCTTCAAGCCCTCGAAGAGTCTCAGCTTGGAGCGTATGATAGCCATCGAGTTGGAGCGTATCGCTATGCACCTTGCCGATACGGGTGCTTTGGCTACAGATATCGGCTTCCAGCTCTATCAGGTGGCTTGTGAGGCTCTCCGCACCGTGACTATCAACACCTCTCAGGCGTGGTGTGGCAACCGCTTCGGCAAGAGCGTCATCCGCCCTTGCGGTAGCAACCACCCTCTCACTGAGCAGAAGATAACCCTCATCCGCAAAAATATCAGCGAGGTGCGCCGTCGCTACAACGAGGTGCGCGAGGATATTATGGAGTCGCCATCACTCTTGGCCCGTTTCGAGCAGTGTGGCTTAGTGCCAAAGAGCGAGATGGAGACAATCGGTGGTGTGGGTCAGGCAGCACGTGCGAGTGGTCTTTTGCGAGACCTCCGCGCCACACACCCCTCAGGCTACTATACCGAGATTAAGCACGAGCCAATCCTCAAGCACGATGGCGACGTTATGTCACGCCTTGCAACACGTATGGACGAGGTGCTTCAGAGTGCCGACTACATCGAGAGCGCCTTGGCTAACTATAAACCTCAGGGCGATATCCCTGCCCCCGATTACAACGCTACACTCCAGGGCGATGCCCTTGCCTTTAGCCTTGTAGAGGGCTGGCGAGGTGAGATTTGCCACGTAGCCCTTACCAATAACGAGGGCGAGATTGTGAAGTACAAGATTAAGGACCCAAGCCTCCACAACTGGCTCGGCCTCGCCATTGCCGTTCGCTCGGAGGGCATCTCGGACTTCCCTATCAACAACAAGAGTTTTAACCTGTCGTACTGCGGTCACGACCTCTAAACTATAGCGATTATGTTTTTTGGAAAAGCAAAGATACTACGCAGCCACGGCTGGCAATATATTCCCGATTTGGATGGTGTGACCCTCACGGAGGAGTTCCGTGGCTTCCCCTTGCTCACCGAGACCGAGGATAGGAGCGACATCGAGCGTGCCGAGAAGATATGCCCTACGGGTGCTATAACCTCTAAGCCTCTTACGTTGGATATGGGTAAGTGTCTCTTCTGTGGCGAGTGCCAGAAGTGCGCCCCTAAAAATATCAAGTTCACCAACGAGCATCGCTTGGCTGCAACACGCCGCGAGGACCTCATTGTTCACGCCTCACAGAGCGCACCCAAGTTCGACACATCGGCAATTCGCCCAGAGATAGCCAAATATTTTGGCAAGACCCTTCAACTAAGAGAGGTGTCTGCTGGTGGCGACTGCTCGGTGGAGATGGAGCTCAACGCTACGGGCAACGTGAACTTCGACTTCGGCCGCTACGGAGCGGGCTTTACAGCCTCGCCTCGTCACGCCGACGGTACAGTTATCACTGGCCCTATCACAGCCAATATGGCTGAGGCCTTGGATATCTGTCACAACGCTATTGCCGAGCCTAAGATATTGGTCGTTTGTGGTTCTGAGGCTATCTCAGGAGGTCTCTACAGCGAGAGCCCTGCCGTAGAGCGTAGCTTCTTGGATAAGTACCACGTGGATCTCTGGCTCCCTGGTGCTCCTACCCACCCACTATGCTTCATCGACGGCATCACACGCCTACGTGCCAAGCAAAAAAAGTAGCGAGACGTAGGTTATAAGATATATTTTTATAACTTTGTAGTTTAGAAACCAAAAAAAACGAAAATATATGAATGCTATTGTAAAGAACAATTTCGAGTTTGAGGGTCAGAAGGGCCACTATGTAGGTAAGGTGCGTGATGTCTACAACATCAACGACGAGTACCTCGTGATGGTTGTTTCGGACCGTATCTCAGCCTTCGACGTGGTATTGCCAAAGGGTATCCCTTTCAAGGGTCAGGTGCTTAACCAGATTGCTGCTAAGTTCCTCGATGCTACTACCGACATCTTGCCTAACTGGAAGATCGCTGTGCCAGACCCAATGGTTACTGTAGGTCACCGTTGCGAGCCTTACAAGGTGGAGATGGTTATCCGTGGCTACCTCTCTGGCCACGCTTGGAGAGAGTATAAGGCTGGCAAGCGCACCATCTGTGGTGTCGAGATGCCTGAGGGTATGGTTGAGAACCAGAAGTTCCCAGAGCCTATCATCACCCCAACAACTAAGGCTGACGAGGGTCACGACGAGGATATCTCTAAGGAGGAGATCATCGCACAGGGCTTGGTTTCTCGCCAGGAGTACGAGCAGTTGGAGGCATACACACGTGCTATCTTCCAGCGCGGTACCGAGATCGCCGAGAAGATGGGTCTTATTCTTGTCGATACCAAGTATGAGTTCGGTAAGAAGAATGGCGTGATCTACCTTATGGACGAGATTCACACCCCCGATTCATCACGCTACTTCTATAAGGAGGGTTACGAGGAGCGTCTCGCACGTGGCGAGAAGCAGAAGCAGCTCTCTAAGGAGTTCGTTCGTGAGTGGTTGATGGAGAATGGTTTCCAGGGCCAAGAGGGTCAGCAGGTTCCAGAGATGACTCCAGAGGTTGTTGCTGGCATCACCGAGCGCTATATCGAACTTTATGAGGCCGTTACAGGCGAGAAGTTCGTGCGCGAGGAGAGCGACGACGTGGAGAAGCGTATCGAGCGCAACGTAGCCGAGTATCTCAAGACTATCCTCTAAAAGTAGGTATAGTGACTCATCGATTTGGAGATGCCCCCCTTTCGGGAGCATCTCCATTTTCATTATAGCAATCGCTTCACCCAACTAAATAGTTTGTAGGGCATATAGCGGAACGGAAGGTCGAGCCACGTGTAGGAAACCAGAATAGACCTACGATGCGAAAAGGCATATAGGGAGTCCCTGCCGTGATAGCGCCCCATACCCGAATTGCCAACACCACCAAAGGGCAGATGCTCGTTGGCTATGTGCATAATGGTATCGTTGATGCAACCACCACCCGAAGAGGTAAGGTCAAACACTTTACGCATATTTCTCTCATTACCAAAGGCATAGAGGGCCAATGGCTTCTCTCTCTGATTAATGAAGTCGATAGCCTCGTCGAGGGAGTCTATGGTGATGATTGGGAGTATCGGGCCGAAAATCTCGTCGCTCATCACAGGGCTATCCACAGCCACCTCATCCAAGAGCGTAGGCTCGATATAGCGCTCCTCAGCATTGGTAGCACCACCAAAGAGTACCTTACCATCCTTGAGGTAACTAGCCACACGCTCGAAGGCCCGCTCCGAGACCATACGTACATAGTGTGGGCTCTGGCGGACATCCTCGCCGTGGAGTTCCCTCACCGCCCTACCAAAGGCCTCAACAAATCTATCCTTGACCTCGCGGTGGAGAAGCAGGTAGTCGGGCGCTATGCAGGTTTGACCCGAATTGAGGGTCTTGCCCCAGGCAATACGTCGGGCAGCGAGTTCCACATCGGCATCTCTATCCACCACCACGGGACTCTTGCCTCCCAACTCCAAGATTACGGGACATAGGTTTGTCGCAGCACTGCGCATAACCATACGGCCGAGTTCGGGTGAGCCAGTGAAGAAGATGACGTCGTAACGCTCCTCAAGAAGAAGTCTATTTGTCTGACGGTGGCCCTGAACGAGTGCGACATAGTGGCTATCGAAGCTCTTTGCAATAAGTTCCTCAAGCACCCTTGCCACATTGGGCGTATAGGGCGAGGGTTTCAATACCGCCGTACATCCTGAGGCGATTGCGCCAACTAAAGGGTTAAGCAGTAGCTGCACGGGGTAGTTCCAAGGGGCTATGATAAGGCTTACGCCCAATGGCTCGGTAAGAATCATACTTCGCGAGGGGAACATCTTGAGTGGTGTCCTCTTCTTCGAGGGCTTTGCCCAACGCTTCAGATTCTTCAAGAAGCCATCTATCTCGCCCAAGACGATGCTCAACTCCGTGAGGTAGGCCTCCTCATAGGATTTGTGCAGATCTTTGTAGAGCGCTCCACACAACTGCTCCTCGTACTCGACGATGGCTCTACGCAGACGACCAAGAGCCTCCAAACGAAACTCTATTGGGAGGGTGGCGTGGCTACGGAAGAATTGGCGCTGCGAGGCCACAATCTCCTCGATACGCTCCTTAGGGGTATCAGTAATCATAGTTTTTAGTCTCTAAGTGTTGTGTAGCACAGCGGGCAAAAATCGCGCAAAGGCTACTAAACAAGAGGGGCGGACCTGCCCGAAAGCCGTCTGCCCCCTTAACGATATACTCTAAACGACTATTTAGAGGTCATAATGCGGAGAATCATCGCATCGGTCTGTGTCATAGCGTCACGGCCGATATCTGTGAGGTTGCGAATCGACTTATCTACATCGTCGTCGATGATACCCTCTACCGACTTAACACAACGCGAGTGCATAGCCATAAGTGCCGACACCACTGCCGTAGAGACTCCCGAAGCACACTTCATAGCGCACGAAGGCTTAGCACCGTCGCATATCATACCAGCGAGGTTAGCAATCATATTCTTCACGGCAAAGGTAACCTCCTGGTAGCCACCACCCATAAGGTAGGTGATACCACAAGAAGAGCCCGTAGCCGCAACAACACAGCCACACAACGCCGACAAGCGACCGAGACTCTGCTTGATATAGATAACGGTAAGATGGCTGAGAATCAAAGCACGAATCATCTGCTCCTCCGAAGCACCCGTCTGCTCGCCATAGACAACCACAGGAACTGTAGAGGTGAGACCCTGATTACCACTTCCCGAATTACTCATCACAGGAATCATAGCGCCAGCCATACGTGCATCACACGCTGCAGTGGTCATACCCACAATCTGGCAGTGGAGCGTGTCGCCCATAATATTGCGCTCAGACTCCGCACGGAACAACTTACCGATGGCGTGGCCATAGTCGCCCTGAAGCGACATATTAGCAGCATTCATATTCAGACGCTTAGCCTCAAGGATGAACTCCAACTCCTCCAATGGAGCAGTCATCGCAAAGTCCCAAACCCTCTTAAGCGTGAGTTCTGGATCCTTGACCTCAGCAACTGGAGCCTCGCCCTCAGAGGTGGCTGGGGCATCGAGGCTGAAGAGTGTCTGGCCGCAGCGCGACACGTGAACAAAGCGAGAGTGACCGCCAGAGATAATAGCGAGTGCACTCGCACCACCTGCCGACACCTCGATCTCGATATATAGTTTCTCGGTGATGTTATACTTGAGGTCCACGTCGATACGGCGCTCCTCAATCATCTTCTTACCCTCCTCCACGGCTTTAGCATCGGCATCCTTGAGTACTTCGAGCTCATACTCCGAACGACCTACAAGTGCGCCAAGGGCCATAGCGATAGGCAGACCCGTCATACCTGTTCCAGGGATACCTACACCCATAGCATTCTTAAGTACGTTGGCACTTAGGCGAGCCTCAATGCGCTCTGGGCGACAACCCAAAGTCTCGGTTGCCTTGGCAACGCACAACGCTACAGCGATAGGCTCGGTACAACCGATTGCTGGAACTATCTCACGATTCATAAGAGCGATGATATCCTTGCGCTCCTCAGCAGTAAAAGTGTAATTCATAGGTTTATCTGTGTAGTTTCTATTATTTCATAACCACGAAGATAGATATTTTATATGTAAATTCAAAATCATAGCACCCATTTTTTAGACTATGGCAAATTTTTTGTCCTTTAGTTTTGCTATACCACACTTTTTCGCTACCTTTGTAGATAGCCTTTCGGGGCAGAAAATATATCGAAGAGTATTAACCGACTAAACTATAGTTTTTATGGCAGGCAAAGTACCTACTCCACATATCGGAGCAGAATATGGCGAAATCGCCGACAGAGTGATTATGGCGGGCGACCCTCTCCGCGCTAAGTTTATGGCAGAGAACTTCTTGGAGAACCCCGTGCAGTACAACAACGTGCGTGGTATGCTCGGCTTCACTGGCACCTACAAGGGTAAGCGTGTCTCTGTTCAGGGCCACGGTATGGGTATCCCCTCTATCGGCATCTACACCTACGAGTTGTTCAACTTCTACGACGTTAAGCGCATCATCCGTTGTGGCTCGGCAGGTGCTTACGACCCATCGCTAAAGTTGGGTGACGTGGTGTTTGGTATGGGCTCTTGCACCGACTCTAACTATGGCGCACAGTTCAACCTCCCAGGTACATTTGCCCCTATTGCCGACTTCGAACTACTGCGTAGCGCAGCAGCTAAGGCCGAGGAGTTGGGCATCGACTACCGCGTGGGTAATATCCTTGCCAGCGACGTATTCTATGGCGACGATGCCGAGGGTTGGAAGCAGTGGCAGAAGATGGGTGTCTTGGCAGTAGAGATGGAGGCTACGGCCCTCTATATGAATGCTGCACGTGCTGGAAAGAGTGCGTTGTGCATCTGCACAATCTCCGACTCGTTGGTACACGGCACCGCTTGCAGTGCTGAGGAGCGCCAGACATCATTTACCAATATGATGAAGATCGCCTTCGACATCATCTAAGGGTGTGACACATAATGGGGTTACAACGCCCCGAAACGAATGAGTGAACCTCCTTGCAGGTTCACTTTTTTTTCGTATATTTGTACCTTGATGAGATATGGCTTGGCCACACACTCCTTAGTGTTGGGTGGCACGTAGCACAACAACGAGATAAAAGACTAAAACAGCGCAACAAAATCGAATAACTAAAACTATAAAACTATGATTAAGACCCTAAAGACGATTGCTCTTGCGATAGCCTCGATGGCTATGACAGTGGCAATTCAAGCCCAGGATCTCTCATCACAGCGTGGTGAGTCACAAAACTTGGGAGGCCTCTTTGGCGAGAAACTCGACCACGGTGGCATCATCATCAACCCCACCCCTCAGCAGATCTATATGCTCCGCACAATTGGTGTGGACATCAACGCTGGAGTAGCCCTCAAGGGTAAGGCCAAGGAGTTTGCATCGGAGGTGGAGTTCTTAAAGCACAACAAGCGCGGCGTAGCCCTAACTATCAACTATGGCGCAAAGTATTGCGATGGTATCGAGGCTAAGTCGGGTGCATACCACCTACATATCGCACACAAGGGCATCATCATCAAGGCCTTCGACAAGGTGGGTGTATCATACGCCTTGCAGACCCTCCGACAGATTGTCGAGAGCCCAGCATCGGCCGAGGGTCACATCCCTGCCCTAACGATAAACGACTGGCCCGACTTGCAGTATCGTGGCGTAGTGGAGGGCTTCTACGGCACTCCTTGGTCACACGAAGTACGCCTCTCGCTCATCGACACCTACGGCCGCTACAAGATGAACTACTACATCTATGGCCCTAAGGATGACCCATACCACAGCTCACCTCATTGGCGCGAGCCATACCCTGAGGATGAGGCACGCCAGATTAGCGAGTTGGTGGAGGCCTGCAACCGCAACCACGTGAACTTCGTTTGGGCTATCCACCCTGGAAAGGACATCAAGTGGGAGGAGTCGGATATCCAGAACCTCCTTCGCAAGTTCGAGGCTATGTATCAGCTTGGCGTACGCGCCTTCGCCGTTCACTTCGACGATATCGAGGGTAGTGGCACAAACCCCTACTACCAGACCGAGTTGATGAACATCCTCAACGAGGAGTTTGTCGTGGCTAAGGGCGACGTAGCACCACTCATTGTATGTCCTACAGACTACACACGTCTCTGGGCAAACCCTTCAGAGCGAGGTAGCTTGGTAGTCTACGGCAAGGAGTTGCACCCTTCGGTAGATGTATTCTGGACAGGAGACGCCGTATGTAGCGATATGACCCCAAGCACTATGGAGTGGATTTCGTCGCGCATCCAGCGTCCAGCGCTCTTCTGGTGGAACTACCCCGTTACCGACTATGCCCGCCATATTATGATGCAGGGCCCCGTATATGGTCTTTCGCCAACCCTAACCGAGAAGGAGACACGTGGTCTTGTGAGCAACCCAATGGAGCACGGAGAGGCCTCGAAGTTGGCCCTCTACAGCGTAGCCGACTATACGTGGAATACCGAAGCCTACAACCCTATCGACAGCTGGGAGCGTGGTCTTGAAGCCCTTGCCCCAGAGGTCAAGGAGGCTTACCGACTCTTTGCAATCCACTCGTGCGACACCGAGACTGGCTACCGCCGCTTGGAGTCGTGGGAGACCGAGACCTTCGGCTTCGAGGACTACACCCCCGAACTCTCGGCAAAACTTATGGAGGAGTTGAAGCGCATCGAGGCTGTTCCTCAGGCTATGGAGGCGATGCAGAACAAGGCTCTCTTGGAGGAGTTGCGCCCATGGCTGGTGGAGTTCGGCAAACTCGGCACTCGCTGTCGCAAGGCTTTGGAGTTGCTCGACGGCTATATGCAGCGCCCCAAGGAGCAGAGATTCGAGGGCTTCTGGGAGGCATACGTAGACAACCTTATGTCGCTCGAAGCGGTGGAGATGTACGATGCTCATCGTGTTGGTACAATGAAACTTAAGCCATTCTACGAGCGTGTGATGGATGGCCTTGTATCGCGCTACTACGAGTACCTCACAGGCGAGAAATCTTCGACCCTCTCGGCTGCGGGTAACTATATCTCGTTGCAGGCACCACAGGCAAAATATATGTTCGACAACGACCTCGAAACCTACTACCACTCAGGTCAGGCACAGCGCACTGACGACTTCGTCGCAGCCGATATGGGTATCGTGCGCGAGATACGCGAGATACGCATCATCCAGGGTCGTAACTCGGTGGACGATGTCGATTACTTCGACCACGTCATCGTCGAGTACTCTACCGATGGTCAGAACTGGATCGCTCTTACCGAGCCTATGGAGGGCGTTTACGACATCCTCTGGAAGGGTGAGCCCTTCGAGGCCCGCTATGTGGGCATCCGTAAGTTGGAGTCGAAGAAGCGTAACTGGTTGGCTATCCGCGAGTTCGCCATCAATCCTGTGGAGAAGTGCGACTATGGCTGGGATGCTAATCCATTCACTGAGTTCACATCAACGGAGGGTGTAAACATCGCTATAGGCGAGGGTGCAACGAGCGTACGTCTACTCCTTGGCGCTATCCCTTCGGAGGGTATCACCTACCGCACATTCGATGGCGAAGGTAACACCCTTGGTGAGGGCAGAATCGAGCGTGCTGAGGAGGTTATCTCCTTGACCGAGGGTTGCACAACCCTACGCCTTGAGGGCCACGTAACCCTATACGAAGCTATCGAGGTGCGTTAGTCACAATAGCATTAAAAATCTAATGTAATGAGGGAGTGTCCATAACTTTTGGACACTCCTTCACTTTTTCCCGTACCCACCCCGAATCAAAGATTCGACACGCTCAGAATGGCTAAAAAGGGGCAATACATCAATTTTTCGCACACCATAACCCCAAACCACCTCACTTTTTAGGTGTAAAAGTTGCTCAAAACGAAAATTTGGCGTAAATTTGTGGGTCTATATATAATATATATAGGTGTTGTGAATTGAAATTAATATAACACAGATATAATATGTCAGAAGAGAATGTTTCAGGTATGACGGGACGTATAGTCCAGGTCAATCTCGAAGAGCAGATGAAGTCGGCATATATCGACTACTCGATGTCGGTAATCGTGTCGCGCGCACTGCCCGATGTACGTGATGGTCTCAAACCCGTACATCGTCGTATTTTGTATGATATGTCGGCAGAGTTGAACCTCTACTCAGACAAGCCAACACGTAAGAGTGCCCGTATCGTCGGTGATGTACTCGGTAAGTTCCACCCACACGGCGACAGTTCGGTTTACGAGGCGATGGTACGTATGGCTCAGGATTGGTCAATGCGCTACCCTTTAGTTGAGGGTCAGGGTAACTTCGGTTCTATGGATGGTGACTCTCCTGCGGCGATGCGTTACACCGAGGCTCGTATGCAGAAGATTACCGACGAGGTGATGGCCGATATCGACAAGGAGACAATCGATTGGGGTCTCAACTTCGACGATACCCTCAAGGAGCCTACCGTATTGCCTACCAAGATTCCATTGCTCTTGGTCAATGGTGCCAGTGGTATCGCCGTTGGTATGGCAACAAATATGGCCCCACACAACCTCTCGGAGGTCGTTGATGCCTGCTGTGCCTATATCGACAATCCTGAGTGCGAGTGCGAGGAGTTGTTGGAGTATGTCAAGGGTCCTGACTTCCCTACAGGTGCTATCATCTATGGCTACGAGGGTGTCAAGGAGGCGTTGCTTACGGGTCGTGGTCGTGTGGTTATGCGTGCTAAGACCGAGATCGAGCATACCCCATCGGGCCGTGAGTGCATCGTAATTACGGAGATTCCATATATGGTGAATAAGGCAGATATGATTAAGCGTATCGCCGACCTCATCAACGAGAAGAAGATTGAGGGTATCTCATATATCAACGACGAGTCGGACCGCCAGGGTATGCGTATCGTCATCATCCTCAAGCAGGATGCTGTGGCAAGCGTAGTGCTTAACACGCTCTACAAGAATACCCCACTTCAGTCATCATTCGCGGTGAACAACATCGCCTTGGTGAATGGCCGTCCACAGTTGCTCAACCTCAAGGAGCTTATCCGCCACTTCGTAGACCACCGTCACGACGTCATCGTGCGTCGTTCGCGCTACGACTTGCAGAAGGCCGAGGAGCGTCTCCACATCGTAAATGGCTTGCTCATTGCACAGGATAATATCGACGAGGTAGTACACATCATCCGCTCATCGAAGACTGGCGACGAGGCTCGCACACGTCTTCAGGAGCGATTCGGTTTGTCGGAGTTGCAGACTGCCGCTATCCTTGAGATGCGCCTGCGTCAATTGACTGGTCTCCAGCGCGAGCAGTTGATGAACGAGCACGACGAGTTGGTTAAGACCATCGACTACCTGAATGCTGTCTTGGCAAATGTTGATATGCAGATGCAGATCATCAAGGACGAGTTGTTGGAGATGAAGGAGAAGTATGGCGACGAGCGCCGTTCGGAGATTATCTACTCTTCGGAGGAGTTCAACCCAGAGGACTTCTATGCCGACGACGATATGGTTATCACCATATCACATATGGGCTACATCAAGCGTACCCCACTTGCTGAGTACCGCACACAGAACCGTGGTGGTAAGGGTGCTAAGGGTAGCGCAACTCGCGAGGAGGACTTCATCGAGCATATCTACGTGGCTTCGATGCACAATACGATGATGTTCTTTACCGAGATGGGCCGCTGCTACTGGTTGAAGGTTTACCAGATTCCTGAGGGTACACGCTCTTCGAAGGGCCGTGCTATTCAGAATGTTATCCAGATTGAGCCAGGCGACAAGGTACGTGCTTATATCAATGTTAAGAACCTCAACGACAAGGAGTTCGTCGAGAACAACTTCCTTGTAATGTGTACTAAGCGTGGTATTATTAAGAAGACTACGTTGGAGGATTACTCTCGTCCACGTACTAATGGTGTCAAGGCGATCGTTATTAGAGAAGACGACCAGTTGTTGGAGGTTAAACTCACCAGCGGCAATGCCGAGATTATGATTGCTACACGCGAGGGTCGCGCCATCCGCTTCAACGAGGCTACGGTACGTGCTATGGGTCGTGTAAGTACGGGTGTTAAGGCCGTATCTATGGAGGACGACAACGAGGTGGTTGGTATGATTGCTATCGAGCCAGACTCTAAGGAGGATATCCTTGTTCTTTCGGAGAATGGCTACGGTAAGCGCACAGACCTTGAGGAGTACCGCATCACCAACCGTGGTGGTAAGGGTGTCAAGACCATCAACATCACCGAGAAGACGGGTCAGTTGATCTCTATCAAGGCTGTAACCGACGATAACGACCTTATGATTATCAACCGTTCGGGTCTCACAATGCGTACTTCGGTAGACCAGATTCGTGTTGCGGGTCGTGCTACTCAGGGCGTAAGGGTCATCAACTTGCGTGATGGTGACGCTATCGCTTCCGTAACTGCAGTACCAAAGACCGATGAGGATGAGGAGATTGCAATCATTTCGGAGGAGGCAACAACAACTGAGAATCAGGAGGTTGCAACCACCGAGGAGCAGAGTGCAAACAACGAATAACAATTAACAACACAATACAACAACTATGAAGAAGTTTTTATTCTTGGCTGCAGCGATGTTGATGTTCGCATTGCCAGCAGCAAACGCTCAGAAGGTAAACACTGCATCTGAGCTTGCAAAACTTGAGAAGGCTGATGCCGCAGTATTGGATGCAAAGAAGGGCATTAAGGCTGCAACTTGGGTTGCACGTGCTAACGCATATACCAATGCCTACATTCTCCCTACTAAGGAGGTTGGTCGTGGTGTACCTGTTCAGGTGCTTCAGATGAACGTAGGTCAGCCATCTAATATGTACGAGGGTGAGTTCCGTGGCACCCCAGTATATGTATGCGACTACGAGTATGTAGATATCTATGTTGATGCTGCAGGTCTCATCCAGGGCTGGAATCAGAAGAAGGCTATCAAGGAGAATCTTCCTCAGACCGCTATCGAGTCAATGGCTAAGGCTTACGAGATGGATCCTAAGCAGGAGTCAAAGATCGCATCTATCGCTATGAACTTGGCTAACGCACTCTCACAGCAGGGTGACGCCTTGAACGATATGGGTCGTTTGGCTGAGGCTGCTGAGTGCTTCGAGCTTGCTTACCGCGCACAGAGCGTTGTTCCATCAACTAAGGCCGATGGCAACAACCTCTTCAACGCAGGTATGCTTATGACTATGTATGGTTCATCACTTAGCGGTGAGGAGGCATTCGCTGCTTTGGAGAAGGCTCAGAATATCTTCCTTGAGGCTTTGGAGAGTGGCTACACCGACGAGAATGGTAACATCTACTACTTCTTGTTCCACAGCTACTACGGCCAGAAGGAGCGCAATGCTGAGGTCTACTTGGCAAAGGCTAAGGAGGCTTTGGTTACAGGTATCCAGCTCTTCCCTAAGAATGCTACTATCCTCGACGGTCTTATGCAGTTCTACACTGCTGAGCAGGGTGTAGGTGATCCAGCAGAGCTTACCTCTATGATTGAGTCATCACTCAATGACGACCCAACCAACTACGACTTGTGGTTTGGCCGTGGCCGTGTTTACAACGCTTTGAAGAACTACGACGAGTGTATCAAGTCGTTCAAGAAGTGCGCAGAGCTTCGTCCTGCAGAGTTCGATAGCAACTTCTACACTGGCTACTTCATCATCGAGAAGGCTAACAACGCTATCGGCGAGTTGAACAGCAACGCTGGCTTGACATACGAGGAGTATGAGGCTGAGAACGCAAAGATCAACCTTATCTTCGCTGAGGCTATTCCTTGGTTGGAGAAGGCATACGAGATCAAGCCTACCGATGCTTTGACCATCGAGCTCTTGAACAACCTCTGCTTCCGTCTCCGCGAGATGGACGGCATTATGGAGAAGTACAACAAGTACCACGAGCTCCATATGCAGAACCGCTAATCGGAAAGGCATATAACAGAAAATGTCCCAACCCTCACGGGTTGGGACATTTCTTTTATAAGAGTGAAGGGGCAAGGCTGAATTATTGCCCCCTCAACACATAACTCTACAACATCTCTAAGCGCTCAAGCAACGGAGTAAAGTCGGAGTGAGCATCGGCGAACTCGTCGTAAGAGTGCTCCGAATGGCCCTCCTCAGGAACGTCTGATACATATTTAACAGCCACAACGGGGATGTTGTTGTACAACTCTGCCACCTGACAGATAGCCGCAATCTCCATATCGAAGAGACCACACTCGACACCAAAGCGTCGCTTTATCTCCCTGATAATGTCGGCATTAACGAAGGAATCACCCGTAAATACTGTCTCCTTGTCACCGCCACGCAACGAGCGAGGGTCGGTAATCTCTGGGCAGAAGCCTTCGGGGATGATGGCGTCGTGGTGGATAGCACACGAAGGCATAACGATATCGCCCTGCTTACGACCAAGAGCCGAAGCCGCGAAACCCACAACGGCCAACATATCGTATGGCTCGGTTGCGAGGGTCAAGGCACGTGACACGCCAGCCGACGAGAGGGCCTTGCCGATACCAACTTCTCGAAGGTCGTAGGTGTGCTTAAGCGACGAGGCATGGTCCAAGGCGTACTGCATAGCGCGGAACTCACGCGAGGTAGGGGCACAGATAAGGATTCTCATACTCTACCACCACTTTTCGTAAACACAACCAATACCAGCCTTCTCAGCCTCCTCGGCATTGAAGAGTGTGCGCATATACTCGGCCATAGCAGCATTGGTGCTGTCGATAGCATAGAGGCCAGGATTACCACACTGAATCTCGTTCAAGCCCACGATATCGCTTGCCGACTTGAGTGGGAATACGTCCTTATATACCTTAGCCAAGGCCTGACGAACATCCTCTGCCTCAACATCTTGCATAGTCGATAGGTAGAAACCTGTCTTGCATCCCATAGGGCAGAACGACACGATGCTCTTGCCAATCTTTGGGTCTAAGCGGAGGTAGTAGGCCATAAGGTGCTCGATGGTATGAACCTCGCCAGAGCCGAGGGGCGCGTGAGCCATAGGGGCGCGGAAACGCAAATCCCACGAGCGCACAGCCAACTCATCGTTGATGGTATATACCGAGCGAAGATATAGACCAGCATCAAGGGTGCGGTGGTCTACGTCGAAAGATGATACAATACTCTTTTCCATAGTCTTTTATATTTAAATTTTCTATTAACTCTTGGTTAAGTATGCAAAGTTAATAAAAATTCGGTGATACGAAGAAAAAATATTATCTTCGCAGAGTTATTGGCAATTACTCTTATGAAATTCCGTACCGAGATAGATATCAAACCGTGGCAAGAGCCGCTGGAGTATAGCGATAGGATACTATGTCTTGGCTCGTGCTTTGCAACCAACATCGCACAGCGACTCAGCGAGCGCAAATTCTCAGTAACCTCTTCACCCACAGGTATCCTCTTCAACCCCGCATCTATAGCCCTCGCTATGCGCCTTATGGTCAATGGCTACAGGCCTAAACCTGAGGAACTTGTGGAGGTAGACCAGCGCTTCGTGGACTTCCGATTCCACTCCTCAATTGGGGGTGCTACACCCACGGAGGCTACCGAATCTATAACCAAGGCATTAGCCCTTGGCTCGGAGGCATTAGCCTCGGCCGACATCACCATCATAACGCTCGGCACGGCCTGGGTCTATCGCCTATCAGCGACAAATGAGGTGGTGGCCAACTGCCACAAACAGCCAGCCTCGCTCTTTAGGCGAGAGTTGCTAAGTGTCGAGGAGTGTGTTGCACATTTGGAGGAGATAGTGGCTCTATCGCCTAAGCGTATCCTCTTCACCCTCAGCCCAGTACGCCATATTGGCGAGGGTCTCGAAGATAACTCCTTAAGCAAGGCCATCCTCCGCGTTGCCATAGCCGAGATTTGCCGTCGCTACCCTACGCGCACAATCTACTTCCCTTCGTTCGAGATACTCATCGACGACTTGCGCGACTACCGCTTCTATGCCGAGGATATGGTACACCCTTCGTCGCAAGCCGTGGAGTATATAATGGAGCAGTTCTGCGAGGTGGCTCTCTCGAAGAGCGCACAGCAGACTATGGCCAAGGTCAAGGCCATAATGCAGGCCATCAACCACCGCCCCACAAACCCACACAGTGAGGGCTACAGAGCGCATTGTTTGCGTCAATTAGAGGCTATGGCACAGATTCCGCAAGTCGATTTTACGATAGAGAGGGAGCGAATCGAGGAAATATTAAAAAATTTCTATACATTTGCACGATAATTCAAACTGATTAAAGCCTAAAGGCTTTTACCTATGACACAACGACTGACACAATGGGTGGCAACCACCCTCCTTACAATACTCTTATCCTTGGGTTCGGCATACGCCACAGAGCCTCAACTCATCATCAATATAGTGGTAGGCTCACTACGCAATAGCGACCTCGACCGCTACGAGGACAACTTCTCTGAAGGGGGCTTCAAGCGCCTTATGGTGGGTGGCACACGCTATACCAATGCCCACTACGACTTCATCCACACATCGACCCCCGCAGGCCTTGCAACCATAGCCACGGGAACACAACCCTCGGTACACGGCGTTGTGGGCGAGTACTGGTGGAACTATGTCGATTCGTCACGTGTGAACATCATCGCTGACATCAAGTCGCACCCCGTGCCCTTCAGCACCGGAGCAATAAGTTGCTCACCTCACCGCTTGGCAACCCCAACAATCTCGGATATGCTCCTTAGTAGCAATGCCCAGAGCAAGTGTTTCACCGTTGCAATAGACCCCATTTCGGCAATCATACCCACGGGCCACTATGGCGTAGGATTCTGGGCCGAGACCAACAAGACAAATTGGACTACCTCGTCGGCATACCTCAACACGTTACCCGAATGGGTGGCGCAGTACAACACCACGCTGAGCAACGATATGTATGTTTTGAAGCGCTGGACACCCCTCTACGACGCCAGCCGCTACCACAATAGCGAGGTTGCCGTAATGGAGGATATCAAGAATAAGAGTACCAAGCTAATTAGCGACATCGACCTAAAACTCGGCACATCGAAGATAGGACATATGCGCTACACCCCTGCAGGCAATACAATGCTTCTGGAGTTCGCCTCGTCGCTAATAGCTCAGGAGCGTCTCGGCACCGACGCAAACCCCGACATCCTAAACATCGTACTCGACACCCCACGCTACATAGCCTCAACCTACGGCACTGAGTCGATGGAGTGGGAGGATATGCTCTACCGCTTAGACAGTGCTTTGGCCGAATTCCTGACATACCTCTACGCACAGGTCGATGATCCACAGAAAATCGTGGTAATCCTCACCTCGGACCACGGCACATCACCCTCCTACAACCCCATTGGTGGCAGGGAGCGTGAGCGATTCAATACCCGACAGATGGAGGTTATCGTAAATGCCTTCCTCGGTGCGCGCTACGGCTCGGACAACTACATCCTTGGCTTTGCGAACAATGCCCTCTACCTCAACCACGAACTAATCCTCAAGAAGCGCATTTCGCTCGACACCCTACGTGAGGAGGTGGCAACATTTATGCTACAACTACGTGGCGTGGCAACGGCAATCTCCTCGTCATCGCTACGCAACACCTCATTCTCGGAGGGTCGTAGCCGCCTTATGCAACAATCCTTCTATGCCACACGCTCAGGCGACATCATCATAGATTTTATGCCTGGCTGGATAATCGAAGAGAGCGATAAGCGCTCGGCCCACACATCGGGATATAACTACGACCGCGAAGTTCCCCTCATCTTCTATGGCATCGGCACAAAGGGAGAGTACGACACGGAGGTAAGTATGGTGGCGGTAGCACCTACCATTGCCGAGATACTAAACATCGAGCGCCCCTGGGCAACCGTATCGCGCGGATTGAGCGAGGTTACGGCTGGTAAGCGATAGAGAATTATGGACTAAAAACAAAAGACAAAATATGAGAAACGACAAGATTCAAAATGAGATTATCGAGGAGTTTTCGCTCTACGATGAGTGGCTCGACAAGTATGAGTACATCATCAGTCTGAGCGAAGATCTTCCAGCCATCGACCCACAGAAGCGTACCGACAAGTACAAGATTGAGGGTTGCCAGTCGAGTGTATGGGTGGCCTCGGAGTTGCGCGACAACAAGGTCTACTACACCGCCGATAGCGATGCCATCATCACCAAGGGCATCATAGCCCTCTTGATTAGGGTTATGAGTGGCCGTCCTGCCGAGGAGTTGGCAAATATCGACCTCTACTTCATCGACGAGATTGGCCTTGGCGAGAATCTATCGCCTACGCGTAGCAACGGCCTACGCGCTATGGTGGCACAGATGAAGCTCGACGCTTTGGTCTATACACAACAGAGTAACAAATAGTTAAATAGCAGAGGTATGACACCTGAAGAGATACTATCAATCGAGAAGAATATCGTTCTAACGCTAAAGAACATTTACGATCCAGAGATTCCCGTAAACATCTACGACCTCGGACTCATCTACGAGATTAACTTCGACCCATCGGGTACGGCAGATATCATTATGACCCTCACCGCTCCGAACTGCCCTATGGCGGATATGCTCCTTAACGATATCCACCGCGAGGTGAGCAAGGTGCAGGGCGTGGAGAAGGTGAATATCACCCTTACCTTCGACCCCCAGTGGGATAAGTCGATGATGTCGGAGGAGGCCCTCTTGGAGCTAAACCTCCTCTAATGGTCGGAGGTATGTCGTTTGACGCTGTTACTCTTGCCGAGGCGTGCGATCGCGGCGATGCTGGCACCTACACTCGCTGTAGCGAGGTTGTAGCGACACTCAGCAACGAGCACCTTGAAGCACTATGCCATAGGCTTATCAACGAACGCCTCGAACGTAAGTCGAAGGATATAGAGACATACTTCCGTGAGGCCAACAACGATTGGCAACAGGCGATGTATGTTCTCCTTCTGCGTGTGGTCTGTGGCTCCCACAACCGCGACGCAGCGATGGAGTTGGCCAAACGAGTACCTTACAACATTATACTCAGAGAGAATAGTGCGCTTATAAACATTGAGGCTCTACTGCTGGGTGGGTCTGGATTGTTACATCTCTACGATGACGACTACTATGTGCGTCGCCTCAAAGAGGAGTTCGACCACCTTGTTCATAAGTACCAAATCAGAGCGATGGATGCATCAGAGTGGCAACTCTCTGGAATGTACATTAACAACCACCCCACACTACGCTTAGCACAGATAGCAAGTTGCCTACACCGCAATAATCTAACGATGGAGCGGTTGCTCACGTGCAAGAAGCGCAAGGATGTACACCACCTATTCTCAGCTCAGGCATCGGAGTATTGGGTGGAAAACTTTTCACCCTCGGCCTCACACCACAGGATATCCTACCGCATAGGCTCATTCAAGAGCGACATCCTTGGCATCAATGTCGTTGTGCCACTCATGTACTACTACGGCAACTTCACCGAGAGCTACACCCTCTACGAGCAGGCCTTAGCACTCCTTGAGGATATACCCTCGGAGGATAACACCTACATCAGGCGATGGTATATGCCCTCAAATAGCCGAGGCAAGAGTGCCTTTCACAGCCAAGCCCTCCTACAACTATCAACCGAGTATTGTAGCCATCACTTCGGCAAACACTGCCCCCTCTGCGCTATATTACAGAGGAGGTGGTAGAGTGTCTCGACATACACATAGATAAAGAGCGTGTTCAGAAGTTTGAACACGCTCTTTATCTATATACACTGCCTATTATCTGTGCATCATCGGGGGGCGACCTCCGAAATGAGAGCCTCCGCCTGGAAGGTTTGGTCGGCCTCCCATACCCTCATAATCCTCAATCTGCTTAGAACCCTTCTTACCGAAGTGGCGAAGGTTGTAGTTGAACTGAACGGTGAAGTAGCGTCCAATGACACTATTCCACGAATTCTGCGTATAACCGCTACCCACGGTACGTGCAAATGCCGCATTCTCGTTGAGAAGGTCGTTCACACCCACAAGCACCTCACCCTGCTGGTTCTTGAATAGCTTCTTACCGAGGTAGACATTGCAGATAAGGTAGTCCTCGTTGTAGTCGTTGGTGAAGCCGATATACTGGTTATAGTTCACTGCTCCGGTGAGGGTAAAGCCCTTCCAGAAAACCCACTTCACACTACCCGATGCCGAGTGGTTGAAGTATTCGTTGCGGTTGTTGCCATTGCGCATTGCCAACGACTGCTTAGCATTGTTGTAGGCACCATTCCACTGGATAGTAAAGTCGATATTCTCAGATATGTTGCTACCAAGCGAGAGCATCGCATCATAACCCATATTGCTTGTGATGTTAAGCTCGTGGTTAATCATCGAAGGTGTACGTGTCCAGCTCACGCCAGCCATAACATTAAGGTTACACTTGATTGGCGCGATGGGGAAGCCGTAACTAACGTGCGTACGCAACGAGCTCGAACCCTTCATATTCTCGTAGGTAGTGAGCTGCAATGGATTATACTCACCATTAGGATCAACCACCTCGAAATCCTTCAAATCCTCCTTTTGAGGGTTGTAGATGATGCTCTGGCCAATATGATCCTGAGTGATTTGGCCTGAGAACATCCACATAAACGTACGACCCTTCTCGATATTCGAGCGCACATAGTGGAAGTTGATGCGGTGGTTGTACGACGACTTCAGATTACCATTACCCCTTGTCACAAACTGTGCATTGGTAACATCGTAGATAGGTTGCAGATTTACTACATCGGGGTTACGAGTATAGGAATTGACAAATACGCGAATGGTGTTCTGTGGGTTGAATGCTATATTTCCCATCAAGAAGTAGGTGAGATGGTTGAACTTTCTATCCACAAAACTATAATTCACATAGCCATCGAGCTCTGAATATTGATAATAAAGATTGGCAATAAACGTATTGCGGCCCTTGGCATAGCGGAAGCCTGGACCTACACGATGCTCTGCACTGCGGTTCTGTGTCAGACGCGACAACTCTGCCTGAGGCGACAAACCAGTGATATCGTAGTCCGCACCTGTAAGGAACGCCTCCTTGGAGATCTCCTGGTTCTCGACATCAAAGCGATACTGCACACTCACCTGAGCATTCTTGGCAACAGGCTCAGTATATGTGACATTAGCGCTAAGATCTATCTCCTTCTGTGGTGCGTAAGTTGCCACATAGCGCAAATCGGGTATGTAAATATTGCTCTCAGGGTCGAGAATTGTCTCCAACGAAGAGTAACTATTGCTTATCGACTTTGGCGTCTTACGAATCGAGTAGCGGCCATCGACCGTGATGGTGCGACCATCCTTGCCGAGTTTCACACGATACTGCAAGAACTCCGAGAAACGGAAGGCGCGCGACGTACCAGTAGAACCATTATAGAGCGCCTCGTAAGGGAGACCCTTTTCTGCGGCTGTCTCACCCACAAGTTCACCATACTGCTGGTTACGTGGGTCGTTGCCCTGGAAACTTAGGTTGGTACGCGACATCAACGACATATTCTTGTTGATAGTCCAGTCGAAACGCAAATTGAAGCGATGGTTATAGTTGCGGGTCTCCGACTCACCACGCTGCTCCAAAGTGTCGATAGGCGATGGTGACTCATACCACTTCTCTACCACACTTTTATTACGTGTATTGGTATTGTTGAAGAAGTATGAACCATTGAGCTTTATCATATCATCCTTGCCAAAAGTGCTTGAGTATTGCGCACCAATCGAGCCAACATTCGCAACACCACTCTGAGGGCGCACCATATACTGACCGACACCTCCACGACGGCCACCACCACCGCCACCACCATTCACGCCAAGGATATCCTCGAACGAGAAGTTCTGCTGGTTTACATTGTTCAAGAGGCCGATAACCGATATACGGTGGCGATCCTGGAAGATATTTACGTTACCACCCACATTATACTTGTGGTGCGATGTGACATCGCCCACTGTAGGGTTATAGGATGTAGTATTCTGGAAATCGGGGTCCGCGGGCGCACCACCATCGATATCTGGCTGATAGCCATAGCCAGCGTACATCTTTCCGAAGACGCCCTGACGCATATTAGAGTGCGTTACGATATTGATAGCCTTGTAGCCCTCGCCATCGTCCATACCTGAGAACTCGGCATTATCCGAGAGCTTGTTGAAGACCTCGATACGGTCTACCGCTTGCGCTGGCAGCGAGTTCAATGCCGTAGAGACATCCTCACCGAAGAACTCCTTTCCATCAACAAAGATCTTTTTCACCTGCTCACCCTGTGCCTCAACCGAGCCATTCGAGATGGTGATACCTGGCATCTTCTTCAAAAGGCCCTCGACATCGGCATCTGCAGCAACCTTAAACGCCGCAGCATTATAGGCTACCGTGTCGCCATTCTGCGAGGTACGCAAAGCCTGCACCTCCTTGACAACTCCTTCGATAGCCACAGCCTCAGGCTTAAGTTCGAGAGTACCTAAATCAACGCTCTTGCCACTAATCGTAACACGCTGGGTATGTGTAGCATAGCCAATAAAGGAAATCCTAACTTCGTACTCTGCATTGCTGAGGCTCGTCACAGTGACTGCACCCATAGCACCTGAAACGGAGTGTCGGCTCTTTGTAGTCTTAGCATCAATGACCTCCATAATGGCACCAATGATACCCTCCTTGGTCTCTGCATCAATAACCTTAGCAGAGATCTTTGCCGTCTGCGCCATAGCAGGGAGTGCCACGCAGAGCATAACTAAAATTGTAAAAAGTCGTTTTATCATCCTATTTTATCTATTATTTTCACCTCGATTTGTTGCACAATTTCGCTTCGCGAAAGTAATGAAATTTATTGACATACGCGACACTTTGTGGGTGAATCGCCAAAAATAGGGGGTAAATCGACTTAGATTTACCCCTTTACTCTATTTTTTAGTGGTTTTATCAACTTTTCTATCTGCGTACTGGACCTCCGGGGCGACCAGGATAGCCATATCCAGGGCGATGTGCTGGCGGTGGAGGTGTTGGGCGGCCACCATTGAAGTTGTGGTGTGGGCCGTGAGATGGGCAGTTGTGTGGGTGCTTGCCCCTTGGTATCTCGTGTCTCTTCTCCCAGTTAGCGTGAGCCTTCTTGTGGTGCTTGCGTGGTGGATTGTGGTGTAAGTCGCAGCAACAGCTTGGTCGCTTGCTTGGCTTTGGCGCACCCATCTCTACCTTTACAAAGCCTCCGTTACCGTTGAATCCTACGACTAAACCACCTGGCTTGCGGTCTGCATCACTTGCTGAAACACTACCCATTGCCATCACCGATAGCGCGAGGGCCAAAAACATCATCTTCTTCATAATCGTAAATTTTAAAAGGGTTATACATCTGTTTTCTTAGAACAAAGGTACAACCCTAAATTACGATTTGTATCTACCACTCAGGCCAAACGGATAATTGCAGGGGTGAAGTCTCTTTTACTCGTTGTGAACCGCCTGCAGCCAACCCTTGAATTCTGGCACACGGGCCTTAGATATGATGATTCGCTCAGGAGTCTCTATGGTCAGGTTGAGCGCAAGCCTACTTCCGAACCACACTGCGATATCCTTCACGGCGCGTCGCGAGACGATAAATTGGCGGTTGGCACGATAGAAGCGCTGTGGCGGAAGTATCTGCACCAAGGCCTCAAGGGTCTTATCTACGGGATAGCTCTCGCCAGTGAGTGTCGTGAGTGTAACTCGCTCCTCGGAGGTGTAGAAGAATGCCACGTCCTCGGTCTTGACGGGGATAATCTTATCCTTGTGGCGGAGCAACATCGTCTGCACCGCCTCCGATGCAATCTCCTCTGCCACACGTCTATTCTGCTGGCGACGCTCCTGACGCTCACCCTCGGTTAAGCGGTGTAGCTTCTCAAGCGCTCGTCGCAACTCCTCCTCCTTGAATGGTTTTAGTAGGTAGTCGATACTATTAACCTTGAAGGCTTCCAAGGCATATTGGTCGTAGGCCGTGGTAAATATAATAGGTATCTCTATATCTACGCTATCGAAGATGCGGAACGAGTCGCCATCGGCAAGGTGTATATCCATAAAGACGACATCGGCCTCTACCTCACCCTTGAAGAACTCTACGGCCTCCTCCACCGACTCCAAGACCTCGACAACCTCGGCCCCAGGGGCTACTATGGAGAGCATACTGCGCAGGTTTACCACCGCAGCCGTCTCATCCTCTACAATTATAACTCTCTTTATCATAGACTCTTTGGTTTGGTCAATGGCAGACGCACCTGGAAACTATCTGCCGTATCAATAATCTCTATCTCTTGTCCCACGATGATCTGCCAACGGCTGTTGAGGTTGCTAAGACCTATGCCCGTCGAAGGCTCCACATCGAGTTTTGGCTGTTTCTTGTTCTCCACCACAAGTACATCATCCTCTACTCGTATATATATATGGAGTGGATTCTTCGTGGTTATGCTGTTATGCTTTACGGCATTGCCTATGAGTGGCTGTAGCGAGAGGGCAGGCAGTGTCCACGCGAGATACTCCTCAGGGATGGATATGTCGAAGAATAGTTTGTCGGCATAGCGAATCTTGAAGAGGTAGGCATAGGCATCGACAAAGGCCATCTCATCCTTGAGGGTTGTGTTGCTGGTCTGACCATTCTGGATGATGTAGCGGAAGGTGTAGGATAGCTGGTCGATATACTCAAGCGCACGGCTCTGGTCGCCCTCACGCACAAGCATCGCCAAGGAGTTCAGCGAGTTGAAGAAGAAGTGAGGGTTAATCTGTCCCATGAGCATATTGTAGCGAGTGGAGAGATTCTCGTTCTTGAGTCGCTCGTTCTCCACCTCCATCACCTGACGCTGACGAAGCAAAAGATAGATGCGCGCATAGAGGATTGATACCACCAACATAAATAGGTACTTGGTAAGCACTATGTAGTAGGTGCTGGTGTGAGCATCTGCCTGGAAGAAGGAGACTATGCGCATCGCACCATCCTTGAACGAGACTATCGGTGCGATATATGTCAGCGCCAACGACAGTAGTACTGCTATAAAGAGGCGACGCATAAAGGCCCAATTAGTGTAGTTGCCACTCTTGGGTATCCACACAAGAATAAGGATTATGGCCAACGACACTAAGGCGTAGTAGACTATCTGCCAAATGAACTCCATCGTGCGGCTGGGCCTGTCGTAGACGGTGTCGATGTCGAGCTCCTCGCCATTGCGCATATAGACCCTATCGAGACGAGGGTGCGCCCCCTCGCTGAACTCTGCGTTTCGCTCATCCACCGTGCGTGTGGAGAAGATGAGTCTGTCGCCCTCCTGCAGTCGGTGACGTTGCACCTGCCACGCTGTGACATAGGTGGAGTCACGCTTGTCGCAGTCGCAGACGATATAACCGTGAAGGTCTCTGTCGAGATATAGGACACCCGACGTATGCTCGGCATCTAAGGATAGCTCCTCTCGTGGCTTTGCCCCCTGCTCCGTGATTATCGGTGTGAGCAGGTAGGAGAAGTTCACAACGAGGCTCAACACCACGGCTATAAGTGCGTGTAGAATTATGTTGCTCTTTTTCTTCATTGCTGTTGTTGTTATTTGTGGCGTGGGTCGGCACTGGTAGGGTCTGCTAAAGAGCAGGGAGATTAAGGAATTTAAAGAACTTGCGGAATGCCCTTGCGAGAACGACCCGTGCAAGCTACTCCCAAAACTTCTTGAAGTCCTCCCTAAACTCCTTAAATTCCCTAAACTCCCTAATATATAAGATTGGCAGATGACGTAGATGCCACCTTATAACTTCAAATTACTTGTACCAAGAGGCATACGTACAATAATCTCGTGCCGTGCGCTTGATAATCTCATCGCGCTGCTCAGGAGTTACGTCCTTGACTTTTTTGGCGGGAACACCTGCATATACTGAGTAGGGCTCAAGTTTCTGGTTTGAGAGGACAAGAGCGTTGGCAGCAACGATGCAACCAGTGCCTACGACAGCGTTGTCGAGGATGGTAGCACCCATACCGATAAGACAGTTATCCTCGATGATACCTCCGTGGATGATGGCGTTGTGACCTACGGAAACATAGTCGCCGATATGGGTCTGAGAGGGGTTCTTTGAGCCATCGTAGAGGGTGTGGATGACTACACCATCCTGAATGTTTGTGTTGTTACCGATGGTGATGGCATTGACATCGCCACGCAATACGGCATTGTACCATATCGAGCAGTTCTCACCAATCTTTACGTTACCGATGATGGTAGCATTCTCTGCCAACCAAGTGTCGTTTCCAATCTCTGGCGTGTAGCCACGTACTTCTCTGATTAAAGCCATAGTATTCTATTTTTCGTTTTGTTTTGCTTCGTTCCAATAGCCATCCATCTCTTCAAGCGACAACTCACGGAGGGTCACACCACGCTCCTCGGCCCTCTGCTCCACGTGTCCGAAACGACGGATAAACTTCTTGTTGGTGCGCTCCAAAGCACCCTCTGGGTCGATGCCATAGAGGCGGCAGGCGTTGATAAGGGCGAAGAAGAGGTCTCCAATCTCGTCGGTGAGGTACTCCATATTCTTTGCCTCAATCTCGGCATCTACCTCCATAAGCTCCTCCTTGACCTTACCCCACACATCCTCGCGCTTCTGCCAGTCGAAGCCTACGGCTGCAGCCTTCTCACCGATGCGAAAGGCCTTGACCATAGCAGGCAACGACACTGGGACACCTCCCAAAGCACCATTCTTGCGACTCTTCTTGCGCAACTTGAGGGTCTCCCAATTCTGCTTCACCTCGTCGGGGGTGTCGGCGTGGATGTCGCCATAGACGTGGGGGTGGCGATAGATGAGTTTGTCGCATACGCCATTGGCTACGTCGGTATAGTTGAAGGCGCCCTGCTCCTCTCCCATTTTCGAGTAGAAGACCACGTGTAGAAGTAGGTCGCCCAACTCCTCCTTTATGCCCTCCATATTTTTGTCGGTGATCGCATCCGCGAGTTCGTAGGTCTCCTCGATGGTGTTGTTACGCAACGAGTCGAAGGTCTGCTCCCTATCCCAGGGGCACTCCCTACGTAGCGTATCCATAACTTCGAGAAGGCGCGCAGTAGCCATCTCGGCCTCTTTCATATTCATAGTATATTCTATTTTTTAGGTTTTATTCGTCTGAACGGCATCTTCAACACTCCGAAGAAGGCCTCACCAAAGATGCCTGACGACATCTTAGAGGTGCCCTCCTCCCTATCTACGAAGATGATAGATACCTCGCCCACGTTGAAGCCGAGACGCCACGCCGAGTACTTCATCTCTATCTGGAAGCCGTAGCCTATCATCTGCACAGCATCCAGGTCGATGGTTTCGAGCACCTCGCGACGGTAGCCTACAAAGCCTGCCGTAGCGTCGCAGACGGGCATACGTGTTACGATGCGCACATACTTCGAGGCGAAGTAGGACATCAAAAGACGACCCAAGGGCCAATTCACCACGTTCACTCCACGCGAGTAGCGCGAGCCAATGGCCACATCGCGTTCGTCGAGCATAGCATCCAAGCGGGGAAGGTCGTCGGGGTTATGCGAGAAGTCGCAGTCCATCTCGAAGATTCTGTCGTAGCCACGCTCCAAAGCATACTTGAAGCCCGCGATATAGGCTGTGCCGAGGCCCAACTTACCCGAACGCTCCAAGAGGTGGAGACGCTCACCATAGGTTGCTTGCTCGGCCTTAACCAATGAGGCAGTGCCATCGGGAGAACCATCATCGACAATGAGTAGGTCGAAGCCCATAGGCATAGCCATCACTCGGCGAATCATCTTCACCACATTCTCCTTCTCGTTGTAGGTAGGTATGATTATTAGTCGTCGCATCACATCATTTTATTAAAGTGGCGCTTGCCACAAAGATAACGAACTATAATACTGAAACGATATACGTGTTGCACCTTATGAGTGCGAATCACCGCCTTGCGCTTGTCGGCCAACGCTCCGTGCCACTTGAGGAACTCCCACCAAGCCTTAGCCACAGCCCACGCACTACGGGGCTTGAGCGTAAGGAGGTATGCCACCATCTCCACAAAGTCGGTGCAGGGTCTAACCACTGCGACCACAGCACGCTGGAGCGGTGTAGAGCATTTGAAGAGCATCGCAAGATTGTTGCGATGGTTTAGGAAAATCTTGTGGGGCGAGGGGGCCAAGGTTCCACCGCCAAGGTGGTAAACCGTAGAGCGTGGCTCTACAACAATGCGCCAACCCGCCAACTGCATACGCCACTGAAGGTCAATCTCCTCCATATGGGCGAAGTAGTCGCCATCGAAACCGCCGAGGGTGCAGAATACATCCGTGCGACAACACATAGCCGCTCCCGAGGCCCAAAAGATATCGCGTGAGTCGTCGTATTGACCCTGGTCACTCTCCACCGTCGAGAGGATACGACCTCGGCAGAAGGGGTAACCGAGGTAGTCAATAAAGCCACCCGAAGCCCCTGCGTACTCGAACTTATCGCGCTCCCTGTCGCTAAGAATCTTGGGGGCTACGACCGCCACATCTGGGTTAGCATCCAACACCTCGACCAAGGGTTGCCACCACCCCGCAGTAACCTCCACGTCGGAGTTTAGAAGGAGGGTGTATTCGCTCTCTATCTGCTCCAAGGCACGGTTATAGCCCTCGGCAAAGCCATAGTTGCGGTCGAGACGGATGATACGCACCTGGGGGTAGTTGAGCCTGAGCCACGCCAACGAGTCGTCCGTAGAGCCATTGTCGGCAACGACAACCTCGGCATCGCCCGAAGTGTGCTCCACAACACTCGGCAGATATCGCTCCAAGTGGTGACGGCCATTCCAATTGAGAATTACTACGCTGAGCCTTGCCATAATATCTTATTTACTCTTCGTCCTCCTCTTCGGTCGCGGTAGTGCGCTTAGCATCGTAACCCTCGACAACGATAACGAACTCTCCCTTAGGCTCGTGGCTCTTGAAGTGGTCGATAGCCTCGGTCAAGGTACCACGCACCGTCTCCTCAAACTTCTTGGTTATCTCCCTCACCACTGCCACACGGCGCTCAGCACCAAAGGTCTCGGCGAGTTGTTCGAGACACTTGACAACACGGTAAGGCGACTCATAAAATATCAGCGTACGAGGCTCGGTAGCTAACTCCTGAAGTCGCTTCATACGGCCCTTCTTCTGTGGCAAGAAGCCCTCGAAGCAGAACCTGTCGCAAGGGAAACCACTCTGCACCAAGGCAGGAATGAGCGCTGTAGCACCTGGCAAGGTGACGATGTCGATACCCTCCTCCACACATTTGCGCACAAGCAAGAAGCCAGGGTCGGAGATGCCAGGAGTGCCAGCATCCGACACCAGAGCCACATCTCGGCCCTGAGCAATGCTCTCAGCGACACGGCCCACGGTGGCGTGTTCGTTGAACTTATGGTGGGAGTGCATAGGCTTCTCAATACCTAAATGGCGGAGAAGATGCGACGTGGTACGTGTATCCTCAGCGAGGATGAAATCAACCTCTTTGAGTACGTTTATAGCCCTGAGGGTGATATCCTCAAGGTTGCCGATAGGGGTTGGAACGATATAAAGTTTTGCCATAAATCTGTCGTATGCTAATGGTATATAGATAGTTATGCCAACTTACGCTCGATGAGTGAGACAAGGAGCTTTGCTCCCTCCGAATCGGGATTCCATTTGAAGTTCTCGACTATGTATATCATACACTCGTCCAAATCATCAAACTCGTTGATGGTATCTATCGTTGCCTCGAAACGCTCGGCATCGCCAGCGAAGAGGTCGCGAATCATAAGGAATCTATCGTTTAGGCCCATCGCCTTGCGAATGTCGGTAATACGGTTGAATGGTGTTGTGGGGGCATCATCCTTAATCATCTGGTCGGCTAACGTAGTCTTGCTTCCCAAGATATCGCCAATACGCTTGGGCTGCTCCACCTCCTGTTGCTCCTTTGGTGCTTCTGTCACGATAGGCTCTGGCTTAGGTGCTGGAGTAGGCTCTGGCTCTGGGGTCTGTGGCTTTGGGTTTATCTCGCGTGGCACACCGTCGCCATAGAGCGAAATCATCCTGCGACCACTCTTCGCCTTTACGGGGATATCCTCCAAATCGAAGAGACCGCTAATGACTCTCTCCTCCTTTGGCTCAACTATAGGCTCGGCCTTAGGCTCCTCGTTTGGTTTAACCTCTGGCTCAACCTTTATCTCCTCCTTTACTTCCTCAACAACGCGCTCGACGACCTCCTCGACGACCTCCTTCGACTCTTCAACCACGAGTTGCTCCTCGATGGTCTCCTCCTGGGAAATCTCATCCTCTGAGGTCTCCGACTCCGAAAGACCAATGCCAAGCAAGGCATCGATATCCAAGGCATCATCGAAGTCATCTACGATATCGTTGGTGCTACTCTCGATGCCCTTGTCGAAGTTATCCTCGGCGCTCTCCACCACAGCAACAACATGTGGCTCTGGGCGCTCCTCGACCTCTGGGGTCTCGGCATTGTAATCCAATACTGCATCGTAGAGGTGACGCAACTCCTCAAGCACCATATCACGCTCGATACGTGGGATATTGCCACTACTCCACCCCTTCACTATCGACGAAATACGTTGCAATCTCTGCTCTATCTTTGTTGATTCCATTAGCGTTAGTTTTTAATATATATACAACGTCTCAAAGATAATAAATATTTGCGAAAAGGACAAAAAAAAGCATAGCGAAAAGTTACTCCACTTAGCCAACTCATTTCACTAAAACAGAGACTGCTCAACCCCGAAGGATTGAGCAGTCAAGATTCTGCAGCACACCGAAGAACTACTCCACGGTGTAGAAGAGGTCATCCATAGCGATATAGAGTGGAGTGTTTGCGCCATAATCGCCCACATCCGTAGTCTCGATTGTTACACGAACACCATAATACTCTGCATCGAAGAGTAGGTCATACTTAGTCCAATCGATATCTGCCTTACGCTTACCATCCCTATAATCAACGACATAGCACTCTACAGCCTTATCCGCAACCACGGTCTCGACATCCAACAGCGGCGTGAAGACCACCTTGAGGTAGTCGCCATCGCCAAAAACACGGGCAAAACTATTAATATCCTCGTTGGTAATAGAGGCGTAGGTGTAGGTGGTAAGGTTAAGGTAGAGGCTCTGTAGGCGTATGCCCTCGCGCTTAAAGACTATATCGCAAGGATCGCTATAGCTGTCGTAGTAGTAGAGCAAGAAGTTATCACCCGACTTAGCCTTGTTATTATAGAGGCTATACTGATTCTCGAAGAGACCATTAGCCAAATCGGTATCATACATCTTCGACTGCGCAAAGCCTCCCCAGTAGTCGAACTCATCGTTATAGAAGTACTCGAATCGTAGGTCATCGCCCACATAGCCGTAACTATAGTCGCCACTAATAGTCTTCTCGAAACTCTCGGTAAACGAACTATCAGGTACTGGCTCCATCCACTTCTTCTCGCAAGCCACAAGGCCACACAATACAACCAATGCAAACAAAATTTTCTTCATCTCTATCTGTTTTTTTGTTAATAATCAACATATTACAAGAACGACACTATATCGTAGGCACGGTAGGCGTTCTTATCCCACTTAGGCAACTTTCTGTCGCCACAATCAAGGAGCAACGTGGTGATAACCACACTCTCGCCGTCGTAGTCGTAGACCACGCTCTTAGGCTCGACAGCCGCACCTTTGCGTACCAAGTGAATCTCTATGGCCGAGATACCCAACTCCTCGCTCGATGGGATAAGCCTTACGACGGCCTCGGTGGCAGAGGATGAGAGCACCTCTGACGAGAACTCATCACCCAAAAAGTCGAAGGCACGGGTGGGGTTAGTGAGCAGGTCACAAGAGGTGAGGTCCACCCTATCCTCAGTAACCTCCTTGCGCTCGTTGTTTATCTCGTAGCGCACCTTGCCGTCGCTATATACCTCCATAATGCCGAGCGATATGTAGTAGCCATCGCCATCGACCATAAAGTAGCCCATGATGGGCTCATCAGCCACATTAACCTCGACCTCCATAGCGAACCTACTACCAAGTGTAGTGTCCAAATCCTTGAGCCACGCATCACCTTCCTGCTGAGCAAATAGAGCCAACGGAAGGCAGAGGACCACGAATAATATTATAAATCGTTTCATAATCGTAACTTATTTGTTTACAACACTATGACACACCCAAATCCTGGAGTTTAGCCTCCAACGAAGGCAGGTCATAGAACTTAATCTCGCGAGGCTTAGCACCCACCTGTGGGCCTACGATACCTGCGCGCTCAAGTTGGGTCATAATACGGCCCGCGCGGTTGAAGCCCACCTCGAAACTACGCTGAATCATCGAGGTAGAGATAACTCCCGAACTAACCGCTGCACGGGCAATCTCGGCAAACTTAGGGTCGTACTTCTGAGCCGCGCCACTCTCCTCGCTACCAAAGCCTACGGCAGCATCTGCGCCAGCCTCAGGGGTGTAGTCAGGAAGGTTATATGCCGAAGGGTAGCCCTGCTGGTTGCCGATATGTTCTACGACGCGCTCCACCTCAGGCGTATCGATAAAGGCGCACTGGATACGCACAGGCTCACCTCCCGTGCGGAAGAGCATATCGCCTCGGCCGATAAGTTGGTTAGCACCAGGCATATCGATAATCGTGCGAGAGTCCGTCATAGACATCACACGGAAGGCGATACGTGCAGGGAAGTTGGCCTTGATACCACCCGTGATAACCTTGACATCGGGTCGCTGAGTAGCCACGATAAGGTGAATACCTACGGCACGAGCCTTCTGTGCAAGACGCATAACGGGGTACTCAACCTCCTTAGCCGTCATAATCAAATCGGCGAACTCGTCGATAATGACCACGATATATGGCAAGAAACGGTGGCCCTTCTCTGGATTTAGTTGGCGCTTGGTGAACTTGTCGTTATACTCGACGATATTCTTTGCCTGCGCATTCTTACACAACTCCAAGCGGTTGGACATCTCCGTACAGAGGGCATTGAGCGTATATACAGCCTTCTTAGAGTCGGTGACGATAGTCTCATCCTCAGACTCCATCTTAGCCAAGAAGTGTTTCTCTAAGCGGCTATAGAGCGAGAACTCCACCATCTTAGGGTCGATAAGCACAAACTTCAACTCCGAAGGGTGCTTGCGGTAGAGCAACGACGATATGATGGCGTTCAGTCCCACGGACTTACCCTGACCCGTAGCACCCGCCACGAGCAAGTGTGGCAACTTAGCCAAGTCGAAGGTGAAGTTCTGATTCTGAATCGTGCGACCTATAACTACGGGCAACTCAGCCTTAGAGTTCTGGAACTCTGGCGAACATATTGCCGAGCGCATAGATACCGTCTGCTTGGTCTGGTTAGGCACCTCGATACCTACGGTACCCTTACCTGGGATTGGGGCGATGATACGCACACTCTCGGCCTTAAGATGCTGAGCGAGGTCATCCTCAAGACCCTGAATACGTGAAATCTTCACGCCTGGCTCCTGAACAATCTCATAGAGGGTGACAGTAGGACCTACCGTGGCAGTCATACTGATAATCGGAATATGGAAGTGCAACAAGGTCTCGCGGATGCGCTCCTTATTTTGGAAGATCTCAGCCTCATCCACTCCGTTGGCCTCCTTGTAATCGACGAGCAACTGTGGCGTAGGAGCGGTGTAGTGGGCGATATCGAGCGTAGGGTCGTAGAGGTCGCTAACAATCTCGCTCTCATCAACCGTCTGAGGTTTCTTATGCGTAACCGTAATCACGATATTATCATCATTAACCTCGCTATCCTCCTCTGTATCAACAACTGGGGTCTCCTCCTTGGGGTCTACACCAAGGATCTTGTCGATATCCATAGGTTCCTCATCTACAACCGTCTCGGCATCATCCTTCTGCTCCTTAGTGTCGAGTTCATCCTCCTCGCAAGGGGTTACGATAAATAGAGGCTCCTCCTCAGGCTCTGGCTCAACCTCCTCTGGTTTTACCTCCTCCTCGCTCTCCTCGATAGGTTCCTCTTCGGGTGTCTCCTCCTTATCAATCTCTTCGAGGATATCATCCTCGTCAATCTCTTCAGTCTCCTCGGTCTCAACCTCCTCGGTCTCACTCTCCTCGCCACTCTCACCCCTACGCTTCAAGGCAACGATAGCCTTGCGTGTAGCCGTAGCCACCTGAACACTGCGCTGGTCCACCACCTGCAAGAAGTTGCGGTTGATGAGCAAGCCTGTGAGAATCCACGAGGCGATGATGACCAAGAGTGTGCCGATGCCACCGATAACGCCCGAGAGTGCCTCATCCAAGGCGATACCGTAGGCACCTCCGAGGCCCGTGCCAAAGAGGTTCCACGCCGTGCCAAAGATGAAGCCCAACGTGAGTGAGCCAAGCACCAACACAAGGCCAAAGATGAGCAAGAAGCGGTGTAGGCGCAAGGGCTTATAGCGGAATAGTCGCCAGCCAACAACGGCAAAAATCATCGGTATAATCACGGCGAAGAGGCCGAAGCCACCTCCCACGATAGCGTTAGCAACCTTTGCTCCCCACTTGCCACATATATTATTAAACTCCAGCGTATTGACTGGATGACCCAACGACGCCAAAGCACTCATATCCTCCTTCCAATAGAAGAGGTAGGAGAGTATCGAGCAGAAGAGAAATGCTCCGATAAGCATCAATATAAAGCCCGTAACAAGGCGTATATTATCACGTGTAGAGACCGAGCCACTCTTGGCACTGCCCTTACTCTTTTTCTGTGTTGCCATTACAAGAAACGATTATTCAATTTCACACTATATAATTTGAGCCTCGCTCAACATATCTTCTATCACATCGACCTAAAGTCGCGACTTAATAGCCATAGCACGCTCCTCAAGTCGCTGGCGGTACTCCTCATCGGCAAACGTGAGGAAACGATAGGTAGGCTTATTATCCTTCGCAGCAGCGATATCGTAGCGCTCCAAAAGCCACTCGACACGTCGCGCTACAGCCTCGCCAGAGTCTACAACCTCGATGCCGTACCCCTCAACCAAGGCCTCGATATGGTGGCGCAAGAAGGGGTAATGTGTGCAGCCAAGCACCAGCCTATCGACCCCCGTACCGAGCAGTGGCTCAATGACTTTACGCACAGCCTCTCTTCCCTCTGGGCTATCCTCCAAGCCTCGCTCGACAATCTCCACAAAGCCCTCGCCCACGACCTTCACGACCTCGACATCCGAGGCATAGCGTCGTGCCGTATCCAAGAACATATCGCTACGCAGGCTATGCTCCGTGGCAAGCACTGCAATACGGCGACTACGTGTAGTCAGACAGGCTGGCTTCACCGCAGGCTCAAGGCCCACGATGGGGATATCGCTCCAACGCTCCCTGAGGGCCGAAACAGCAGCCGTAGTGGCGGTATTACACCCCACAACAACCATCTTAACACCCTCTCTTACAAGGCGTTCAACAGCATCAAAGGCAAATGCAGTAATCTCCTGCTTACTACGACCTCCATAGGGGCAATTCTTGCCATCGCCAAGATACAACAACGACTCGTTGGGCAAGCGTCGGCACAACTCCTGCCACACCGACAACCCTCCAAAGCCCGAATCGTAGACTCCTATAGCCCTATTATCCATACTCTACGCTTACGCCTTAATATACTCTATAATCCTCTCCACAACCTCCTCGTCGCTAATCCTATTGCAGTCGATGACCAACTCGGCACGCTCATAGAAGGGCTCACGCAGAGTGAGTTGCTCGTGCATAAAGGCCAAGAGTTCCTCGTCGCTCTTACCACGAAACATAGGTCTCTTATTTCGGCCATACTCCGTCAGGCGCGAAAGAATCTGTTCGGGGCTACGCCTAAGGTATATCGTCGTACCCACCCTATTCATTCGCTCCATATTGTCGCGCCACACGGCAAGCCCTCCGCCCGTGGCAACGATACCCTCGAAGCCATCGGCAACAAGAGCCTCTATAACATCACGCTCGGCACAACGGAAGTACTCCTCACCCTGGTAGTAGAAGATATCGGCCACCGTAGCACCCTCGCTGCGCTCAACGAGTTTGTCGGTATCGACCAAACGGAGACCGAGGGCTCGCTGAAGGCGCTTGCCCAACGAACTCTTACCAGAGCCTGCATATCCCACCAAGAAGAGAATCATACCACTCCCCCCCACTTTAGAATAGGTCCAACTGCGAAGCTGAGAAGCCTACATCATCACCCTCAGGACGGCTGTCGTAATCGACCTGTGGGTTAGCCTTGATGTCGTCGCCCAAGATATCGGCAACATCCAACACCTCGTCATCCATAGCGACATCCTCATCCTCCAGGAGTTCCTCCTCCGCTATCTCTGGCTCGATAAACTTCAACGATGCCACATCGTATGTCGTAATGCGCTTACCCCTGGCCCTATGGCTCTTAACGCCGATAAACTCATCAACATCGACCAACTCCGCAGGGCGATGCTCGTGGTTACCACCAAAGACGACCTCAAGTTTTGCACCCTTGCAGTAGGTCAAGGCCACCATCTTCATTGGTGCGCCCTCATCCAAGAAGTACTGGGTCTTGTCGCCACTCTCCAACGTGAAGCGCTTCATATAGTAGTACTTCTGCTCACCATCGTAGTAGCACAAGGCATAGACCCTCTCGGCCACGAAACGCTCGACACGAATGGTGTCGTCGGGGAAGTGTTGCTGGAGGTCATAACCCGTAACATAGTACTGATTCTTAGCGGTCCAAACCACAATCTTGTCATCGCCCTTGAACTCGCCGAGCAATTGGCCACGGCCATCGGCATTGAGGCGACGTACATCCTCGTCGTACCACACGTTCTGACCTCCGAGGGTAGAGGTGCCACGCTCCTTGAGGATAATCTTATTGATGGAGTAGCGCGTAACCAAGTTACCCACACTCTGGCGACCCTTGATAGCCAAGGTCGAGAGGTCGATATCGAGGATACACTTCTTCAAACGGGCACGTGGGCGCAGATAGATTCTCAGCACCTCGGCCTCACCATTAGGGTTCACCGAGAGGTACAACAACTCGCTCTTTGGCGTACCCTTTGTCAAGTCATACTCCTTATCGCGCGTAATCGACTTAATGGCACATCGCTTCATCATAATAGCGCCACCACGGCCATCGCGGTAGAGCACATTATAGATGGTGCGCTCGTCGTTACGCTTATATATACCTATATATAATATGCCTTTGTCGAAGAAGGCCTTCTCGCCAATCTTCGTAATCTTATATCGGCCATCCTTGAGGATGATGATAACATCGTCCAAATTCGAGCAGTCGCAGACAAACTCCGCATCCTTCATACTCTTACCCATACCGAAGAAGCCCTCGGCACGATCCACATAGAGTTTTGCGTTGGTCGATGCCACCTTCCAAGCCTCAATGGTGTCGAAGGCGCGAATCTCGGTGCGTCGCTCCTTACCCTGGCCATACTTCTCTTTGATGCGCTCGAAGTAGGCGATGGTATAATCAACGAGGTGTTCCAAGTCATACTTCGTATGCTTGATGTCGGCCTCGATCTGCTTAATCTCATTGTCGGCCTTCTCCGAGTCGTAGCGCGAGATACGGATGAATTTCAACTCCGTGAGTCGCTGTACATCCTCCAGAGTAACCTCCCTACGCAACAACTTCTTGAATGGTTCAAGACCCTTATCCACAGCCTCGTAGGCAGCCTCACGAGTGCGACAACCCTCGATAAGTTGGTAGAGCTTATTCTCGATGAAGATACGCTCCAACGATGCTGCGTGCCAAGCCCCATTCAACTCGTCGAGTTTAATCTCCAACTCGCGCTTGAGCAACCCCTTGGTGTGGTCCGTAGAGTAGCGCAAGATGTCGCTAACACCCATAAAGACAGGCTTATTATCCAGAATGACACAGGCATTTGGCGAGATAGAGACCTCGCAGTCGGTGAAGGCATACAACGCATCGATAGTCTTATCCGACGACTCGTCCTGGGCAACCTGAATTACAATCTCTACCTTCTCGGCCGTATTATCATCAACCTTCTTAATCTTTATCTTACCCTTGTCGTTGGCCTTGATAATAGACTCCTTGATAGACTCCGAGGTTGTGGTAAATGGAATCTCCGTAATGGCAAGCGTGCGCTTGTCAATCTTCGAGATGCGCGCACGAACACGGACCGAGCCTCCGCGAAGGCCATCGTTATAGTTCGTGGCATCCATAATACCTCCCGTCTGGAAGTCGGGTAACAGCATAAACTCCTCGCCACGAAGGTAGGCAATAGAGGCGTTGATAAGCTCCACGAAGTTGTGGGGCAGAATCTTTGAGGCCAAACCTACGGCGATACCATCAGCTCCCTGAGCCAAGAGCAAGGGGAACTTCACGGGGAGCGTCACTGGCTCCTCCTTACGACCATCGTATGCCAACATCCACTCGGTAGTCTTCTTGTTGTAGACCACATCGAGGGCAAACTTCGACAAGCGAGCCTCGATATAACGGGCCGCAGCAGCCTCGTCACCCGTGAGGATATTTCCCCAGTTACCCTGCATATCGATTAGCAGACCCTTCTGGCCGAGCTGTACCAAGGCATCCTTGATAGAGGCATCACCGTGGGGGTGGTACTGCATAGCCTGACCCACAACATTAGCAACCTTGTTGAAGCGACCATCCTCAACACACTTCATAGCGTGGAGAATACGACGCTGAACAGGCTTCAAGCCATCCTCCAAATGGGGAACGGCACGCTCAAGGATAACATAAGAGGCATAGTCCAAGAACCAATTCTTGTACATACCCGTAAGGCGACGCATACTATCATCTGCCGTGGTTAGCCCACCATACTTACCCTTGGGCGCCTCATCCATAGCCTCGACATCCTGAGATTCAATCTCCTGAGACTCCTCTACACTCTGTATATCTTTGTTATCCTCCATTAGTTAATCATTTTCAGGTTTTCGATAATATCCTCCTCCACTCGCAAGTTGCTAACAACAAAATCCTTACGGTCGGGGGTATTCTTACCCATATAGAACTCCAGCAGGTCGCTGATTGGATCCTCCTTGGTCAGGCGCACCTTATCCAAGCGCATACCCTCACCAATGAACTCCTTGAACTCCTGGGCCGAAATCTCACCAAGACCCTTGAATCGAGTAATCTCGGCCTGGGCACCACACCTCTTCACCGCCACCATACGCTCATCCTCGCTATAGCAGTAGTGGGTCTCCTTCTTGTTGCGCACACGGAAGAGTGGCGTCTGAAGAATATAGAGGTGACCCAGACGGATGATATCGGGGAAGAACTGCAAGAAGAACGAGGTCAGAAGCATACGTATATGCATACCATCGACATCGGCATCGGTGGCAATGATAACCTTATTATAGCGCAAGTTATCCATATCCTCCTCGATGTTGAGCGCTGCCTGCAGGAGATTGAACTCCTCGTTCTCGTAGACCACACGCTTGGTCAAGCCATAGCAGTTGAGGGGCTTACCACGCAACGAGAAGACGGCCTGAGTACGGGGGTCACGACTCGATGTGATAGAACCCGAAGCCGAATTACCCTCGGTAATGAAGATCATCGTCTGCTCGGCCAACTCACTCTTATCGGTATAGTGTATCTTGCAGTCGCGCAACTTCTTGTTGTTGAGCGACACCTTCTTTGCCACCTCACGGGCCTTCTTCTGGACACCAGAGATAGCCTTGCGCTCCTTCTCGTTATCCACAATCTTGCGCTGTAGGGTCTGCGCCACGTCGAGGTTCTTATGGAGGTAGTTATCCAAGTTCACTGAGAGGAAGTCGCCCACAAACTGGCGAATGGTGACACCCTCCTCCTTATCGCGTGAGCCGAGTTTCACCTTAGTCTGCGACTCGAAGACAGGGTTGCTCACCTTGATAGATATCGCTGCGATGATGGAGGTACGGATGTCGGCAGGCTCATAATCCTTGCGATAGAACTCCTTGAGGGTCTTTACGATAGCCTCACGGAATGCTGCCTGGTGTGTACCACCCTGAGGGGTGTACTGGCCATTGACGAAGGAGTAGTAGGCCTCGCCATAGCCGTTGCCGTGCGTAATGACAATCTCCATATCCTCACCCACGATATGTATTGGGGCATAGAGGGGCTCACTCTGCAAGTTATCATTGACCAAATCCAAAAGACCATTCTTCGAGATATAGGGCTTGCCATTTAGCACGATAGTAAGTCCGAGGTTGAGGTAGGAGTAGTTCTTGACCATCTGCTCGACATACTCCATATTGAAGGCATACTCGCCAAAGACCTCCCTGTCGGCCACAAACTCCACATAGGTACCATTAGCCTCTGCGACGTTACTCTCCCTACGGTCAGTAACCTCAAGACCCTGCGAGAAGGTCACGGTGCGAGACTCACCATTACGCACCGAACGGGCAAGGAAGTGGCTCGAAAGCATATTCACGGCCTTGACACCCACACCATTCAGACCCACCGAATTTTTGAAGGCATCACCACCATACTTACCACCCGTATTCATCTTGCTCACAGCATCCGACAACGACTCCAACGGAATACCGCGACCATAGTCTCTGACGGTGACCTTATCACCCTCGACGGTAATCTCTATGCGCTTACCAGCACCCATCACAAACTCGTCGATAGAGTTATCCACAACCTCCTTCAACAAGACGTAGATACCTCCATCGGCCTCCGAGCCATCGCCCAACTTACCGATATACATACCTGGACGTAGGCGTATATGTTCGCGGGGCGACAGGGTGACAATCGCATCGTCGTTATACTCCACTGCCGAATTATTTGTCATATTCAACTCTGCCATATATCTCTTTTCTCTTATTCTCTTCTCTTTTGGCTACAAAACTACAACTTCTCACCGACAACTCTCGTCATACTCCAAAGGGTTATGCACGCTTCGAGGCTCTAACCTCGGCCAAAGCATCGACCATATCCTGACGCACCGAAGTCATAACATCCTTGATATCTCGCTGGGCAACCTCCTCGGCAGATATCTCTGGGAGGACTTTAATGGTGACCCTATTGCGCCAATTCATCAACCAACCCTTACGTACCACAGTGGTCGTACCATCCAACACGATAGGCAAAATAGGTACGCCTGCATCCTTAGCCAAGATAAAGGCTCCCGCCTTGAAGTTGTGAATCTCTCCATCCTTAGAGCGCGTACCCTCTGGGAAGATAGAGACCGAAGCACCCTTAGCCAACCACTCCTTACCGCGCTGATGCACCAACTGCATAGCCTCCTTGGCACTGGCACGGTTGATGACGATATCACCGTGGGCAAACAACAGGCGACCCACGATAGGGATGCGGTAGACCTCCTTCTTCGACACCCACTTGAACACCAACGGAAGGTTGTAGATACTCATAATATCGACCATAGAGTTGTGGTTCAACACTATGACGTATGCCTTATTCGGGTCGATATTTTCCAAGCCGATAACGTCGCGGCCCGTAAATGGTGGTAAGTTGAAGAATACGTCGGTAATCCACTTCGACAAGGTATGCACCACAACGCGCTTTTTATCAAATGGATAGCAGACAACCAAGGCGATAAATGAGGCTACGTATAGCACTACCGCCACAACTAACATCAGTAGGTAAAAGAGTATTGTTAACATAATAAACGCTGTTTGTATTCGATATTTACTCAATTTTGCAAAGATACGAATTTTTCTTTGAAAAACGCGCAAATTTCGACCATTAAATATCGAAAAAATCGTAGGCTAAACCTACCCTATCCATTATTAGAGCATTCCACAACACAGAATCTAACAGCGCAAGGGGAGATAGATCTGGGAATTTAGGGAATTTAAGGAGTTTTGTGACAATGAAGAAGATATCCCACAGACACAAAAAGAGAGGGCATCCCGAAAGGGACACCCTCTACCAAACCAATGTTATTCGACTATAGGTTATCTACCCTAACGTCGATCGTTAGACCAATGTAGCCCAGACGCTCCTTGAGTTTGGGCAACTCCTCATCCATAAACTTCTTACGTTCGAGCTGCTTGATATCATCCTTAGCACCCTCGGCAACGAAGAAACCGATACCTCGGCGGTTAAAGATGATGCCATCTGCCTCCAAGCGTTCGTAACTGCGCATAACGGTATTGGGATTGACTCCAATGGTCGAGGCCAACTCCCTCACCGAGACTATACGGCTACCCTCAGGCCATTCGCCCGACAGTATGCGCATAGCGATAAGCTCGTATATCTGTCGCCATATAGGCTTCTCTTGGGTAAACTGTATCATAACTACCACTTCATTTGACGACGGCGCAAGGCCAAGTAACTAAAACCATAGAGCAGTACGGGAATGAGACCAAAAACAACCTTCAAAATAGTCTCAACCGTTTGGCTATCTACCTCTATCGTAATGGTATAGAAACTTTCCCAATCAACAGTTTCGAGGAAGAATACCATCACACGCAGAAATAGAACAAAGCCTAAGAAAAGCAAGGAATAGGTGAGCGCAATGCGTCGCGACAACAGACCCACAAGGAGCGACAGTGATGCCACTATCTGCATTGCCACATAGGATTCAAATGCAAAGATATAGTCAAACTCCTCATTCAGAAGCGCCTCCACGCTACAACCTGGGTCAAAGAACGAGGCACAGAGGGTTGCCAACACCATAGTAACACCTATGACCAATGGCATAACCACAGCCAAGTCGAAGAGCATAAAGACCCAACGCTCCTCATTCGACACAGGGAGCGACATAGCCAAGACGTTCTTACCTCTGGTACGCAGAGGGTTAATCGTGCGCAAAGGTACCACAAAGGCACTCACAGCATAACAGACCACCGACAAAGCCATAACCGTCGAGGCATCGCGACTCATTATCGCAAAGAGCAGTGGTAGTCCAAACATAGTCAACCAATTCCACACATAGCTGCGAGACTCAGTAACATAGTGGTAGCGAGCATACTGCGCTACGCGACTCAACGAAAAACTCTTCATAACTCCTACTTATTAAAGATTGCTGCAATAGCATCGCGGTTAGCAGTGGTGGCATTGAACAACAGCTCGATGCTTAGCTGTGTGTCCTCACCCTCTCTATTCAACGACACGGCCATATCACCCGAAATGGTGCGCTCGGAGTAGATAACTTCATCACCCTCCTCAGCCTTGCCAAACTTCAGCTTCGAGCATATCTCCGAGGTGGTGGCATTGAGGGCCACACCCTGCGAGTCGAGGACTACGATATTGTCGAGGAGCGATTCCACATCTGCCACCTGGTGGGTTGAGATGATAACCATACGGCTCTCATCAACATAGCCAGCCAACAATCTACGAAAGACACTCTTCGACGGAATATCGAGACCATTGGTAGGTTCATCCATAAGAAGCATCTTGACGTTGCAAGCCAAGGCAAAGGCGATATAGGCCTTCTTGCGCTGACCCATCGACATTGTGTGAAGTCGCTCCTCAGGATTTACACCCAACTCCTGGCAGTAGCCTCGCATAGCACCAATGTCGAAGCGTGGGTAGAACGGCGAGGTAATCTTAGCGAAGTGCAACAACGAGATATTGGGCAGGTCGAACTCTTCGGGGATGATAATGAGGTTACTGAAGGTCTCAGGCTTACGACGCATAGGGTCTACGTTATCAACACTCACGCCACCTCTATCGGGGCGCATAATACCGCAGATAATCTTTAGAAGCGTAGTCTTGCCAATGCCGTTGCAGCCAAGCAGACCGTGAATATGTCCCTCGCCCAACGAGAGCGATATATTGTTCAGCACCTTGTGTCGCAAGGTATAGCCAAACGTCAGCGATTCAATCCTAATCATAGCCATACTATTTTATTATTTAACTAAGCCGTCGTTGTGTATTACTTAACTAATACACTGCAAAGATACAGCCATTTTTTGAATCTCCAAATATTTTTCTCATTTTTTTTCTAAAAATCACATCCTAATCTAATATATTATATGGTATAAATATTATTTTAAAATTTTTCTTATTAAAATTTGGTAAAATAAAATATAGGATTTATATTTGCAGTGTATTAGTTGAGTAATACACTATGTCAAACACATAAAATCACACCACGGAAGGCAATAAACGGTGTGGTCGGAGCGTTTAAAAAATTAATAATATCAAAGATATGAGACGACTTACTACAACACTCACAGCAATCCTAATGGTGATGCTATGCTGCAGTTTTGCATCGGCACAGCGATTCACCATCTCTGGTCGCATCGTAGACGACCAGGCCCAGCAGATACCCTACGCCACCGTCGTTCTGCTCGAAGAGGGACATCAGGCATCGGGAGGCGTGACAGATGGCGAGGGCAACTTCTCGCTCTTGGCAACAGCAGGCTCCTACCAACTCCACGTAAGCTACATCGGCTACAAGAGCATCTCCAAGGAGATATCCATCGAGGGCAACCTCGCCTTGGGTGACATACTCCTTGAGGAGGATAGCGCAAACATCGACGAGGTGGTGGTTACAGCACAGCTCATACGTCGCGAGGCCGACCGCTTCGTGGTAGACGTGGCCAACTCCCCTATCGCTATGGGTAAGGATGGCGAGGAACTTCTAAAGAGCGCCCCTGGTGTCTGGATTCAGGACGACAAGATCTCGATAAATGGCTCGTCGGGCTCGAAGATATACCTCAACGACAGAGAGGTCAAGATGGAGGATGCGCAACTCATAGCATACCTACGCTCCCTACGCGCCGAGGAGATTCAGCGCATCGAGGTAGTTCCTCAGTCGGGTGCCGACTACGACGCATCATCGTCGGGCGGTATCATCAAAATCACCACCAAGAAGCGTATCGACTCAGGCCTAATGGGCTCAGCCTCACTATCAGCCAATGGCTCTAAGGGACTCTACTCTGTAGCACCCTCGCTCTCGCTCAACTACAACAAGGGCAAAGTGAATGCCTATGGTCGCCTATGGACAGGTGTTAATGGCGACATCACCGGGACCTCGGAGCATACCGACTACACCTCAAGCACCGTCATAGATGCAGCATCCGAGGTAGGTAGCAAATCCCTATGGGCTGGTGGCAATGTAGGCGTAGTCTACGACATCACCGACAAACACTCCATAGGTGGCGAGGTGCAGTTCAACCACTGGGGCGGCAATACAAACACCGACACCTGGACCGAGCACTCGGCCCAAAGCATAACCACACGTAGCGAGGGCAACTACCTCAACAACTACAACAGCAATATGCTCACCGCCACGCTCAACTACATCTACAAACTCGACGACAAGGGTTCAACCCTGAAGCTCATTGGCGACTACACTCGTTCAATGTCGCCCAACGACAACTCCTACTACGACACCACATTCGACATCGCCCTACCAACGATTGTGCGCGACTCAACCTATCGCGACAACACCCGTAGCCTCTACCAGCTCGGCACAGCAACCGTGGCGTTGGAGAAGATACTCTCGGATAAGGTAAGCCTCAAGGCGGGCCTGAAGTACACCAACAACACCAACGAAAATAAGGGCCTCTACGAATACCTCAAGGAGGGGGCGTGGTTGCTTAATAGCGACAACAGCTACGACATCGGCTACACCGAAAATATCGGCGCTGGCTACCTCATCGCCTCGGCACGTCTCGGCCGCTGGAGTTTGGTGGGAGGTCTCCGTGGCGAGTACACCAACTTCCGCTCGGCAGATGGCTTAGTGAGACAGGACTACTTCGACATCTTCCCAAATGCCAACGTCTCGTACTCGCTGACTAAGGATGGCTCATACTCACTCATAGCGCAGTTTGCCCGCACTATATCTCGACCCTCGTTCTGGGCACTTTCACCCAACGAGACCAAGATTTCGGAGTATATGATACAGCGTGGTAACCCCAACCTAAAGCCCTCGTACGACAACTCCGTATCGGTGACTGCGGTACTCAAATATAAGTACACCATCACCCTCGGTATGTCGATAAAGGAGAATGCCATACAGCAGACCACACTCGTAGACGAGAAAAACCCCGAATTACTCATCCTACAGACGATAAACTACCCTACGCTCAACAACTTCTTCGCCTCGGTAAACCTACCATTCCAGATTACGAAGTGGTGGTCGGCAAACGTAAACTTTACGGGTATGTATATGGGTCAGCGCATCTACCCCGACGAGCCTATACGTCGCAACTTTATGTGCTTCGCCAACGCCCAGATGTCCTTCACCCTACCCAAGAACTTCTTCATCGAGGCCAGCGGAAACTATATGCACGGTATGACGGCGGGAAATACCATAATAGGCGATATGGGAAATATGAGCATCACGCTCAAGAAGCGCCTCTTGGAGAATAAATTGACCCTCAGCCTTGGCGTTCAGAACATTATACCGATGAAGAACATCATAACCATCGAGGAGGCTACGTTTAGGCGCACGATGGTTATCGACCAGCCTTGGCAACGCCCCTCATTGCGATTCCAGATATCGTACAACTTCAACTCTGGTAAGCAGTTCCGCGCCAAGAGCGTCGAGAGTGGCTCGGCAGATGACTTAGGTCGTATCGGCTCTGGCAACGGACAATAACAACACCAAAAACAACCAAAACTATAATATTATGAGACACTTAGCATCACTTCTAACAATCACAACACTGACTCTTAGTCTTACTTCGTGCGTCATTGTAAACAAGCCCGCAGTAGGCGAGGTAGTAGAGCGCACCATAACTATCACCGAGCCCCCCGAGGCATTAGCCATTCAGGGCGGAGCAGATGTCATCGTCGATAGCACCCTCCCTGAGGGCGAGATACGCGTAAAGACCCATACCGACATCTTCGACATTCTCGATATCTGTGTCGAGGATGGCACCCTCAACATTCGTCAAAAGTCATACGACCTACGTGCCGAGACCTTGGAGGTACGCATACCACACTACGACTACAGCGTAATTGCCACATCGGGCGGTAGCGACTTCGAGTGGGACAACTGCAATGTCGAGAGCCTTGCAATCGCCTCTTCGGGTGGTGCGGATATCGAGATTTCGGGCCACTGCAAACAGCTCACCGTAGCCGCTTCGGGAGGTGCCGACCTCGACCTCGAAGAGCTTATAGCCGAGAGTGTGGAGGTTAGCATATCGGGCGGAGCAGATGCAGGCGTTCACGCCACCAACTCGCTAACTATCAACGCTTCGGGCGGTGCCGATATCTACTACACAGGAAACCCCACCAACACAGACATCAACACCTCGGGAGGTGCATCGGTTAGTCGCAACGATTAATATATACCCAAGACCATTATAGTACAACCTCTGGCGGTTAGTGTGATTTTTGCACTAACCGCTATTTTTGTTAAAAATAGTATTGACCATATAGAAAGATTTCGTATCTTTGTATAATATTTTTCTAAGTAGATGGGTATGAGACGCTCATTGTTTCAAATTCTCCTGTGGTTGCTACCTGCCGAGGTAGCACACAACCTACGTATGTCGCTACTGGGCTTTGTGGGCAAACTACCCACGGGTAAGTGGTGGCTCAAGGTGTGTCACGCCCCAGCAACTGAGGGCCTCGAACGTGAGGTCTTCGGTGTTCACTTCCGCAACCCCATAGGTGTAGGCGCTGGCTTCGACCCCAATGGCGACAGGCTTACGGAACTCGCCTCGTCGGGCTTCGGATTCGTAGAGATAGGCTCTGTTGTGCCACGCCCACAGCCCGGAACACCACGCCCCCGTCTGCGTCGTATTCGCACAGCAGACTCACTCATCGACAACTCAGGCTACCCAAGTCGTGGTTTAGAGCATATCCTCCAAAATGTACGTAAGCGCAACAAGCACACTCAAAAGATTGTAATCGGCTGCAACATCGGCCACCTCACCGCATCACACATCGAAGATACCGTAAAGGAGTACTTGCGCGTCTTCCGCAATATGTACCAGTATGTCGATTTCTTCGTGGTAAACATCTGCTGCAACACCTCGTCTAAGAGGTTTGAGCCACGCTCACGTGATGCCATCCTCGAACTCATAGAGCCTCTCTTCGAGTTCCGCCGAGGACAACTCGACTACCGCCCTATCCTACTCAAGATATCACCCGACCTGACACAGGAGGAGGTGGATACCGTAATTGACATCCTCATCGAGACCCCTTTGGATGGTATCGAGGCTGTGGCGGGTTCGCTCAAGATGGGACAAGAGTATGGCGGAGCAATAACAGGTGCTATGCTCACCGAGCGCGCTATAGAGATGGTGCGCTACATTGCCGAGCGCTCGGAGCACAACTACCCCATCATCGGTTCGGGCGGTATGATGCAACCCAAGGATGTGGAGCGTATGATGGAGGCTGGAGCATCGCTCGTGGCACTCAACACGGGCCTTAGAGAGAATGGCTTTAGACTACTTAAAAAGGCCTCACGCGCCGTAGTCGAGAGCGAAAATAGAGAGACAAAGAGGGAGGAAAAGTAGTATGAAAGCATCTATAATAACCATAGGCGACGAGATACTTATTGGTCAGATTGTGGACACCAATAGCGTATCTATAGCTCGTAAACTAAATAGCATAGGTATCATCGTAGCCGAGAAACTATCTATTGGCGACAGCGCTGAGGCCATCACCACCACACTGAGCGAGGCTATGGCCAAGCACGACGTCGTAATCGTTACGGGAGGTCTTGGACCAACCAAGGACGACATCACGAAGTTCACCTTGGCCAAGATATTCAACTGCGATATGCGTTACGACGAGCGCGAGGCAGAGCATATTTGCCAACTCCTCGCACGTCGAGGTATCGCCTTCACAGAGCTCAACCGCTCACAGGCCCTACTCCCTGAGTGTTGCACAACCCTCCACAATGCCCACGGCACAGCCCCAGGTATGTGGTTCGACACCCCAAAGGGTGGCGCACTCGTGTCGTTGCCAGGAGTACCCTTCGAGATGGAGCACCTTATGGATGACATCGTTATCCCACGCCTCAAGGCCCGCTACGAACTACACGACATTGTCCACCGAACACTCATAACACGTGGCATCCCCGAATCTATCCTCGCCGAGCGCATATCGGCCTGGGAGGATGCCCTACCCGACTATCTACACTTGGCCTACCTCCCTGCGCCAAACATCGTGCGTCTGCGCCTTTCGGCCTACGACATCGAGCGCGAGAGCGCCGAGAGGGAGATAGAGCGCCAGTTCGACCTGCTCCACAACCTCATTGGCGACAATATCGTAGGCTTCGAGGGCGCTACGGTCGAACAACTCGTTCACGACATACTCTGTGAGCGAGGTCTAAAACTCGCTGTGGCAGAGAGTTGCACGGGAGGTACTATCGCCTCACGCTTTACGGCTATACCTGGAGCATCGCAATACTTTATGGCGGGCGTTGTCAGCTACTCCAATGAGTCGAAGTGCGACCTCTTAGGGGTAAGACCTGAGGATATTGAGCGCTATGGCGCTGTGAGCGAGAGCGTAGCATTGCAGATGGCCGAGGGTGTGCGCCGCGTGGCCAAGGCCGACTACGCCATAGCCACAACGGGCATTGCAGGCCCTGCAGGAGGTAGTGCCGAAAAGCCTGTGGGCACGGTATGGATGGCCATAGCAACCCCTTCGGGCAGTCGTGCCGTGATGCGCAACTCGGGTACCGACCGTTCGCAGATAATAAACCGCGCCTCGGCATACGCTATAGAGATGCTGTATGAGGAGTTGCGCAAAGGGGGTAAATAACCGACGAATTATAACTTTCAAACTAAATAGATGATATGATCCGCTCTATTTTAGACACCGACTTGTATAAGTTTACGACTTCGTACGCCTACTTTAAACTCTACCCAGAGGCTATCGGCACATTCACCTTTAACGACCGTGCCAAGACGGAGTTTGACGAGGACTTCTTGGATGATCTGAAAGCAGAACTCAAGGCTTTGGAACGTATATCACTCTCGGATGACGAGTTCAGATATATGATTACCAACTGCAAGTATATACCACAAAACTACTTCGAGTGGCTCAAAGGTTTCCGCTTTGATGCCTCAAAAATCAATGTATGGCTCGACGAGGAGCATCACCTCCAGATCAACGTAACGGACTTTATGTACAAGGTTACGCTCTACGAGATTCCTATCCTTGCTACGGTATCGGAGTTGTTCCACTTGCGCAATAGTTACGATGCCGAGGCGATGATTGAGCGCTTGGAGAAGAAGGAGCAGATCGCTCGCGACCACAACCTCATCTTCTCGGACTTCGGCACACGCCGTCGCTTCTCGTACGACGTACAGCGTATGGTGGTGAAGCACCTCAAGAACAACCCTTGCGGCTGCTCAGGCACGTCGAACTGCCATTTGGCTATGGAGTTGGATATGAGGATGATAGGCACATATCCTCACGAGTTGCCAATGTTCATCGCAGCGGTGAATGGTGGCCCTCGTAATGCCAACTACCTCACAATGGAGGATTGGGTGAAGGTCTACGATGGCTATCTCGGCACTGCCCTTACGGATAGTTTCGGCTCGGAGGTATTTTTCAACAACTTCTCGAAGAAGCACGCCAGCCTCTTCGACGGTGTGCGTCAAGACTCTGGCGACCCAATAGCATTTATCGATATGGCTATCGCTCGATACAAGGAGTTGGGTATCGACCCAATGACCAAGAGCATCGTCTTTAGCGACTCGCTCAATTTCGAGAAGTGCGTAGCGATTAAGAGGGCTTGCGAAGGACGTATCCGCTGTATGTTCGGCATCGGCACAAACCTCACCTGCGACACAGGTCACCCCTCTTGCAATATCGTAATGAAGCTATCATCTTGCCAGATTAACTCGCGCAAACCTAAGGAGTTATGCGTAAAACTCTCGGATGTCGAGGGTAAGGAGATGGGCGACCCAGAGGAGGTAAAGATATATCGTTATCTCTTGCGCAACCAGTCGAAGAAGGATATTTAATAATACAACTATATATACTATGCTACGCTTCGATTCAGACTATATGGCTGGTGCGCATCAAGAGATTCTCGATGCTCTGGTTCGCACCAATAGGGAGCTCACCGCAGGCTATGGCAACGACCCATACACTGCCGAGGCCAAGGCACTCATCCGCAAGGCGTGTGATGCCCCTGAGGCCGAGGTGATGTTTCTGGTGGGAGGCACACAGACAAATGCCACGGCCATAGATGGTATTCTCGCCCATCACGAAGGGGTCTTGGCTGCCGAGAGCGGACATATTGCCGTTCACGAGTCGGGAGCAATAGAGGCTTCGGGACATAAGGTGCTAACCCTACCCCACACCTTTGGCAAGGTGAGTAAGGAGGATGTAGCAAAATATATCGAGGAGTTTTACACTGACGAGACCTACCAGCATATGGTTGCTCCAGGTATGCTCTACATATCGCAACCCACGGAGTATGGCACACTCTACACACTCAACGAACTTGAGGGCTTAAGTGAGGTCTGCCACCGCCACAACATACCTCTATATATAGATGGTGCGCGTATGGGCTACGGTCTTAAGGGTGAGGGTGCCGACTTCACGCTACGCGACATTGCACGCTTGGCTGATGTCTTCTACATCGGAGGTACTAAGTGCGGAACACTCTTTGGCGAGGCCTTGGTGGTCTGCAATAGGTCACTCTTGAAGCACCTCTTCCCTTTAGTCAAGCAACACGGAGCGCTCTTAGCCAAGGGCCGACTCCTCGGCATACAGTTTGGCGAGTTATTCCGCAATGGCCTCTATGAACGCATCGCCGAACACGCCGTGCGCTTAGCCATTCGCCTACGTGAGGCTATGCGAGAGGCGGGTTATGAGGTAGTCATAGAGTCACCTACCAACCAGCAGTTCTTCCGTCTAAAGAACAGTGTCATCGATTTCCTGCGCAACGATATGTCGTTCGACTACTGGGGCCCACGAGGTGAGGAGTACAGCGTCGTGCGCTTAGTAACAAGCTGGGCTACGACAGAAGAGGAGGTCGCCGAGGCTTGCAGATTAATAGCCTCGACAAAAGCGTAGACAAAAAAAATAGAGCCGTTTGGCTCTATTTTTTTATGCTTTAATAATCCTTACTAACGCCTCTACAGCCCTACCTCGGTGGGAGATGGCGTTCTTCTCCTCAGCCGACATCTCAGCAAAGGTAACACTCTTACCCTCAGGGATAAAGAGTGGGTCGTAGCCAAAGCCCTCGCAACCCGACTCCTCGGTGGCGATAGTGCCATTCACAATACCCTCAACACGCTGTTCGACACCTCCGCGGATAAGCGAAATGACGGTACGGAAACGAGCCTTACGATTCTCCACACCCTCCAACTCGTGGAGTAGTTTGCGGTTGTTGGCCGCGAAGTCGTGGCCATCGGTGGCATAGCGTGCCGAGCGAACGCCTGGCGCACCATTAAGGGCTTCGACCTCAAGGCCTGTGTCGTCGGCAAAGCAATCTAAGCCTGTGCGCTCATAGACATAGTGCGACTTTATAGAGGCATTCTCATCCAACGTAGAGCCCGTCTCTGGAATATCCTCCGTGATACCCACCTCCTTGAGGGTGACAAGTTCAAACCCCTCGCCAAGGACCGCCCTAACCTCCGAGAGTTTATGGGCATTATTCGTTGCAAAGACTATCTTCATCTCAATCCAATTTATTCTGCTTAGTAGTAATACACTGTCTCGGTCTCGCCATAAGATGATACATATATCTGGCGTGGATTATCATCGAAGACCACCCCTACGTAGTCTTGCGAGTTGTAAACAGCATCCCAGCAGTCGATATGCAATCGTCCCTGGGTGATATAACCCTTGGTTAGCGAGTAGTGCAAGGCCTCGTCGATAACAACCTCGTAGGTAAGCGGCTTCTTAACACTCTCCTCGGTATTGACCATACTAAAGTTGCCCGAATAAGAGAAGACCACCTCCTTGACTCGTTGAGAATCATCATCCTCAACTGCCCTATTACTAACAACCTCGACGGTAAATTTCGCACTGCCCACACTCGCCTTGTTATGAATCTTTGTAAAGTGTGCATCGAAGGTGGTCTCACCAAGTGGCGTAATAACAAGTTCGCTATGGTTACCACCCGTGCGAACGACCTTCAACGACTCACCCGTATAGGTGTAGGACATCTCTATATTCGTATTTATAGATGAGGTCTTAGAAAGCACATAGGCATCACCCTCGATGCGGAACTTGTAGCCTTGCAAATATTGATTAAAATAGGTCTCCTTATCCGCCTCGTCGAGCCCAAGATAGATGTTTAAGTAGTATGCCGTCTCCATCATCTCTTGCATCAACTCAATATCGCCAGCCACACTATCCCATAACCACGTACCCACAGATGATGGTTGCTTAGTATGGCCAGATTCGAGTGTACAACCTACCGTTCCTAAACCAAACGATAGAGCAACGATAAAATATATAAGTCGTTTCATAGTTCTCATCTTTTAAAATCTAACACCAAAACCTCCTCTAAACCAGCCACTTTGACCACCGCCAAGTTCGGCAAAACCGTAGAAACCTCTACCTACGCAGATACCAAAATAGGTGGTCTCTATAGCAGGAATGAGATTAAAAATGCCTTTGGTGAAGTGCGAAACGCCAATACCAAGAGCCGAGTAGAGTTGCACATTCTCCCTATTGAGCCAAGCAAAATGGAAATCAACAGTACCAGTAAGAAATGTTGAGTACTTACGCATCACGACATCGTCGGTAACCGAATGATAGCGCTTGCGCATTGCCGTTGTTGCATTCAACTTAAAGCCGAGCCAAAACCAATGGTTGATGCTATTACGATAACTCAATGTGAAACTTGGAATCATAAACCAAGCGCCCCAATAGTAACGATAGTCAGCCAACTTATCACTCAACGATTGTGGAACATCTAATGCATAGTAATCGTCCCAAAGATCTTCGGAGAGCAGACTCATAGTAAGCATCGACATTGGTCCAGGTGCGCCCATCGTGAAATTGATGTTATGCTCCCAACGCGACTGCTTGGCATAGGCCTTTGCCGAGGTGTACTGCGATTTAGTCACCACATAACTCTCGCTACTTGCATAGGCTCCATCGTTGCTCACCTCTTCCTGAGCAACGCCCAAAAGAGGTATCAGTAGCAATGCAAATGCTAATAACATTCTCTTCATAACTAACTATGTTTTAGTAGTTTAACTTTTCTCACTCTCAACACTCACTCTACCCTACATCTTCGCCACCTCCAAGGCCGCGAGGCGAGCATCCATCACTATCTTGTCGATAATGGTCTTAACCACCGTATCTATCTCCGAACCCAAAGAGTAGTCGGCAGGACATACGTGGTTCACGCGGTTATCCCTAATAAGTTCGTTCAACACGGTACGCTGTCCCTCCTCGTCGGGGTTGTAGACCGCAATGGAGTGACCTCCGAAATTCTTGACCAACTTCATACAAGGGATATCCGTTGTTCCATCACCGAAATATATCATTCGCGAGAATGGCACAGGGCGCTTCGACTCCTCCATAAAGCGGTTTACATCCTTAGTATCGAAGACCGACTCCACACCCTTATTTATCTTGAAGATGAACTGCGTCTTGTTGGTATAATTCACTGCCACAGCTGGCCAGTAGGCGATGCCGTCTACATTGTATAGGAACGAACAAGCATAGATGTTCTTGAACTCGTGCGCAATGGCCGTACCCTCGATAATCTCCTTCAGGCCCGACGAATTTACATAGTGAAGTATGTTGATTCCTCGCTCGGCACCATACTCGTTTATACGCTTAAACCACTCTGTAACACCCGCATAGAACTTCACATTTCTACCCGACTCACGGAAGGCTTCACGCCTGAGCGACAACCCCTTAGACTGAGCCGCCTGAAGCATACGTGCCATATAGGTAAGCACCTGATCGGCATCCTGCTCTTCGGCCAAGGTATTGGCCTCGTGCCAAAACTCCATATTACTCTTACCAACGGCTGGAATAAAGTCGTACTCCTGCATATTTCCTGGTGCAAGCGTTCCGTCGAAATCGTAGATAAGTGCTACGGTAATACTCTCTTTCATCCTTTTTTGTGTTATATGGTGTAAAATTATAAAAAAATTACTATTTTTGCAACAAACGAGCAAGAAAATTAAAAAAGATAATTATGGAATTTAGAGAGGTAGTAAGAAAGCGTCGTTCAACACGTCGCTACACAGGACAACCCGTTGAGAGAGAGAAACTTCAGCGTGCAATGGAGCTTGCACTCCTATCCCCTTCATCAAAGAATACACGTTCCACTCGCCTTATGGCCGTGAGAGATCTTAAGCGCGTTCACGAACTCGGCAAATTGCGCGATTGGGGTTCAAGCCTTTTGGAGGAGGCAGGAGCAGCTATTGTCGTGCTTGGCGACGAGGAGGTAAGCCCAATGTGGCAGACAAATGCATCGATTATGGCCACCACCCTACAACTCGCCTTGGTCGAAGAGGGCTTAGCCTCTTGCTGGGTACACGTAGGTGATTACCAAACACTTAAGGATGACCCTGAGAGCCAGCGTAGCGAGGACTATGTAAAGGAGTTACTCCCCGAAATACCAGCAAATTACAGAGTGTGGTGTGTAATCTCTATCGGCTATGCCGACTACACCCCAAAGCCACTTCCAGAGTATGAGGGCGACGAGCGCATCCTCTTCGTGGAGTAGCAAAACAGACCATTTTTTTTGGCAACCATACGAGACTCTTCAACACCACTGTTGGAGGGTCTCGTTACTTTTCTATGGAGCAAAACAAAAATTTTACACCTATTGCATAGCAATAATATTCGATTTCGATGCGTTTATAACGAAAATAGTTGTATCTTTGTCGATTGATATTATGAATAGAGGACTACACATATTAACAGCATTAGTTGCTACAGCAATGGTGGCTTGCCTACCCTACAACGAGCAGGCCGACAAGAGCAGCCAGGATGAGGTTGTCGCTACGGTGGACAACAACACCCTTTTGCGCTCCGACATTGTGCGCGATATGCCACAGGGCCTTACGGGTACCGACAGCATAACCTTTTCGCGTATGTACATCGACAACTGGGTGTTGAACAAACTCAAGATGAGCCGTGCCGAGGAGGTACTCTCATCCTACGAGAAGGATATCGAGCGTCTGGTGGAGGGCTATCGCCAATCACTCATTATGCGACAACTCGACCAATACTACATCGACCGTGACCTCGACACCGAGATTACCGACAAGCAACTAACCTCCTACTACCGAGCAAATAGTGCGTCGTTCAAACTCGACCACAACAAGGTGCGAGGTGTGGTGGTGAAGACTCCACGTTCGTTCCGCAACACCTCAACACTCAGCACTGCCCTTAAGCGCGTGGCTAAGAGTGGACAGACGGAGGAGGTTATGGCCTTGGCCGAGAAGCACAACCTCTTGGTCACCGACTACTCGAAGGTATGGGTATCCTACTCCGACTTTTTGAGCAACCTACCAACCGTGCGCACTCGCTCCTATAGCGATCTACTCTCGAAGAGCGATGTGCAGCATATGACCTCCGACGATGCGTCGTTCTACTTCATCATCGTAGACGTAGCGCACAAGGGCGAGATAGCCCCTTTGGAGTGTGTCGAGGAGGATATACGTCGCAGACTCTATGCCGAGCGTCGAGCAAACATCGTGGGCGAGTATGAGGCAGAACTCAAGCGAGAGGCAACGCTCAATGGTCGCGTCTCGACGATAGACTCTGTGCTTATGAAGTCGATGGCCTTCACCCCCGAAAGTGATGCTATGCCACAAACTACCGAGGTGGAGAACGAGGAGATCATAGAGGAGGAGATAGCCTTGGAATAAGTTCTCTTAGGAAGCGATTAACTAACTACAACACAAAGGAATAAAACATATACTATGATACGAAAGATTATGATGATGGCCTCTGTAGCCATCGCAATACTATGCTCCGAGACCCACACCCTTGCACAGGAGCGTCGCCAGGTGATGCTCGACAAGGTGGTTGCCGTGGTGGGTGGCTCGTCAATTCTCCACTCCGAGGTTATGGAGTATGCCCAGACCTTGACACAGGAGCGCCGACAGATGGGTTACACCTCCGACAGAGACCCTAAGAGCGAGGCTCTTGAGGCACTTCTCGAACAGAAATTGCTATACAATCAGGCCCTCATCGACTCGGTGGAGATAAACTCTTCGGACATCGTATCACGCATCGAGACATACCTACAATCGCTCATCACCGAGGCTGGTGGCATCACCGCCTTGGAGGCCCGTGAGCATATGCCTATCTTCACCTACCGCGAGATGTTGCGCCAGACCTACGAGGAGCAGGCCTACGCTCAGGCTATGCGCAATAGCGTGACCAGCAAGGTGACCGTGGTCCCTGGCGAGGTGGAGCGCTTCTACAACAACATCGACAAGGATAGCTTGCCAACCATTGGTGAGCAGTATGTCTATGCCCACATCACCAAGTTCCCAGCATCGCTCAAGGAGGCACAGCAGCGCACCAAAGAGCGTCTGTTGGATATGCGTGAGCGCATCATCACGGGACAGACGAAGTTCTCGGTATTGGCACGTATGTACTCGTTGGATGGCTCGGCGATGTATGGTGGCGAGATGGAGCCTATGCCTGCGGCCTACTTCGTGCGCCCCTTCGCTGAGGCACTTGAGAAGCTCAAGCCAGGCCAGGTTTCGGAGATTGTAGAGACCGAGTTCGGCTTCCACATCATTGAACTTATCGAGAAAAAGAACGACCTCTACCGCTGTCGCCATATATTGCTCCGCCCAACCTTCACTCGCGAGGAGTTGCTCGAACCAGCACAACAACTCGACAGCATTGCCAACCTCATCCGCAAGGACTCTATAACCTTTGATGAGGCGGCTCTGCGCTTCTCCGACGATGCCTCGTCGAAACATAATGGCGGTATCGTGTCGAATAGCGACATCTTGGAGCGTATGGGAGTCTATGATGGCGCACGTATGACCGCAACACGCTTCCTCAAGGAGGACTTCAGCGCACAGGGTGGCAAATCCCTTGAGGACTACGCTGCACTCTCACGCCTCAAGGTGGGTGAGATTTCGGATTCGTTCCAGACTACCGACCTTATGGGTAATCAGATGAGTAAGATAGTAAAACTCGTAGAGATAATCCCCGCACACACAGCCTCGCTCAAGGACGACTACATACGCCTTGAGGAGATAGCCCTCGCACAGAAGCAGGAGCAAATCTATCGCAAGTGGCTCAACGAGAAGATAGCCTCGATGTACGTATATATCGAACCAGAGTATCGTACAAGCGACTTCGAAAACAAGAATTGGATAAAGTAACCCGCATCAACGATATATGCACCATAAGATAATAGCCCCTATAGTGGTTGCGACACTACTATTCGGTGCGCTCCTTTATGCCGCTAACGGCAGTACATACACCTCTTCGGTAGATAACCAAGCCCTCTTCGCCACCCCTCAGTCAAACAAGGGTGGCGATAGGCGTATGGTAGATATGGTTGCCGACGATAGCTACCTCATCGACAATGGCGACTCTACAATTTTTATCCTCGTGGGTAACTTCGCCGCCCACCACAACGGTACGGTAATCCTTGCCGACAGTGCGGTGCGCTACTCCAACCAGAGTTTCGAGTGCTTCGGCAACGTGCTTATCAACCAGAACGACACCTACGCCTATGGCGACCGTGCGGAGTATAACCGCGACAACAGCACAGCAACAATCTACTCAGAACTTATCAAGGTTGTGGATGGCGATGCGGTGATGTATGCCTATAACTGCACCTTCAACACAGCCGACAACCTCGGCTACCTCTATGGTGGCTGCTACGTAGAGAAGGGCGAAAACCTTATGGAGTCGGATCGCGGCTACTACAACACCGAGACCCACGAACTTATAGCCGTAAAGAATGTAGAGATGCGCAACGAGACATACCTTATGACGGGCGATTCGATAATCTTCAACACCGCCACCGAGGATGCTCGCTACTTCACCAACAGCAACATATGGAACGACAAGGAGGAGTATCTCTTTGCTAATGAGGGTAGTTACACCAAGAAGCAGGACCTCCACCACCTCACCCGTGATGCCTACATCCTCTCTCCGGAGCGCGAGATTTGGAGCGACACCATAGAGTACTACCGCACCGAGGGCCATATCATTGGTCGCAGAAATATACAGATGGAGGATACCACACAGAAGGTCCTTAGCTTTGCCGACTATGGCGAGTGGTGGGATGAGCCAGGCAACGCCTTTTTCACCCGTCGCCCCTCGATGATTAACTACGACCCACAACAGCCCGACTCGGTATTTATCTCTGCCGACACGTTGTGGCTCTACACCATTGCCGTTCTGCCCCCAGTGCGTGAGGAGGCGACAACTGAGGATGCACAGCGTAGCGACAGCACCGAGCATAGGGAGTTAGCCGACAGTAGCCTTATGGCCAATGACATAGAGACATCCTCAATGGATGAGGCTACCACAGAGGACTCGAAGAGTGAAAGTCCTTCGTCAGAGGCCAAGCCTGCAGAGGAGGATGCTCCAAAGAGGGGTGACAAGGAGAACAAGGACAACAAGGATGCTACTGGTGGCAAGGGGAACAAAATGAATATTGCCGATAAAGTAAGGGATGGCTTCGAGGAGGGCAAGAGAGAGTCTAACGAGGCCAAGCAACGTAGCACAAAGGATGGTCGAGATGTTTCAACAATACCACACTCCGAGGAGATAACCAATGAGGGTGATTCTGCAATAACCTCAGACAGCACACTCCTCGATAGCCTCGCTGTGGATAGCCTTGCAACCGACAGCGTAAAGGTCTACACCGCAAAGCAACTACGCTACCGTGCCAAGTTGGAGAAGCGTCGTGTACGCGACTCTATCCGTGCCGAGAAGCGCGCCATAAGAGACTCGATAGACTCTATAAAGCAGGCCGAGAAGGACTCTATCCGCCATATCCGCGACTCCATCCTCGACATCAAGATTGACTCCATAATCGCCAAGCGTAGAGCGCGAAGCGCAGAACTCGCCGACCAAGAGAAGGCTCGTCTGCTCGAAATTAAGCGCAAGGCCGACGACCGCTACCGCCGAAAGATTGAGAAGGCACAGGCACGTGCCTTGAAGCGAGGCAAGGAGTACAAAGGCCCTGAGTACGTAAGAGATAGCGCCCTCTGGGCCGACCCAGAGCCTACGCAAGACTCCCTAACCACCGATAGTGGCATACGCGACACTATTACTACGGATAGCCTTGTGGCGGACTCGTTGGTGCAAGACTCCATATCGCGAGACTCCGTAACCGAGACTCCGTTCCCCGAAGATAGCGTCTACAAGATGATTAAGGCCTACCGCCGAGTGAAGATGTATCGTTCGGATTCACAACTCGTGTGCGACTCGATGGTGTTGCTAAATACCGACTCGATAATCCGCCTGTATATCGACCCAGTGATGTGGAACGAGGACAACCAGATCACCGCGGACTCAATGGCCATCTACACACACAACGAGTTGCTTTCGAAGGCACACTTTATGGGCGACCCTATTATGGGTATGGAGATCGACACCACCTACTACAATCAGGTCAAGGGCAAGGATATGACCTCGTACTTTGCCGATGGCGTAGTCTATCGCAACGACGTAGTGGGCAATGCGCAGACAATATACTATATGCAGAACGAGGATAGCCCCGAGGTTACAGGTCTTATGTATATCGAGAGTGCAAGCATAACCTTCTATCTTGAGGATAGTGCCATCGACAAGATTACATACAAGCAGAATCCTGTCTATGCCCTCTACCCTATGGATAAGATTCCTGAGACCCAGGAGTTGCGCCTCAAGGACTTCGAGTGGCGCGCAGAGGTTCGCCCTTCGCGCGACTCGGTATGCTCACGCCAGATACGCCCAACTCAGCGCGACAAATCCTCTTCACGCCAGAAGCCACGCTTCCGCATCACAGAGCGCATCGACTACGACCGTCGTCGCCTGGTGGAGAATGGCGTATGGGAGGATCGCGTGGACGAACTAAGCCCAGAGGTTATCGAGTGGCGAAACACAAGAACGTCGTACAAACAACACAAGTAGAGTATGAAGCACAACATATCGCTCATAGTGGTCCTCTGGCTTATGACCGTGGCATCAGCCGTGGCACAGCCCAACGAGGGTGCAACACCCCACCGCACGCGCCTAATTCCCTACCCTACGGCACAATTGGCACACGAGGGCTCATTGGCCAAGAACCGTTATATGCAACCTATCGAGGAGTGGATCGAGGTGTATGGCGCTTTGCGTGGCGAGTTTACCTACCCTTTTTCGTGGGTCGAGCGACAGATATATATCCGCATCGAGGGGTGTCGTGAGCCCTACGAGGTGTGGATAAATGGCAAGTACAAAGGGCAGTCGAAGAATGGCTTTGCCCCTATGGAGCTTAACATAACCAAGGTATCGAAGGAGGATAAGAACGTGGTGGAGTTGCGCCTCAAGGGTGGCGATGAGACCCGCCCCATTGAGAGTTTCGATCGTGGCACACCCCACCCCAAGGCCTACATTATATCGCAACCGCGCGTACGTGTGCGCGATGTGGCGTGGCGCACAACCATCGAGCAGAGCGGTGTGGTGAATGCCGACTTTAACGTCATTATGCAGAACGAGACCCTCGGAGCAAAGAGTTCGGAACTCTTCTACGAGATATACCTCAACGACACCCTCCGCCTTACGGGTGGTCGCTTGAGCGTAGCCTTGGGTATGTATGGCGTGGATACTATGCGCTTTGGCGCACCAATCCCCGACACTATGCTCTGGAGTCGCGAACACCCCACTCGCCTAAGCCTACGTCTTAAAAACCGCATTGCTGGGCGCGACGTCGAGTTCTACGACTTCAACCTCGGTATGCGTCAGGTGGAGTTCAACAATGGCTCATACAACATAAATAGAGCCACTGAACGCATCGAGTGGCACGACCTCTCGCCCCGCTCGACAATTGCCGATATGGAAGAGATACTCGATAGAGGTATCTATGCCGTGCGCTTCACCGCAGGATATGTCAGCGACGAACTGCTCGACTTCTGCGATGCCAATGGCATCTATGCCGCTGTCACAGCCCCTATCAATAGTTCGGCTATGGGTAGTTCGCGCAAACGCAATGGCAACCCCTCGAATAATCCCGCTTGGCGCGAGGAGTACACCGAGCGCACCCTGCAGATGATACATACCACCAAACGCCACCCCTCGGTTATTGCCTACTTCTTGGCCGACGATAGCGCCAATGGCATCTGCCTCTACGAAAGTTATCTCGCAGCAAAGGCCATAACCGCCACCCCGATCTTCTATCTCGACGGCGGCAACGAATGGAATAGCGATAGGTGAGAAAAAAAGTGCTTTTTCGACCCTTTACGTAACAGATTGATTTACAATGCGTAACGGGTTAGCGGAAAATTAATTGCAAAAAAAATGTAAAAAATATTGCAAAAAAGTTTGGTAGATTAAAAAAAGTGTCTTATCTTTGCACTCGCAATCGAAAAGATAGCAAATGCCTCTTTAGCTCAGTTGGTAGAGCACGACACTCTTAATGTTGGGGTCCAGGGTTCGAGCCCCTGAGGGGGTACAGA